>NZ_JACONT010000012.1 GCF_014358075.1 Sphingomonas albertensis | reverse complement strand
CCCGTCATCCCGACGAAAGTCGGGACCCAGGGTAACACCCGCGACGCTTCTGGCGCCGAATCCCGACAATCGGCAGAATCACGTCGAGTGATACCCAGCCCATCGCCACCGGGTAGCAGACCGTCTCGTTTCGGCCCTAATTGACTTGACCCGTCGCCCGCGCCTGTCGAAAGGCCGCGCCAGCCAAACCGGGTACGGGAACTGCCAATGCCGATCGACACTGGGGCGCGCCGTATTTCATCCCGCAGCATCGGCATCACGGCCGCAGCACTGTGTTTGGCATCGCTCGCGCTCTTCTGGCCCGGCATCGCGATGTACGACACCGTCGCGCAATATACGCAGGTGCTATCGCGGGTATACGACGACTGGCACCCGCCGGCGATGGTCCGGCTGTGGGTATTGCTCACCCCGCTAGGCGCCGGCGTGAAGCCGATGATCGTCGTGCAACTCGTCAACTACTGGCTCGGCCTCGGCCTGATCGCCGGTGCGCTTGCCCGCCTCGGGCGCACCCGCAGCGCGCTTGCGATCCTCGCCATCGGCCTTCTACCCCCGTTTCTCGGCTGGCAGGGTGTCGTGCTCAAGGACGCGCAACTTGCCGGCGCTTTGCTCGCCGCGGTCGGGATCGTGGGTTGGTGGCGTCTCGCGGGCCGCCCTTTGCCGGGCGCGATGTGGATACCGGTGACGGTGTTGCTCGCCTATGCCGTGCTGGTCCGGGCGAACGCCGTGTTCATCGTCGTGCCGCTGGTCGTGACCCTCGCGCCCCGCCCCGCACATCCGGTCGCCAAGCTCGCCGCCGGGCTGGTCGCGATCGTCGCGGTTCTAGGCGTGGCGCCGATCGTGAATCACCAACTGCTCAAGGCGCAGCGCAGCGGCGTCGAGGCGACGCAGGCGCTTTACGACCTGGCCGGCATTGCTGCCCGCGTGCCGGACAGCACCACCACCGGCCTGACGCAGGCGGAAGCGGCGACCGTGATCGCCCGCCACTGCGCGAAACCGTTCTTCTGGGACCCGCTCGGCGACGATACGCATTGCGGGACGACGATGGCGCGGCTGAGAGCGCTGCCGACCGCGACGCTCTACGTCACACTGGCGTCCTCGGCGCTGCATCACCCGATCGCCTACGCCACGCACCGCTTCGCGCATCTGAACTCGACCGACCGCTGGCTCGTGCCGTTCCGCTGGCCGAGCGCCGCGCCGCCGACCGCGTCGGAGCCCAACACGCTCGGGCTCGCCGACCCCAATGCCGCCGCCCGCACCTGGGAAGGCATCACCGCCGGACTCGTCGAGACGCCGCTGGGGTGGCCGATCGCGTGGATCGTCGTCGCGATCACCGCGCTGGCCACGTGCGTGTCCCGCCGACGCGACGCGACCCGAGACTTCGCCACCGCGCTGCTGGTGTCCGCGCTTGCCCTGGAGGCGAGTTTCGCGGTCCTCAGCATCGCCTCGGATCTGCGCTATCACCTGTGGCCGATGATCGCGACGGCGGTGGCTGTGGTCCTGCTCGCCGACCGAACCCCGCCGCTGCGAACGCTGACGATCGGCGGCGGAGCTCTCATGCTGGTGATCTTCGGCGGGCTAGCCGCGCGCGCGACGCTTCCCCTGCCACCGCAGAGTTACGCGGGCATGCTCGGCTGAGCCGCCCTTACCGCCGCCTGACCTTCCGTCGAGGGGACGCGTCGTAATATTCGGTGGTCGTCGTTGTCGTCGTGGTCACCGGTACAGACTGCACGATCACCGTCGTCGAACCGGCCGGATATGCGCCGCCGCTCGTCGTCGTGACCGTCGTCGCGCCGTCGGGTGAGACCCATGTACGACCGGGCGCGACAGTGTAACTGCGCGGCGGGGCATAGTCCGCGCCGTAGGGCGGGGGCGCGTAATCGTCGGCATAAGCGGGCGGCGGCGGTGCGTACTCGGCTGCGTAGGCCGGCGGGGGCGGATAGCCGGCTCCGTATCCTGAAACGCGTGCTCGTGGAGGCGGCGGTGGCGCAGGTCGGCCTCGGTCCTCGGTCTTATCGATCGCATACCCCACCGCGGCACCGATGCCAGCGCCGATCAGGGTACCGCCCAGGCGATTGCCGCGACCCGCGATGACGTTGCCCGCGACGCCGCCGGCAACCGCGCCGATCGCTACGCCACCCAGACCGGTGTCACGCCGAGGCGCACCGCGATCGTCATAGGGCGCGGCGTATTTGCGGTCGCTCGGCCCGGCATAGACCGAGTCGTTGGCGGCATAGTCGCGGGGGCTCACGGCCACGTAGCCGTTGGAGTCGTAGCGATCCCAGTCGATGTCGCTCGCCGTGTCGTAGACCGATCCGCGCGAGTCGATCAGCACCGCATCGTCGTAATAGCGCGCCCAGTTATAACCCTGCGGCGGTCGGGAAAGGCCATAGGTCTGCCAGTCGCCGATATAGAAGCGCGGCGCGTTCCAATATGTCGGCACGGCCCAACCACGATGCGGGCGGCGGTATCCAGCCCAACCGCCGGGCGCGTTGGCGCCGCCCCACCAGCGCCCGCCGATCTTGCTGCCCCAGCGCGGCTGGCGGCGCGTTGCGGCCTGCTGCGATCCGACCGGTCGGTAGGACGTGTGAACGACGGGCGGACGCGCGGCGATAGGTCCCGGGCGACGGGGGTTTGCCATCGGCGCCTGCATCGTGGTGCCCGGCACGCCGTAGCTGGTGCCGGGGCGCTGCTGCTGGGCCTCCGCTGCGCCGCTGACAACAACAAGCCCTGCGCTTGCGATCAAAAGGCTCCGCATGTCCGTCTCCCTGGTTCCGCCACCCTATCCCGCGCAAACGCCGGATTTCTTAACGGCTTGCTTACCAAAGCCGCAGGGGAGTCACCAGCGAGCGTACCGTCCCGAAACGGATCAGGTCCTACAGGCGCTCACCGAGCAGTGCCGCCAGCGCCTCGCACCCCGCGGCGTCCTCGGCATCGAACCGCGCGGGTTCGGGGCTGTCGAGGTCGAGCACCGCGACCAGCGCACCGTCCTTCGTCACAGGCACGACCAGTTCGGAGCGGCTCGCGGCATCGCAGGCGATGTGGCCGGGGAACGCGTGCACGTCCTCGACCAGTTGCGTCGTCAGCGTGGCGGCAGCAGCACCGCAGACGCCCTTGCCGACCGGGATGCGGATGCAGGCGACCTTGCCCTGGAACGGCCCGAGAACGAGTTCGCCGCCCTGTGCTTCGGGCACCAGCCGGTAGAAGCCCGCCCAGTTCAGGTCTGGGACATATTCCCACACCAGTGCGGCGGCGTTAGCCATGTTGGCGATCGGGTCACGCTCATCCGCGGTGAGCGCGTCGAGCGCGGCGAGCAGGTCGCGGTAGAGATCGGCCTTGGTGCCGGCGGAGATATCGAACTGGTACATCGGCCTTCCTTGATTGAGAGGCAGCTAACGCTCCCTCAAATCCGTCACCCAGCAGAAGCTGGGGGTGACGCAACGGCTACGCGGCGATCCTCCCCCGCCAGGGGGAGGTGGCGCCGCAGGCGACGGCGGGGGAGGACACGGAACATCCGACATCGAGTGCCTCCCCCTCCGTCTGGCAAGTGCCAGCCACCTCCCCCTGGCGGGGGAGGATTGCGAGGTCGTGCGCTAGGCCGGCCGACGGACGTTAACGAGATCCTCATAGGCATGGCCCGCTCAATCGTCGCGCACCTTGCCGCGCCCGGCTTTCACCCCGCTCCGCACCTTCTTCGTATCGACCCGTCGTGCTTTCGCCGCCTTGGACGGCTTGGTCGCGCGGCGGGCCTTGGGGACGATCGTCGCTTCCTTGATCAGCGCGACCAGCCTCTCGCGGACTTCCTGGCGGTTGAGCAGTTGTGAGCGCGAGCCCTCGCTACGCAACACCAGCACGCCGTCGCGGGTGAGGCGCGATCCCGCGAGCACCGCGATGCGATTCTTGACCGCCAGCGGCAGGCCTGGCGAGAGGCCGACGTCGAAGCGCAGGATCACCGCGCTGTCGGTGGTGTTGACATGCTGGCCGCCCGGACCGCCCGAGCGGGTCGTACTCTCGATCAGTTCGCTGTCGTCGATCGAGATCGACCGGGTGATCGGGATCGCGACCATTAAGCCCCTCCCCTCGGCTCTCAGCCGTCGGTGGAGTCGGGCGTCACTACCGCATCGGCAGCCGGAGCGACGTCAGCGGGTGGCGTCGTCTCGTCGGCAAACCCGGCCTTGGCAAACCGCTCTGGCAACGGCGCTTCGGCGAGCACGTCGGGCTTGCCCGGACGCGGTACGATCAGCCGCTGCGCATGGAGCATCATGCCGAGCCCATCCGCCTTGCCGTAGACGCCGTCGCCGACCACCGGCGCGCCGAGGCCGCTTGCGGCATGGACGCGGATCTGATGCGTGCGGCCGGTCTCGGGCAGGAACTCGACCAGCGAGCGGCCGTCCTTGATCTCCAGCACGCGCCACTTAGTGCGCGACTTCTTGCCGTCGGGATCCTCGACCATCCGCCAGCCGGTCTCGGCGGTGCTGACCTTGCCTAGCGCCATCTCGATCAGGCCGGACGTGCCCTCGACCACGCCGTCGAGCAGTGCGACGTAGCGCTTCGAGACGAGGCCCTGTTCGAACGCCTGCTGCAAACGGGCGTGCGCCTTGGGATTGCGCGACAGGAGCAGGCAGCCGCTCGTATCGCGGTCGAGCCGGTGCACGGGCTTGGGCCAGCGCTGGAAGCCGAACTTCAGGCTCTCAAGATGATTTTCCAGGCTCAGCGAGCCATCGCGGGGCGGATCGACCGGTAGCCCAGCGGGCTTGTCGATCACCAGGGCCTCGCCGTCGAGGAAGAGTACGCGTTCACCATGCATGGCGCCGCCCTTGCCATCATTAGCGCCTGCGTGCCAGAGCCGTCGCGATGTTGCACCGTATAGTTGCCCTTGTGCTGGTCCTGGCACCGACCGTTGCCGAGGCACAATTGTGCGAAGGCCAGAGCGCGGCGATCGCGCCCGATGGCCGCGCGTTCGGGCATTTGCCCTATGGCGACGCGCCCGAAAGCGAGCTGGTCACGCTGCCATCGGAGTATTCGGTGGGCAATCCGTGCGTAGTGCGTGCCGACATGCTGCCCGATCTGTTGCGACTGTTCGCAGCGGCGCAGGGCGATCCCTCGGTGATGGGTCAGCTCCGCGCGCTGTCCTGCCAGCGGTCGATCGCCCGCCAGCGCAGCGTCTTCTGCCGGGGCGAAACCAGCAGTGCGGCCGATCGCGCGATCTCGGTCGCGCCGCCGGGGTATAGCGAGCATTCGACGGGCTATGCGCTGGATTTCGCGGTGCGCCCGGCGAACGGGTGTCCGGATGCCGAGGCGTGCATGGCCGCGACCCCTGCCGCGCGTTGGCTACGGTTGAACGCGCCGAGGTTCGGCTTCGAACAGAGCTTTCCGGGCGGGAACAAGCAGCATGTGAAGTGGGAACCATGGCATTGGCGCTGGGTCGGGGCGAGCGGTAGTGCGCGTGGGGCACCGAAGGCGCGGTTCGTGTTCGCGCGCGCGCGACGGTTGTATCCGGCCGATCCGGGGGTGGTGCCGCTTGTGGTGAAGTTCAGCGCACCGCCGCCACTACCCACGCCGGTTGCACCACCGCCGTCTCGGTCGAAGAAGAAGCGACGCTGACGCCAAAGGATTTGATCCTCCCCCGCAAGGGGGAGGTGGCTGGCCCTTGCCAGACGGAGGGGGAGGACACGGAACAGAGGTGGCCCTTGCCTCGCCCTCCGTCACCTTCGGTGCGCGCCCCCTCGCGGGGGAGGATCGGTTTCACCGGCAATCCCGCAGCCCGTTTCAGTGCAGCACCGCTCCGCCCGGGCGCACCACGCCGTCGCGCAACGCGTGGTCGTACAGGATCTCGGTCTCGAGCATCACCTGGCTCGACAGCCGATCGAGCATCGACTCCGCCTGGACGCCGAACTTCTCCCATTCGCTTGGCTTGATCACCGGCAACCAGCGGCCGATGAACGCTTTCCAATCGGACCGGAGGATATCGAGATTCTCCTCCATCGTCGCGATCGTATCGGGCGAATATTTCGCCTCCATCGCCACCACCGTGCGGTCGATCACTTCGTCCTCGAGGTCGAGGTGCCTGGCGACGGTGACCGCGAGTTCTATCAGCTTTCGCGATGCGAGGCCGCTCTGCTCGCGCGAGCCCTGCGCAAGGTCCGCGAGGACGATGCATTGCTCGGCGATCCGCTTGTGATCGTCGATCAACTGCGCCCAGTTCGCGCGATCCTCGTCCGAGGCCGCCTGGACCATCACCCTGTCGCTTGCCACCTTGTCGTTCATCCTGTCGTATCCCCCGTGCGTATACGATCGACGCGTTACTGTGGATGCGCCTAGCGGTGCAGGCGATCCACAATCTATAGTATTTTCGTCACTGTCGACGTTCCAAAACCACCCATTACGAGCCCGGCGGCAGCGTACCGTGCCGCATTTCGACACCAGCCCTTTGACAGAACGCGGTGCCGCGCCTATATCCGCCTCTCACCACAGCATCCGGGAAATGACATGCCGTCGCGCAGCGTGTCGATCGTATTGGATACCGAGGTTTCATACGCTGAGAGCCGCCGCACACGATGCGCGCGGCCTTTCTGCGTTAACGTGCGTCCCGCTTAGGGGTTCCTAAGCACGAATTTACGGCTGACCCGATCAGTTTTTATAGGGCGAAACAAAACCTATGGCATCCAAGGCGATCGAACACGGCACTGCAAAGCGCCGTATCCGCAAGGTTTTCGGCAACATCCACGAAGTCGTGCAGATGCCGAACCTGATCGAAGTCCAGCGCGAGAGCTACGAGCAGTTCCTGCGCTCCGACAAGTCGATCGGCCACGTCTCGGGCTTGGAGAAGACGCTGCGCAGCGTGTTCCCGATCCAGGATTTCGCCGGCACCGCCTATCTCGATTTCGACGACTACGTCCTTGAGCCGCCGAAGTTCGACGTCGAGGAATGCCGCCAGCGCGGGATCACCTACGCCGCGCCGATGCGCGTCACGCTGCGTCTGACCGCGTTCGAGGTCGATCCCGATACCGAGGCCAAGTCGGTCATCGATATCAAGGAGCAGGACGTGTACATGGGCGACATGCCGCTCATGACCGAGAACGGCACGTTCTTCATCAACGGCACCGAGCGCGTCATCGTTTCCCAGATGCACCGTTCGCCGGGCGTCCTGTTCGATCACGATCGCGGCAAGACCCACGCATCGGGCAAGTACCTCTTCGCCGCCCGCGTGATTCCGTATCGCGGTTCGTGGCTCGATTTCGAGTTCGACGCGAAGGACATCGTCAACGTCCGCATCGATCGCAAGCGCAAGCTGCCGGTCACGGCGCTGCTCTATGCGCTCGGCATGACGTCGGAAGAGATCCTCAACTATTTCTACAACCGCGTGACGTTCGTCCGCGGCCAGGGTGGCTGGATCGTTCCGTTCCAGGTCGAGAACTGGCGTGGCCAGAAGCCGATGTTCGACATCGTCGATGCAAAGACCGGCGAAGTCGTGTTCCCGAACGGCCAGAAGATCTCCCCGCGCGCTGCGAACAAGGCGTTCAAGGATGGTCTCACCGACCTGCTGATCCCGACCGAGGAAATCTTCGGCCGCTATTCGGCATACGACCTGATCGACGAGTCGACCGGCCGCATCTACATCGAAGCAGGTGACGAAGTGACCGCCGAGAACCTCGAACTGCTCGACCAGGCAGGCATCGAGCGTCTCGACCTGCTCGACATCGATCACGTCGCGACGGGTCCGTGGATCCGCAACACGCTCAAGGTCGACAAGGCCGAAGAGCGCGAGCAGGCGCTGTCCGACATCTACCGCGTAATGCGCCCCGGCGAGCCGCCGACGCTGGAGACGGCCGAGGCATTGTTCTCGGGTCTGTTCTTCGATCCCGATCGCTACGACCTCTCGGCCGTCGGCCGTGTGAAGCTCAACATGCGTCTCGACCTCGACGTCGAGGACACCGTGACGACGCTGCGCACGGAGGACATTCTCGAGGTCATCAAGACGCTCGTGAACCTCAAGGACGGCAAGGGCGAAATCGACGATATCGACAACCTCGGTAACCGTCGTGTCCGCTCGGTTGGCGAGCTGCTCGAGAACCAGTACCGCGTCGGCCTGCTCCGCATGGAGCGCGCCGTGAAGGAGCGCATGTCGTCGGTCGACGTCTCGACGGTCATGCCGAACGACCTGATCAACGCGAAGCCTGCGGTTGCCGCGGTCCGCGAATTCTTCGGCTCGTCGCAGCTGTCGCAGTTCATGGATCAGACCAACCCGCTGTCGGAAGTCACCCACAAGCGTCGCGTGTCGGCACTTGGACCAGGTGGTCTGACGCGTGAGCGCGCCGGCTTCGAAGTCCGCGACGTTCATCCGACGCATTACGGCCGCATCTGCCCGATTGAGACGCCGGAAGGCCCGAACATCGGTCTGATCAACTCGCTGGCGTCGTTCAGCCGCGTCAACAAGTACGGCTTCATCGAGACTCCGTACCGCAAGGTCGTCGACCACAAGGTGACCGACGACGTCGTCTACCTGTCGGCGATGGAAGAGGCCAAGCACACGATCGCGCAGGCCAACGCCGAGCTCGATTCGTCGAACGGGTTCGTCGAGGAGCTGGTGTCGTCGCGTCAGGCTGGCGAATTCCTGATGGCGCTGCCCGACAACATCACCTTGATGGACGTCAGCCCCAAGCAGCTCGTCTCGGTCGCCGCATCGCTCATTCCGTTCCTGGAAAACGATGACGCCAACCGCGCGCTGATGGGCTCGAACATGCAGCGTCAGGCCGTGCCGCTCGTCCAGGCCGAGGCGCCGTTCGTCGGCACCGGCATGGAAGAGACGGTTGCGCGTGACTCTGGCGCAGCGATCTCGGCCAAGCGTGCGGGCATCGTCGACCAGGTCGACGCGGCGCGTATCGTGATCCGGGCGACCGGCGAGATCGATGCCGGCAAGTCGGGCGTCGACATCTACACGCTGATGAAGTTCCAGCGTTCGAACCAATCGACCTGCATCAACCAGCGTCCGCTGGTGAAGGTGGGCGATGCGGTTCGTGCAGGCGACGTGCTTGCCGACGGCCCGTCGACCGAGTTCGGCGAGCTGGCGCTGGGTCGCAACAGCCTCGTCGCGTTCATGCCGTGGAACGGCTACAACTACGAGGATTCGATCCTGATCTCCGAGCGGATCGTGAAGGACGACGTGTTCACGTCGATCCATATCGACGAGTTCGAGGTGATGGCGCGCGATACTAAGCTTGGGCCTGAGGACATCACGCGCGACATCCCGAACGTCGGCGAGGAAGCACTCCGCAACCTCGACGAAGCGGGCATCGTCTACATCGGTGCAGAGGTCGAGCCGGGCGATATTCTCGCCGGCAAGATCACGCCGAAGGGTGAATCGCCGATGACGCCGGAGGAGAAGCTTCTCCGTGCGATCTTCGGCGAGAAGGCCAGCGACGTGCGCGATACGTCGCTTCGCCTGCCGCCGGGCGTGTCGGGTACGGTCGTCGACGTTCGCGTCTTCAACCGTCACGGCATCGACAAGGACGAGCGCGCGATGGCGATCGAGCGCGAGGAGATCGAGCGCCTGAAGAAGGATTCGGACGACGAGCGTTCGATCCTGAACCGTGCGACCTGGTCGCGTCTTCGCGAGATGCTGCTCGATCAGACCGCCACCTCGGCGCCGAAGGGCGTCAAGAAGGGCGTCGTGATCGACATGGATCTGCTCGACAGCGTCGACCGTCACGAGTGGTGGAAGTTCGCGGTCGCCGACGACAAGGTCCAGAGCGATCTGGAAGCGGTCAAGATCCAGTATGACGACGCAGCCAAGCTGATCACGGACAAGTTCCACGATCGTCGCGAGAAGCTGGAGCGTGGTGACGAGCTGTCGCCGGGCGTGCTGAAGATGGTCAAGGTGTTCGTCGCGGTGAAGCGCAAGCTGCAGCCAGGCGACAAGATGGCCGGCCGTCACGGCAACAAGGGCGTCATCAGCCGCATCCTGCCGGCGGAGGACATGCCGTTCCTCGCCGACGGTACGCCGGTCGATATCGTCCTCAACCCGCTGGGTGTGCCGTCGCGCATGAACGTCGGTCAGATCTTCGAGACGCATCTGGGTTGGGCCGCACGTGGCCTGGGTCAGTCGATCACCGCGGCGCTCGAGACGTGGCGTGAAGAGAATCCGGATGCCAAGCCGGGCGCGATGCCGGAAGCGGTCCGCGATCGTCTCAAGACGGTGTACGGCGAGCAGTATCACGCCGAGATCGACGCCCGCACGGGTGACGAGATCGTCGAGCTGGCCAAGAACCTGAAGGGCGGCGTGCCGATGGCGACGCCGGTGTTCGATGGTGCCCGCGAAGCCGATGTCTCGGCGATGCTGGCGCTGGCGGGCCTCGACACGTCGGGTCAGTCGGACCTGTTCGACGGCCGCACCGGCGATCAGTTCGATCGCAAGGTGACGGTGGGCTACATCTACATGCTGAAGCTCCACCATCTGGTCGACGACAAGATCCACGCACGGTCGATCGGGCCGTACTCGCTGGTCACGCAGCAGCCGCTGGGTGGTAAGGCGCAGTTCGGTGGGCAGCGCTTCGGCGAGATGGAGGTCTGGGCACTCCAGGCCTACGGCGCGGCGTATACCTTGCAGGAAATGCTGACGGTGAAGTCGGACGACGTGGTCGGCCGCACCAAGGTCTACGAGGCGATCGTCAAGGGCGACGACACGTTCGAGGCCGGCATCCCGGAGAGCTTCAACGTGCTCGTCAAGGAAATGCGCTCGCTCGGCCTGAATGTGGACCTGAAGCAGTCGGAGCCCGGCTTCGACAGCGACGGCATCCAGATCGCGGCGGAGTAACGCGGTTGATTTAGCTCCCCTCCCGCTCGCGGGAGGGGTCGGGGGTGGGCTCCCGGCCGGTGATGGAGCGCCAAGATCGAACCGGGTGCCCACCCCTTCCCAAGCGAGAGCTTGGGCCCCTTCCCCTCCCGCTTGCGGGAGGGGAGTTGGAAGGATCAATATATGAACGAGATGACCCCCTTCGCCAATCCGGTCGCCAAGACCGAGACGTTCGACCAGATCCAGATCGGCATCGCGTCCCCGGACAAGATCCGTTCGTGGTCGTTCGGCGAGATCAAGAAGCCCGAGACCATCAACTACCGCACGTTCAAGCCCGAGCGTGACGGCCTGTTCTGCGCGCGCATCTTCGGTCCGATCAAGGACTACGAGTGCCTGTGCGGCAAGTACAAGCGCATGAAGTACAAGGGCATCGTCTGCGAGAAGTGCGGCGTCGAGGTTACCGTCTCGAAGGTCCGCCGCGAGCGGATGGGCCATATCGAGCTCGCCGCCCCGGTCGCGCACATCTGGTTCCTGAAGTCGCTGCCATCGCGCATTGGCCTGCTGCTCGACATGCAGCTGAAGCAGCTCGAGCGCGTACTGTACTTCGAGGCGTACATCGTCATCGAGCCGGGCCTTACCCCGCTCGAGAAGTACCAGCTGATGACCGAGGACGAACTCCTCGACGCACAGGACCAGTATGGCGAGGACGCGTTCTCGGCCGGCATCGGTGCCGAAGCAGTCCGCATCATGCTCGAATCGCTGGACCTCGTTGGTGAGCGTACCGCGCTGCTCGAAGAGCTCGCAGTCACCAAGTCCGAGCTGAAGCCCAAGAAGATCATCAAGCGCCTGAAGGTCGTCGAGAGCTTCATCGATTCGGGCAACCGCCCCGAGTGGATGATCCTCGAGGTCGTTCCGGTCATCCCGCCCGAGCTGCGCCCGCTGGTGCCGCTGGACGGTGGTCGTTTCGCGACGTCGGATCTGAACGATCTGTATCGCCGCGTCATCAACCGCAACAACCGCCTGAAGCGCCTGATGGAGCTTCGTGCGCCGGACATCATCGTCCGCAACGAGAAGCGCATGCTCCAGGAGGCCGTCGACGCACTGTTCGACAATGGTCGCCGTGGTCGCACGATCACGGGTGCCAACAAGCGCCCGCTGAAGTCGCTGTCCGACATGCTCAAGGGCAAGCAGGGCCGCTTCCGTCAGAATCTGCTCGGCAAGCGCGTCGATTATTCGGGTCGTTCGGTCATCGTGACCGGGCCTGAGCTGAAGCTGCACCAGTGCGGCCTGCCGAAGAAGATGGCGCTCGAGCTGTTCAAGCCGTTCATCTACGCGCGTCTCGATGCGAAGGGTCTGTCGATGACCCTGAAGCAGGCGAAGAAGTGGGTCGAGAAGGAGCGCAAGGAAGTCTGGGATATCCTGGACGAGGTGATCCGCGAGCATCCGGTCATGCTGAACCGTGCGCCGACGCTTCACCGTCTCGGCATCCAGGCGTTCGAGCCGGTATTGATCGAGGGCAAGGCGATCCAGCTTCACCCGCTGGTCTGCTCCGCGTTCAACGCCGATTTCGACGGCGATCAGATGGCCGTGCACGTTCCGCTGTCGCTGGAAGCGCAGTTGGAAGCGCGCGTCCTGATGATGTCGACGAACAACATCCTGTCGCCCGCCAACGGCAAGCCGATCATCGTTCCGTCGCAGGACATGGTCCTCGGTCTCTATTATCTGTCAATGATGAAGGAGAACGAGCCGGGCCAGGGGATGCTGATCTCCGACATGGCGGAAGTGCATCAGGCGCTGAACGCACAGTCGGTGACGCTGCATACCAAGATCATCAGCCGCGTTCCGCAGACCGATGAGAAGGGGAAGCAGTACCTTAAGCGGTACGAGACGACGCCGGGCCGCATGCTGCTGGGCGAGTGCCTGCCGCATAGCCACAAGGTGCCGTTCGACACCGTCAACCGCCTCCTCACCAAGAAGGATGTGGGCGACGTGATCGACGAGGTCTATCGTCACACCGGCCAGAAGGAGACCGTCCTGTTCGCCGATGCGATCATGACGCTCGGTTTCCGCCACGCGTTCCGCGCCGGCATCTCGTTCGGCAAGGACGACATGATCATTCCGGACGCCAAGGTTGGTCTGGTCGACGACACCAAGGCACTCGTGAAGGACTTCGAGCAGCAGTATCAGGACGGTCTGATCACGCAGCAGGAGAAGTACAACAAGGTGATCGACGCCTGGAGCCGTTGCGGCGACCAGGTCGCGAACGCCATGATGGACGAGATCCGTGCGGTGAAGGTCGACGAGGAAACCGGCCGTGAAAAGCCGATCAACTCGATCTACATGATGGCCCACTCGGGTGCGCGTGGTTCGCAGGCGCAGATCAAGCAGCTTGCCGGTATGCGTGGCCTGATGGCCAAGCCGTCGGGCGAGATCATCGAGACGCCGATCATCTCGAACTTCAAGGAAGGCCTGACCGTCCTTGAGTACTTCAACTCGACCCACGGCGCTCGCAAGGGCCTCGCGGATACGGCGTTGAAGACGGCGAACTCGGGTTACCTGACGCGTCGTCTGGTCGACGTGTCGCAGGATTGCGTCATCATCGAACCGGATTGCGGCACGACCCGCGCGCTGGAGATGAAAGCCATTCTTCAGGGTGGTTCGACCATCGCATCGCTCGGCGAGCGCATCCTCGGTCGTACGACCGCGGAGGACATCGTCGATCCGAAGACCGGCAAGGTCGTCATCCCGTCGGGCACACTGCTCGACGAGCCGATGATCACGACGATCGAAGGCCTCGGCACGCAGTCGTGCAAGATCCGCAGCCCGCTGGTCTGCGAGTCGAAGATCGGCGTCTGCGGCAAGTGCTACGGGCGCGATCTCGCCCGCGGTACGCCCGTGAACATCGGTGAAGCTGTCGGTGTCATCGCCGCGCAGTCGATCGGTGAGCCGGGCACGCAGCTGACGATGCGTACGTTCCACATCGGTGGTGCGGCGCAGCTCAACGAAACGTCGAACCTCGAGGCGCATGCCGACGGCACGGTGCAGTTCCGCGATCTGCGTGTCATCGTCGACCAGCGTGGTCGTCGCGTGGTGCTCAGCCGCTCGGGTGAAATCGCGATCGTCGACATGGACGGCCGCGAGCTCTCGGTCGATCGCATCCCCTACGGTGCGTACGTGCTGTTCGACGATGGTCACATCGTGTCGAAGGGCGACCGGATGGCCGAGTGGGATCCGTTCACCATGCCGGTGATCACGGAGAACCCGGGCACGATCAAGTATGTCGACCTGATCGAGGGCAAGACGCTCACCGAGCAGACCGACGAAGCCACGGGTATCGCCCAGCGCGTCGTGATCGAATATCGCGCGGCGACCAAGTCGAAGGAGGATCTGCGTCCGCGCCTGACCCTGCTCGACGAGACGTCGGGCGAGAGCGGTCGCTACATGCTGGCGATCGGTGCGACCCTGTCGGTCGAGGACGGCGCACAGGTCCAGGGCGGCGACGTCGTGGCCCGTGTCAGTCGCGAGAGCGCCAAGACGCGCGACATCACCGGTGGTCTTCCGCGCGTTGCCGAGCTGTTCGAGGCACGTATCCCCAAGGACTCGGCGATCATCGCCAAGATCTCGGGCCGCGTCGTGTTTGGCAAGGATTACAAGGCGAAGCGCAAGATCGGCATCCAGCCAGAGGATGGCGGCGACGTCGTCGAGTATCTGGTGCCGAAGTCGAAGGTCATCGACGTCCAGGAAGGCGATTACGTCAAGCGCGGCGACAATTTGATCGGCGGCTCGCCCGATCCGCACGACATCCTCGAGACGATGGGCATCGAACCCCTCGCCGAGTATCTCGTGTCGGAAATCCAGGAGGTCTATCGTCTTCAGGGCGTGAAGATCAACGACAAGCACATCGAGACGATCGTTCGTCAGATGCTGCAGAAGGTCGAGATCACCGACGGCGGCGACACCACGCTGCTGAAGGGTGAGCAGGTCGATCGCGAGGAAATGGACGCGACCAACGAGAAGCTCGAGAAGAAGCAGACCCGCGCACAGGGCAAGCCGATCCTGCTCGGCATCACCAAGGCGTCGCTGCAGACCCGCAGCTTCATCTCGGCGGCCTCGTTCCAGGAGACCACCCGCGTCCTCACCGAGGCAGCGGTCCAGGGCAAGCAGGACATGCTGATGGGCCTGAAGGAGAACGTGATCGTCGGCCGGCTCATCCCGGCAGGCACCGGTGCAGGCCTCAACCGCCTGCGGGTCGTGGCCAACAGCCGCGACGCCTCGATGCGCGTCGCCCAGCGCAAGATGGCGGAGGTGTCGATCGTGGCACCGATGTCGGCTGCCGACGAGCACGCCGCCGAACTGGCACGCAGTCCGCGTGAAGCAGGCGGCGTGGGTGAAGACCCGCTCGCATCGGTCGTCACCTCGGGCACCGGCACCGACGCGGATGCCGGCGAGTATCTGAACGAAGCCGAGTAATCGGTTTCGTCGGACGCCTAGGCGCTGACTAAGGAAAAGGCCGCCGTCCGGGACACCGGGCGGCGGCCTTTTTCGTTTGCTCGAACGGGCTCCTTCCCTCTCCCATCGGGAGAGGGGGAGACGCCGAAGGCGGCGAGGGTGAGGGCACGACGTACGTGGCCAGCCGTCCGATCTCCACGATGCGGTGACCCAGCCCCCGCCCCCCGGCGAATGAACTCTTGGTCATCAGGCCGTTGTCATGTTGCGGGGCGAGCGCCGCCGGGCTAGGCGAACGGCCGATGCGGTCGGCGTACCATCCTTCGTCGAGCGAGACGCGCGTTTCCACGCGACGTCGCAGTGCCGCGCTCGTGCTGACGGTGATCGCGCACATCCTGATCATCCTGCTGCTGTTGCGACTGGCCCCGTCAGCCGTCGTCAAGCCGGAGGAACGGCGCGATCCGGTCACCTTCCAGATAGCGCCCGACCAAAGCACGCCGACCCCCGCGAAGCGCACGCCGTCGCCGACCAAGCAGAAACGCGCCAGCGGTGGCTCCCCTCCGCGGGCGGCACCGCGCACCGAGTCCGCGCAGACGCCCCCTGCCCCGGCGAAATCTCCGCCGCCGCTGCCGATCAAGATGCTGGGCGGGATGGAAATGTTCGATGCGGCCGATATCTCGAAGATGCCTGTGCATCCCGAAGACCAGCTCGCGGGCGGGGATGGGGGGAGCGGGACGGGGAAGGGTCAGGACAGTGGTTCGGCCTATGGTCCTGGCGAGGGGCCGGGCGGGCAGCGGCTGTACAACGCCGAATGGTACCGCGAGCCCACCCATGCCGAGCTCGCCGAGTTCCTACCCAACGGTGCGCCGCCGGGCGGCTGGGCATTGATCGCGTGCAAGACGATCGCGAATTACCAAGTCGAGAACTGCCGGTCGCTCGGCGAATCCCCGGTCGGCTCGGGTCTTTCCCGCGCGATGCGGCAGAGCGCCTGGCAGTTCCGCATCCGCCCGCCCCGCATCAACGGCAAGCCGATGATCGGCGCCTGGGTCAAGATCCGGATCGATTTCACGCAAGGCGGCGACAAAAAATAGTCGTCCGCCACGGCGTCGTTCCGCAGAAATATCGCCGACGCTCTGGAAATTCGGACCGACCACGGGCATTTTTAAAGCATGACGACCGATCCCAGCGACAAACCGCCCTCGCTTGCCCGTGCAACGCGGACGAGCGTGATGCTGAGCGCGGATGTGTTTCGCGTCGACCGGGACGGCGCCAGCCAGCACCGCGTCACCAACATCTCGGAAACCGGCGTCTGCATCGCGCAGGCCGGGGACCTCGTGGCGGGCACCGTCGTCGTCGTGGCGATCGGGTCGGTCGCCCCCGCCGCCGCCAACGTGGTGTGGGTCCGGAGCGGGCTGGCAGGGCTGGCGTTCCAGAAGCCGATCGACGTCTCCGAAGCGCGCCGCCGACGGGCCTCCGGCAGCACTTTGCGCCCGCCCGCCGCCGGCTGGCTCACCGAGCTCAACAATCCTTATAAGAGCTGACTACAGCGTCCGCGGCACCGTCTCGAAACGGCCGTTCTCGACGCGGATTTCGTTGAAGGCGGGTGGACTGCCGCGGGTGCGCTTCGACAAGGTGCCCGCACCGATCATGCGGATCGTCCGCCCTTCGCGTTCGATCGGAATGTCGAACGGATCGTGGACGTGGCCCGACAATACCGCATGCGCACCAGCCTCCGCCAGCGCAGACAGCGCCGCGTCGCCGTGACGCGTTTTCGCGGTCCCGGTCGTTCCACCTTCTAACAGCGGATGATGCGCGCCGATGAAGATCAGATTGCCCTTCGGCACCTCCGTGATCATCGCCAGCGCGCGCTTGAGCGAGCCGGGGCTCACGCGCCCCTTCGACCAGTTCCACCGCCACTGCGCCCGCGCGGTCGTCTTCAGCGGCACCACCGTGACGCCGGGCAGCTCCAGCGGCCGCTCGATCATCTGCTCCACCGCGGCATAGCGTTGATAGGGCGAGAACAACCGCCGGAACGGGTCCCAATAATAGGGGATGTCGTGGTTGCCGACCTCCAACGTCACCGGCACGCCGAGCGACCGCAGCCAATCACCACCCTGTTGGAACTCGTCCTTGGTGGCACGCATCGTCAGGTCGCCGGTCATGATGACCGCGTCCGGCTTTTCCTGCGCGACGCAATCGGAGAACCAGGCGATCGCCGCCGGATCCTCCGCGCCGAAATGGACGTCGCTGACGTGGAATAGCTTCAACGTATGGCCCCCCATCGTCATGTCAGGCGAGGTCCGCCAGCTTCGCCGGCTGGTGCATCGGGCAGCCGTTGAATTTACCACGGAAGCTTGCAGACTGCATGTACGTGTCCTTGCGCACGCGGTTCACCCCGCCGAGCGGCTGGTGCGCGGTGATCCCATGCCAGATGCTGTACGAGAGAGCGTCGTCGGTATGATCGGTGACGCCATGCTCCCAGGAAAGCTGTGCCGGCACGTCGAGCGTGGCGACAGTCACGAACGGGCTCTCCGCCTCGTCCCAGACCACCGACGCGTCCTCGATCGGCATCTTCTCAAGATCCGTGTTCAGCTGCACGCGGAACTCCCACTTGCCGCCATGCTCGACCAGTTCCTCGCGGACGACCTCGCGCAACGCGTCCGGGCGCGCGGTGATGTCGACCAGATCGCCGGTAAGCCCCGTCAACTCGGGCGAGACCGGGAACAGCGCGACCTTGGCGATATAGTCGCCGAAGCGAAACGGCGTCTGCGAATAAAAGGTTTCGCCGAGCGGGTGGACGGGCTTGGCGCCGCCGAGCGTGGTCAGCGTCGCCGACTTGCCGCCGACCGCTTCGAGCGCGGACTCGACGACGCGGAAGGTGGCCGACATCGCCTTCTTCACGCCCTCGAACCGATCGGTCGTCTTCGCCAGCAGCTTCAGGTTCTTGGCAAACGCCTTCGAGTCCGCCGCGGAAAAGGCCGGGCCGTTGACCATGATGAAGTCCTGCGTCGTGTCGCCTTCCGATCCCGGCAGGCGTGCGCCCTCGACATCGAGGATCTTCAGCGCGAGGCCGCGCGGCAGGCTGATGCTGTCGTCGAGGATATCGCCGGCGTTGGTCGAGATCCGGATGATAGCCTCGTGCTGGCCCGGCGTCGCGAAGATACCCTGTGCGAGTTCGGGCGGAAGGCCATCGGCGACGGTGAAGGTGCCGCGCGCGATGCCGTGCGCCTTGGCGTGGACCGACCGGACCGCATGGCCGTAATCTTCCGAGGTGGTCTCCAGGATCTCCTGGAACGAGTCCTTCATGCTCTGCAGCGTTTCCTGCTCGTCGGGCGCGATCGTTTCGACCGACGGATCGAACCGCACGGGGTTGGTGCTGGGCATTGGGGTATCTCCGGTTAGTGCCTAGCGGTAACCCGTCGACCCGACAGACGTTCCGGGTCCGTTGCGCCGGCCGGTCGTTGCAATGCAGGCGCCCGACGTCGATGTAGGCCGGCAAAAGGAGCCATCATGCACATTCCCACGATCACCGCCCCGACCGTCGCCATCGCCGGCTCGGCCGATCGCTTCCCGGTACGCCGGATCTTCTGCGTCGGCCAGAACTACGCCGATCACGCGCGCGAGATGGGCTCCGACCCCGACCGGCAGGAGCCGTTCTTCTTCACCAAGCCCGCCGACGCGGTGGTGGAGAACGGCAGCGCGCTGCCCTTTCCGCCCCAAACCGAGGACCTGCATCACGAGGTCGAACTGGTCGTCGCGCTTGGCGCTGGCGGCAAGGACGTCGCGGTCGCGGATGCGGCGGCGATGATCTTCGGGGCAGGCGTCGGCGTCGATCTGACGCGGCGCGATCTGCAGGCGGCGGCGAAGAAGATCGGGCGGCCGTGGGATATGGCGAAGGGCTTCGATCGCTCCGCCCCCGTCGCGGCGCTGACACCGGGCGTACCCGCCGCCTCGGGCGGTATCGCGCTCGCGATCGACGGCGAGACGCGCCAGGCGGGCGACCTGTCGATGATGATCTGGAGCGTCCCCGAAATCATCGCGACGCTGTCGACCTTCGTCGAGCTGGCGCCCGGCGACCTGATCTTCACCGGCACCCCCGCCGGGGTCGGGCCGATCCGCCGGGGACAAGCCGTGCGCGCGACGATCGACGGGTTCGAACCGCTCGAGGTGACATTCGCCGCCTGATCGGCCATCGTCCCCGATTATAAGCGAATAAACGGGGGCGGCATGGCTGACACGCGGGAATACGGCGAACGAGATTCGGGCGCGGATGGCTTTTTGAGCCGGGCTCGCACGGTTGCCGCGCCCGGCTTCAACCGCTGGCTCGTGCCGCCCTGCGCGCTCGCCATCCACCTGTGCATCGGCATGGCGTACGGGTTCAGCGTGTTCTGGCTGCCGCTCTCGCGTGCGATCGGGATTTCGGACCCGGTCGTCTGCCCCAACCTCTCGCTGATCGGCGCGTTGACCACGACGACCTGCGACTGGCGGGTGAGCGATCTCGTCTGGACGTACACGCTGTTCTTCGTCGTGCTCGGAGCCGCCGCCGCGATCTGGGGCGGGTGGCTGGAACGCGCGGGCCCGCGGAAGGCCGGCATCGTCGCGGCATTCTGCTGGTGTGGCGGCATGGGGATCGCCGCGATCGGCGTGTCGATGCACCAGCTCTGGCTGATCTGGATCGGGTCGGGCGTGATCGGCGGGATCGGGCTTGGGCTTGGCTATATCTCGCCGGTGTCGACGCTGATCAAATGGTTTCCCGATCGGCGCGGCATGGCGACCGGCATGGCGATCATGGGCTTCGGCGGCGGCGCGATGATCGGCGGACCGCTTGCCGACCTGTTGATGAAGCATTTCGCCAGCCCCACAGGCGTCGGTGTCTGGCAGACGTTCCTGGTCCTCGCGAGTGTCTATTTCGTGTTCATGATGGCCGGCGCGATCGGCTATCGCGTGCCCGCCGAGGGTTGGGCGCCGGCGGGCTGGACCGCGCCGACATCGGCCAAGGCCTCGATCAGCCGCTTCAACGTCGCGCTGTCGAACGCGCACCGCACGCCGCAATTCTGGCTGGTGTGGCTGGTGCTGTTCTTCAACGTCTCCGCCTCGATCGGGATCATCGGCATCGCCTCGCCGATGTTGCAGGAGCTGTTCGGCGGTCGCCTGATCGATGCGCCGGGCGTGCTGTTCACCGCGTTCGACGACGACCAGAAAAAGGCGGCGGCGGCGGTCGGCGCGGGGTTCGTCGGTGCGATCAGCCTGTTCAACATCGGCGGGCGGTTCTTCTGGGCGTGGTTGTCCGACCGGATCGGGCGCAAGCCGATGTTCGCGACCATCCTCGTCGCCGGCGCGCTGCTCTACGGTCTGGCGGCACCGGCGCTGGCGGGCACGACGCTCGGCCTGTTCATCCTCGTCTTCTGCATCCTCGCCTCGATGTACGGCGGCGGGTTCGCGACCGCGCCGGCGTATCTCGCCGATCTGTTCGGGACGAAATATGTCGGTGCGATCCATGGCCGGTTGTTGACCGCGTGGTCGACCGCGGGCGTGGTCGGGCCGTTGCTCGTCGCGAACATGCGTGACCGCGCGATCGCGGCGGGCGTGCCGCGTGGCGATATCTATCCGCCGATCTTCTGGGTGCTGGCGGCTATGCTGGTCGCCGGGTTCGTCGCGAACCTGTTCGTCCGGCCGGTCGCGGCGAAGTTCCACATGCCCGCGGACGAGAGGCCGATCGCGGTCGAGACGATGGCGGGCGGCGGGACGGTCGCGGCGGAAGGCGGCACCTCGCCGGTGATCGTCTTCGCGTGGCTGGCGGTCGGGCTGCCGATCCTCTGGGGGATCTACATGACGCTGTCGAAGGCGTTGATCCTGCTCAAGTAGAGCGCAACCTGAACGATCGGCCATCGGTTGCCCCTGTTCCCCCCAGACAGGAGCTTCCCATGGCCGACCGGCTCACGATGCAGGATCCGCGTACGCAATATCCGCAGCCCCCCTTCCCACAACAGCCGCAGGAAGCCCCGGGTATCGCGTCGAAGATGGACCCGAAACCCGATCACGGCGAGACGAGCTACAAGGGCTCGGGCAAGCTGGGCGGGCGGAAGGCGCTCATCACCGGCGGCGATAGCGGGATCGGTCGCGCCGCCGCGATCGCCTACGCGCGCGAGGGCGCCGACGTCGCGATCGTCTATCTTGCCGCCGAGGAAGCCGATGCGAAGGAAGTCGTCGCGCTGATCGAGGCCGAGGGGCGCAAGGCGCTCGCGCTGCCCGGCGACGTGAAGGACGAGGCGTTTTGTCGTGCCGCGGTCCAGCAGACGGTCGATGCGTTCGGTGGTCTCGACGTGCTGGTGGTCAACGCCGGGCGCCAGCAGACGCGGCCGACCGTCGCCGATATCTCGACTGACGATTTCGACCAGACGATGAAGACGAACGTCTATGCGCTGCACTGGTTCGTGCAGGCCGCGGTGCCGCATCTGCCCGTTGGCGCGGCGGTGATCACGACCGCGTCGGTGCAGGGCTATGATCCGTCGGACAATCTGCTCGACTATGCGACCACCAAGGCGGCGATCGTCGCGTATACCAAGGGTCTCGCCAAGCAGCTGATCGAGAAGGGCATCCGCGCCAACGTCGTCGCGCCGGGACCGTTCTGGACGGTGTTGCAGCCGAGCGGTGGCCAGCCGCAGGAGATGGTCGAGACGTTCGGGTCGAAGAGCCATTTCGGGCGTCCCGGCCAGCCGGTCGAGATCGCCCCGGTGTATGTGCTGCTCGCCTCGCAGGAGGGGAGCTATATTACCGGTGAGGTCTACGGCGTCACGGGCGGCGCGGGAGTCGCCTGACCTTTGGTCCTCCCCCGCAAGGAGGAGGTGGCTGGCTCTTGCCAGACGGAGGGGGAGGTGAAGATCACCGCGGTTGCGCATTCCTCCCCCTCCGTCACCTGCGGTGCCACCTCCCCCTGGCGGGGGAGGATTATCTGACGGATCACCCTACCTCCACATCGCTATTGCACATCGTTATCAAATCTGTACCTGTGTGCCGGTGATCATCCGCCAGCGCCTCTCCCCCATCATGACCGTGTTCCGCGCATGACTCGTGGCACGATCAAGGCCTGGTATCTCGTCCACAAATGGACGAGCCTGATCTGCACCGCGTTCCTCCTGATGCTCTGCGTGACCGGCCTGCCGCTGATCTTCGAGGAGGAGATCGACGGCTGGATCAACCCGCCCGCGCCGATGGCGACGCTGCCCGCGGGCACGCCGTCGCTCTCGCTCGACACCGTTCTTGCGCGGGCGGCGAAGGCGGCTCCCGGAGAGGTGCCGCTCTACATCAGCTTCGACGAAGATCGGCCGATCGTCTACGTCACGACTGGGCCGACCCCCGACGCAGTGCCCGCGACGATGCATTTCCACGCCTTCGATGCGCGTACCGGTGCAAAGATGCCGCCCTATGTGCCGGGCGTGATGGCGTTCATCCTCGAACTCCACACCGACATGCTGCTCGGCTTCTGGGCGGAGATATTCCTCGGCGTGATGGGACTGTTGTTCTTCGCGGCGATCGTCTCGGGCGTCGTGCTCTACGCGCCGTTCATGGCCAAGCTCGACTTCGGCACGTTGCGGCGCGGACGCAGCAAGCGACTCGGCTGGCTCGATCGCCACAATCTGCTCGGCATCGTCACGCTGGTGTGGGCGAGCGTCGTCGGCGTGACGGGGACGATCAACACCTTCGTCGTGCCGATCACCGCCATCTGGAAGGCGAACGGCCTCTCCGAGGTCATCGCCAGCGAGGCGCGCACGCCGCTCGGGCCCCAGCGCGCGTCGGTGCAGGCGGCGCTCGACGCGGTGCAGCGCGAGGCGCCCGAGATGAAGCCGCAGTTCATCGCCTTTCCCGGCGTCGTCTTCAGCAGCCAGCATCACTACGCCGTGTTCCTGAAGGGTGCGACGCCGCTGACGTCGAAGCTGTTGCTGCCGGGCTTCGTCGATGCCGCGACCGGACGGCTCGACGCGGTCGTGCCGATGCCCTGGTACATGCAGGCGATGCTGCTCGCACAGCCGCTGCATTTCGGAAATTACGGTGGCCTCGCGATGAAGATCGTCTGGGCGATCTTCGACATATTGACGATCATCGTGCTCGGCAGCGGGCTGTATCTTTGGCTGCGTCGTCGCGGCGGTCCGAGCGACCAGCGCGTCCGCGAAGTCGTGATGGCGGGAGAAATTGCATGACCCACAAGACCAACCGCCAGATCTTCGCGCTGCCGATTTTGCTGGGCGTGTCGACCGTCGCGGGGCTGGGCGCGGGATTGATCGGCGACGGCGTCTGGGACGTCGGCGCAGGGCTCCTACTCGCGCTGCCACTGGCGGTAACCGGCCGCTACTGGGTCCGCCAGCCCGCCACGCAATCCCGCCAGACCGCCGCCCCAAAAGTCGCGTCGATCGCCCGCTGAACCAATCCTCCCCCGCCAGGGGGAGGTGGCGCCGGAGGCGACGGAGGGGGAGAACACGGAACGGCAGTTACACCTTACCTCCCCCTCCGTCAGGCAAGAGCCTGCCACCTCCCCCTTACGGGGCAGGATCGTGAAACCTGCGCGGGGATGACGGTGTCTTTGCCGCGCGGCTTCGATGGTGCCTGGAACGGGAAATGGAGCCGGTTTTACCCGGCTCCATTCTAATCACGTTGCTGGCGTAATCTGCGGGGCCGGTGTTGCCGTCGGCGCTGGCGCTGGCGCAGCTGCCGCAGCACCGACCGGTGCTGGGGCCGCACCCGCGGTCATCGGCGGCGGCGGAGGCGCCATGCCGGCTGGGGGCGGAGGCGCACCCGGGCCGCCGGGGCCACCAGGACCATCACGCCCCGGACCACCCGGTCCACCCGGACCACGCGGCGGGCCGCCGATGGGGCCGAGCGCGGTCACCTTGCCGCCTGCACCGACCAGGAACGCGGCATGGACGAAGCCATCCTCGAATCGGCCCTGGACCGTCACCGGCTGGCCGGCGGTGACGAGAGTGCCGTCCTCGCCTTCACGACCCAGGTCGACCAGCGCGCGGCCGGTCGGGTCGGCCATCACGAACTTGTTGCCGTAGATCTCGGCGACGGTGCCGCGGATGGTAACGATGCCGTCCGATTGGCCGTTCGACTGGAGCGAGCGGATCGCGACCGGCGTGGCGGGCGCCATGGTCACGCTGGGGCGCGTGGCGGCGACCGTGACGGCACCGGCGGCACCACCGACCGCGAGCAGGCCAGCGGCGGCGAGCGCCAGGCGGTTGCGGCGAAAATTAAAGCCCTTCTTCGGGGCGCTGCGGGAATGTTCGGTCACTTGCGTCTTTCCTCTCGTTGGTTGACGAATCACTCTCTAGGCGCGCGCTGCCGACGCCCGCTGAACCAAGCCGTTCAGATTCCGTTGTGGTCTCGGACATAGGGACGATCGCATGCGGGTATTATTGGTCGAGGACGATGCGGCGATCGCCGATGGGTTGGCCCGGGCACTGCGCGCGGAGCATTTCGCGGTCGACGTCGCGAGCAACGGCGAGGATGGCGGCCACCTCGGCGCGACCGAACTCTACGACGCGGCGGTGCTCGACCTCGGCTTGCCCAAGCGCGACGGCTTGTCCGTGCTGCGCGACTGGCGTGCGGCTGGTCGCGACCTCCCCGTCCTGATTCTCACCGCACGCGACGGCTGGTCGGAAAAGGTCGAGGGCTTCAAGGCCGGCGCCGACGATTATGTCGTCAAGCCGTTCCGCGTCGAGGAGGTGGTGATGCGTCTCCGCGCGCTGGTCCGCCGCGCCGCCGGCCATGCCGCGTCGCGCGTGACGTGCGGGCCATTGGCCTTCGATGCGCAACTCGGCACGTTCGAGCTCGACGGTTTGCCGCTGAAGCTCACTGCGTTCGAATGGCGGGTCCTCTCCGCACTGATGCTCCGCCGCGAGGTGGTGATCGAACGCGCGGACCTGATCGAGCGGGTCTATGAGGGCGATGCGGACGTGGACTCGAACTCGATCGAGGTGATCATCGGCCGGTTGCGGCGGAAGATCGGCGCGCAGATGATCGAGACTGTGCGCGGGCGGGGGTACCGGCTGACGGCGGATGGGTCGTGATGAGAATCATGCAGGCCATAGCCTGCACCCCGGCGAAGGCCGGGGCCCAGTTGGGGAACGTTGCTAACGGAGCGCGGTCCGCCATTATAAATGTCTTTCCAACTGGGCCCCGGCCTTCGCCGGGGTGGCGTGTAAAACACGGATCATCTCGCCCATCCGGTCGGGCGCGATGACCCGCTTCCGCCTCGTCCCGCGATCGCTCTTCGGGCGAATGCTCGTCATTGCAGGCCTCTCGACCGGGTTCGCGCTGCTGTTCGCTGGGATCACGATCGGCAACGTGCTCGAGCGCTTCGTGATGCGTGGGCTCGACGAGCGGCTCGATGCGCAGGTCGCGGTGCTGGCGCGCGCGGTGCGACCCGACGCCACCCTCGATCGGACCCGCGCGGTCGACCTGCCGGATTTCGGCCTGCCCGGATCGGACTGGTCCTGGCAGGTCGAAGGCCCCGCCGGTCGGGTCGACAGCGGCACGACCCGCCCCCTGCCCCCGATCACGCCCCCCGCTCCCAAGCCGGCGCCCCCAATCGACGCAGCGCCCTTAACACCGCGACCCGATCCCGAAGGGCCACCTCGTCCTCCCGGCCCCGGTGGCCGCGAAGATCATGCACTCCATGCCGGCGACACGCGCGACCGCAGCGGCGAACGCCTCCACTCGCGCACCCTGGACGTCACGACGCCGCGCGGCACCGTGACGATCACCGCGATCGGCCCTCGCCGGATCGTCGAAGAACCACTGCGGGAGGCGATGATCCCGCTGCTCGGTTCTCTCGCGCTGCTCGGCGTCGGGCTCGCACTGGCGACGCTGCTCCAGCTCCGGTTCGGCCTGCGTCCGCTGCGCGATCTCCGCACGTCCCTTGCTGCGGTCCGCGCCGGTACGGAACGCCACGTCCCCGACGAGCAACCCGGCGAGCTGCAACCGCTGGTCACCGAACTCAACGCGCTGATCGACCAGAACGCCGCCGGACTTGCGCATGCTCGCCAGCATGTCGCCAACCTCGCGCATGGCCTGAAGACTCCGCTCGCCGCGCTCTCGCTGAAGCTCGCCGAAGCAGGGGCCGATAACGATGTCCGCGACATGGTCGACCAGATCGACCGCCGCGTTCGCCATCACCTCGGCCGTGCCCGCGCCGACGCGACCGGTGGCGCCCGCACCCGGACTCCTATCGGTCCCGCCGTCGACGATCTGGTCGCAGTACTGCACCGCATCCACGCCGATCGCCCGATCGCGCTCGAGATCGCCATCCCTGCCGACCTAGCCGTTGCGATCGACCCGCAGGACCTGGACGAGATGATCGGCAACCTCCTCGACAACGCATGGCGTCACGCGCGCGGCGCAATCGCGATCGGCGCGGAGGCAGACGGTCCGCTCCTCTCGCTCTCGATCGCCGACGATGGCACCGGCCTCGGCGATACCGCGATCGCGCAGGCGATGCTCCCCGGTCGGCGCCTCGACGAGCACGGCGATGGGCACGGCTTCGGCCTGTCGATCACCCGCGAAATCGTCGAACTGAACGGCGGCACGATCACGCTCGGTCGCTCGCCCGAACTGGGGGGGCTGCTTGTCCGCCTGGTTTTGCCGCAGCACCGCTAGTCCGGGTTTGACCGCCGCGCAGCAATCGACGCGGTCATGGATCGGCGGGCCGCAACGATGGTTGAGATGCCATGCCCGCTCCCCTTCCCCACTCGTTATCCTCTTGGTCCGAAGCGCCGCGCGTTCAGGCGCTGAACGCCCACGATGTCCGCCCTGGAGGCCGCTATGTTCTGTGCTGGCTGCAACAGGCACTGCGCGCGCGCGACAATCCGGTGATCGACGCCGCGATCCATCTCGGCAACGCGCTGGGCCTGCCTGTCCTCGTCTATCACGGGCTGCGCGAGGATTATCCTTACGCCTCCGATCGCCTGCACCACTTCATCCTCGGCGCAAGCCGCGATCTGGCACGCGACTGTCGTCAGCGCGGGGTCGCCTGCATCCAGTATGTCGATCGAGCCAAGGCACGCGAAAAGGGCCTGGTCTACCGCCTCGCGGCCGACAGCGCTGCCGTTCTGGTCGAGGACCAGCCGACCTTCGTCGCACGATGGCAGTCGGAGCGGTTCGCGGAGCGCGTCGAGCGCGCAGTCTTCGCGGTCAACGCCGCATGCCTCGTTCCGCCGGCCGTGCTCGGCGAAGGCATCGGTTCGACCACCGCGTTTCGGCGTCGCCATCAGCCGGTGCGGAGCGACTGGCAGGAAGCGACCGATGTCGTACCAACGGTAGCGCCCTATGACGGACCGCTGCCGTATACGCCGGACCGGCTGGATGCGTGTTCGGATGCCGATCTCGACCGCTTCGTCGCGGCGGCGGCGATCGATCACAGTGTGCCGGTCAGCCCGATGTTCCCAGCAGGTCGCGAGGGCGCGCTGATACATCTCGAGCGGTTGATGGACACGGTGTTGCCGACCTACGCGGCAACGCGCAACGACGCCACCAACCCGATCGGCGCGAGCATGCTCTCGCCCTATCTCCACTTCGGCGTGGTCGGCCCGCGCGAAGTGATGGCGACGGTCGACGCCGCCGATGCGCCGGCCGCCAGCAAGGAGAAGTTCGCCGACGAACTGCTGACGTGGCGCGAATGGTTCCACTATCAGGCGCGCGCCCTGACAGCGCCCGAACGGTACGACCGGATCGCGGGATGGGCACAGGAAACGCTCGAAGCGCATGCGGGCGATCCGCGCCCCGATATCGAGACGCTCGACGCGCTGATCCACGGCGAAACCCGGGACGAGACGTGGAACGCCTGCCAGCGCCAGTTCCTGATCGACGGCTGGATGCACAACAATCTGCGCATGTACTGGGGCAAGCGGATCATCGCGATGACTCCCGATCCGCAGACAGCCTGGGCGACCGCCTGCTATCTGAACGACCGCCTCAGCCTGGATGGGCGCGACCCGTCGACCTATGGCAACATCGCCGCGACGTTCGGCGGCGGTTCGCCAGGCCGGGACGGACCTTCGGTCTATGGCAAGGTGCCGACCCGCTCGGATGGCTCGACGCGCCACCGCCCCGGCGGTCCCGATTGGCTGCAAGCAGCGGCGGCCAGACCGCGTCCCGATGCCACGGTGCCAGACGGCCTGCCGACCGAGCTTTATCTGACGGGCAAACCGCCCTTGTGATCGGTTGCCTTCGCCAGCGTCGTACCGGTGAACATGGGAGCGGCTAGCCGCAGCACCGTTTGGATTTCTTGCCCGACCCGCATGGGCAAGGATCGTTCCTGCCGATCTTGGCCGATGTCGCGCCGATCGTCTGCGCCGGCGAGTCCGGCTGGCGCCGCGATCGCGCCGTGTGCAGGCGTTGGACGCCATCGACCAGATCGGTCGTCGCGCGATCCTCGAATGCGTTGATCTCCATGCTATCGAGGGGGCTTTCGTTGCGCGCGATAGCGATCAGCCTCGACAGGCTCTCGAGCGCAGCGGCAGCGTCCCGGTCATCGCCGTTCGCCACCGCATCCCAGCCGTCCGGTCGCAACGCCATCGCCTCGGCGAACCCGTCGACCCACAGCTCCCACAACACGTCGCCGTTACGCTCGTCGACGTCGAAGATCGGTCGCAGCTTGCCGCGGGCGAGGTCGCGCACGATCTCCGCATGGCGTGCCATGACCGCGTCGGCAAACCACTGGACGTCGAGCGGGTCGTCGAACGGCGCGACGCCGCTGTCGTCGGAGCCCCAGACGCCCTGCAACCATTCGGCCGGCAGGATGGCTTCGGGGCAAACCGATATGCCGGTCAGAAACCCGTCCAGCTCGGTCAGCAGCATCGGTTCTTCGAGCGGCAGATCGGCGAGCGCATCGTCGAGGCGGCGCAGTCGGGACGCGAGCTGTTTCATGCCGTCACGTCGTGATCGCTCGGGCAGCGCATCTGGCGAGCACTCACAGGCTGACGCCGCGCCTGGTCATCTCGGCGGCGGCCATCGTCTTGAGCGCTCCCGATGCCTCGCGTGCGAAGATATCCGCGAGATCGAGCAGATCCTCGTCGTTCAGCGCGGCGATCGATGCGTGGATGGCCGCAAGTTCGGCGACCGCGTGAGCGCCCTCGACCGTGCGGCGCTTGATCCGTGATTTGAGCATCACCCGCCGTTAGCAGCAGTTGGTCGAAAATGGCAAAGTCGGAACGCGTGCGATCAGACTCGGCGAGCAGCGCCGATCACGCAACGCCGTCCCGAGTTTCGGGAACCCGCAGCATCGCGAGCGCGGCAAGCGCCATGACGACCGCTGCGAAGGCCATCGTCCAGATCGGCTCGGTGGGGAAGAACGCCTTCAGCACCGAGCCCATCAGCGTCGCGACCAGCAACTGCGGCAGGACGATGAAGATGTTGAACAGGCCCATGTAGATGCCGAGCTTGGCCTGCGGCAGGCTGGAGGCGAGGATCGCGTAGGGCATGGCGAGGATCGACGCCCAGGCGATGCCGATGCCGACTTCGCTGACGATCAGCAGCGTCGGATCGCGTACGAAGAGGAAGCTCGCGAAGCCCGCGGCGCCGCACAGCAGGCACGCGATATGGGTCTTCACGCGGCCGATCCGCTTTGCCAGCCGGGGCAGGATCAGCAGCGCGACCAGCGCCGCGACCGCGTTGTAGACCGCGAATAGGACGCCGACCCAGTCGCTGCCGGCATTGTATGCGGCGCTCGTCGCGTCGCTCGATCCGTACATGTATTGCGCGACGACGGGTGTGCTGAAGATCCACATGATGAACAGCGCGGACCAGCTGAAGAACTGGACGAGCGCGAGACGTTTCATCACGTCGGGCATGTCGCCGAAATCGCCGACGATCTGGCTCAGCGCGTTGTCGGTGTTGCCGCCGCGCGCGAGCACGATGGCGACGAGGCTGGCGACGCCGAACGCGACGAGCAACCCGCCGAGCAGATACACTTCCTTCTGCAACGCGAGTTCGGGGACAGCGGCGATCACCGCTATGCCGGCGACGATCCAGGCGATGCTGGTCGCAAAGCCGCGACTGGCGAGCGCGCGGACCGGTGCGGGCAGTGCCTCGTCCGCGTCACGCTCGGCGAACGACGCCATCTGGTCGGGGCTGTATTCGCGCGTGTTGCCGACCGTCCAGAGCACCGCCAGCAGCAACGCGGCACCGCCGAACCAGAAGCTGTAGCGCACCGTATCGGGCACCCCCGCCAACGCATCGCCCGACACGCCGAGACGCGCGAGCACGAACGGAAAGATCGAGCCGACCACCGCACCGGCGCCGATGAATGCGGTCTGGAGCGCATAGCCGGCGGTGTGCTGGTCCTTGCGCAGCATGTCGCCGACGAACGCACGAAACGGCTCCATCGAGACGTTGACCGAGGCGTCGAGCACCCACAATGTCAGCGCGGCGAGCCACAGCATTTTCGCCTCGGGCATCACGAACAGCGCGAGCGCGGCGAGCACGGCGCCGGCGAAGAAATAGGGGCGGCGGCGGCCGAAGCGGGTCCAGGTGCGGTCGCTGTAATGGCCGATGATCGGCTGGACGAGCAGCCCGGTCAACGGTGCTGCGACCCATAGATAGGAGAGGTCGTCGAGCGATCCGCCGAGCGTCTGGAAGATCCGGCTCATATTGGCGTTCTGCAGCGCGAAGCCGATCTGGATGCCGAAAAAGCCGAAGCTGATATTCCACAGACCGGCAAAGCCCTGGACTGGTTTCTCGTTCAAAACGCGGCTCTCCCTTGGCCGTCGCTTGTCTGCACGACGATCCTGCCGGTGCGGCTTGACGCCAAGCGGCTGTCGAAACAACCATGCATACGAATACCTTGCCTCTCCGAGCACGCGCGCGGCATGAAGGCCGGGATGACCGTCATGCCGAAAACCACGCTGCATCTTCAGGGCCGGGAGCAGCGTCCGCTGATCGCGATCGACGATTTCTGGCCCGATCCGGACGCGCTGCGCGAGGATGCGGCGAGCCTGCGGATGACCGCGATCGGCCCGCATTATCCCGGTGTCCGGGCCGAGGTCCCGCCTCGCCTGGCGGAAACGATGCGCCGCCGGATCGCGCCGTTGCTCGCGGAGCATTTCGGTCTCGATCCGGCGCCGGCGGTGTCGGAAGCCTATTATTCGCTGGTTACAACCGCGCCCACCGATCTGGCACCGATCCAGCGACTGCCGCATTTCGATGGCGTGGAGCCGCGGCGGATCGCGGTGCTGCTGTTCCTGGGGCATGGCGAGCAAGGCGGCACCGCCTTTTACCGGCAGCGGTCGACGGGGTTCGAGAGCGTCGATGCGTCGCGGCTCGATCGGTTCAAGACGGAACTGGAAGCCGGAGTGCAGACGTTTGGGATGCCGGAAGCGTCCTACATTGCCGGCGACACGGCGTTGTACGAGTGTGTCGGGGTTCAGCCGGCGCGCTTCAACCGGGCGCTCGTCTATGCGGGGAATACGCTGCACTGTGCGTATCTGCCGCCCGAGGTGGTGCTGAGTTCGGACCCGCTGGCCGGGCGGCTAACGCTGAATCTCTTCCTGTTCGACGACTGAGCGAGCCCGCTCACCCCGCAGGCTATTCGATCCTCCCCCGCCAGGGGGAGGTGGCGCCGAAGGTGACGGAGGGGGAGGTTACGCAACAGCGGTTGCTCATGCCTCCCCCTCCGTCAGGCTGACGCCTGCCACCTCCCCCTGGCGGGGGAGGATCGTTGCACGCTACGCTCCGCTGCTCGCGCGGATCACCAGTCGGGTTGGTAGGGGGGCGTCTTCGGACACTTCGCCGCGGAGTCTCGCCAGCAGCGTGCGCACGAGCGCCTCCCCTGCCCGGCGCGCGTCTTGTGTGACGGTCGTCAGCGGCGGATTGGTGAGTTGCGCGGACGCGATGTCGTCGAAGCCGACGATCGCGACGTCGTCCGGGATCGCTCGCCCCGCCGCCGCCAGCGCGCGCATCGCGCCGATCGCGATGCTATCGCTCGCCGCGAAGATCGCGTCATACCCGGCACCGCGCCGCGCGAGTTCGGCAACCGCGTCCTGCCCGGCATCTTCGGTGGTGATCGCATCGACCTGCAATGCATCGTCCACCGTCAGCCCAGCCGCCTCCAGCGCGTCGCGATATCCGCGGTAGCGATCCTCGAGTTCGGGATACCGTCCATCCGCCGCGCCGAGGAACGCGATCCGGCGCCGCCCTTGCGCGATTAGGTGCGCGGTCGCCGCCTCGCCCCCGCCGCGGTTGTCCGAACCGACCGTTATCCCCGCCGGCCCGGTGCCGACCGCGCCCCAGCGCACCACCTTGGTCCCCTGTTCGGTGAGGTGATCGAGGCGCGCACGATAGGCTTCGTAATCGCCGTAGCCGAGCAGGATGATGCCATCGGCCTTGCGGCTGTCCTGGTAATCGACGTGCCAGTCGCCGGACAATTGCTGGAACGAGATCAGCAGATCGTACCCGGCGCGCGCGCAGGCGTGCGTGATCGAGCCGAGCATCGACAGGAAGAACGGGTTGATGGTGGAATCGTCTTCGGCGGGTTCCTCGAAGAACAGCAGCGCCAGCGTGTTGGCCGATTGGCTCCGCAACGACGAGGCGTGCTTGTCGACGGCATAGTGCAGACTTCTGGCGATCGCCTCGATCCGCTGGCGAGTCTGCGGATTGACCGACTTCGATCCACGTAGCGCGCGCGATACCGTCGGCTGCGACACGCCGGCCAGTTGCGCGATATCGAACGAGGTCGGGCGACGACCCATCATTGGAGCCTGTGTCGGCAAAAGTGGTCGAGAAGAGACAGGGACTGCATGAACCAGTGAATACGTATGCCCGTCCCTTTTGCAACGACCCCGGCCGAAATATAGCCGGCCTGCGACAATCGACGCGAAAGCACGACGTCGAGGCTACCGACACAAGTCATTGAGGATGCGCGGGATCATTCCCGCCAAAGGGGTATTCATGAGCAATTTTGCACCGTGCCGCGCGCGCGCCACGAACGGCGTTTCCGCGCACAGCCGCCTCGCGCTCCGCGTCAGCGCCACAGCGCTCGCCGCCGCGTTGATCCTGCCGGGCCACGCCGCGTTCGCACAGGTCGCCCCCGGTGTTCCCAACGCCAATTCGACCGCGCCCGCGCAGGTCGATGCCGTCACGACCGCCGCAGAGCCCACGCCGCAGCCGGCCGACGCCGTGCCGACCGCGCCGCAGGACGCGGCCGCAGCAACCCCGGCGGACGACGGCGGTGACGATATCGTCGTGACCGGCATTCGCGCCGGCCTCGAATCCTCCGCCAAGATCAAGCGCCAGTCGGTGCTGATCGTCGACTCGATCTCGGCCGAAGACGTCGGCAAGCTGCCCGACGTGTCGATCGCGGACTCGCTCGCGCGCCTGCCGGGCGTGACCGCGCAGCGTCTCGAAGGTCGCGACCAGCGCCTGTCGATCCGCGGCCTCGGCCCCGATTTCTCGACCACGCTGCTCAACGGCCGCGAACAGGTCACGACCGGTGACAATCGCGGCGTCGAGTTCGACCAATATCCGTCGGAATTCTTCAAGAACGTCAACGTCTACAAGTCGGCCGACGCCTCGCTGATCGCCGCCGGGATCGCCGGCACGGTCGACCTGCGGATGCTGCGTCCGCTCGACCAGCCCAACCGGATCGTCGCGATCAGCGCGCGCGGCCAGATGAATGGCATCGACAAGCTCAATCCGGACGGCACGCGCTACGGCTATCGGGCCTCTGCGACCTATGTCGACAAGTTCGCCGACGACACGCTCGGCATCGCGATCGGCGTATCCGCGACGCAGACGCCGTCGCAGAACGAGCGCTACAACGCCTGGGGCTATAGCGGCACCGGCACCGCGGCCGACCCGTTCCTGGTCAACGGCGCCAAGCCCTATGTCCAGTCGAACGAACTGAAGCGCTACGGCGGCGTCGCGACGATCGAGTGGCAGCCGTCCGACAGCTTCCATTCGACCTTCGACGCGCTGTATTCGCATTTCGAGGAAACGCAGATCCTGCGCGGTATCGAATTCCCGCTCGCCGGGCAGCTGGCCAGCGCCGGTACGGTCGGCGGCACGACGGTTTCGGGCGTGACGAGCAGCGACGGTTTCGTCACCGACGCGACGTTCGGCAACGTCTTCGGCGTGCAGCGCAACGACTATAACCAGCGCAAGGCGGACAATTACTCATTCGGCTGGAACAACGATCTGAAGCTGACCGACACGATCCACCTGAACGTCGACGCCAGCTGGAGCCATGCCGATCGCACCGACTTCCTGCTCGAGACCAACACCGGCACCGGCTTCGCCAAGAGCGGCGCGGCGGATACTGTCACGGTCAAGCAGAACGGCAACGGCACCTACACCTTCTCGCCGACGCTGGATTACACCGATACCAACGTCTTCAAGCTGACCGATCCGCAAGGGTGGGGCAACAACGGCACGCAGCAGGTCGTCCAGACCGGCTTCCTCAACCGGCCGAGCTTCAAGGACGATCTGAAGTCGCTGCGCGCAAGCCTCAACGGCGAATTCTCGGACAGCGTCGTCAAGGGCTGGGAAGCCGGCGGCAACTATAGCCAGCGCAAGAAGACCAGCGCCTACACCTCCTACTTCCTGTGCCCGCCGGGCGGCGGCTTGGGCTGCACCGTGTCGAGCGGCTCGCCGCTCAGCAGCGACGTTCCCAGCGAGGCGCAGCTTGGGACCAATGTCGCGCTCGACTATCTCGGCATCCCGCAGATGCTGACGCTCGACCCGCTGTACCTCTACAACAACACGCTGCAGTCGGCGTTCGATGGCCGGCCGTCTGCGCTGGTGCGCGACAACGTCGTGCTTGAAAAGGTGTGGACCGGCTACGCCAAGGTCACGCTCGACGGCCTGGTCGGCGACAAGCCCCTCAAGGGCTCGATCGGTGCGCAGGTCGTGCATTCGGACCAGAGCTCGACCGGGCAGATCGCCAGCGTCGTCGGTGGCGCGGTGACGATCGCACCGGTGAAGGAGTCGGTGAAATACACCAACTTCCTGCCGTCCGCGACGATGTCGGTCGAACTGATCCCGCTGGGCTTCGTCAAGGTCGGCGCATCGCAGACGATGGTCCGTCCGCGCCTCGACCAGGAGCGCGTCACGCAGGACGTGGCGATCAACCTGACCAATATCGGCCAGACGCCTGCCGGCCTGTTCCCGGTGTTCACCTCGACCGGCGGCAACGTCAACCTGAAGCCGTATCAGTCGACCAACATCGATCTGTCGTTCGAGAAGTATTTCAGCGGTGGCGGCTATGTCGCGCTGTCGAGCTACTTCAAGCACCTGACCGACTTCGTCGATCCGAACAATTCGCTGCCCTACGACTTCTCGGCGCTGCTCCCCTCCCTGACCGCGGCGCAGCAGGCGCAGGTGATCGCGGCGGGCCAGACGATCGGCAACGTCTCCTTGCCCGACAATACCGGTCGCGGCGAAGTGCTCGGCGTCGAAGCAACCCTGTCGCTGCCGTTCAAGGCGATCACGTCCGCACTCGACGGGTTCGGCATGTTCGCCAGCGGCAACTACACGCAGTCGACGATCAAGTACGGCAGCAACCCGACCGAGGCGATCACCCTGCCCGGCCTGTCCAAATGGACCGGCAGCGGCACGATCTACTTCGAGAAATGGGGCTTCCAGGCGCGCGCAAACTATCGCTACCGCTCCAGCTTCCTTGCCGAAGTCGCCGGTCTGTCGGCCAACCCGACCTATCGGACCGCCAAGGCGGAAGCGATCCTGGATGCGCAGATCGGCTATGAGTTCCAGTCCGGCCCTCTGCGCAATTTCGCGATTTTGGCGCAGGCGAAGAACCTGACCGACCGGCCGTTCGTGACCTACCAGAACGACGACCCGCGCCAGGTGATCGACTACCAGCGCTATGGTCGTGATTACTATGTCGGCATCACGTACAAGTTCTAACGGGCAAGTTCCGATGTCGATGGCGGGGCGGTTGACGCCGCCCCGCATTTTGCCCCGCGACGGCGGCACCTGACGGTTTCAAGCGGGGACGCGGACGATGGCCAATCACCCTTTGCGTATCGTGATCGCCGGTGGCGGTACCGCCGGCTGGATGGCGGCGGCCACCTTCGCGCGGTTCCTGGAGACGGGGTACGAGATCGACCTGATAGAGTCCGACGACATCGGCACGGTCGGCGTCGGCGAAGCGACGATCCCGCAGATCCATCTGTTCAACGATGCGCTCGGGCTGGACGAGGATGCGTTTCTCCGCGCGACCGGCGGCACGTTCAAGCTCGGCATCGAGTTCGTCGACTGGTTCAAGCCGGGCCATCGCTACATGCACGCGTTCGGCGATGTCGGGCGCGACGTCGGGTTGCTACCGTTCCACCAATATTGGCTGCGCGCGCGGTCGCTCGGGCTCGCTGGCGATCTCGGTGCCTATTCGCTCAACACGCATGCGGCGCTTGCCGAGCGGATGCAGCGGGGGCCTGCCCGTACCGCTCGGACGCTGCCGTCGATGCCGTACGCCTATCATTTCGATGCGGGGCTCTACGCACGTTACCTGCGACGCTATTCCGAGACGCGCGGCGTCAACCGGATCGAGGGCAAGATCGTCCGTGTCACGCGCGACGGCGATAACGGGGACGTCTCCGGCCTGGTTCTGGAGAACGGCACGACCGTCGCCGCCGACCTTTATATCGACTGCACCGGCTTTCGCGGGCTGCTGATCGAGGAGGCGCTGGGCACCGGCTACGAGGACTGGACGCACTGGCTGCCGTGCGACCGCGCCATTGCGGTGCCCTCGGCGCTGAGCGAAAAGTTCACGCCGTACACGCGCTCGACCGCACACGCCGCCGGCTGGCAGTGGCGGATCCCGTTGCAGCACCGGACCGGCAATGGCGTGGTCTTCTCCAGCGCGCACATCAGCGAGGACGAGGCGACCGCGACGTTGCTCAGCGGACTCGACACCCCGGCGATGGCCGACCCGCGGACGATCACGTTCCGCACCGGTCGCCGCAAACGGATGTGGAACCGCAACGTCGTCGCGCTCGGGCTGGCGGCGGGGTTCATGGAACCGCTCGAATCCACCAGCATCCACCTGATCCAGTCGGCGATCTCGCGATTGCTGAAGCTGTTGCCGGGCCGTGTCATCGCCGACGCCGATCGCACCGAGTTCAACCGCCAGAGCGACTTCGAATATGAGCGCATCCGCGACTTCATCATCCTCCACTACAAGGCGACGGCGCGCGACGACACGCCGTTCTGGCGCCAGTGCCGCGACATGGCGGTGCCCGACACGCTCGCCGCGAAGATCGACCTCTGGCGCGGCAACGGCCACATCGTCCGCGAGCATGAGGAACTGTTCACCGAAGTGGGCTGGCTCCAGGTGCTGGCCGGGCAAGGCATCATACCGGCGGGCCACCATCCATTGGCGGACGCGATATCGACGAACGACCTGGGGGAATTCATGGACACGATCGAGAAGCTCAACGCGCGCGAAGTGGCGCAGATGCAAGATCACGCGGCGTTCGTCGTGCAGCATTGCGCAGCGGCGGTAGGGCTCGGCGCATGAGCATCGCCGCCGCCATCCTGCTTGCGCTGTCCGGCGCGGCAACCGTACCGCCCGCCGACTATCGCGCGCGCGCGCCGCAGGACGAAGTGATCTATTTCGTCCTGCCAGACCGGTTCGAGAATGCCGATCCGAGCAACGACCGCGGCGGCATCGCCGGCGACCGCCTGAAAACCGGCTACGATCCGACCGCCAAGGGCTTCTATCACGGCGGCGATCTGAAGGGCCTGACCAAGCGCTTGGATTACATCCAGCATCTCGGCGCGACCGCGATCTGGCTCGGGCCGATCTTCAAGAACAAGGCGGTACAGGGTTCGCCGGGCCGCGAATCCGCGGGCTATCACGGATACTGGATCACCGACTTCACGCAGGTCGATCCGCATTTCGGCACCAATGCCGACATGACCGCCTTCGTTGACGCGGCGCACGCGCGCGGGATGAAGGTGTATATGGACATCATCATCAACCACACCGCGGACGTGATCCAGTACCGCGAATGCGCGGTCGGCATGCCCTGCCCGTACCGCGACCGCGCGACCTATCCGTACCAGCGAAAGGGCGGCGTCGGCGGGAAGGCGATCAATGGCGGGTTCGCAGGGGACGACATGCGGACCGCGGCGAACTTCGCGAAGCTGACCGACACGACCTATGCCTACACGCCGTACGTGCCCGCTGCCGAGCGGACCGTGAAGGTGCCGGCGTGGCTCAACGACCCGATCTATTACCATAATCGCGGCGACACGATTTTCATGAACGAGAGCTCGACGATGGGCGATTTCTCGGGGCTCGACGACGTAATGACGGAGAACCCGCGTGTCGTGTATGGCATGATCGACACCTTCGGATCGTGGATCGACCGGTTCAAGGTCGACGGCTTCCGCATCGATACCGCGCGCCACGTGAACCCCGAATTCTGGGCGCAGTTCGTGCCGGCGATGCTGACGCGCGCGCAGGCCAACGGTATCCCGAACTTCCACATCTTCGGCGAAGTCTCCGACCACGAGGTCCGCCCGGCGGTGCTCGCGCAGCACACGATCGTCGACAAGCTGCCCGCGGTGCTAGACTTCGCGTTCCGCCAGGCGGTGGTCGAGACGGTCGCCGGCACGCGCGGCACCGATGCGTTCGAGGCGCTGTTCGACGGCGACGTGCTGTATGCGAAGGGCGCCGACACCGCGGCGATCCTGCCGACCTTTACTGGCAACCACGACGACGGCCGTTTCGCCACCTACGTGCGGAAGGCGTTCCCGCAGGCGTCGGACGAGGAGGTGCTGAAGCGCGTGCTGCTGTCTAACGCGATGCTGCTGACGTTGCGCGGCGTGCCGACGATCTATTCGGGCGACGAACAGGGCTTCGTCGGCGACGGTAACGACCAGGACGCGCGCGAGGACATGTCCGCGTCGAAGGTCGCGATCTACAACGACAATCGGTTGCTCGGCACGACGAAGACGACCGCGACCGAGAGTTTCGGAGAAACCAATCCGCTGTTCCGCCAGATCGCCGAACTGGCGAAGGTGCGCGTCACACATCCCGCGCTCACCCGTGGCGGTACGGTCATCCGCAGCCGGAGCGAAACGCCGGGCCTGCTTGCGGTTTCGCGCTTCGATCCAACGACGGGTGCGGAAACTCTGCTCGCGTTCAACACCTCGGCCAAGCCGATCACGCAGGCGGTACAGGTCGAGACCGTTTCCACACGCTTCACAACGCTCGCCGGCACATGCGCGCCCAGCGCTGCCGCCCCCGGCAGTGTCACTATAACCCTGCCCGCGTTCGGCTATGCCGTCTGCGCCGCGGAGCCTCGTTGATGCCTGCACGATTGCCTGAGTCCGCTGCCGACCACCCATGGTGGAAGGGCGCGACGATCTACCAGATCTATCCCCGTAGTTTCGCGGACTCGAACGACGACGGGATCGGCGACCTGCCGGGTATCACCGCGCATCTCGATTATGTCGCCAGCCTCGGCGTCGACGCGGTGTGGCTGTCACCGTTCTTCACCTCGCCGATGGCGGACTTCGGCTATGACGTGTCGGATTATCGTGACGTCGATCCGATCTTCGGCACGCTCGCCGATTTCGACGCGCTGATCGCACGCGCGCATGAACTTGGGCTCAAGATCATCATCGACCAGGTCTATTCGCACACGTCGGAGGAGCATGACTGGTTCCGCCGGAGCCGGGCGTCTCGCAGCGGCGACAAGGCGGACTGGTATGTCTGGGCGGATGCCAAGCCCGATGGCACCCCGCCGTCGAACTGGCAGTCGGTGTTCGGCGGTCCCGCCTGGACCTGGGATGCCAGGCGCGGGCAATATTACATGCACAATTTCCTCAAGGACCAGCCGCAGCTCAACGGGCATAACCCCGCGGTACAGGACGAGCTGATCGCGACGGCGCGGTTCTGGCTGGATCGCGGCGTCGACGGCTTCCGCCTCGATGCAATCAACTTCGCGATGCACGACCCCGCGCTGACCGATAACCCGCCGGCGCCCGCGACCAATCGCGCGCGGACGCGGTCGTTCGATTTTCAGCTGAAGCTGCACAACCAGAGCCATCCGGACATCGTCGGCTTCATCGAGCGCATCCGCGCACTGCTCGACGAATATGGCGCCGGGTTCACCGTCGCCGAAGTCGGCGGCGACGACAGCGACCGCGAGATGAAGCTGTTCACCGGCGGTAACGGCCGGCTCAACAGCGCGTACGGATTCGATTTCCTGTACGCGGACCGGCTGACGCCCGAGCTGATCGTCGATGCGGTCGGCAACTGGCCCGATACCCCGGGTCTGGGCTGGCCGAGCTGGGCGTTCGAGAACCACGACGCGCCACGCGCGATCTCGCGCTGGACGACGCCCGACCAGCGTGAGGCGTTCGCGCGGATGAAGATCCTGTTGCTCGTCGCGCTGCGTGGCAACATCTTCCTGTACCAGGGGGAGGAGCTGGGGCTGACGCAGGTCGACATCGCCTTCGACGACCTGCTCGATCCCGAGGCGATCGCGAACTGGCCGTTGACGTTGTCCCGCGACGGCGCGCGCACACCCATGCCGTGGATCGGTGCGGCGCCCGATCTCGGATTCGGCAGCACCCAGCCGTGGCTGCCGTTCGGCGAGGATCATCGTGCAATCGCAGTCGATGCGCAGGAAGCGGATGCGACATCGCTGCTGCACTGGACGCGGACGCTGATCGCAGCGCGGAAAGCGCATCCGGCGTTGCGGATCGGCAGCATGCGGATCGTGCACAGCGACGATGCCGTGATCGCGTTCGAGCGGGAGTCTGGGCACGAGACGCTACTCTGCGTGTTCAACCTCGGCGATGACGCGCGTGGCTGGCCGGTCGGCGTTGCCACCTACGGCGACATGCTGTTCGGGACCGATGGTGCCGACACGACCATGCTGCCGCCGCTGTCCGGGCTGGTGCTGCGGCGGTGATCGACGGGCTCGGCCAGCACATCGTCATCCTCGGCGGCGGCACCGCCGGCTGGATGACCGCGTGCCTGATCGCGCATCGCTGGCGCGACCGCGGCGTCCGCGTCACGCTGATCGAAAGCCCGGAGATCGGCATCGTAGGCGTCGGTGAAGGATCGACGCCGCAATTGAAGCACTTCTTCGACACGCTCGGTATCGCCGAAACGACGTGGATGCCGGCGTGCGACGCAACCTACAAGCTCGGGATCGGCTTCGGAGGCTGGTCCGACCGCGCCGGGTACGAGCAGTATTTCCACCCCTTCCCCACCGCGCTCGACGGCCACACCGCACCGCAATTCTTCTACAATGCGCGGGCACGCCGCACCGGGCGCGATGTCGACGCACATCCCAACCATTTCCTGCTCCCCGCTCGCCTCGCCGCCACGAACTGCGCACCACAGCCTGCCGCGAACTTCCCGTTCGAGGTCAGCTACGGCTATCATTTCGATGCGTACAAGGTCGGCGCATTCCTGGCCAAGCACGCGACCGAAACGCTGGACGTCGTCCATCTCCAGCGCCGGATCGCCAGCGTCGAGCGCGCCCCGAACGGCAATATCACCGCGCTGATCGATACCGATGGCGAGCGCATCGCAGGCGATGTCTTCATCGACGCCAGCGGGTTTCGCAGCACGATCTTCAGTGCGCTCGCAATGCCGTTCGTCAGCTACGCCGACGCGCTGTTCAACGACCGCGCGGTGGTCATGCCGACCGCGCATACCCCCGGCGCGCCGATCCCCAGCCAGACGCTAGCGACCGCGCTATCGGCCGGCTGGGCTTGGCACATCCCGCTGACCAGTCGAAACGGCAACGGCTACGTCTACTCCAGTCGCCACCTGACTGAAGCACAGGCCGAAGCGGAGTTGCGCGCACACATCGGCGCCGAGACCGGCGAAGCGCGCCACCTCAAGATGCGCGTCGGCCGGGTTCGCGACAGCTGGTCGCACAACGCACTCGCGGTCGGGCTCGCCCAAGGCTTCCTCGAGCCGCTCGAAGCGACCGCACTGCATCTCGTCATCGCCACCGTCGAAGCGTTCCTAGACATGGTCGATCAGGGCGGCGCGACCGACGCGGTCTGCGCGGCGTTCAACACGCGCATCGCAGCGCGCTACGACGGCGTCCGCGATTACATCGTCGCGCACTACCGGCTGAACCAGCGCCACGACGATCCGACCGGCTATTGGGCGGAAGCGCGCGGCATCGAAGCGCTGTCCGACGACCTCAAGATGCTGATGTCCACCTGGTTTACCGGCGCCGACATGGTCGCGGCGATCGATCGTGCCGGGCTCGGCCGCTATTATTCGGCGATCAGCTGGCACTGCCTGTTCGCCGGCTACGGCACCTTTCCCGATGCCGCGCGGCTGATCCCGCCCGGCGCCGACATCGATCCCATCGACCTGCCGAAGATCGACGATTTCCTGACCCGTTGCGCATCGAATTTCGGGTCGCACGCCTCTCGCCTCCGCCACTTGGCGGACCACAAGGATACCGTATGAAACGCCTAGTCCTCCTGCTCGCCGCCACCGCTGGCGTGTGCAGCGCCCACGTCTACGCGCAGACGCCCGCAGCGGCCGCCGCACCCGCGCCCACATTGACTCCACGGAGCGACGGTGTCGACGTCCATGTCGGCACAACCACCACGCGGATCACCGCGATGACCGACGGTCTGGTCCGCGTCCGCGTCGATAAGAACGGCCTGTTCCCGGAGGACGCCAGCTGGGCCGTCCCCGCCGCGATCCGCCACCAGAAGATCGCCGTCACCGCCGCCCCCGACGGCTTCGCCACCGCCAGCGTCCGCGTCCGCGTCGGTGCTGGCGGCGCGATCACCTTCGAGACGCTCGACGGCAAGATCATCTCCGCCGATGCCGCGCCCGTCACGACCGACGGCAAGGCGTTCGCGATCTCGAAGACGCTGCCGATCGCCGAGCATTTCTATGGCCTCGGCGACAAGACCCAGGGGCTCGACCGGCGCGGCCACGGCTTCGTCGACTGGAATACCGACGCGTTCGGGTTCAGCAGCGCGGACGATCCGATCTACAAGTCGATACCCTTCTTCATCGGCTCCGGCGGGGCGGGCGGCAGCTACGGCATCCTGCTCGACAACACGTATCGCACCTGGTTCGACTTCGGCCACCGCGATGCCGAGACGCTCTCGTTCGGCGGTCCCGACGGCCCGATCGACTATTATTTCATCGCCGGGCCATCGATGGCGGAGGTCACGCGGCGCTATGCCGACCTGACCGGCCACGCCCCGCTCGCACCGAAATGGGCGCTCGGCTATCAACAGTCGCGCTACAGCTATGGCAGCGCCGACAAGGTCCGCCAGATCGCCGCACGCCTGCGCAGCGACCGCGTGCCGACCGACGTCATCTGGCTCGACATCGGCTATCAGGATCGCAACCGCCCCTTCACCACCGACGCCAAGACCTTCCCCGACCTCCCCAAGCTCGCCACCGAGATGAAGGCGGACGGGATCAAGCTGGTCGCGATAACCGACCTCCATATCGCCGCGGTCGAGCAGGGCTACCCACCCTACCAGAGCGGGATGAAGGCCGACGCGTTCATCCAGAACGCCGATGGCAGCCCCTATGTCGCGCCGGTCTGGCCGGGGCCGTCGGTATTCCCCGACTTCACCAAGACCGCCGCGCGGACCTGGTGGGGCGAGCAATATAAGGGCTTTCTCGACGCCGGAATCGCAGGGTTCTGGAACGACATGAACGAGCCGGCGATCTTCGAGACGCCGACCAAGACGATGCCGCTCGACACCCGCCACCGCATCGACAGCGACGATTTCGCAGCGCGCATCACCGATCACCGAGAGGCGCACAACGTCTACGGCATGCTCAATACGCGCGCCACGTATGACGGCCTGCTCAAGCTGCGCCCCGACGAGCGCCCGTTCGTGATGACCCGCGCGAGCTATGCCGGCGGGCAGCGCTATGCGGTAACCTGGACCGGCGACAACAGCGCGACCTGGGATCATCTGAAGCTGTCGGTGCAGCAGATCATCAACCTCGGCCTGTCGGGCTTCGGCTACAGCGCCGCCGACGTCAGCGGCTTTGCGGGCGGGCCGAGCCCCGACCTGCTGACGCGCTGGACCGAGATCGGCGCGTTCACGCCGGTGTTCCGCAACCATTCGGCGACCGGCACGCCGCGCGTCGAGCCTTGGGTCGACGGCCCCGATCATCTCGCGATCCGCCGCCGCTTCATCGAGGAGCGCTATCGCCTGATGCCGTATTTCTACGCGCTGGCGGACCAGAACGCCCGGTTCGGCGATCCAATCATGCGCCCGGTCTTCTACGATTACCCGGCCGCCGCGACCGCGTCGTGCGACCAGTCGATGGCGTTCACGCTCGGCAAGTCGCTGCTGATCGCACCACCACCCAAACCGGAATCCCCACAGACCTACGACGTCTGCCTGCCAGCTGGTGGATGGTATGATTACTGGACCGGACAGCGCGTCGGCACGCCCGAGCCTGCCGCCGCGGGTCCGATCCAATCCGCAACGCAGGCAGTCCCGACCGCGCGCACGCTCGGCGACCGCGTGACCGAAACCCCGCGGCTCGACCATTTGCCGGTGTTCGTTCGCGCCGGTACGATCCTGCCCCGCCAGCCGCTGGTCCAGAGCACCAGCGAGACGCCGAACGGTCCGCTACGCCTCGACGTCTATCCCGGCGCAGACTGCATGGGGACGCTCTACGAGGACGACGGCCACACGCTCGCGTACACTCGCCGCGGCTATTTCCGCCAGACGGTGCGCTGCACGATAACGCCGAGCGGCCTGTCGATCGACTTCGCCAAGCCCGAGGGCAGCTTCAAGCCCTGGTGGAAATCGATCGCCGTCACCGTCCACAACTGGACCGGGAGCGGCACCGCCACGATGAAGGGCAAGCGCGTCGCGGTGATGCAGGATGTCGCGACCGGTTCGTCGACGATCGCCGTTCCCACCCAAAACGCAGCGGGCACGATCGTCGTCGAGGGCCGTCAAGCGACCGCGGGGTAAGCGCGCGGGACGAGGGTCAGCCGCGCTTGTAGCAATTCACCACGGCGAAACCACGTCCGCGGTGGCGCAGTCGGGTAGACCAGCTTTTCAGGCCGGCTGCGGGCCTGGCTGTTTGGGATCCACCGCAAATTTCGCCAGCGTCGAGATCGACCCGCCGGGACGATCGACCTGGTCCATCACCTTCACCTCGGCGAGCCAGCGATCCGGCGTCACGGTGAACAGCTGGTAGCCGCGCTGGTTGTTTAGGAGGGCGACGTTGGGATTATTGTTCAGCGTGCGGTTTTCGCCCGGATAGTGCAGCCCGCCGGTGCCGCCCGAGGAGATCGAGGTCGCCAGAAACTCCGTGGCGATCGCGGGGCCGCCGACGTCTTCCGCGCCCCGCGGCACCGATCCGATGACGTTCTGGTGAAGATCGCCGCTGCCGATCACGACATTGGTCAGGCCCCGTCGCACGATACCGTCGACGAGCCGCTGGCGAGACAGCGGGTAGCCGTTCCAGTTGTCCTTGCCGATCAGCGGCGTCGTGGCGCCGTCCTTGCGGGCATCATAGGGCATGACCATCACCTGCTGCGCGATGAAGTTCCAGCGGGCGCGGTTGGCGAGCCCCTGGTCGAGCCAGCGTTCCTGTGCCGCCCCCAGCATCGTCCGCTCCGGCCGGTCGACGGGAACGCACGCGTCGAGCTGCGCGCGCGGCAGACCGGGGCGCTCGCAGAGCTGATCGCTGCGGAACGAGCGCGTGTCGAGAACGTGCATCCGCGCGAGCGTACCGTAATCGAGCCGGCGATAGGCGTGCGCGCCGTTTACCCCGGGCCGCTGTGCGCGACGGACGGGCACATGCTCGTACCAGGCCTGCAGCGCCGCCGCCTTGCGGTGCGCGAAGATCGCGGGCGGGTTGCCGTCCTTGTCGAACTCGCCCGCCCAATTGTCATCGATCTCGTGATCGTCGAACGACATGATGAAGGCGACCGCGGCATGCGCCGCCTGGAGATCGGGATCGGCCTTGTACTGGGCGTAGCGGCGGCGATACGCGTCCAGCGTATAGGTCTCCGCGCCGAGATGCTTGCGCGGGCTGGGCTCGTTCCGCGCCGCCATCTCGTAGATGTAATCGCCATAGTGGAAGACCGCGTCGAGATCGGGCTCGCGCGCGACGTGCGCATAGGCGGTGAAGAAGCCCGTCTCGAAATCCTGGCAGCCCAGCATCGCGAGCCGCAACCGGTCGAGCGATGCCCCCGCCGCCGGCGCGGTCCGGGCGGTGCCGATCGGGCTCGCGCCGGCGCCGGCAACGAGAAAACGGTACCAATAGGGGCGATGCGGCCGCAGTCCGTCGACCTCGACATGGACCGTGTGCGCGAGCGCCGCTTCCGCCACCGCCGCGCCGGTGCGGACGATCTTGCGGAAACCGGGGTCCTCGGCGACCTCCCAGCGGACCGGAACGTCGTGCGGCGGCATCCCGCCATCGGGCGTCTGCGGCTCGGGGGCCAGCCGCGTCCAGATGACGAACCCGTCCGGCCACGGCTCGCCCGAGGCGATCCCGAGCGTGAACGGATCGCGCGTGAACGTCGCCCGCGCCAGCAGGCGGGGCGCACCCAATCCTCCGAGCAGCGATAGGGAGAGACCGGCCCTGACCAGATTGCGGCGATCGAACTGAGTCACGGCGGCACACTCCCTTGCAGCAGGGCGCGGACTGCACGCCGGACCACGCCCGGCATCGCATCGCACCCTGTCATGCTCGGAAGACGGACCAGCCCGGCGAAACCCGACACGCAAAGCGGCCGGCAACGGTGATTTCAGTGGTTTTCCGCCCTGGCTCCTGGGCGAATGGAGATCGTCTTCGGACCATAAGCGACGTCGACATGATAGGCCGCCTGCACCGCCTGCAGCGCCCGGTCGGTATCGGCGATGTGGAAGCGGCCGCTGATCGGAAGCGCCTGCAAGCCGCGATCCTGCAACAGGATCGGCCGCGCCGAATAGCGCTGCACCTTGCCGATCAGCACGCCGAGCGGGATATCCGACGCTTCGAACCAGCCGGACTTCCAATCGGGCGCGCCTTCCGCGATGCGCGGCTGCGCGACGACATGCCCGTCGACGACACGCGCGCCGTCTCCCTTGCGCACCACGAGATTGGCGGCACCGTCCACGCCGACCTCTACCGCGCCGCGATATACCGACACCGCAGTCCGCGTCGGGCTTTGGCGGTCGACGTTGAACGCGGTACCCAACACGCGCACCGACGTGGTGCCGCTGGTGACCCGGAACGCGCGGACGCCCTCATGCCGAACGTCGAAGAACGCTTCGCCGCGCATCAGCGTCGCGGTGCGTTCCCACGGCAGGATACGGACGCGCAGTTCGGTATCGCTGCTCAGGTCCACCCGCGATCCGTCTGCCAGCACGACCGACCGGATCTTGCCCGCGCCGCTACGATAGGTGCTCGTCGACAGCATCGGCAGGAGCAGAACGATCGCGAGCAGCATCGCGCACGCGGCCGTCGCCAACCGGGGCGCCGTGGCCCAGTTTCTGCGGAACCGAGCGTCCGGTTCGGGCGGCGCTTGAGCAATGCTCGGAGCGCGTCCGGCTTGGCCCAGCGCCTCCACCAAGCCCTCCGAATGCCACAGCGCCTGGAGATCCGCGAAGACCTCGCGGTGGCGCGGCGACGCCGCCATCCAGGCGTCGAAGTCGGGCCCGGCCGCAGCATCGAAAGCAGGCTGGTTGAGCCGGTCGATCCAGCCGGCGGCCTCCTCCACGATCTGGTTCTCGCGGCTCATCGCTCGCCGCCACGCATGACCGCGTTCCCCGGCATCGCCTTGTGGAGATCGGCAAGACCGCGGGTAATGTGCTTCTCGACTGCCTTCGGGCTCAACCCCAGATCCCTCGCTATCGCCGCACAGCTTTGGCCCTGCAATCGGCGGCGGACAAGTACGTCGCGGCGCAGCGGTGGCATCGCCGCCAGCGCGTCGTTGAGGATAGCAAGCTCCTGCCGCCCGACGAGCACGCGATCGGGCAAGGGCGCCTGGCTGGCTGGCTCCTCCTCGCGTTCGGCGACGTACCTCTTGTCGCGGCGGTGATGGTCGACCAGCAGGTTCGCGGCGATCCGAAAGCCCAGCGCATAGATGCTGACCAGCTTTTGCAGGCGGCTTTGGTGCACCAGCCTCGACAGCGTCTCCTGCACGACATCCTCGGCGACGTCGGCGCGGTTCGTGCGCGCCCGGACATACCGGCTGAGCGTGGCGGCAATCGCGCGCCAGTCCTCAGCCGGGGGTTCGCCCGCGAGGCTCTCGATCTGATGCGACGACGCGGGCATGGGATATCCGGGTTATTCGTCCCGGCGCTCTAGGCCCTGTTTGTGACAATCTCGGAGAGCGTCATGAAGATCGCAAATACCAAGTATATGCGAGGTTTCGGATCGCTTGGTTCACGCGCCAACCGCCGCGACGACATGTCACATAATTGAAACCAAATACTTTGTCGGGTTTCACGCGCATTTACCGTCTCCCCCTCAAGACATCCGGGGAAAAACATGTTCAGCAAGATCCGCCTACCGCATCTTCTATTAAGCTCTGCTGCCTCGCTCGCCTGCGTTGCAACGCCGGCAGCAGCACAGAGCGCGCAGTCAGCGCCGCGCCATTTCACCTTCGACGTGCCGGCGCAGGGCCTCGGCGAGGCACTGCTGGCCTTTTCGCGGCGGACGGGGCTGCAACTGGCGTCTTCGCCATCGCTGTTGAAAGGTGCGCGCAGCCAACGCCTGCACGGGCGAATGACCGCCGAGGAAGCGCTTGCGCGGCTTACCGCGGGTAGCGATCTCGACGGCAGGATCGTCGGCTGCACCGTGACGGTCGTCCGGCGCATGTCCTATGCCACGGCGGGGGCGAACACCTCTGCCGTGGCACTTGGCGGCGCTGAAGCGCAGATGGCGACCGCGCCGGTAGCGCTGGCCGATCAGTCGGCAGATGGCGGTACCGATATCGTGGTCACGGGGTATCGCGAGAGCGTTGCCAAGGCGCAGCAGATCAAGAAGGCCGCGACCGGCTCGCAGGACGTGATCCTGGCGCAGGATATCGCGGCGTTTCCCGACCAGAACCTCGCCGAAGCGCTGCAACGCATCCCCGGCGTCGCGATCACGCGCGACAGTGGCGAAGGCCGGCAGATCTCGCTGCGTGGCCTGGGCGCGGACTTCACGCGCACCCAGCTGAACGGCATGGAGGTGCTCACCAACACCTCGTCGGGGCTCGACAGCCGATCGTCTGTCAGCCGTTCGCGTTCGTTCGACTACAGCATCTTCGCGTCCGAACTGTTCAACAAGGTCGTCGTCGAGAAATCCTACGCGGCCGAGCAGGACGAGGGTGGCATCGGCGGCACGGTCGGGCTGCACACGGCCAAGCCGTTCGATTTCAACGGGCTCACCGTGGTGGCGTCCGCCAAGGGCCAGTCGAACCAATATACCAAGTCGGTCACGCCCCGGCTGGTCGGCCTGATCTCGGACCGGTGGGGCGATTTCGGGTTCCTCGCCTCGGTGGCGTACAGCACCGCGGACACGGTGGAATTCGGCTATCGCAACTGGAACTGGTCACAGCTCAACTTCGGTGCCGCCAATGTCGGCCCGGGCGTTTCCGCGGCGGACCGGGCGGTGCTGGTCGGTGCGACCGGCGCCAATCGCGCATGGAACAGCCGCGCGCAGACCTATGCGACTTTCTTCAACAAGCGCGAGCGCCTGGGCCTCACCACCGCGCTGCAATATCACCCCGACGACCGCACCGACCTGACACTCGACGTGCTGTACGGCAAGTTGACCAACGATCGCCGGTCGGGCGTGATCGGCGCTGCGGGCACCAACGGTATCGCCGCCAACAACGTCACCGGAACGCAGGTTCTGACGGGTGTGAGCTTCGACGAGTATAACAACATCGTCGGCGCGTCGTTCGATCACGTCGACATGCGCACCGAATCGAAGGTGACGCAGGACCAGACGACCTTCTGGCAGGCCGCGCTGAACGGACATACCGATCCGACCAGCAACCTGACGGTCAACTTTCTCGGCGGCTGGTCCCGATCGACGTTCAATTCCGGCTATGCCCAGGTGTATCTGGAGGCCGTCGACAAGAGCTACGCGTTCAGCGGCCTGAATACGGGATCGCCGCGAACCAGCTACGGCTTCGACATCGCCGACGCGTCGCAATGGGATTTGCAGGGCCTGGAAACGCGCGCTGACCGCATCCGCAGCGAGTTCTACAACAGTAAGGCGGAACTCGCCTGGACGGTCGGCTCGGGCTCGACGATCAAGGCGGGGGGCGGGTTCAAGCGCTTCACCAACAGCGGCTGGCAGCGCAAGGTCGCACCGAGCTACGAGGGCAAACCCGGCGTGCCCGACGTCCCTACCAGCGTGTTGTCGGACAGCAGCCTTGCCCCCTATGTCATCGGCAACGTGGCGGCCACCTACGCGCTGCTGGGCCAGAGCATGATGGTCGACGCGAGCGACACCGTCGCCGGCACTGCCTATGACCTCGTCGAGAAGACCTATGGCGCGTATCTGCAATATGACCTGAAGACGCAGGTCGGCAGCATCGGCCTGCGCGCCAATCTGGGCGTGCGCTATTATCATACCGATCTCGGCTCGTCGGGGACGGCGCTGGTCGGCACCGCGCTGGTCCCGGTCAACGTGACCAACAGTTACGACGGCTTCCTGCCCGCGGCGAACCTGGCGTTCGACCTCAGCCGGTCGCTGGTCTTTCGCATCAGCGGCAACCGCAATTTGAGCCGCCCCGCGCTCAGCGACATGCGCGCGGCGGGGACGCTGAACCTTGCCTCGTTCGGCGGCACGATCACCGCGGGCAATCCCAACCTCGCGCCGTTCATCGCCGAATCCGTCGAGGGGTCGCTCGAATATTACGATGGCCAGCGCGGTTCGCTGGCGATCGGTGCGTTCTACAAGCACATGGACTCGTACATCACGTCGGAGACGCGGCTGGTCGCGTACAACAGCACGGGGTATCCGTCGTCACTGTTGCCCGTCGGCGTCGATCCGTCGGTGCTGGTGAACTATACGCGGCCGGTCAATGGGCCGGGCGCTTCGATCAAGGGCATCGAGATCGCGGCCAAGCGGGACTTCGACTTCCTCCCGGCGCCGTTCGACAAGCTCGGCGTGCTCGGCAACGTCACCCTCGCCGAGGGATCGACCGACGTGTTCTACGCGGGCGTCGCGGTTCGCCTGCCGTTGCCGACGCTGTCGAAATTCTCGTCCAACGCGACGCTGTATTACGATACCGATCGCTGGGGCGTGCGGGGCTCCGTCGCGACCCGCTCGCGCTATCGCTGGGGCGACGGCGGCAACGGCAATATCGGCGAATATATCAAAGGCACGACGAACCTCGACGCGTCCGCCTATGTCAACGTCACGCGCCAGTTCAAGCTGTCGCTGGACGTGATCAACATCACCGACGAGCCGATCGTCCAATATGCCGACGGCACCGCCAAGCGGGTGATGACCAACACCGTGAGCGGGCGGACCGTGGCGTTCGGCGGGACGATGCGGTTCTAGGCTGACGACGTTCGCAACGAGGGCAGGTCGGGCGATGCGCCGGCTTGTCCTCTCGACGGCGGCTGCATCGGCGCGGTCTGTGGTGATTAGCACGACCGACCGCCTTTTGCCGGGCGAAATGCTTGCTCCCGTGCAGCTAATGGCGCCGCTGAAGGCCTGCGCGGCAACAGAGTGACTTGTCCGGCCATACCCGCAGCCTCATGCGCGCGATCAAGCAAAGCGAGACGCGGGGTGTCGCCGGTCGGTGAAAACCGATAACACCCGGGCTTACCCTGGGAGCATCGCTTGGAATCCGTCTCGATTGTACTCGTCCTGTTGCTCGCGGTCGTGGCGAGCGGCGCAGTGTCCCGCATGGTGCCGGTATCCATACCGACGCCGCTGGTTCAGATCCTTCTAGGCGCGGTGATCGGGCTATCGACGTCGTATCGTGTGGAACTCGATCCGGAGCTGTTCCTGCTGCTGTTCCTGCCCCCGCTGCTGTTCCTGGACGGTTGGCGCATACCCAAAGACGAGCTTCTCAAGGATCTGTCGACCGTCGTCGAACTGGCACTGGGCCTGGTACTTCTGACGGTGATCGGCATGGGTCTGTTCATCCACTGGATGATCCCCGCAATGCCTCTGGCCGTCGCGTTCGCGCTTGCGGCCGTGGTGTCTCCGACCGACCCGATTGCCGTCTCGGCGATCGCTGCGCGCGTTCCGATCCCCAAACGGATGATGCACATCCTGGAGGGTGAATCGCTTCTCAACGATGCGTCGGGGCTGGTGTGCCTGCGGTTTGCGATCGCCGCCGTCCTGACGGGTACGTTCTCGGCGACCACCGCCGCCACCAGCTTCGTCTGGGTCGCCGGTGCCGGCCTCGCCGTCGGTATCGTCGTCACGATCGTCGCGACCTACATCAAGGCTTGGGTGTCGCGGCGCTTCGGCGAGGAACCCGGTTCGCAGATCCTGGTCAGCCTGCTGATCCCCTTCGGCTCCTATCTCCTTGCCGAGCATCTCCACGCATCCGGGATCCTGGCCGCCGTATCGGCCGGCGTCACGATGACCTTTGCCGAACGGTCGCGTCAGGCGCTGGCGACCACCCGGATGCGGCGCAATTCGGTGTGGGACACGATCCAGTTCGCGCTGAACGGCATCATCTTCGTGCTGTTGGGCGAGCAGCTTCCCGCCATCCTTGCCGGTGCGAAGGCGACAGTGCTGCTGACCGGGCATCACGGGCCGGCGTGGCTCGGCCTGTATGTGCTGGCGATCGTCGCCGGCCTCGCGATGCTGCGCTTCGGGTGGGTCTGGGTATCTTTCCGCCTGACGATGTTTCGGCGGCGCCACGGGAACGAGACGACGCAGAAGAGCCCCGACTGGCGCCTTGTTGCCGCCATGTCGTTGGCCGGGGTCCGAGGCGCGATCACGCTCGCCGGCGTGCTGACCATTCCGCTGACGCTGACCGACGGGTCGCCCTTCCCTGCCCGCGATCTCGCGATCTTCCTGGCAGCGGGGGTGATCATCGTCTCGCTGGTCGTGGCAAGCGTCGCGCTGCCGATCCTGCTGAACGGGCTGACCATGCCGCCCGAACCTTCGCTGCAAGCCGAGGAGGACGCAGCGCGCGTCGCCGCCGCCGAGGCGGCGATCTGTGCGGTCGAACGTGCGCAACACGATCTTGCCGAGCGGGACGGCAATGCCGACTTCTTCGCCGCAGCCGGCACCCGGGTGATGGACCTGTACCGCGAACGCATCGAAAGCCGTAGCGGCTCGGCCAAGGCGACCGCGGAAGCTCGGCTGCAAGATCAACTCGAGCGGACGTTCCGGCTGGCCGGCATCAAGGCAGAGCGCGCGTCGGTGGTCGAGCGCGTCCGCGAGCGCCAGATCGGCAGCGTCACGGCGCAGAAGCTCATCCGCGAACTCGACCTGCTGGAAACCCGCTACCGCGTCTGAACCGGCTGAAGACTTTGCACCGACCTCGTGGCATCCCCCGGCAATGGGCGACCGACAGTCATGACACCGCGCAGCATCACCCGGCAGCGTATCGGTACCGAGGCGGAGCCGCTGATCGTCATCGACGGCTTCGCAACCGACCCGGACGCGTTGCGCAGCGCAGCGGCACACGCCCCATTCGGACCCGCCGGGTCCCATTACCCCGGCCTGTGCTCCCGGCTCCCGGAGTCCTACCTGCAGGACCAGCTTCCCATCGTCGCCCGCGGCCTGGGACGCGATTTCGGATCATGCCGCCGAATCCGCGTCGTCGATGCGCAATTCTCGATCGTGACGATCTCTCCGGACGCACTCGATATCCGGCAGCGCGTTCCGCATGTCGACGCCTATGGCCGCGACCGGATCGCGCTCATCCATTATCTGTCGCCTGCGCATCGCGACGGGACCGCGTTCTTCCGACATCGTCGAACCGGGTTCGAGACGATCGACGAGACGCGCGCACCGGAATTCTTCGCGCGGCTCGGCAGCGAGGTCGAGGCGATGCCGCCCGCGGGGTACATTGCCGAGGATACCGCGCTGTTCGAACGCACGGCGCTGGTCGAAGCCACGTATAACCGCGCCTTGCTCTATCGAAGCTACGTCCTTCACAGCGGCGCCATCGCACGCGACGCGATACTCTCGGCGGATCCGGCGCTTGGGCGACTGACGGTCACCGCGTTCCTCGCAATCGAATGACGCGGTTGAGGTAAGGATACGCTTGGCCTAGTCCGGTCGCCGATACCGTCAGGACCCAAGCGGCGACCGGGTGCCGTCCGCCAGACACCGACGCGCTATCCATGACGACGAGGGGCCTTTCGATGATCCTGCTGATACTCGCCGCGCAAGCCGCAACATTGGGCGCAACCAACTACGGCGTAGATGCGCCGATGCCTGCGCCCAGGGGGAAGCCGAGCTTTGCCGACGAGTTCGACGGCAAGGCGATCGACCAGACCAAATGGCGCTTCGACGTGTCGCGCAACGCCGAGGGCTGGTACAATAACGAACGCCAATATTATGCGAAGGACCGCGCCGAGAACGCGCGGATCGAGGACGGCGCGCTGGTGATCGAGGCGCGGCGCGAGAAACTCACCAAGACGCGGTTCGCCGACTGGGGCGGCCAGGCGTACACCTCCGCCAAGCTCGTCTCGCGCAAGCCTCGCGGCTACGGCTTCTACGAGGTCCGGGCGAAGTTGCCGTGCGGACGGGGCAGCTGGCCGGCGATCTGGCTGCTCCCGTCGGGCGGCAAATGGCCGGACGAGGGCGAGATCGACATCATGGAGATGGTCGGCTGGGACGCCGGCACCGTCCACGCGACGCTGCACAGCGGCGCCTTCAACCACGTCAAGGGCACGCAGCGCGGCGCCCAGACGAAGATCGCAACCGCCTGCACCGCATATCACCGTTATCAGCTCGACTGGCGCGCCGATACGATCACGATCGGCGTCGATGGTCGCGCGATCATGCGCGTCGCCAACGACCAGCCCGGCGGCAAGGCGGCGTGGCCGTTTACGCGCCCCTACGACCTGATCCTCAACCTCGCGGTCGGCGGCGATTGGGGCGGCCAGAAGGGGATTGACGATGCCGCCTTCCCACAGCGCATGACGGTCGATTACGTCCGGTACTGGCAGCCGCGCTAACGCCGACCGCGCGCGGCGAGGATCGTCCCGCCGCCGCACAGGGTCAGTGCGGCGAGTACCAGCATCACCGCATCGAAATCGGTCGGCGTCGCGAGCGCCCAGGTGAGCGTCGGCCCGAGCAGGCCGGGCAGCGTGTTGGTGAGGTTCAGCAGCCCCAGGTCGCGCCCGCGATGCAGGGCATTCGGCAGCAACTGCATCGCGAACGACGCGTGCAGCGCCAGGAACACCGACGCACCCGTCGTGTAGATGCAGAACGCGACCGCACCGCCATCGAAATCGTCCGCGACGGCCATCCCGACCAGCCCGGCCGCCGCAACGATCGTGGCGGCGAACAGCAACGGCTTGGTCCGCCCGGAGCGATCCGCGAACCGGCCGACCAGCACCGCGATCGGCAGCGGCAGCGTGTAGGCGACGAGCATCACCGTCCCCATCCGCGCCGCGATCGTGCCCGGCGCCAGCGTCGGCGCGACGCTTTCGAGATAATAGAAGAGATAGACGAACAGCGCGCTGCCCGCGACCTGGACGAACAGCCGGGCGCTCCAGGCGAGCGCGAGGTCGCGGCGGAGCATGGCCTTCATGGGCGAGGTCGGCTCGATCCGCGCCACCGTCCGCGACCTGGTCAGCAATAACGGCACGATGCCACAGGCCATCACGAGCGGCACGATCGATAGACGCGCCGCTTCGTCCAGCGCCGCCGTCGCCATCAGCATTGCCGCAAGTGCCGACGCGACCGGACAGGCCATCGCGAGCAATCCGCCGGCCACGCCCTTTTGCGCATCGGGCACTTCGTCGGCCATGATCGCCAGCAGTGGCGCCAGCACCGCGTTCACCGCGACCTGGAACGCGACGACCGCAAGGATCAGCGCGCCGGGCGTCGCGGCCGTCGTCATCGCCGCGTAGGACAGTGCCGTGGCGACGACTCCACCGGCCAGCCATCCCCGACGTCCCCTGCCCCGCGCGACCGATCGATCGCTCAGCCATCCGAACGCGATGTTCGACACGCTCGCCGCCACCGCGCCCGCGACGACGATCGCGGTGAGGGTGCCCAGCCGGCCCGTGCCCGCGACGGCGTCGACCTTGATCGGCAGCAACAGCGTCAGCAGCGGGAGGTAGCCGACGACCCCGCCGGCATAGGCGAGCGCGAAGACCAGCAGGAACGCGGTCGAGCGACGATCGCGGCGCGGCGCTGGATCGCGGGAAACGGGAGGGCGCGCCATACCGCAACCCTAAGCTGCGGCGGGCCGGACAGGCAACTGCTCCGCCGGTGGTTCGGATGGGCCCATGGATCGTCGTGACCGGATCTCGTTCTCCCGCAAAGACGGAAGCCCAGTCTGGATCTCCGCCTTCGCGAGGAAACGCGCCTTGCGCCACCTCAGGCCCGACTGACCTCACCCGCCGCGATTGCGCCCTCTGTTGCGTCATAGCCACTATCGAGAACCAAATTTGAGAACGTTCACAAGTGTAGCGCTACCGTGCTTGACACAGTGTTACAAAATGCGAAGTGAACGTTCACGGGAAGGCGCAGGTCATAGCGCCGTCTACAGGGGAGGACTATCATGCGTGGCTTCGCAGCTCGCTCGCTTTCGCGTTTCGTCATCGGCACTTCGGCACTGGCACTGGTCGGCCTGCCCGGTATCGCCATGGCGCAGGACGCCGCCGCCACGGTCGGCAATCCAGGCTCCTCGGACATCGCACCGCAGGCCACCCCCGCCGATCCGAACGAGACCACCGACGATATCGTCGTGACCGGCATCCGCGCATCGCTGCGCGAGGCGATCGACATCAAGCGCAACGGCCAGGGCGTGGTCGACGCGATTTCGTCCGAGGACATCGGCAAGTTCCCCGACACCAACCTTGCCGAGTCGCTCCAGCGCATCACCGGCGTGTCGATCGACCGCTCGAACGGCGAAGGCTCGACCGTCACGGTCCGCGGCTTCGGCCCCGAATACAACCTCGTCACGCTCAACGGTCGCCAGATGCCGACCTCGACGCTCGGCGACGGCGCCAGCGCGCCCGCATCGCGCTCGTTCGACTTCGCCAACCTCGCGTCCGAAGGCGTCGCCGCGGTCGAGGTCTACAAGACCGGCCGCGCCGCCGTGCCGTCGGGCGGGATCGGCTCGTCGATCAACATCCGCACCCCGCGTCCGCTCGACAAGCCGGGCACACGCGGCAGCATCGCCGCGAAGGGCGTGCTCGACAGCTCGCGCAACGGCAAGGACCCGATCACGCCGGAAGTGTCGGGCATCCTGTCGACGACCTTCGCCGACGATCGTATCGGCGTGCTGTTCAGCGGCGCGTACCAGCGGCGCAAGGCGAGCAACAACTCGGCCAGCGTCGGCTTCCGCGACGGGTTCCTGGGGGCTGAGAACAACTGGGGCACGCTGGCGCAACCGGGCACGCCGGGCGGCGCGAACATCACCAACCGCCCCGGTCCGACCGATGTCTACGAGATCCCGCAGAGCGCCGCCTACGACGTCATCGACATCGACCGCGAGCGCATCAACGGCCAGCTCGTGTTGCAGGCCAAGCCGACCGACACGCTGACCGCGACGCTCGACTTCACCTATTCGAGCAACAAGGTTGAGGTGCGCGACAGCAGCGTCGGCATCTGGTTCAACTTCGGCGACACGCGCAGCGCGTGGACTGACGGCCCCTCGGCCGGCCCGCTATTCTATTCCGAGAATTTCGCGCCCGGCAAGGATCTGTCGTACAGCAGCGCGCTCAGCGCCAACAAGTCCGAGAACAAGTCGCTCGGCGGCAATTTGACCTGGGAAGCGCCCGGCAACGTCACGATGTCGCTCGACGCGCATCACTCGACCGCGGTCTCCAAGCCGACCAACGATTACGGCAGCAGCACGTCGATCGGCGGCGCGATCTTCGGCGTCCAGTCGCAGACCGTGAACTTCGAGAACGACCTGCCGATCATCTCGTACCACATGTATCCGGGTATCGACCCGCTGAACGCATCGCTGATCACGCCGACCGGCAACGCGTTCCGCAACGCGTATTTCAAGGACGAGATCAACCAGCTCCAGTTGAAGGGGCATTACGACCACGACGGCGATTTCCTCGATAGCATCGACTGGGGCTTCTCGTACGTCGATAACAAGGTCCGCTCGGCCTATGGCTTCATCCAGAACGAGACCTGGGGCGGCATCGACCCCCGCGGTGCCTCGTTCGGCGCGGCTGCGGTGCCCGACGATTTCTTCAACCTCACCAGCCTGCCCGACAAGTTCCAGGGCGTCTCGGGCTCGAACGATCCCGCGCTGCCGCCGTCGATCTATACCTTCAAGTTCGAGCAGATGGCCGAATTGCTGCGCTCGCAATATAATATATGCAGCGCGCCGCAGACGGGGGTGGCCGCGCCCGGCACCTGCCTTGCCAACTACACCAACGATCGCCGCATCCGCGAGCAGACGATCTCGCCGTACATCCAATTCAACGGCAAGTTCTCGGTTTTCGACATGCCCGCGCACATCATCGGCGGCGTCCGTTACGACGAAACGCAGGTGAACTCGTCGGCACTGGTGCCGATCCCGAACGGGACGCGCTGGACCGGCGCCAACGAATTCGCGCTAACCTACGGCGCCAATTCGTTCACTTCGCTCAAGGGCAAGTATCACAACTGGCTGCCCGCGGTCGATTTCGACATCGAACCGATGCGCAACGTGAAGCTGCGCGCGTCGTACAGCCACACCATCACGCGCGCCGACTATGGCAGCCTGCAGGGTGGCCTGAACATCGACTCCAACCCGCGGATCGGCGGCGGCACGGGCAGCCAGGGCAACCCGAACCTGCTTCCCTTCAAGTCGAAGAACATCGATCTGTCGGCGGAATGGTATTACGGCCCCGAAAGCTATATTTCGGTCGGGTACTTCAACAAGGACGTGAAGAACTTCATCGGCACAAACCAGATCAACACGCCTGCGTTCGACCTGCGCAATCCGGGCTCGGGCCCCCGCTATCGTCAGGCGGTGGCGGCACTGGGAACAACGGACAATCTGCGCGTCCGCGATTACATCCTGCGCAACTTCCCCGCCTCCTCGCAGGTCACCGGCACCAGCGATTCCGGGCTGCTGAACGGCAACATCTTCGGCCTGCCGGAGGACGATCTGTTCAACTTCCAGTTGAGCCAGCCGTTCAACAGCGACCAGACCGCCAACATCAACGGCTGGGAATTCGCGATCCAGCACCGCTTCTGGGAAACCGGGTTGGGCGTCATCCTGAACTACACGATCGTCAACGGCGATGCGAAATACGACAACACGCTTGATCCCAATGTCGGCCAGTTCGCGCTGACCGGGCTCAGCGACAGCGCCAACGCGGTCGGCTATTACGACAAGAACGGCATCCAGGCGCGCGTCGCGTATAACTGGCGCGGCGAGTTCTATGCGGGTGGCGCGTTCGACCCGACCTATGTCGAGGCGTATGGCCAGGTCGATGCGAGTGCGAGCGTCCAGATGACCAAGGGGCTCGCGGTGTTCGTCGAGGCGATCAACCTCACCGGCCAGGGCCGTCGCGGGCATCGTCGCTCGGACAATTTCGCGACCTTCGCGCAGCCGGGGTATGCACGCTATTCGGGCGGCGTGCGCTTCACCTTCTGAGGTGGCCCCTCACGATCCTCCCCCGCAAGGGGGAGAATTTACAGGGTATGGACGGCCTCGAAACGCTCCGTCATCCTGACGAAAGTCAGGACCCAGAGCCAATGAGGACCGTCTTCAGCTACCCTGGGTCCTGACTTTCGTCAGGATGACGACGAAGGGTGGCCGCCAGGGATGACGCAGCCGCGGCGGACGGAGCAAGTTGGCAGGCGCAGATAGGGAAACAGGCAGCGGACGATGGCCAAGGATACCGGCCCCGAAGCAACGAGCGACCACCCGATCACGAACATCGTGGTCGTCGGCGGCGGTACGGCGGGCTGGCTCGCCGCGTGCCTGATCGCGGCGCGCGCCGATCGCGGCGTGCAGCGGCCGCTCTCCGTTACCCTCGTTGAATCCCCCGACGTCGCGACGATCGGGGTCGGCGAGGGCACATGGCCGACGATGCGCCGCACGCTCGAACGGATCGGCATCGCCGAGACCGACTTCCTCCTCGCCTGCGACGCGTCGTTCAAACAAGGGTCGCGGTTCGACGGATGGCGGACCGGGGCCGCCGACGACAGCTATCTTCACCCCTTCACCGCGCCCGTCGACGGCGACCCCCGCGATCTCGTCGCAGCCTGGGCAGAGAACGGCGGCAAGTTCGCGGACACGGTCGGCGCGCAAGGCGAGATCTGCCACCGCGACCTCGCGCCACGCCAGCGGGCGATGCCCGATTATGCGGGCACGCTGAATTACGCTTACCATCTCGACGCGGGCAAGCTCGCCGCATTGCTGATGCGCCACGCGACCGAGCGGCTCGGCGTACGCCACGTCCGCGACCACGTCGTCGGGATCGATGCGAACAACGACGGCGACATCGCCGCGGTGCGCACGCGCGCGTCAGGCGCGATCGCTGGCGACCTGTTCCTCGATTGCACCGGCCACGCCGCGCTGTTGATCGGCGAGCATTACGGCATAGGCGCGATCGACCGCGGCGGCGAATTGTTCAACGACCGCGCGCTCGCGGTGCAGGTGCCGGTCGCGGCCGACAGCGCGATCGCGTCGCAGACCAACGCCACCGCGCACGCCGCGGGCTGGATCTGGGACATCGGCCTGCCGACCCGGCGCGGTGTCGGCTGCGTCTATTCCTCCGCGCATCTGAGCGACGATGCGGCGGCAGACACGCTCACCAAGTATCTCCGCGCCACCGCATCCCACGCGCCGTTGCCGACCTTCCGCGAGCTCAAGTTCCAGTCGCGCCACCGTGTGAAATTCTGGGAGCGGAACTGCCTCGCGGTCGGGCTGTCGGCCGGGTTCCTGGAGCCGCTCGAAGCGTCGGCGATCGTCCTGATCGAACTGTCGATCGATGCGCTGCTCGACAATTTCCCCAGCCACCACGGCGCGATGGATATCCACGCGACGCGCTTCAACGCGCTGTTCCGCTATCGTTGGGACCGGATCGTCGAGTTCCTCAAGCTGCATTACGTGCTCAGCGAACGCGACGAACCCTATTGGCGCGACCACCGTGACGCCGCATCGATCCCGCCGCGCCTCGCCGAATTGCTGACGCTCTGGCGGCACCAGCCGCCGTCGCGCGCCGATTTCCCGATGATCGACGAGGTCTTTCCAGCCGCGAGCTATCACTACGTCCTGTACGGCATGGGCTTTCCGCCGCCGACCCGCGGACCGATCGCCACGGCGGACCGGGCGCGCACGGAAACCTTGCTCGCACAGGTCGATCAGCGCAGGCGTATGCTGGCCGCCGGCCTGCCGACCAATCGCGCCTATCTCGACGCCCTGCGGCATGCGACCGCCCAAGTTATGGAATTGTCAGCCTGATGTCCGATCACGTCATCCTCACCGCCGACGACCACCGCGACCTGCGTATCCGGACCGAGCGCGCGCCAGAGCTGGGCGACGCGGTGATGACCTGCATCACCGTCCCGAGCGAGTTCCGCCGCGTCCAGACGCACTATCCGATCCTGTTCCAGCTCGACCAGACGCGCGACACCTTCATCGCGCTGGCGATGTTCGGGTTCGAGCCGGGCGAGAACCTGTTCCTGACCGACGCCGGATGGGACGCGCGCTATCGGCCCCTCGCGATCGACAGCCAGCCGTTCCTGGTCGGGCGCGGCGCTGGCGACGTCCGCCAGGTCCATATCGACATGACGAGCCCGCGGATCGGAGCAGGTGAAGGCACGCGCGTGTTCGACGATACCGGCCGGCCGACTCCGTATCTCGAACGGATCGCCGATCAGCTGCGTGCGCTCGACACCGATTATGTCGCGTCCGCCGACTTCTTCGCCGCGTTGCGCCGGTACGAGCTGCTCGAACCGCTGACGATGGACGTGACGCTCGACGATGGGTCGAAGAACCGGCTGGTCGGCTACCACGTCATCGACGAGGACCGACTGGTCGCGCTCGATGGCGTTGCGGTAGCGGACCTGCACGCGTCTGGGCACATGATGCCGATCTTCATGGCGCTCGCCTCGCTCGGCAATATCGGCGATCTCGTCGCGCGCAAGAACCGGCGGACGGCGCGTGGCTGACGCGGAGCCGGGTATCTTCGCGACCATGCCACGGATCCGCGAGATCACGATCGGCGATCCCGCGGACCTCGACGTGCAGCTGCGGGAGGCGACCACGCCGTTCATCGTGCGCGGGCTGATCGCGGATTGGCCGATGGTCCGCGCCGGGCTCCACTCCGCGCGGACGGCGCGCGACTATATCCAGCACCATGCACGCGACCTGCACTTCGCGGTCTCCGTCGCGATGCCGGACAGCGGTGGCCGGCTGTTCTACGACGCCGCGCACGCGATGAACTTCCAGATGCTGCGCGCGAAATTGCCCGAAATCTTCGCACGGATCGACACCAACGAACACGCCGCCGACGCCCACGCGATCTATCTCGCGTCGATCGACATGCACCAGTTCTTCGCCGGGCTGCACGAGGCCAACCATGTCGATCTCGGCGAACGGACGCCGCTCGCCAGCATCTGGATGGGCACGCGCACGCGGATCGCCGCGCATAACGACGTGCCCGACAATCTCGCCTGCGTCGCGGTCGGCCGGCGGCGCTTCACCGTCTTTCCGCGCGACCAGTTCCGCAATCTCTACCTCGGGCCGGTCGACAACACGCCGGCGGGCCGCGCGGTCAGCATGGTCGATTTCCACGATCCCGACTTCGCCGCGCATCCCCGGTTTCGCGAGGCGCTGGAGCACGGTCAGGTCGCCGAGCTGGAGGCGGGCGATGCGCTCTACATCCCGGCGATGTGGTGGCATCATGTCGAGGGGCTGTCCGACTTCAACGTGCTGGTGAATTACTGGTGGCGCGAGACGCCGCGGTGGCTCGGCCAGCCACAGGACGCGCTGAACCACGCGATGCTGGCGATCCGCGATCTGCCGGCGGACGAAAAGGCGCACTGGCGCGAGATGTTCGATCATTACGTCTTCGCCAACGGTCCCGACGTCGTCGACCATATTCCGGAGGCGGCGCGCGGCGTGCTCGCGCCACTCACCACCGAAACCGCGGGTCGCCTCCGCGCCTTCCTCCTGAGAGCGCTCAGCCGATGACCGAACACCCAATGCGTCGTATCGTGATCGCCGGCGGCGGCACCGCCGGCTGGATGGCCGCCGCCGCGATCGCCCGCACGATGGGCAGCACGATCGAACTCACCCTTGTGGAGTCCGACGCGATCGGCACCGTCGGCGTCGGCGAATCGACGATCCCGCCGATGATCACCTTCAACCGCCTGCTCGGGATCAACGAAGCCGAGTTCATGCGCGAGACGCAGGCGACGTTCAAACTCGGCATCCTGTTCGATGACTGGAAAGTCCGCGGCGAAAGCTATTTCCACTCGTTCGGAATCACCGGCAAGGATCACTGGTCCGCGGGCTTCCAGCATTTCTGGCTGCACGGCCTGACCAAGGGGCATGACCAGCCCTATGACGATTACTGTCTGGAGCTGCGCGCGGCGTTGCAGGGCAAGTTCGCGCATCTGCCCGACGAGCGGATGAACTACGCGTACCAGCTCGATTCGACGCGCTACGCCAAATATCTGCGCGGGATGGCCGAAGCCGACGGCATGCGCCGCCTCGAAGGCAAGATCGCGCAGGTCGAGCTGAACGGCGAGAGTGGCGACATCGCCGCGCTGGTGCTCGAATCCGGTGCGCGGATCGAGGGCGACCTGTTCCTCGACTGCACCGGCTTTCGCGCGCTGCTGATCGAGGGCGCGCTGCACGCCGGGTTCGACGACTGGACGCATTATCTGCCGTGCGATTCCGCGATCGCGATCCAGACCGAGAGCGTCCGCCCGGCGCTCCCCTATACGCGGGCGATGGCGCACGACGCGGGGTGGCAATGGCGCATCCCGCTCCAGCATCGCACCGGCAACGGCATCGTCTATTGCAGCCGCTATCTCGATCGCGATGCCGCGCTCGACCGGCTGCTCGGCAATATCGAGGGCAAGACGCTCACCGAGCCGAACATGATCCGCTTCGTCACAGGTGCGCGGCGGCAGCAATGGCATCGCAACTGCATCGCGATCGGCCTGTCGGGCGGATTCATGGAGCCGCTCGAATCGACCAGCATCCACCTGATCCAGCGCGCCGTGCTGCGGTTGCTGCGGCTGTTCCCGTCGGGCGCGGTCAGTCCGCGCGACGTCGCCGAGTTCAACGACCAGCAGCATACCGACATGCTGCAGATCCGCGATTTCCTGATCCTGCACTACAAGGCGACCGAGCGCCGCGACAGCGCGTTCTGGCGGCACTGCGCGGCGATGCCGATCCCGGAGTCGCTGGAACAGAAGATCGAGCTGTTCCGCGAAACCGGCCGCGTGTTCCGCAAGAACGAGGAGCTGTTCGCGGAGAATAGCTGGGTGCAGGTGATGCTCGGCCAGGGGATCGTGCCGCAAAGCTATCACCCGATCGCGACCAAGCTGCGCGACGAGGAACTGGCGCGGCTGCTCGGGGGCTTGCGCGACGGGACCAACACGACCGTGGCGGGGCTGCCCGAACATGCGGAGTACGTCGCGCGCTATTGCGGCACTGCGTCAGCCCGTGCCCCCTCGCCCGCCGTAGCAGCCTGAGTTCAGACGCATGGCAAGGCGACGTCAGGCGGTGACGATCAAGCATGTAGCGGCAGATGCGGGCGTTTCGCTCCAGACCGTCAGCCGCGTGGTGAACAAGGATTCGGGCGTCCGGCCCGAGATGATGGCCCGCGTCCAGGCGTCGATCGACAAGCTCGGCTACGTCCCGTCGATCGCCGCGCAGCGCATGGGTGGCTCCCGTTCCTACCTGATCCTGGCGCTCAACGACCGCGAGCGGACGATCGCCGACTGGCGCGCGCGGCAGGGCACTGACTGGTTCGACCAGATGATGCTGGGCGGGATGCTGACCTGCGCCGAGCACGGCTACCGCCTGATCGTCGAGCTGGTCGACACGCACAGCGATCATATCGAACGCGAGCTGCTGGCGGCGATCGCCGCGCTGCAACCCGATGGCGTGATCCTGACGCCGCCGCATTCGGGCAATCCGCTGATCATCAATCTGCTCGAGGCGCAGGGCATCAGCTTCGCGCGGATCGGCTCGCTGACCGACGGGCCCGGTATCCGGCTGATCATGGACGACACGCGCGCCGCGGCGATCGCAACCGAGCATCTGCTCGAACTCGGCCACCGGCGGATCGGATTCATCGCCGGACCGGCGGAGTATGAACTCAGCGCGTGGCGGGTCGATGGCTGGCGTTCGGCGATGCAGGCGGCGGGCGTTGCGGACGACGACCTGTTAGCGGTGGGGGACTTCAGCCACGCGTCGGGACGCACGGCGGCGGCGCAATTGCTGGCGCTGGCCGAGCCGCCGACCGCGATCATCGCGAGCAACGATCAGATGACGCTCGCGACGCTCGAACTGGCGCGCGAGCGGAACCTGGTGGTCCCTCGCGACCTGTCGCTGATCAGTTTCGACGACACGCCGATCATCCGCCTGGCGCATCCGCCATTGAGCGCGATCGTCCAGCCGATCGCCGAAGTCACCGCGCAAGCAGTCAGCCTGATCATCGCCGATCTCGGCGCGCGTCTGACGACCACCACACCCGTCACGGTCCCCGCCGTTCTGACGACGCGCAACTCGACCTCCCCGCCACCATAGTTCAGCAAGTAACGAGAAAAGCCCGGAGCTGGTGCGACCCGGGCCCTGCTCCGCCGCGCTCTGAGAATGTGCCGGATACGCTGGGCCGTCATACGATTAATTGAAACGCAAGGCAGCGCGAAGGCGGACAGCTCAATTCGCAACGGCTGTATTTGACGGTGAGGTGATGGCAGCGGTTGCCCGGAGCTAACGAACGCAGTTGGGCGTGAGCCGAATGGCCGGGATGGGGAGGATTACGGTCCGACCGCTATTGGGTAAGGCGGATAGTGTTAGCGGACGTCGGCTGGCGCTGCGGCCTTCCCGAAAAGGATGGAAAATTAGTACAGCCAATGCGGTAGGAATGATCGAGATCTTTCCGCCACCGATTATGAAGGGCGGACTTTGATAGAGATGAACAGCAGCCATCCCACCAAACCTGCTACAACCCCGAGCGTACCACCGAGGACATAGGCATCGACCGCCCCGTTCGGCGCGAACAAACCTCCAGTCATATATCCAAGAATGCCCGCGCTGCTTGTGCTGGCGCTGTAGATCGCGGCGACCTTGCCTTGCGCGTTAGCCGGAGCCTCACGTTGCAGCATCGTTCGGACTGCGACGTTGTGGGCGCTGTTAGCTGCACCCCCGATGACGAACGCAATCCCCACGAATGCGATGCTGCCAATCGTTGTGGATATGCTGATACCGATCGCGAGCATGATTCCGCCCATCACAGTCCCGGAAACGAAGGCGATCGGTGCCGGCCGCTTCATCGCCATAGTTCCCGATGCAGCAGCCCCCGCCATCATTCCTCCAGCCCAGCATGCCGTCAGCAAACCAAACACGGTCGGGCCGGCCGCCAATGTGACGGTCACGAGAAACACGAATGCTACATCGGCAATGGCGGTCGCATAGACCTCTAGCGTCAGCGCGCCGATCATGATCATGATCCTACGATCACGCAGGACCGGCAAATATTCGGACAGCAGGGTTCTGGCCTCGCCGTCTTCTTCCGCTTTAACGGGGCGGCGAAGGCCACTCGCCAGCACGACGGCGGCTAGAAGCGCGAAGCTGGCAGCATCGATCAGCAGCGCGTTCCCGGTCCCGCCCCACGCCACCAGCGCGCCGCCCACGACCGGCCCGGCAAGCATCCCCGCACTGCGCACGAACTCCAACACCGCATTGGCGCGTGGCAGCGTCATGCCCAGCCCTGCGGCTAGGACGGGGATGAGGGCGAAACTGGCCGTCCCGCCGATCGCGAACGCCACGCTGAGGATACTAGCACCGACGATGGTAGAGGTTAGATCAGGATGCCAAGCCATCCACGCGATGATGACGGCATTGGTCAGCGCCGTTGCCACTAGCAGCTTGCCCGCATCGCGGGAGTCGACGAGCCTACCGATGAGAGGTGTGGCCAACAGGCCCGGCAGCAGCCCGGCGACCAGTAGCATCGGCACAGCGAATGGTGTGCAATCACCGGCTGTACGAAGCATCAGGGTTATGAGCGAGATTTCATCGCCGATGGTTGAAAGCGTGAGCGTGGCAAGAAGCAGCCAACCCCAACCTCCCCTAAGCCTTACCTCCGCCAACGCGCAGACCCCTCATATCGGCAGCCTTATGCCTGACTTGAGCCACGTTGCGAAGCGAACGGCATTCCTGATTAGGATCGAGTTGCGTGAATGTCCGGTTTGGGAAGGATAGCGGCCGGGCGGGTTTGCGGCTGGATCATAGTCAAAGCTGCCACTAACTCTACCCGATGGACTTTTCCGGCCTCATCGTGCTCCCGCTCGCTGCGCTAATCACTGCCTTCTGGATCGTTGGCGCGGCAGTCCTATCAAAGAATGGTCCGGGCTTTCGAGCGCCGTTTCTCGTATCCTACGGCTTTGGCGCAATCTTCATGGAGCCATGGAAGATCGCGGCATGGCAAGAACTCGGCATGTTCGCAATTATGCTCGTGATGCTCGCGCTTTGGGTTGCGGCGGGATGCGTCGTTGGCGGCATTCCTGCTGCGCTGATCGTCTCGCTCGCGACGAAGTTGCGGCAACGCTTCCGGCATTAAGGAACGGCAGCTTACTGGGACACCCATACCGGCATGTTACGTCCGACTTTGGGCGATCATCGCTGGTCGAGCGCAACCGTCTCGCTTTTAGCGGACGGCGGACTAAACACGGTCCCATACCAATCGGCTCGGAAACCAGGTTGCGCCGACAGATGTGCGATAAAGTCCGGCGTGAGCGGCTTCACGTCCGGCAAATCTCACTTTTTGATCTTGGAATGTCTAGTCCACTCGATCCAGTCCGAGTGCATTTCGGATGATGTAGTGCAGATCGGTCTGGTCGAGCAGTCCCGACACGTTGACCGCATGCGGACCATAGGCCGCGATGCGAAGCTGTGTGCCGGTATGTTCCTGCGAGCCCTCCTCGGCCGTGCCGTAATTGACCGTCATGACACCGCCCTCGCGCGTATTGAGCGCGGCGGTGAGGCCGGGCGCGCGGGCGCCGTTGCCGATGATCTGGCTGGTATGTGCGTGATCGGCGGTGACGATCACCAGGGTGTGCCCGTCGGCCTCGGCGAATTCCAGCGCGACCTGCACCGCCTCGTCGAGGTCGACCGTCTCGCCGATCTGGCCGCACGGATTGGCGGCATGATCCTGCTTGTCGATCGACGCGCCTTCGACCTGCAGGAAGAAGCCCTTGGGCCGGTTCTTGAGCAAGGCGATGGCCTTGCGGGTCATCGCCGCCAGATTGGGGGCCGTAGCCAGGCGGGCCGGGTTAGGCTGGCAGGTGATGGCGGGCTTGTCGATGTTGCCGTGGTGGCTGGCGCGCGGACCGGTCCAGCGCACCGGCATGTTGCCGTCGGCGAACAGCCCGATCAGCGGCCGCGTGTCGTCGGCGCGGGAGACGGCTTCGAGCTCGGCGGCATCGCGCACGATGCGATAGCCCCTCACCTGCGCCTGCTGGAAGAGTGTCTTGCCCTTGTACCGGCCTGCCGTTGCCGCCTCGGAAAAGCTTGCCGCGCCGCCGCCCAGCACCAGGTCGGCGCGGGTATCGAGCAGCTGTTCGGTGATCGAACCGGCGCCGCCATTCTCCAGCGCGTTCTGCGGGCAGAGTGTGCTCGTCGCGGCCGGCGCGTAGCATTTGCGCCGCACGACATGGGCGAGCTGCGCGCCCGGCGTGGCGTCCTGGATTTCCGAGGTCGATACATCGCCGGTGGCGAGCCCGGCCGACTTGGCGCGCTCGAGCAGCGTCTTGTGCGGCTTGCCATGGATATCGACGCCGATCGCGCCGTTGTAGCTTTTGACCCCCGATGCCCATGCGGTCGCCGAGGCCGCGCTGTCGGTCACGTAATTGGGTTTGCCGGTTTCACGATCGAGCGAATAATGCGTGTACTGGCCGGTGAAGGGCAGCGCATCGATGCCCTTGAAATAGCCGCCGGCGCCCTCCGCATAGTTGCGCGCGATGGTGATCTCGGAATCGCCCATGCCATCGCCGATCAGCAGGATGACGTTGCGCACCTCGCTCTTGTCGGCGAGTGCACGATAGGTTTCGCGCATGTCGCCGGACAGACGCCGTGCGCCGCCGGGCGCGCGCACATCGCCGCGCGCCGAGCGCGACAGATCGGGTGCTGCCCGCTGGGCGACCGCAGGCTGGACGGACGCGGCAAGCAGCGCAGCAAGGGCGATATGCGAGATCATGGGGATGCTCCGGAACTGGATATTGCGTGGCAAGCCCCACCTCCGCGGCGGGGCCTGCGGAGGATCAGAACTGCCCGCGGACGCCCAGGCTGATGCGGCTGCCCGAGGCTTCGTAGGTCGTCGGGAAAGGCGGATCCATCGTGTAGCCGGTGGTCTTCGCGTTCCCCACGTTGATGCCCTGCAGCTCGACGCGGAAGTTGCGCGTCACCTGATAGCTGGCGGCGACGTCGAACTGGCCGTACGCATCGCGGTACACCGGATACATGTTACGCTCGATCCGCTCCACATAGGCGCCCTTGCGATTGTACGAGGCGCGCAGCGAGAGCGGCCCCTTGTCGAAGAAGACCGTGGCATTGTAGGTTTTGTCAGCAAGACCGATCGGCGAGGTATCGATGCCGAGGTCGGACTCGCCTGTCAGCGAGCTGTCGAGGAAGGTGGCGTTGGCGTTGATGCCGAAGCCGTCCGCCCAGTCCGCGAACATGCCGAACGGGATAACCGCGTTCACCTCGACGCCGCTGACCTTGTAAGACCCCTCGGCATTGACGGGCTGGTAGACGTCGAACTCATAGACGCCGTTGACCGAGCCGTTGGCGTTGTAGACCGTCACGCCGGGCACCACACCGGTCAGTTGGCTCTGCACCACGCCCTTGATCTTCTTCCAGAAATAGGACGCTGCGAGAATGCCGCCGCGGGGCAGATATTTCTCGACGCCGACCTCCCATTGATCGGCCAGAGTGGGCTCAAGACCCGGATTGCCATCGGTGTAGCGAAAATTGCCGATGCTCGCGATCCGCTTGTAAGCAAGATCGGTCAACGCCGGACGGATCAGCGTCTGGGAGGCCGCGGCGCGCAGGAACAGGGTGTCGGTCAACTCGGCATGCGCGTTGAACGACGGCAGGAACTTTTCATATCTGCCGTCGCTGGACACCGGCGCGGGGGTCAGCCCGATCGAGCCGTTCGGGTTCTGGACCTGCTGGAAGCCTTCCGAATGGATGCTGGTGCGCAGATACCGGCCACCGAAATTGACGAACACCGGCACGGCCACGGTGAATTCGAGGTCGATCATCGCATAACCGGCGATCGTCTCTTCCTGGACCTTGTAATAATTGGCGTCGTTGAACGGCGTGACGAACCCGTCGGGCCGGAAGAAGTCGCGCGCATATTCGTTGGAAACCTGCGCCCAGCTAAGGTCGCGTGCCTGATAGCTCTTGCCACCTGTGATGTCGGTCACGTTCTCGAGCGGGCTGTCGCCAAGTTTGCGGACATTGACATAGGCCGTGCTGCCGCGCGTCGGGCCCTGGATCTTCTCCTCGCCATATTCGCGCTCGTTGCTTTTGTTGGTGTAGCGGCCGCCGAAGTTGAAGCGCTTGAGCAAGGACGTTTCGAAATTATAGCTCAGATCGATCTGCGCGGCGTATTTGTCGTCCTTGATCTGCTCGCGAAAGGTTTCATACGCCTCGAACAGATAGGCGTTCGGCGCATTGTACATGTCGATCGTGCGCGGATCGGCGCTCGGGATCGTCTCGCCGCCATTCTCGGTATAGCGGGTGCGCGACGGCGCATAGGCGACATGCTTGAGGTTCGAGGTATCGAGCGTTTTCTTCGCGCCGGAATAGCCGCCCAGCGCATTGATCTTCCAGTTGCCCGTCGACCAGTTCATCTCGCTGCCGAACTGGCGATAGTCTGTCTCGTTGATATATTCCTTGCTCAGGAATTCGTGCTGCGTGTTGGTGTACGAGACATCGCGGAGCACGACGATGCCGCTGTCGGCCAGCGTCGTGGCGTCGAAATCGTGGATCGTCTCGAGCGTCGAGTTACTCGACGCCGCATAGCCGGCGGCGTCATATTCGTCCTCGGTCGTATCGTACGAGCCGAGGAACGCGTCAAAGGCGATGTTGAAATTCTCGCTCGGCTTGTATTGCACCGAACCGGACAGGCCGAGGCGATCCTGATCGTTCTGGTAGACGCGATCGCCGACCTTATCGAGAAAGACGATCTTGTTCTTGTCGGCATTGGTGAAGGTGATGCCGGCGTCGCGCTGCAGCACGGCGATCGCCTGGTTGCGGTAGACGGTGCCGGTACGGTCGGTCCAACGTGCGATCGGTCGGAAGTTGATGCCCGAATTGGAGTCGGTGCGGTTGCTACGCTGCTGCTTGGCGACCGATACCAGCACGCCGAAGTCGCCGAAGGTCTTGCTTCCCAGGAACGAGAAGTTGGGATCGATCTTCTCGGAGATCGAATTGTACGCGCCGTCGGCGCTGCCCACCAGGCGCAGCCCGGGATTATCGAAAGGCCGCGCGGTACGGATCAGCACCGAGCCGGCGATGCCGCCTTCCTCGTCTGCCGCCACCGGCGACTTCTGCACCGTGACGGACTGAATCAGTTCGGAGGCGAAGATGTCGAATTCCACGTCGCGCCCGCCCGAACCCGAGGCGGTCGCCAGCTTGTTGATCGACACAAAAGTAAATTCGCTCGGCAGGCCGCGGACGTTGACGCGCGTGCCAAGGCCTCGTTCGCGCTCGATCGTCACGCCGGGCACGCGCTGCAGCGCTTCGGACAGGTTCTGCTCGGGGAAATCGGCGATATCGGTGGCGATGATCGAGTCCGAAAAGCCGATCGTATCGCGCTTCATCTCGATCGCTTTCTTGAGGCTGCGTCGATAGCCGCTTACAACGATGTCCTCATCGGTCTCGGCTTCCTCACCGGCTGGAGCCTGTACGGTTTGGGCGAGGGCCGGCGCGGCGGATAGCGCTGCGATCGCGGCACCCAGCAGGAGGTGCCCCATGCGGTCGACATGCTTCAAATTGCGGATCATTTTTCTGCTTCCCCCGATGCATATAGGTCAGTGACACTTCCCGAGCCGAGCTCCAGACGTGCGACTTCGCATCCCGAACTCGATGAGTTCGAGATAGTGTTAGATGTTATAGAGTTGAGCGGCACTTCACGCTCGGTGATGCACCGGCTCTTGCACCACCTGCCAACCAATAATCGAGCTACTCAGATATCGTTGCTCGCAGTCGCATTGCAGCGGCAAGCACAGGGCTTGCGAGATTTGCCGTTTCTATCTGGCCTTCACAGCGACGAACGTCGGCAACCATTCAATATTTAGCACATAGCGCTCCCAATCACCGCTATCCGGCTCGATGTTGCATGCGTGAAACTTGTGACGTGCATGTTACGATGCAGCAATAACTGCGCGCTTTTTAGTATGCCCCAGCCGTGACGCGGGTTTTCATGGCAAGCGCGTTGCGGCTGTTCGACAGACAAATGACAACGATCTGGCTGACTTGCGTCATGCCTCAGCGGCTAGGTTGGGCGCTGCACGTCAGCCTAAGGCATCGAAAGGTCACCGACGCCCCAGCCCCCTGTCTACGAACCGGGCGGCGGCTGCCTTCATGGCAGCGAATTCATGCAACTGGGATGTCATCCCGCCGGTTCAGCGGTGATGACCCTGTTCGACAATGAAATCGCTATCGTCACTGGCGGTGAGTCTGGAATTGGTGCCGCCTGTGCCAAGGCGCTTGGCGACGGTGGTGCCCGTGTCGTGATCACCTATTTCAAAGATGCGGGAGCGGCGCAGGCGGTCTGCGCGTCGATCGGCGGCGACGATCGCGCGATCGCGGTCCAAGCCGATGTCGGTGACGAAGCCGCGGTCGAACGATTGTTCGCGGCAGCGGAAAAGGCGTTCGGCACGGTCAGCCTGCTGGTCAATTCGGCCGGATTGAACATGAGCGGCGTGATGCTGGTCGACATGGAACTCGGGCAGTTCGACCGGGTCATCCGTTCCGATCTTTATGGCCCGTTCCTGACCTGCCGTCGGCTGGTCCGCGCGCTCGAAGCGAAGAATGCCAGGGGCCGGATCGTCAACATATCGTCGATTCACGAACACGCGCCGCGCCCGGGCGGAGTGGATTACGATTCTGCAAAGGGCGGCCTGTCGCAGTTGACCGCGACCTTGGCGCTGGAACTGGCCCCAAAGGGTATCGCGGTGAACGGAGTCGCGCCGGGAATGATCCTGACGCCGATGAACCAGTCCGCGCTCGATCATCCGGACGAGCTCGCGGCGAAGGAAGCGGCGATCCCATGGAAGCGCGCCGGGCGGCCCGACGAGGTCGCGGCGCTGGTCGCGTTTCTACTGTCGCCAGCGGCCGACTATATCACCGGTACCACCGTGACGATCGACGGCGCGCTATCGCTCACCGTGGCGCAGGGCGCATGACAATCACGTACGCAGTCGAGCAGGTCGACACCGTCACGATTTCCGCCGCGTCGGTAATCGAGGGCATGGACCTTATGAGTCCGTTCGTCTGGCAGGAAGGCGACCTGTACCGGATCATGGTGCGCGGCGTACCGCATCCGCTCGAGCCCCGTGATCCGACCGGGATCATCGCGCGCGGGGAAAGCCGCGACGGGCTGACCTTCCTCATGGATCCGGGTCTTGCGATCACGCCTGGCCCTGGTGCGGAAGACCTGGGCGGCTGCGAGGATCCAACCGTTCTCATGGCTGGCCACGAGTATCTCGTTTATTATACCGGCGTCGATAAAGCGCGCACCCAAGGGTGCATGATCCTGGCCGCAGGTCCCGACCTTACCGCGCTGGTCAAGGAAGACCTGGTGCTGAAGGCACCGCCGGGCGAAGGCAATATCAAGGAAGCGACGCTCGCGCGGACCGCGGCCGGCGACTGGCGCCTATTCTACGAATATGCCGCGCAGGGCGCGTCGCGGATCGGCATGGCGGGCGGCCCGACGCCAAAGGGCCCGTGGACCGTACTTCCCGATCCGTTCGACATCCGCGCGGACAGCTGGGACAATTGGCATCTGTCGACCGGGCCTATCTGGCAGGAGGCGGGGCAGGATCCGGTGATGTTCTACAACGGCGCGACGCACGACGCGCGCTGGCGGATCGGCTGGATCAGCTTCAGTCCCGATTTCGCGCGAGTGACAGGGCGTGGGCTCGAACCGCTGCTCGTGCCGCCGCCTGCCGTGACCCGCGAGGCAACCGACATCGCGTTTGCAGCGTCGGCCGTGGCAGCTGGCAACCTGATAGCGCTGTATTATTCGCTGGAGGACCGGATGCTACGGCGAGCGTTGATTGGACGGTATGGCGGTTAGCGAAACCAATCGCCGCGCCGGCGGAACGGCAAGAAGGCTAACTTGGCAAGCAGCTAGACGGATTGAGCGAGGTCGAGATCATGCGGGTCGCCTGCAACCGGCTCGTCAACGGAACGAGGCAGATGAAAGATCGTCCGGCCGAATTTATCCATCACTGCGGCGATTACTGCTACATTTCCGAAAATTCCGCGCGTCCGCCCTTCCGATCCGCGATAACGGGTCACAACTTCAATCGTCCGACGCCCCGCCACGAAGACCCGGCGCAAGGTCATTCCCGGCCGGGTATCGCCCGGCCCGCGCGATGTTCGACTGCGTCCGCAAGCTTCGCACGATCCGCAACGGGCAGGCCTGCGAAGGCGACGGCGCGGCGCTCGACCGCTGAGCGTACTGCCATGTCCGCGGTTCGCGCCCGATCCAGCGCGGCGAGCGCCGCGACCTGATCCACCGGATCTCGCCGCAGGAGCGCGGCGGCCTCCGCCTTGGCCTTGCGAGAGACTGCGATCGTCGGCCGCATCGCACGCCGCGCCTGCCGCAGCGCGCGCCGGAACGGCCGGCGGTCGGCCGCTGACAATTCGGCCCCCGCGATGCGGAGCGAACCGGCGTTGAGCATGCGCGTATCGGTGCGCAGCGACGCGTAGCCGGCGACCAGCGCGCGCGCGAGAAACAGATTGAGAATGATCGAAACGAGCAGCCCGATGCGCAGTTTCGCCGTCATCTATCGATCCGATCCCGCGATGTCGCCGAACGACGTGCTGCCGTTTATCGCGCCCGGATCGGCGGCGGCACCCACCCGGTGGCCGAGATCGATCGGCACGTTCATCGCCACCGCTGCCGTACCGGCCGCCGCCCCTGCCAGCGTCGCCGCGATCCCGACTCCCGACCACCACCAGCGCAGCCGCAACGCGGCACGGCGGGTCGCGATAGCCCCGCTGGTGGCGATCCGCGCGGCGAGTTCGCAACTGATCCCCCCGCGCGGCGATTTCCGGACCGAACCGCGTGAGTGCGACTTGTGAGGGACGGCATGGATCACAGGGTTCGAGGTGCAGATCGACCGGATGGCCGATCTGCGTCACGCGGCCGATCGAACGCATGATCTGCTCTACCTCGATCAACGTCTCCTCCATAGTCTCCGACCTTCTGAGCGAAGCGATGCGACTCTCCAAGGTGTCGACCAACCGGTGCACCGTCAGGCGAGAAAGGCCGTCGGACTTCGCATCTCGGGCCCCGCCGTGGTGGGCCGCCTCACGCAACGCCATCGCCTCGGCTGTCCGATTGGAGGCACGCGCCACGGCCCTGACTTCATCCTTGCGATCCTGATCGAGACGTTCGGCCGTATCGCCCGAGGCCAGCCCGTCGAGCGCCTTGCCCAACTGGCGGAGCGGGCCGAACAGATCGGACGCGAGATAGGCTGCGATCAACAGCGACAACGACAGCGCAGCAAGGATCGCGACCTCAGCCATCACATTGGCAGACCGTCGCAATTTCCTGGTTTCGTCGCGGATCACCTGTCCACGTACCTGATCGGCTTGGGCGATGCGTTCGGTCAAAGCCCGGAATGCGGCATAATCCCCCGTATCCAGCCGATCGTCGACCCGCCGCACGACGTCTGCCCGGCGCCCCTGCCCGGCGAGAACGAACACATCGCGCGCCGCGCCGATCAGGCTCTCATGCGCGGTCTTCACGGTTTCCAGATCACGTTTCTCGCGCGCAGTGGTCGCGAGACGATCCCATTTCGCGAACACGGCGCGGGTCGGCGCAATCGCCCGCTCGAAATCCTGTCGCGCGTCGGCATTGCCGTCGTGTGTGTCGGGTCGATGAAGGCGATGTCGATCCCGAGTTGACGTGATCATGCGGTTAGCAGGCGTCTGATCGGGTGACGGTGCGGCGTTTATTTGCAGAGCTGGAGAGCGATCGCATCAAGCTGACGATCGTAGCTCGCTCGCTCCGCCGCACTCAGGAAGCCCTGTTTGGCGGCAAGTCGGTCGCTCGCCTTGCGGATCGCATCGACGCGGTTCCACAAGCGTTGCGACGTTTGTTTGGTAATCGGGCGCGCCTTGCTGGCGGTGCCGATGTCAGCCTGCAGCATGTTCGCCCGCATCGAGATATGGTCCTGCATCGCAGTCTTGCCCGAGCCGCTCTTCAGATGACGCTGTTGCACTACCTCACAGCTCGGATAGTCACGCTGCCACGATCGGGCTTCCGAGGCGGTTGCGGTGAGGGCAAAGACCAGGGGGATCAGATATTTCATGGGGTCGCTCCTGTCGTACCAGGCAGCGTATAGGTCCGGTTCGGCTTAACGCTCGATGAGCGCGACGGCAGGGCCAAGCATCAAACCCGCGATGCCGCACATAACGATTGGCCGCCCTCGCGCCCTCTCGTCCACGCCCGGCGGTCGCTGGTCAAGACGCGCAAAGCTCCATCACCAGGCCATGGCGATCGATATCGTCGCCAACGGCACGACAGACGCGGTCGTGCCGCCGGGAGCGTCGAGCCTTCGAAGCTGAGGATCTCGAACGAGAGCAAGGATTTCGCCCTGCAACGATGCCTTTGCGCCCGCGATCTTCAACGGCTGGGCAACGCTCATCCCGGCGCTGCCGTAAACCCTGTCTCCGCTATCCGCTGCATAGAAGCTGCGCCAACCGGCGCCGACCGAAACCGGCACCGTGAGCGTCGGGCCGTCCTCCGCGCGCGTAAGCGGGAACGCGGGGGCTATACCGACGATCGTGTAGAAGCCCCCCTGCCCCTTCGTCCGCGTCGTCGCGGCAAAGCGTGGCGCGAGAAACCCAACTACGTCCTTGCCGGTGTAGAGGAACGTCAGGCTGGCTTCATGGGTCGTGCCCGCCACCCCGTTGGGACTGGCCTTGATGGCATACGCCCCCGCTGCCGACAGCCCATCGACAGGCCGCCATGCGAGACCGACGATCGTGTTGCTCTCGTACCAGCTGCGCGGTCGGGATCTTTCGTCGGATCGCGGCGCATGGAAGCCGTTCGAACTTTGCCCTGTCAGGAACAGGACCCCCTCCCCATCCGCGCGGCGCTTCAGCACGGCGGCGCCGCCGATCGCGACATGGACAGGAACTCTGCCGAGGCCGGCGTCATCGTCATCATACGCTCCGCGCGCGTAATCGCCGTTACGGACATCGAACGAGACGATCGGATGAACGGCGCCGTCGCCCACGTCGACTTCGGATAACGTCGCATCCTCGGTGTCGATGAACGGCACGGTCTGCGCCGACGCGGGTGGCGCGGCGACGCAGACGAGCGTCGCTGCGAGAGCCATCAGGGCTGTCGTGTTCACGAGGTGCGTCGCACCATCCACACGGTATCCCCGGCATCGTCGACGACAAAGATCGCACCATCGTCGCGCGTCTGCACGCTCACCGGTCGACCATAGACTTCATTCGTCTTCTCGTCCGCGACGAACCCGGTCAGGAACGGCTGCGGCGCGGCCGTCGGCCTCCCATTTGCAAATGGTACCGCGAGCACGTCATACCCGATGAACGCGGACCGGTTCCACGAGCCATGCCGCGCGACATACGCAATCTGTTGCGCGGCCGGCGTTCCCTTTGCGAACGCCACGCCCAACGCCGCGGCATGGGGACCAACGGCAACATCGGGCATCAACGTCGTCGCCAACAACTCGCGCTTGTCGTTCGCATGACGTGGATCCTGCCTCCCGTAATAGCTGTAGGGCCATCCGTAGAACCCGCCGTCACGCACGCCGACGAGATAGTCCGGCGCGATATCGTCGCCGAGCTGGTCGCGTTCATTGACGGCGGCCCACAACACATTCGATCCCGGCGCCCAAGCCATGCCGACCGGGTTACGAAGCCCCGAGGCATAGAGCCGCTCCCGTCCGGTACGAAGATCGACTGCGAGAATTGCCGCTCTTCGGGTCTCCTCGTCCATGCCGTGTTCGCCGACATTGGATGCCGATCCGACCGACACATACAGCGTCCGCGCATCTGCACTGAGCAACAGGTTTCGCGTCCAGTGATTGTTGTAGCCACCCGCAGGCAGCGACACTAGCGGCTGCGGCGTGGCGGTCACGCGCGTCTGGCCGGGCGTGAACGGGACGCTGACGACGCCGTCGGTATTGGCGACATACAGACGACCGTTGCCGTACTGCATCCCGAACGGCTGGTTGAGCCCCTCGATCAGAACGAAACGCTGTTCGGCGACACCGTCGCGGTTCGCGTCGCGTAACAGGGTGATACGGTTGGCGCTGAAGCCGGTGGTCTTCGACAGCGCCTGGCCACGCTGGACGTCCGGCTCGGCATCCAGCTTGGGCTTAGTACGCGCCTCTGCGACCAGCACGTCGCCATTGGGCAGCAACAGCGCCTGGCGAGGGTAGTCCAAGCCACCTGCGAATTTGACGACCTCAAACCCGTGCGGCGCCTTCGGTTTACGTCCTTCGGGCCAGCCGATCGTCTTGGGATGGTTGACCACGGATGCAGTCGCATAAGGCTCTGCCTGGGTCTTCAGCCCCACCACCGACGGCGGTTTCTGTGCGACGGCACCGCTTGCAAGGCTCAATACGCCGGCGGCAGCAAGGATCGTTTTCATAATGTCTCCCGGATCATGATCGAAAGAGTAACCCCCTGACAATCATGGATATCCGTGAGTTGGACAGTATTGACGATTAATTCCTGACGTTTCAGGAATCCCGCTCTCGGCAACAGGCCAAGGCTGTCGAACTGGACGCAGAATCAAAATGACATAATTTTCACGTTCGTCGTGGCACGAAACAGCGCCCGCGCGTTGTCGCCGTTCCTCAGCGAACGGGATATCATGCCGAAAACATTGACTATTATCGGCATGGGCGCCTGTGGCGTCGCTGCGTTCGCCGAGGCGGTTACCCGGTTATGCTATGATCCAGGCGACGGGTGGAAGGTCCATCTGGTCGAGCGTGACGATGAACTTGCGCGCGGACTGGCGTTCGGCACGGTGCAGCCCGGCCATCTTCTGAACACGGAATCCCGTCTCATGGGGCTCTACGACCGCGAGCCCGGTCATTTCAGAACCTGGCTTGAGGCGCGGCGCGCGGCATCGGGCACGCCGCTCGATCCCGATGGCGTCGAATACCCGCAACGCCGCGAATACCGCGTCTACATGCAGGAAGTTCTCGACAATGCGCTCCGGCAGGCGCGCACCGCCGGCATTGATGTCCAGGTTCACCGCGAGGAAGCAGTCGCCATCGAGGGCGATCACGCCGCGGCGACGGTTCGGTTCGCAAACGGGTCGACGATCGCCACAAACGTCGTCCTTCTGACGATCGGCACGCCCGATCCGGATCGGTTCGGCAATCTGAACGGTACGCCCGGCTATTTCGACTCCCCCTACCCCGCCCACCGCATGACCCAGGAAATCGACTGGGATCAGTCCGTCGTCGTCCTCGGCAGCGGCCTCAGTGCCATCGACGCGGTCATGACACTGCTCGACGATGGGCACCGCGGCCACATCCATCTTGTATCGAAGGAGGGGATGTTGCCACGCGTCGAAATCCCCGCGCCCGAGACAGGCTATGACCGCCAGCACCTCACGCTGGAAAATGTCCATCGCCTAATCCGCGAGCGGGGCAGCGCATTCTCGGTGGCGGATCTGTTCCGCCTCTTTCGTCTGGAGGCCGAAACCGCCGCGGGACGTGCGATCGATTGGCAGGCGGAGGATCGCTACGACGGGGACGCCGAGGCTGCCTTGCTGCGCGATATCGCCGCCGCGGAGTCCGGAGACGAACCGTTCCAGCGCATCCTCACCGCCACGCGCCACGATTCGACGGCGATATGGAACCTGTTGCGCCCCGCCGACCAGAAACGGTTCGGGCGTTGGCTGGCACCGCATTTCGCCGCGGCGCGCTTCGTCACGCCGATGGTGAACGCGCGGCGCCTGGCGGATGCGATGACGCGGGGACTGCTCAGCGTACGTGGCCGGATCGATGAAACCGTTGCCAGCGAGACCGGTACGGGCTTCACGGTCCGGTTCGAGAATGGCGATACGCTCGACGTACCGATCGTCGTCAACGCCACCGGACAGGCCACGGCACTGGAGGAGATGAAGGAGACGCTGGTCAAGGATCTGCTCGCGAATGACTGGCTGCAACCACACCCGGTCGGTGGGGCCATCGCGCACCGGGCGACGTGTCGGATCATATCCGCCACGCGCGATGCACCACGGCTATACGCGCTCGGCCAATTGCTGAACGGCGAGTTGCGCGACACCAACGCGGTCTGGTTCAATGTCGAATGCGCCGGTCGTGCGGTCGACGACATCCTGCGCCAGCAATGAGCGCGATCGGTAACATCGCGGCGGCACTCCTGCCGCTTTACGGGGTGATCCTGCTCGCCTGGGCTGTCGGCTCCCGCGTTCCCTGGGCGGCAAAGCTGTGCTCGAAGGCACTCGTCTTCGGCCTCATCCCGTTGCTGGTCATCGACAAGGTGCTCGGCGCGGACGTGCAACAACTGATGGTGATACCACCGTTGATGTTCGTCGTTTCGGCACTGATGAGCATCCCGGCATACCGGTTGGCCAAGCGGCTCGGCGACGACTTCGACCCCAAACTGCTGTCGGCATCCTTCTCGTTCTTCAACGTTGCGTTCTTCGGGGTGCCCGTCAGCCAGGCCTTGTTCGGCGAGGTCGGCGTATCGACGGTGATCTGTGCGTATATCGGCAGCGCGCTGTACGGCAACACGATCGGGTATTTCCTCATCGCGCGTACCAAGGAAGGTACGCGCAAGGCCGCTACCAAGGCGTTGCGGGTGCCACTCGTCTATGTGGTCATCGGCTCGCTCCTGGCAAAGTGGGGCGGCGTCACGATGCCTGAAGCGGCAGCGCCTATCGTCTCGATCGCCGGCACGTTGGTGTCGGTCCTGGGCATGGCGGTGATCGGCCTCAACCTTGCCGAAACCGGCCGCGACGACTGGCGGCCAAGACTGATGACGCGCATCCTCGCAGTCAGGCAGGTCGCCGGCGTGATACTGCTCGGCGCAGCACTCGCACTCGAAGCGGCCTTCGTCGGTGTATTGAGCCCACGCGACCGCGTGATCGTCGGGCTCGTCGCCCTGTTCCCGATCGCCAGCAACGTGACCCTGTTCGCGACCCTTCTCGACACGAACCGCAAGGCGGCGGCGATCCTTGTCGCGCTGTCGAGCGCGGTATCCCTCGTCCTCGTGCTGCTGGTCGTGGGCGTCTTTCACTCGGCCATGCCGACGAGTTAATCACGCCTCCCCTGTGCTGTTCCCGCTTTCAGCGGATGGCAGCGACGCAAAACTCATGACGCACCCCGCTCGGCAGCAGGCACGACCGCGTTCTCGACGATGCCATGCAGCGCATCGATGTGCCCCGTGTCCCTTGCGCCGTTCGGATCCGACGTCATGACGACCGTCATCCGTAGATCGGGGATGACGTAGACCATCTGGCCACCATAGCCCCAGGCGAACCGCACCGGATGGCCCTTCATCTCGGTCAGGAACCAGCCGAAGCCATACGCCTTCCCACTCCACGGCGAGACGGCGCGCGGTGTCCAGCTCTGCTCGATCCACTTGGCCGGGAGGATGCACCGGCCATCGATGATGCCGCCTAGCCGATAGAGCTCGCCAAACCGGGCAAGTGCGCGCGGCGAGAGCCTCATCTCGTTGCCGCCAAAATAGATCCCTTGCGGGTCCGCCGGCCAGGACGGGATCGTAACTCCAAGCGGCTCGCCGAGCCATGCGCGCGCGTTGGCGAGCGTACTCCGTCCCGTCGCGCGTGTGAGCGCCGCCGAGAGCAGGTGGGTGGACCCAGTCGAGTAGAGCATTGCCGTACCGGGATGAGCGACGAAGGGGCGAGCCAGCGCGAACCGTATCCAATTGGGGCTGGATACCCACCGACCGTAGTTCTCGCCAGAGGTGCGCTCGAGTCCGGCCTGCATCGACAGGAGGTTGCCGATGGTCACCCTGGCTAGCCGTGGGTCGGGATCGGCGGGCGCGTCACGCCTGAGCAGCGGCAGGATCGGCTGGTCGACGCCCTCAAAGACACCGCGTTGGATGGCGATGCCGATCAGTGCCGACATGACCGACTTCGATGCCGACTTGATGTTGACCGGTCGATCCAGCGGGGGACCGCCGTTGAACACCTGCGCTGTCAGCGTCTGTCCGTCTCGAAGGACGAGGAGCGAACGAAGCCGCGGCAGCGCTGAGGCTCGTGCCTGCATGTCGCGCATGGATGCGGCATCGAGTCCCCGCGTGTCCGATCCGGCGACCACGCCTGGGATAGTCGCACCTGCTGACGGGGTCGGTCCCTCGCAGCCGGTAAGGAGGATGAGCAGAGAAACGATAAACCGCATCGTCACCATGTCGCTCCTCAGGATTGCCTTACAACCCCGCAAGCTTCGACGGTCCGCCAGCGCGCGCCCTGCGGCCTTGCGGCCCGACGATTTGGCGCTACCAATGTTGCAACGATAATCAGGGGGGATCAAAATGACCGACAGCCTCGATCGCCGAGCTCTCTTGGTCGGCGGCCTCGCCGCCTCGGCTGCCAGCGCAGTTCCCTTGAAAGAAGCCTTCGCCCAGACCCGCCGCCGCGGATCGGCCAACGACAAGGTCCAGGTGGGGCTGATCGGTTGCAAAGGCATGGGATGGGCGGACCTCACCGCGATGTGCAAGGGTGCCGATGTCACGCCGGTCGCACTGTGCGACGTCGATGCCAAGGTCCTCGCCAAGCGCGGCGCAGAGCTGAAGAAATCATCGGGTCGCGCGCCGCGCCTCTACGGCGACTACCGCCGGATGCTCGACGACAAATCGGTCGATGCGGTCATCATCGCCACCCCCGATCACTGGCACGCGCTCCAACTCGTCGATGCGATGTCCGCGGGGAAGGATGTCTATTGTGAAAAGCCGCTCGGCAATTCCATCGCTGAATGCCGCGCGATGGTCGCCGCCAAACAACGCTACAACCGCGTCGTTCAGGTCGGCCAATGGCAGCGCAGCAACCAGCATTGGGCAGATGCGATCGCCCATGTCCATTCGGGTGGCATCGGCCGGGTGCGGAAGGTCAAGGCCTGGGCCTATATGGGATGGATGACGCGCGTTGCGCCGAAGCCCGACCAGGCGCCGCCGCCGGGGGTCGATTACGACCGCTGGCTGGGCCCGGCGCAGCAGCGCGCCTTCAACCCTAACCGCTTCCACTTCAGCTGGCGCTGGTACTGGGACTATGCAGGTGGCCTGATGACCGACTGGGGCGTCCACCTGATGGACATCGCGCTGCTGGGGATGAGGGCGCAGGTACCCAATTCGGTCAGTTCGCTAGGCGGAGCGTACGGCTATCCGGACTCGGCTATGGAGACCCCCGACACCCAGACCGCCCTTTTCGACTTTGGCGACTATTCGGTGGAATGGGAGCATGCGGTCGGCATCAGCCGCGGTCCGTTCGGCGGCCACGATCATGGCGTGGCCTTCGTGGGCGAGCTGGGCACCTTGGTTGTAGACCGCAGCAAATGGTGGGTCTCGCCCGAGATGCGTGACGGCAGGGCCCTGACCCGTGAAATTCCGGTGACCCAGGCCAAGGACGACGGGCTCGATCGGCACACCGCGGACTTTATCGCCTGCGTAAAGGATCGTGCTCGTACCCCCGCCTGCCCGATCGAGTCAGCGGCCAACACCGCCATCGTCTGTCAAATGGGCAACGTTGCCTGGCGCACTGGCCGGAAGGTCGAATGGGATGCTGCGGCTGGACAGTTCAAGGGCGATGCCGAGGCCAACGCACTCATTACGCCTCGCTACCGCGAGCCCTACCGCTTACCGGTGTAAGCTGCATTCGCGGCGGAAACAGCCCGTTCCTACCGCGCCTTTCCGATCCGGTTGTGGACATTCGCGAGCGTCCTAGACGCTTCCTAACTTCAGCCGTTCTTTCATCCACAGCCGCCAGGATGCGGCAACGAGGACACGACACGGTCGAATTCACGCGGCCGACCAAAGCGAAGCCAGCGCGCTTCCCCTTGCCGACCGAGGCAGATACGACTGCCGCACCAAGCGGGAAATGGGGACACGATGAGATTTAAATATGTCGCGGCGACGGTGCTTCTCGCACTTGCTCCAGCAACGGCGTGGGCCCAGCCGAGCTCGGCTGATGCGCAGCTCAAGGCGATCTACGACGCCGAATGGGAATGGCGACAGAAGGAGTTCGCGCAGATTACGGACGGCTTGCGCAGCAAGTCCGATGATCATTTCCCCGCCGTCGCCCCCGCTGACTGGGCGCGTCGGCGCACCTACTGGAGCACAGTTCTCGACCGCATCGCGCGTATTCCCGCAGCGCAACTTTCGCCCGAAGAACGATTGAATGCCGCTGTCCTCGAGGAATCGCTCCGCGGGAAAGTCGCGAACATCGACTTCCGCACCTACGAGGCGCCGCTCAACAGCGATTCCTACTTCTGGGGCGAAGTGAAGCCCTATGCCCCGCTCGAGACCGCCGACGACTATCGCCGCTACATCGGCCGGCTCAAGGACGTGCCGCGCTGGTTCGACCAGAACATCGCCAACATGCGCGCCGGACTGAAGCGCGGCTTCACGCCGCCACGCGTGTCGCTCGCCGGGCGCGATGCGACCATTGCCGCCTTCACCAAGCCGGGCGCCGACAACCCGCTCGCCGAACCGTTCAAGACGATGCCCGCTTCGATCCCGGCAAGCCAGCAGGCGTCGCTGCGCGCCGAGGGACTGGCTGCGATCGATACCGCCGCGGCCCCTGCCTATGCGAAGCTCCTCGTCTTCTACCGCGGCACCTACCTGCCCAAAACGCGCACGACGGTCAGCGCCGCCGCACTGCCCGACGGCGAGACGTTCTACAAAAGCCAGATCCGCGAATACACGACCCTCGATCTCACACCGGAAGCGATCCATCAGATCGGCCTCAAGGAAGTTTCGCGCATCGACGCCGACATGAAGGCGACGATCGCCACCACCGGCTTCAAGGGCAGCTTCGCCGACTTCCTCGCGTTCCTGCGCAGCGACCCGCAATTCTACGCCCGAACCCCCGACGAGCTGCTCGGCTTCTCGGCCTATGTGGCGAAGCGGATGGACGGTCGGCTGAAGGATGTCTTCACCACTCTTCCCCGTTACCGCTTCACCATCCAGCCGGTGCCCGACGCGATCGCGCCGGTCTACACCTCGGGTCGCGGTGGGCTCGGCGCATGCCTCATGAATACCTACGACCTGAAGTCACGCCCGCTCTACAACATCGTTGCGCTGACGCTGCACGAATGCGTCCCCGGTCACAGCCATCAAGCCGCAATGGCGTTGGAAGCCCCCAGCCGCCCCGCCTTCCGCCGCCAGACATACTTCTCGGGTTATGGCGAAGGTTGGGGGCTCTATTCGGAATGGCTCGGCACCAAGCTCGGCATGTACCGCACGCCGTATGAGGAATTCGGTCGTGAGACCTTCGAGATGTGGCGCGCCCCGCGCCTCGTCATCGACACCGGCATCCATTCGATGGGATGGAGCCGGCAGCAGGCGATCGACTACCTCGCCGGACATACGGCACTCGCGAAGCTCGACGTCGAGATCGAAGTCGACCGATACATCAGCTGGCCGGGCCAGGCGCTGGCCTACAAGCTCGGGGAGATGAAGATGCGCGCGCTGCGTGCAAAAGCGGAGGCGGAATTGGGCGACCGCTTCGACCAGCGCCGCTTTCACGACGCCCTGCTCAACATGGGCTCGGTCCCCCTGCCAGCGATGGAAGCCGAGATGATGAAGTGGATCGCGGCAGAGAAATCACGCTGATACGGTGGGCTTAGCCCCGGTGCTCGCAGCGCGAGGTCGAGCGCCATCGCGTTTCGCCCGCGCAGGCGTGCCGCTACAAGATCGGCCGTGTGGGCAAGCGCTACCGCGCCTCGAACTCGCGAGTCCGATCCCAATCTTCGCCGGCCCCGCCTTCGCGACTCCCCCCTTGCTGCCAAAGGACATAGACACGCTCGCGAAGATGCTGATCGAGCGCGCGATGCCAATATTCGTCCGCCCGCCCCTCCGGCTGACCGTCTTCGTCCCAAAGCGCATAGGCCCGGTCGCTCACGGCCTGTTCGAGGCCGAGTTTCGTTTCGGAACTCAAGCTGATCTTGTCATCGAGGGGCTCCATACGCCCGCCCCGGCTCTGATGCATTTGCGCGATCAAGCCTTCGAGTTCCGCATCGGCGACCAGCTGCCCGTGCGCGGCGGTCTGCAAGGCTTTGGCTTGATAATCCGCATCGCCGACCGCCTCGCCCGTCTCGTCCAGCGTGACGGGGTACGTATGAATGACGCGCCATTGCGGTCCAGCACGTCTACCAACCTCTCTGCCATTACACTGCTCCGATCGAAGATTTCAGGGTCAGAGATGCCGTTGCAGCCTACCCCGCGATAGACTTCGTTGAAAGCGCATCCAGCAGGTCGGCGGTCGACTCATGTGCAAGTGTCGGCGCGGTCGCCTGCTTACGATCATCGGATGGGACGAACGCGACTTGGCGTTTGAATGCCGGCATCTATAAGCGGACAGCGAATAGCCGCGCTTATCGCTGTCCGCTCGTCCCCGCTGCCAGTCTCCGTCCAGCGCGCCCGGCCGATACAGGAGTTTCAATGACGAGCACCCCGAAGGACTAAAACCCCTGCTCTGGGAAACCAAGAATCTGGTTCGGGCCATCGAGGCAGCCGGCGTCACGCTCTGGTCGTGGAACGTCGACACCGATGCCTTCGCGATGGACGACAAGGCCTATGATCTTTGGGGTATCCCCCGCGGCATCAACGTCCAGTTCGAGGATCTCTTCGCACATATTCACCCGGCCGATCGGGACAGGGTTCGCGCCGCCTTCAATGCAACACGCGCGCTGATCGGGCCGTACAAAATCGATTTTCGGATCATGATCGATGATGAGGTGAAGTGGATTTCCGCGCGCGGACGGGAACGCTCGACGTTTCCTGCTCCGCGTACAACGAAGCCGTGACCGTCGTATGGACGGAACGTGGCGGTTCCAAGGTCCGCAAGCCGACCGGCCCAGGAGGCTATGGCAGCATGCTCGTCGAACGCAGCGTGACGGGACATTTACGCGGCTCGATAGACTATGACTGGGCCGAAGAGGGCGTCGTGGTCACGCTCAAGGTAAAACCGGAACGCCTAGGGGCCTGAGGGGATGATATCTGCTCGCTGGAGCGCTCGCCTCCCGACCATATGAATAGACATACTGATCGATGATGATCGCTGGCGTTCACATCGATATCAGGCATCTCCAACAACACAATCGCGGACATTCATGGCTTCTTTCGTTCGACTCGATGGAGAACGTCCGTTCACCTCGACACCCAGTACGGGCAGACTCGAAGTCCGCCCGGACAAAGTTTCGCAACCTCGCCTACATGCCTGCTGCCGTCAGGCGGACAATGACCTCGTTGACGTCCACCCCTTCGGGCTGCTCCACTGCGTAGCGGATCGCTCGCGCGATCGCGTACGGGGTCAGGGACTTCTGCCGCCACGTGCTCAGCGCCGAGGCGATATCAGAGTCAGTGATGTCGTTGCCCAATTCGGTCGCCACGACCCCCGGCGAGATGATCGTCGTGCGGATGTCGTCATGCTCCTGGCGCAACCCCTCCGTGATCGCCCAAACCGCGTATTTGGTTGCGCAGTAGACGGCGGCGCTCGGCACGTTTGGTGGTGTAGCCCACTTCGAGGTCTTTCAGAGTCACGGAGATGTCTTCGGCCGAGGCAGGCATCTCGCCCCGAAGAATACCCCCAGTTGTAAATCGACGTCCTGGCACTCAAAAACATTCGCTGGCACGCTCGCGACGCCTCCGAGACGGCATAACCCACCGAAAAGACACAAAAAAACCGCCTCAGGATGCCCTGGGCGGTTGTGTTACGTTTGGAGA
>NZ_JACONT010000011.1 GCF_014358075.1 Sphingomonas albertensis | reverse complement strand
GGGCGCGCGGCGCATCATCGTCAGAAGGCGAGGTTGATACCAGTGCTGATACGACGATCGGCCTGGAACCAGCTACGCCCGACCAGCTTGCCGCCGGGATAGCCCCCCATCAGCGTCCGCTGCGTCGCCGCGGTCAGGTTGGTGCCCTGCACGCCGAACGAGAACTGGTCGTTCACCTTGAAGCGGACGCCGGCATCGACCGATCCGTAGTTCCCGCCATAGATCGGCAGCGCGATCTGCGTGGAGGCATCGGGGCCGCCATCCTGATTGTCGGCGACGCCCGGCGCACTGTAATAGGTGTACGTGCCGTTCGTACCGTTGCTGTTCGTCGACAGCAGATACCGCGAGCGCCACGAGTACGCGATCCGCAGCGAGATCGGATTGCGCTCGTAGAGCAGGGTCGCGTTCAGATTGTGCTTCGACAGGCCGACCAGCGGCGCGTCGTTCCTGACCGCACCGGTGATGTCGCGGTAGACGTCGCCGGGGTTGCTGCTCTTGATGAACGTGTAGTTGCCCTCGAACCCGATACCGGCAAGCGCGCCCGGCAGCATATCGAAGAAGAAGCGCCCGCCGACCTCGATGCCCTTGACGTTCGCTGCCTTGGTCGAGTTGCTATAGTCGGTGGCCGACGCGGCGACATTCTCGGTCGTCCCATCGGTGAACTGGACGGTTACCTGGCGGGTCGTCAGCGCATAGATCGGCAGGTTGGTCAGCCGCTTGTAGAACGGCGCGATGTGGAACGACGTGCCCGCACGCCCATAATATTCGAGCGACAGATCGAAATTGTTCGACAGCGTCGGCTTGAGCAAGGGATTGCCGGTGTCCGCAGTAAAGTTGTTGAACGTCCCGATCCCGCCGGGAGTCTGGCTGGGCGTCGTCGCCACGCCGATCGAACCCGAGGCGCGCAGCGCGTTGAAGGTCGGCAGATCCATCGTGATGTTGTAGCCACCGCGCACCTTGATCTTGTCCGTCGGCGCATATTCGAGGTTGATCGACGGCAGGACACGCGTGAAGTCCGCCTTGCCGCCGCGCGCGAGGAAGGTGTTCGCAAGCGTCACCTGAGCGCCATTGCGGATGAAGACGGTCCCGCCATTCTGCTGGATGAACCCGCTGCCCTCGTTCTCGACATGCACGACACGCACGCCGACGTTACCCGAGATGCCGCGTGCGTCGCCCTCGGGGCCGAAGCGCACCAGTGCATAGCCCGCGATGTTCTTGGTGCGGTTCTCGACCTGATCGCCCGGCAGGACGAAGCCGACCGGCCTGATCGCCAGCGTGCCGTCCGGATTGAACTGGCCACCATAGCCGGTGACCGGGAGCGGACCCGAGGCCGAACAATCGAACTCACGACCGGTGCAGAAGCCGGCAGGCGGCGCCGTTACCAGCCCGGTGCGGTTGGCGTTAAACCGGTCCGCCAGACTTTCCGACGCGAACATCAGGTTGCCAGGCAGCGTCGTGTCGCCGCGGAAGAAGTCCTTGAACGCGTGGCTGGCGACGTCGCCCGGCGCGGCGTTGGCGTAGGTTAGCTGCGGGTCGCCGTTCCAGCCGCGGCCGAGCGCGGTCCAGTTATAGCCGTTCGACAGGTCGCGCTCGGTCCGCTTGGCGTAACGGCCACCAACCTTGACCGACCGGAAGAAGCTGTTGTCGAACTTGTATTCGGCATCGAGCTGGCCGGCGTCGAGACGACCCTTGTTCCGTTCGTTGTGCGGCATCGACGCCGTCCAGAAATAATTCGCCGGATCCGCGAACGATGCCTGCGTTGCCGGGCTGACGGTGATCTGCGGCAGGTCGCCGGTCAGGTCCATGCCGAAGCTCTGGCCGAAGCCGATGTCGCGGAAGATGTCGAGACGGTCGTAGATCTGACGTGAATCGACGCGTTGCAGCGAGCCCTTCAGCGACAAATGGCTGTCGACGGGTGTCCAGGCGAACGACAACGAATAATCGCGCGTTCGCGTGTTGCTCTCGACATACCCCTTGTTGCCGCTGCTATTGACCGACCCGCCCGTCGGTTGGAAGCCGCCCGCCAGGCTCGTATCGCGATTGAACAGCGCGCTCGTGCTGGTCAGCAGACCGTTGCTGTCGAACGTGCTGCTCGCCGGATCGACCGCCAGCGTCTGCGAATCGAGCTGCGTGCCGTAATCGCTCGACTGGCTCTTGTAGCGCGACTGGAAGAAGCTGCCGGTGAAGGTCAGCGAGTCGGTCGGCTGCCACTGCGCCGCACCATAGATGCCGTAGCGCCTGTACTGGAATGCCTCGTCGCCATACGCGAAGCCGCTCGGGACGTATTTGCTGCTGCCGTCGCTGAGCGCCGTCTTGAAATAGGGGCTGACGCGGATGAACTGCGATAGCGAACTGAACTGGCTGTAGGCGACGTCGGCGAGCAGGCCGATGCGGCCGATCGGCGTGTCGAACGAATCGGTCACCAGCACCGACCCCATCGGATCAGCCTTGTTCGCCATGTCGCCCATGCTCAGCTCGCCGGTGGCGGCGACATGGAACTTGCCGTTGAAGTCGAACGGCATCTTGGTGCGCAGGTCGATCTGGCCGCCGGTGCCGCCCTCGATCAGGTCGGCGGTCGATGCCTTGTAGACGTCCACCGCCGCCATCAGCTCGGGCGTAACGTCGCTCCACAGGATCGCGCGGCCATTGTTCGCGCTGAAGATCTCGCGACCGTTCAGCCGCGACGCCACGCCGGTCAGGCCGCGCACCTGCACGCCGGAGCCCTGCACGGAATAGTGATCGGGGTCGCCCAGTGCCGCAAAGCGCACGATCGACACGCCCGAGACGCGCTGCAGGACTTCGGTGATCGAGTTGTCGGGCAGCTTGCCTGCGTCGTCTGCGACGACCGAGTCGACGATGGTCTCGCTGCGCCGCTTCCGCTCGTCGGCGGCTTCGAGCGCGGCACGACGGCCGGTGACGACGATATCGCCGCCCGTCTGGTCGGCTTCAGGTTCGCCAGCGCCCTGTCCCGGCGCTGCGGCCAGAGTCGTGTCGGGCGATATCGCCTGCGTCTCGGCTTGCGCCCACGCATTCCCGCTCACGCCAGCGGCAAGCAACGCTACCAGCGAAACGCCTGCCCGCATCGCGACCGCAGCCTTGCGACGATGATCGAAATTAAGATTAGCCATATTCATCACATATCCCCCCCTTGTCGCGCCGCGTCTCGGAGCGCCGCATTCTGCAGAAACGCACCTTATCAGAGTGCTGCTTCGCGCCTCTGTTACCCTTACCATTTTTATAGGACAATTGATTTTTTTCAGCTGTCCCATTCGGCGTGCCGCGACTGCGTCGGCTCCGACCGGAGCAATACGGCGGTGAAAACAGAGAACGAGAAGTACTTGCCGATAGTCAGCTAGACCCGGTTTTCCTCATTAATTTATCGTCATGATTGCCGTGCATCGCCATCGTTCAGTCAGCATAACTGTCCTAACGGCGTTGAGCATTGGATCATCCGCCGCCAAGCCGGACGTACAGTTGCATAGCATAGCCGAACGCGCGCTTCGCCGCAGAGCGCTGGTAGGCAAGGCGGGCGCGCGGTTGTGCTGGTAGGGCTATCATTTTACAACGGTGGTGAAAAAGGGGATACGCAGCATGCATTTCCGGAGCGCACTAGGCGCAATTGCCTTGACGACCTGCTTTACTTGGGCGGGCGCTATTCCAACAATAGCGGTGGCGCAATTTGCCGCTGCGCACCCTATTACGATAGATGTTCGCGGCGAGACAAAGCCGCGAAATCGAATGGCACAGCAGTCGATCGGTTCCGACTATCCCGGCACGCTCATTCGCGACGACAGTTTGGCGCAACTGCGTATTGCCCAGCGGGAATTGAATTTTCGCTATATTCGCTTTCACAACATATTTGCCGACCAGCTAGGGATCTATCGCGAAGTCGGCGGCAAACCCGTCTATGACTGGCGTCGTATAGACTATTTATATGACCAGCTTCTCGGCATGGGTCTCAAGCCGTTCGTGGAACTCGGCTTCACGCCCGATGCCATGAAGCAATCCGATCAGACGATCTTCTATTGGAAGGGGAATACCTCCCATCCCCAGCCGGACAAGTGGACGGCATTGGTCGATGCCTTCGTGCGCCACGCGGTATCGCGATACGGCGCGCAGGAAGTACGCAGCTGGTATTTCGAATTCTGGAACGAGCCCAATCTGGACGGGTTTTGGGAGAAGGCCGACCAACAGGCCTATTTCGAGTATTACGGCCGCACGGCGAGGACCATCAAGGCGATCGATCCCCAGTTGCGGGTCGGTGGTCCCTCGACCGCGGGCGCTGCATGGGTTCCCGAATTCCTCGCTTACGCCAAGAAGAACAGCGTTCCGGTCGATTTCATCACGACGCATACGTACGGCGTGGAGGGCGGCTTTCTCGACGAGAAGGGCGAAGGCGATAACAAGCTGTCGCGCAATCCGGACGCCGTAGTTCAGGACGTTCGCAAGGTGCGTGGCGAGATCGAAGCCGCCGGCCGGTCCGGGCTCCCGCTGTTCTTCACCGAATGGAGCACCAGCTACAATCCCCGCGACCCGATCCATGACGACTATCTCAGCGCGGCGTATATCCTGTCCAAACTTCGCCGGACCGAAGGACTGGCGCAGGGCATGAGCTATTGGACGTATAGCGACCTCTTCGAGGAACCCGGTCCGCAAGCCCGACCATTCGAAGGCGGCTTCGGGTTGATGACCCCGCAAGGCGTGCGAAAGGCCGCATGGTTCGCCTACAAATATCTTGCAGACCTGGGCGATCGCGAACTGCCCACCATGGACGAGCAAAGCATCGCGGCATTGAAGGACGGAACGGTGCAGGTGTTGGCTTGGCGCGAGATGCTGCCAAACCAGCCCGTCAGCAACCGGCCCTTCTTTACCAAGGTCCGTCAACCCGCCCAGACCACGCCGCTCACGCTCGACCTCGCCGGTCTGAAGCCCGGATCATACCAGCTACGGGTGCGGCGCACCGGATTTAAGCAGAACGATGCGTATTCCACCTATCTGGAAATGGGCCGGCCGGCGAAATTGACCGACGAGCAACTGCAACGCCTGCAAAATGCTACGACCGACACGCCGGTGATCAGCACGATCGATGTACCCGCGGGAAAGCCGTATCGCTTGACCCTTCCGATGCGCGAGCAAGACGTGGTGATGGTCGAACTACGCCACCGGTGATCATACTCGGAGGGCGCGGCCTCCATGCCGGTGTTCGGAAACCGTCACGCGGCGAGCGTGGACCGAGCACGCTTTCGTCCTGGGTGCCGCGGCGACCCAGGACGGCCTCGCGCGAGCGGCGTTGCGAGCGGGGCTTGCCGGGACACGCACCCTACGCCGGAGTCATAGCCGCTTCTAAAACCGCAGCGGCCAAGACGAAGGTCCTGCCAACCGCTTGAACTTACTTGTCGCGAACGACGATCTTTGGAAGCGTTTTGATCGGCTCGACCGTGATCGCGCGGAACCACGTCTCGGCGCCTTCCGACTGAAGCTGGATATGACCGTGCGTCAGGGGGCGCCGCGTGCCGTCGGGCGCAATCGTCGCCAGGTCGTGCACTTCGGCAACCGGTACGCCGTTGACGACGTGTACCGCGCGGTCGCCGACGACATACAGGTCGAGCGTGTTCCATTCGCCGATCGGGCGCTCGGCGTCGGTCGCGGCCTCGACGTTCCACGTCGGCGTACCGTTGACGATGTCGATTTCGCGTCCCCCGGCGCGGAAACGAAGATGGGGTTCTATCAGCGACGGATCGAACGTCACGCTGGTGCGCCCACGCAGCTTGCCGCCCACGGCGACGACCATGCCGGTCGATCCGGTCATGATCTCGAACTCGACCGACGGACGCCACGTGCCGAAGACTTCGCCGGCTGCACCGTGGGTATGATACAGCAGGCCGTTGTTGCGAGGCAGGGTGACGCGCGGCGCCCAGGTCTTGGCGCCCCATTTGAACTGCAACCGCAGGTGATAGTCGCGCAGGTCGGCCTGGTTGACCAGACTGCCCCAGGTCTTGCCGTTCACCCAGATAGCCGGCGTACCGTCCACGGAGCGCACGGCGAAATCGCCGCTGGTGTCCCGGCTGGTACCGATCGGCGACGTGCTCGGGTCGGACTTGTACGTGACCGAGGGATCGGCATAGCCCAGCCAGGGCGCCCAGCCCTTCAGGCTGTGCCCGTCGAACAACGCGGTCGGCTTGCCGGTCGGCACCGGTATGTCCGTCAGCGTGAGGCGCTGCGGCGTGGTCGCCGGGGCGCCCGCAATGGCGCGGGCCCGTTCCTTGGACGTCTGCGCGGTCGCGGGGGCGGACAGCACCAGAAGCGCCACCATTGCTCGATCAAACCACATAGACATTCGCCTCTTAACCATCGCTCGACCAGCGATTAGCCATAGCCTAGCGTGTTACCGATACCAGTTGAACGTCCGTCTATGCACGCTCCGGTGATTATCGCGCTCGCATCGATCTCACGCGGCGATTTCACTCCGGCTGACACTACCGCAGGTGCTTGCTCGCGCCGTCCCGCCATTTGGGCTAATGGTCGGGCGGGAGATTGCACGATGCACAAGATGTTAGCGCTGGCCGCACTGTTAACGATGGCGCAGGCGGCGCCCAATCCGCATCTGCCGAAGGCCACTTACGACACCGTCGCCCCCGCGCTTCCCAAGGGGTTGCACGACGCGGTCCTGATCGTTTCGAAGACCAATGGCTGGCGACACATCGAGCATATTCCGCACTCGAACATCGTGCTCGCCGATATCGCGAAGGGCCTGGGCCGTGCGAGCTTCGCCACCGAGAATGCGGCGGTCTTCAACGACGAATATTTGCGACATTTTTCCGTCGTCGTGTTGAACAGTGCCAGCGGCGATTTCCTGACGCGAGATCAACGCGCTGCATTCGCCCGCTTCGTGGCGCGGGGCGGCGGCGTGGTGGCCTTGCATGCTGCTGGCGACGATAGTCACACCGACGCCTGGTATGGCGACACGGTGATCGGCACCAAGTTCATCGGCCATCCGGGCGGGGGCGATCAGTTCCAACCAGCACGGGTCATCGTCGATCGACCGGGCCATCCGGTCATGGCTGGCGTCACGCTGCCCTGGTCGCCGGTGGATGAATGGTATTCGTTCGACGCCAATCCGGCGGCGCGCGGGATGACCGTGCTCGCGCGGATCGACGAGGCCAGTTACCGTCCCGGTGCGAAACTGGCGATGGGGTACCACCCCGTCATCTGGACCAATCCCGCGACGAAAGGCCGCGTTGTCTATTCCGCGCTGGGCCATGCGCCGGAGGCCTATGACGATCCGAACTATCGGCGCATTCTCGTCAATGCGATCCGCTGGGCGGGAAACCGGTAAGGCTCGACCGGACGGACAGACAACTGACGCGCTGAGATACTACGATTACCGTCCAACTCCGCCCCGCTCATGCCGTGTGAAGCTGGCCGAAGAAGCGCGACAACGCGTCGTCGATCGAAGACGCGCCATCCTCGACCCGTCGGGAATCGTTGCGGACCTGCGACGCCATCCCCGCCGCGCCGCGGGTCGCGACCGAGACGTCGGTGACGAGGCGGCCGATCAGCGCGAGATCGGTCGCGGCGCCGGCGACGTTGCGATTGATCGTCTCGCCGCTCTGCGCCTGTTCGCCGATGCTGGAGGCGAGATCGTCGGCGCCGCGCGCCATGTCCTCGACCATCGAGCGGATATGCGTCAGCCCGGCGCACGCGGCTTCGGTGCCGCGTTGCATGCCGGCGATCTGATCGGCGATCGCGCCGGTCGCCTCCGCGGTCTGCGTGGCCAGCATCTTCACTTCGTCCGCGACGACCGCAAACCCCCTGCCCGCCTCGCCGACCCGCGCCGCCTCGATCGCCGCGTTCAGCGCAAGCAGCTTGGTGCGCGCGGCGATCGTACCGATCAGCCCGACGATCGCGCCGATCGCGCGCGCATCGTCCTGGACACCGATCATCGCGGTGGCGAGGTCGGCGGCGCGGTCGGCCGCCTGCGCGCTGAGATCGGCAGTCCGCCGCGTGCTGTCGCTCGACTGGCGGATCGCGTTCATGAACTGGGTCGTGGCCGCCGCGATGTCGGTTGCGCCATCGATCGCCCGCCGCACCGCGACGCCGACGTCGCCGAGTTCGCGCGTCGCACCGGTGGAATGATCTTCCAGCTGACCCGACGTCGCCGACAGCTGCGTAGCCGAACCGCGCAATGCCGCAAGCACGTCGGCGATCTCGTCCTCCAGCGCGGTCGCCGCCTGTCGGACGATCCGATTGCGTTCGGCCTCGGCGTCCTCGGTGATGCCGCGCGCTGTCTCGATCTGACGGTCGCGGGCAACCTCCGCCATCCGCTGACGGGCGTTTTCGGCTTCGAGCCGCGCGCGTTCGGCAACCGACGCGCGAAACACCTCGATCGCGCGCGACATCCGGCCGATCTCGTCGCGCCGGTCGCCATGCGGAGTGCGGCCATCCGCGTTGCCACTGGCGATCACCGCCATCGTTCGCTCGATGTCGAGCAGCGGCCGGACGATCGTGCGCTGGACGATCGCGACGGTTCCCGCAGCCGCCAGCGAGAACAGGAGGATGCTGGCGAGGACGCTGATCGTCACCTCCTGCCGCTCCAGGTCGTGCGCATGGCGGAACAGGTGCGCGACTTCGGCCTCCTGGCCGGCGATCAGCGTGTCCGCGATCGTCGAGGCGATCCGCTCGTTGGGCCGCACGTCGCTGCGAAAGACCGCCCAGGCATGCGTCTGGTTGCCCCGGCTCGCCTCGCCGGCGACGATCGCCAGCCGGTCGAGAACGACGACCTGGCTGCGGATATAGCGGCTGTTAGGGCTCAGCCGCGCGCCCGGATCGCGGACGAGCTGCGCCAGTTGCCGCCGCATCTGCTGCGATCGGGTCGAGAATTTGCCGTGGATGACGCCCAGCGCGCGCGGATCGCGTTCGAGCAGCAGGTTGAGTGCGTCGCGTTGCAGCGAGCGGCTGAGCGAGCGGAGTTCGATCAGGTGGATCCGCACGATCTGGCCCGAATTGGCGGCATCGCGCGCGGTCTGGACACGGCTGCGCGTGCCCAGCCCGATCATGCCGAGCACGCATACCAAGCCGAGCATGATCGCGACCGGCACCATCAGCCGCGCAACCATGCTCCGCGACCATAATCTCGCCGTGCGGTGTGTCATAGCGAGCGCGCTACGGCAGCCGTCTTAACCCTGTGTGACAGTCGACACCTGCTTCAGGACATGGCCGGCGAACGCCGACAAGGCACAGGTTTCGCCGCAATCGGGTATCGTCAGCGCGACGCTGTCCGGCGGCGTCCCTTCCGATAAGGAGATCCGGTGGCGCATCTGGTCGAGGCCCTGCGCGACATAACGGGCGCGGACGACCTGCTGTCCGCTCGCGCCCTCCCGCCAGACCTCGAACACCAGCCCGCCGCCCGGTGCCGCTTCGCCCGCGCCATAGTCGCGCAGTTTCCAGTCGAGCCCGAGCAGCCCCGCGAGCATCGTCACCGTGCCGTCGTGCCCGCTGAGGACGACAATCTTCTCCGCGTCGCCGATTGGGTCGGCCAAGGCGGTCGCGCCGGCACCGCGCTGAAGCGTGGCGAGCAGCCGCATCGCGAGGTAGCTGCTGGTCTGGCGCCCCACCTCCGGCGTGCGGGTGCGCAGGTCGATGCCGGCACCGTGCACGACGAGCGCCTTGCCTATCGTCGCCGCATCGATCCCGCGCCATCCGGGGAAGGCGAGCCCATCGGCATAGGCCATCACCAGGCTCTCGGCGATCCCGGCGACCTGCAAGCTGGGCGATGTCAGGTCCGGTTTGCCGCTGGCGTCGATCCGCATCGCAACGGGCGTATCGCCGAGCCGGCGCTGCACTTTGCTTCGCTCGCCCGCCGAGCATGTGACGCGGCGACACTGCAGCAACAGCGCCTCGAACCGATCGCGATCGGGGCCCTGCCGCGCGTCCCATGCGGCAAGATCGCCGTCGACCCGCGCGGATATCGCCGCCAGCATCCGCTGCGGATCGAGTGGCGCGAGCGGTGTCTGCGGGGCCTCGAACAGCGGATCGGGGGCCGCGGCGGACTGGTGGATCGTCGCCGCGCACCCTGGCGTCAGACCGGTGGCGAGTGCGGTAGCGGTCGCCTCGGTCCGCTGCGTATGGTTCGCCCAGTAATAGACCGCGCAGTCGTTCGCGCCGAGCAGGCCCAGCTGCCGGTAATGCGCGCGATACCAGCCGCCGAGCATCGTCACGAGCGTCGCGCCATTGGCGGTCAGATGGCCCGGCGGCACCGCGAACTTCGGCCACGCGCGGCGGCTGTAGCGGCCGAGTTCCTCCGGGCTCGACATCGCGCTGCGGACGCCGTGGCGCATGACGATGACCACGCGTTCGAGCTTGTCCTGCGGCGGCGGCGACCGTGTGGTCTGCGCGGCAACCGCCCCCATTATGGTCGAGACGGTCAATGCGAAGCCGGCCGCGATCGATCCGATCCGCATCAGAACTTCGCCCTTACGCCGGCCGTGAACGTCCGCCCGTAATCGGTATAGCCCGCGAACTGATTGTCGCGGACATATTGCCACTGGACGCCGCCCGCGACGTTCATCCCCTGCACGACGAAGGTGACGCTCGGCGTGACCTTGTACGACATGTCGAAATCGAGGCTGCCGAATGCGCTGTCGTTATTGGCGGCAAGCCCCGCCCCGCCGACGTCGCGCAGCACGTTGCCGCGCCAGCTGTAGCTGACGCGCGCACCGACGCGTTCCTTTTCGTAGAACGCGGTCAGGTTGAAGCTGTCCTTGGCGACGTCGACCAGCGCGTCGCGGAACGTACCGCCCGTCGCCAGCGCATAGGTGCCGCCGGTCGCGGTGTGCGTGTAGTTCGCCTGCGCGCCGAGGCCGTCGAACGGCGCGGGTAGCATCTTGAACAACTGCTGGTACGCGATCTCCACACCCGCGACATAGGCGTCGCCACCGTTCTTTGGCGCGGTCAGGCGATAGGTCTGTCCGTCGAGGACGAAGTCGCGCGTCTGCTGGAACACGAAGGTCGTGATGTCCTTGTAGAACACGCCGCCGACCAGCGCGCTGCCCGGCGCGAAATACCATTCGACCGTGCCGTCATATTGCCACGCCTCGAACGGCTTCAATTCGGGATTCCCGCCGACCGCGGTGAGGACGGTCGGGCTCGAATTGATCGTCAGGCGCGGGGCAAGATCGGCGAGCGACGGGCGGGTGATCACCTTCGACGCGGCGAAGCGCATCTGCAATTTGGGGGAGACCTCGGCGACCAGATTGAGCGAGGGGAGGAAATTGTCGTAGGTCTTCTCGTAGCTGACCGGCAACGCGACCTTGCCGTCGTCGGCATAGCCCGACGAGGTCTGGCGCGTCCGGGCATAGCGCACGCCGACGTCGCCGCGCACCGCGATGCCGCCGACCGGGAACGCGAAGTCGGCCATGCCGTAGCCCGCGACGATCTCCTCGCCGATCGCATAGCTGTTGCGCAGATCGCCGCGCGCGAGCGGGGCGGCGAGCAAGGCCTCCTTGCCGGTGGCGGTGGCGAGGAACTTGGCGGGATCGGGCATCGCCCAGGTCGTGGGCAGATCGCCCTTGGCACCGTCGAGGAAGTCGTCGACCGGGAACGGCACGAAATAGCTCGCGTCGAAATATTTGCCGGCGATGCCGCTCGTGAAGTTGATATCGCGGCGATTATACGCGCGCGTCCGCTTCTGGTATTTCGCACCGGCGTGCAGTGCGCTGAAGATGCCGGTTAGGTCGCGCGTGATGTCGAGTTTCGCGGCGCGCTCGCGGTCCTTGGAGTCGTTGACGCGGTATTCGATCCGCCGCCCCGGCAGCAGCGCCGGGTTCGACAGGTCGGCGTTCAGCAGCGTCACGTTGGGCAGCCGGTCGCCCGCCTTGGCGAAGTCGAACGTCGTCGCGCCGACCGTCCCGAGCAGGCGGGTGCGATAGATCGGCTCGGGCGTGTTCGAATAGGCCTGGCCGATGCTGCCATCCGCAGCGATCGTCCAGCCATCCGCTTGCCAGCGGGCGTTCGTGCCCACCAGCCAGTTCTTATATTGCAGCACGGACGTCTCGCGACCGATCTGCGTCGTCGAGGCGGTCGTCGTCGCGCCGGTCAGCACACCGTTCTCGATCACCGCGCTGCCCGGTACGATCCCGCGCGGCAGGCCGGCGCCATCCGCCGCCGAATAGGTCAGCTCGTCATAGGCGACGTTCAGCCGGCTCCACAGCCCGTCGACGTTCAGCTCGAACCGGTCGTCCGGCTTCCACTGCACCGCGCCGTTGAGACCGATCCGGTCGCGCTTTTCGCGTTCCAGCGTCGGGCGGATCGCGGTGGGGATCAGGATCGTCGCGCTGTCGAGCGAGCCGTTGCCGTCGGTATCGATCTTGCCGTCCGCCCAGCCGACGCCGGTGATGCGGTCCTGTCGGGTGGTGCGCTCGTCATAGACGGCGGCGATCAGCGCGCCGATCTTGCCGTCGGGGCTCGCCCAGCTCGCCATCCCCGACAGGCGCGGATCGACCGTATCGGCAAGCCGCGGCGAACTGGCGGTGGCGGACAGCGACAGCACCGGCTTCTTCAGGTCGAGCGGGCGGAAGGTGCGCAGGTTGATCGTGCCGCCGATGCCGCCTTCGTCGAGGCTCGCGCGCGGGCTCTTGATCACCTCTACCGCGGACATCAGTTCGGACGGCAGCGTGTCGAAGCGGAACTGGCGGCCGCTCTGGCCGCTGTCGCGGACGTTCTCGTTCACCGCGACCGAGCGGTCGTTGAGCGTGACGACCTGGAAGTTCGCGCCTAGCCCACGGATGCGGACGAAGACGCCTTCGCCCCGATCGCGGACGATCGACACGCCGGGGACGCGCTGGAGCGCCTCGGCGATGTTTTGCGCGGGGAACTTGCCGATGTCCTCGGCCTTGACGACGTCGATGACGTTGGTCGCCTGGCGCTTCTGCGCGAGCGCGGTGGTCAGGCTGCTGGCATAGCCGGTGACGACGATTTCGGCGGCATCGCCCTGTGAGGCTTCGGTCGCCACAGTCTGCGGCGCGGTGTCGACGACCGCACCCGAGACGAGCAGCGCGCCATTGGCCTCGCGACGTACGGTGAGCGGTGTGCCTGCAATCAGGCGCTCGACCGCAGCCTGCGGGGCCATCGTGCCGTTGAGCGCGGGGGCGGTCATCCCGGCGACCGCCGCGGGCGTGAACAGGATGTCGGTGCCGCTCTGGCGGGCGAGCGCTTCGAGCGCCTTGCCGAGCGGCTGCGCGGCGAGATGCACGGTGACGCGCGCCTGTGCAGTGGCGGCGGTGGCGAGAAAGGCGGTCGACAGCGCGGCGCAGGCGGCGCCCAGCACGAACGATCGGCGCAGGCGCCGGCGATTGGTGATCACGGTGTTCATCCCCCCAAGGAAGGCGGCGATGATGCCGCACCTCCTCGACGGGCAAGGATCGATCTACCCCACCCCCACCCACTGCGAATTGCGGCGAAATTTATCCGCCGAGCAGGACCGCGCCCTCGATCGTCCGCACCCGCAGCGCGAGCAGCGCCGCGAGCGACCGGCCGAGCGCGACGTTGTCGCCCATCCGGTACATCCCGCTAACGCGCACTCCGGCGACCGCGGGGTCGGCGATCACCAGCCGCGTCGTGCTATAGCGGTTGGCCTCTTCGGCGACCGTCGCCAGCGTATCGTCGTGGAACGCCGCACGCCCGCTGGTCCAGGCCTGCGTCGCGGCAAGGTCGGGGCGATCGATGCGGCCCTCGCGCAGCCGCTCGCCATCGGTCAGCCGTCGCGCTGCGCCGGTCGTCGCCACCGCCGCGCTGCCCTCGATCGCGGTCAGCGCCACCCGGTCGTCGCGGTCGCGGCGCAGGTCGAACCGTCCGGCCGCCGCGGTCATGTCCCCGGCCCCCACGTCGATCGTGAACGGGGTCGTCAGCGGCGCCACGGTCAGGTCGACCCGGCCGCGCGCGAGCCAGAGCCGCCGCCGTTCGGGGGTTGCGATCACACGCACACGAGTCGCCGCATCGAGCAACAGCGATGAGCCGTCCTGCAATCCGATCCGCCGCTGTTCGCCGATACCCGTTTCGTACGGCGTCGCCGCATAGGCCGCCTGGAACGCAAACGTGCCGCCCGCCGTCGTCGCGGTCAGCGCCACCAGCCCGGCGATCGCCCGGCGCCGCGTCGCCGGCGCCCGCGACGGCGCGGTCCCCGGGACCATGTCCCAAAGATCGGTGGCACGCTCGAACCGCGCGGCATGGTCGGGGTTCGCGGCGAGCCAGCGCCGGAAATCCGCCGCATCGCGCGGCGTCGCGTCGTCGGCATTGAGCCGTGCGATCCAGTCGGCCGCGGTTCGGTTGCTGGCCGCCCGGTTCGCATCGAAGCTGTTCGAGGGACGGCGGCCGGGCATCGCGAAACTTACCAACCCTCCGTCCAATCGGCCAAGAACGTCATCGCCTTGGCCATGTGCTTCTCGACCGCGCCCTGGCTGATGTCCAGCCGCTCGGCAATCTCGCGATACTTATACCCGTCGAGCCGCTGCATCAGGAATATCTCGCGGGTCCTTGGCGTCAGCCGGTCGATACCCTCGCGGACCCGCGCCAGCCGCGCCTTGGCGATCATCACCTCGTCCTGGATCGGTGCGGGATCGCGCAGCCAGTCGATCGCCTCGGCCGGTTCGCACACCCCGCGCACCGCCTCCCGGCGAAACGCGTCGCGCCCCCGGTTGACCGCGGCGTGGACCAGGAACGCCTCGTCGTTGCGCGGCGCGGTCGCCAGCCCCGCCATGCTGACATACGCATCGTGGAGCAGGTCCTCGCCATCCGTGCGCCGCGTCATCCGCTCGACCTGCGCGCGCAACCGCGACCACCCCGCCCAAAGGCGGTTCGTGACGGCATCGGGTTCCGCAAGGTTGGCCAGGGTCATGGCCCATGCGGGTATGGCCACGCCGGTACAGTTTGATGACGTCGCGACGACGGTTACATGACATCGACCGGATCCCGACGATCAGGCAGGCCTCGCGCGCGCCTTGGTCGGGACTGCGGTCAGTGCAGCTTCAGCCGGGGCCGGACGATCTTGTTGACGTGGCCGACGACGATCAGCGCGCTGCCCTTGAGCCAGCCATGGATCGCGACGAGATGCATCCGGTACAGCGACAAATACACGAACCGCGCTAGCCGGCCCTCGACCGCCAGCTTGCCGCCGACGAGGTTGCCCATCAGCGTGCCGACCGTCGAGAACCGGCTGAGCGACACCAGCGACCCGTGATCCTTGTAGACGAAGGCGCGCGGCGGCTTACCGGCCATCATCCGGTTGAGATTGTCGAACACCGCCGACGCCATCTGGTGCGCGGCCTGTGCGCGTGGCGGCACGGGACGATCGCGACCGGGCAGCACGCACGACGCGCAATCGCCCATCGCGAAGACCCGGTCGTCGATCGCGGTCTGGAGCGTCGGGGTCACGACGATCTGTCCGCCGCGCGACAGTTCGAGGCCATCGAGCCCGCCGGGGATCGCCGCCGCCTTCACGCCCGCCGCCCAGACCTGGAGATCGGCGTCGATCCGGTCGCCATTGCCGGTCGTCATGCCGGTGCGGTCCGATGCCGTGACGGGCGTATCGGTGAGGACGCGCACGCCGAGCACCTCGAGTTCGCGCTGCGCCGCCGCCGCCAGCCGCTCGGGGAGCGCGGGCAGGATGCGCGGCCCCGCCTCGATCAGCGTCACGTCGAGGCGGCTGCCGTCGAACACCTCCAGGCCGTAATAGCCGAGTGCCGCAGCGGCGTTGAACAGCTCGGCGGAAAGTTCGACACCCGTCGCGCCGCCGCCGACGATCGCGACGCGGACGCGCGCGTTGCTGGCGGGGTCGGTGGTCATGGTACGCGACACGCGGAGGCACTGGTCGAGCAGGCGGTCGCGGAACCGGTCGGCCTGCGCCCGGCTGTCGAGGAAGGTGCAGTTCTCGGCAACACCGGGCGTGCCGAAATCATTGGTCACCGAGCCGTACGCCAGCACCAGGTAATCGTAGCGGATGGCGTGCGCAGCGATCACCTCGCGACCATCCTCGTCGAGCACCGGCGCGAGATGGACCTGGCGCGCGGTGCGGTCGATCGCGGCGAGCGCGCCGTAGAAGAAGCGATAGCCCCAGCGGTGGCAATGGCTGCGATAGCCGACCTCGTCCATGTTGGCGTCGAGCGAGCCGGTCGCGACCTCGTGCAGCAACGGCTTCCAGATGTGCGTGCGGTTGCGATCGACGACGATGATGTCGTGCCGCTTGCGCCCGTAGCGCGCACCGAGCCGGGTCGCGAGTTCGAGCCCCGCCGCACCGCCGCCGACGATGACGATCTGGATCTTGGCCTTTGGATTATGGGCCGGAGTCTGGACCGGATTTTGGGCCGTCATAGAGCAGTACCTTGGTTGGTCGGACCTCGCACGGGTCCTTTTAGTCGGGGAGCTGTCGGGTCCGCGAACCCGGCTCTCGCCGTATACGACCGCGCCGATCTACTCGGCCGACCGACGCGACTGTATCGGGGCTTGGCGAAGTTTGGCCGCGACGTCTACGCCGACGGCGGTCGCTTTGCGGCAGCCAGTAGCGAAAGGGCGGCTGCCAGCGCCGCCTCGGTGATGGGCTTGGCGACCACCGCGACCGCGGTATCGGCAAAGCGCGCGGCCATCGCTTCCTGCCCGGTGACGAAGGCGCACGGAACACCCTTGGCGGTCAGCCATTCGACCGCGGACGGCCCGCTCGGTCCATCCGCGAGATCGATATCCACCAACGCGCAGTCCATGTCGTCGACCGGCGATTCCGACTGCAAGTCGACGAAGCTGTCCAGCGATCCCGCGAAGACATGGCCCAGATCCTCGATCATCTGTTCGAGATGAAAGGCGATCAGCGGGTTATCCTCGAGACAGAAGACCCGCAATCGCGCGGCCGGGGTACGCGGTTCTACACTCATCTGTGGCCAACGCGGTCGAGCGTCAGGGGTTGCGCGACAAACGCGAGACCCGCCCCGAAACGGTACACCGCAGCCCTTCCGGTGCAAACGTCATCACCGGCTTCATTCCGAACACACTGCCGAGCGCCGCCTTCAGATAGCGCGTGCCATAGCCCGTCCGGGACGGCTCGACGACCGCCGGCCCCCCTTCCTCCGTCCAGGCGATCGCCAGCGTCGCGGGCTCGTCCTCGGACAGGCTCCACGTGAACGATACGCGTCCCTCGGGCGTCGACAGGCCGCCATATTTGATCGCGTTGGTCGCGAGTTCGTGCAGGCACAAGGCGAGCGTCGTGCCCGCCTCGCGGGTCAGCATGATTTCCGGCCCCCCGGTGACGACCCGACTGAGCCCCGGCAGGCGATAAGGCTCGAACGTGAGATCGACGATCGCCGAGATCGAAACCTCTTCGTCGGCGGCGTGGAAGACCGCGGAATGGACCCGCGACAACGCCTCCAGCCGTCCCCGGAAATCGTCGGCGAACTCGGCCAGCGTGTTGGCGCCGCGATGCGTCATCTCGAAGATCGAGGCGACGCTGGCGAGGATGTTCTTCACGCGGTGGTTGAGTTCGCGGCGCAGTTCGATCTCGCGCTCGATATGATCGCGCACGTCGCGCTGCCGCAACCGCGCCAGCATCGCGGACTGGACGCCGCTGATCAGTTCGACCGGCGTGACCGGGCGCTGGTAGAAGAGCTGCCGTGCGCGCGGCCAGACGCGCGCGAGTTCGGTGCGGACGCGGATCTGGTTCGACGTCCGATCCAGCAGCACGACGATCGGCATCTCCGACCAGCTCGGTTGCGACGCCAGGTGGTCGGCGACGTTCTTCAGGATATCCGGCGTCAGCGCTTCGTGCGTCGCGACCAGCACGCCGGGGGACCTCGCCAGATAATCGTGGATCTCCGCGACATCGATGCAGACATCGACCGGGATGTCGTGCTCGACGAACAACTGCTTCAGATAGTCGGCATCACGCCGATAGGGCGCCAGGACCAGCACATGGTCCAGCGTGGTATGATCGATCGGATCGAGTGCGCTCACGATTCCGGAAGAGGATTATACGGCACCACGGAAATCCCGGAGCCCTGGATCATCAGTTCATGGACGAACAGGTCGTGCGGCCCGTGCCGTTTCTTCACCACCGTGATGTTGCGGCGCAGGCGCCCCTCGTGCTCGGCGATCCGCAGCAGCAGCACCGTATCGCCGAGGAAGCTCACATCGACGTCGATCCCGACATTCTGGCCGAGCAGGCCATGCTGCGCGACGATGAGCATGGTCAGCACACCCGAGCGCGCCAGGTATTTCAGCAACGACTGGATATCGCGGACCGCCTTGTCGCGCTGCGGCAGCGAGTTGAGATACCCGGTGAAGCTGTCGATGACGACGACGCGGGTCTTGTCCGTCTTAACGATGCTCTGGACGACCTGCGCGAACTCGCCGGGTGAGATCTCGTTGGGATTGAAGTCCTTGATGACCAGCGCGCCGTCCTTGTGGAACTTGCGCAGGTCCATGCCGAGCCCTTCAGACCGGCGGAAGAACGTCTCGAGCCGCTCCTCGAACAGGAACAGCGCGACGTTCTCGCCGCGCTTCAGCGCCGCGGTCGCATAGAGCGAGGCCATCGTCGACTTGCCGGTGCCGGACTGGCCGATCACCAGCGTCGTTGTGCCCGATTCCTGGCCGCCGCCGAACATCGCATCGAGCGTCTCGACGCCCGATTTGATCAGCTCGGGCTTTTCGACGTCGGACGCGTCGCCGGGGATGATGCGCGGGAATACCACGACGCCCTGCCCTTCGCGGATCGCCATGTCGTGATAGCCGTCGGCGATCGGCACGCCGCGCATCTTGCTGACCTCGATCCGCCGCCGCACCGCGCCGTAATCCTCTAGCGTCTTGTCGAACCGGATCACGCCGTGAGCGATCCCCTCGACCTCTTCGCCGTTCATCGCCTCGCCGTTCTGCGTATCGAGCAGCAGCGCGACGACGTTGCGCTTGGCGAGGAACGCCTTGAAACCGATCAGCTCGCGCCGGAAGCGTGGCGTATCGCCGGTGATCAGGCGGATTTCGAGCAGCGAGTCATAGACCAGGCGGCTCGGCTTGTGCTCCTCGATCGCCTTTTCGATCGCCTGCCGAGTCTCGTCGAGACGCAGTTCGGCGGTCTGGAAGATCGTCTGATCCGCGGCGCCGTTGACCGCGTCGGAGGCCGACAGTTCCTCGACGCGGATCCCGTCCATCGTCCAGCCGTGCGACACCGCGATCGATTCCAGCTCCGCCGCGGTCTGCGACAGGCTGACATAGATGCAGCGTTCGCCGGCCTCGACGCCCGCGCGCAGGAACTGCAACGCCGCCGTCGTCTTGCCCGCACCCGGCGCGCCTTGCAGCATATACAGGTTCGAGGGCGGCAGTCCGCCGCGCAGGATTTCGTCGAGGCCCGCGACACCTGTCGCGACGGGCTTGGCAATTTTACGCTTGGTCACGACGATCTCCGGCAGTCGCGCGCTGACTGCCATAGAATGCCGGGCGCGACCAGTCGGGGTGTGAGCCCGAGTATGGAGTGTCCCCGGCCCCGCGCTCGACGATCACGCCGTCGCTGCTTTTGCTGTGCGGCGCCTGCATGCCATGGCTCGCAGCACGACAACAGGTTGATTGATCGGGATTATATTGATCGAGATCGACACGTTTCGGGAGGACATTATCGGCGCGACGTTTCGTTGACCTGCGCCAGCGAATGGCTTTCGGAGAGAATGAACATGGCCGTGAAATTTGCAGGAACGATGAACGCGATCAATCGCGGACTGGACGCGACGAAGCCTGAAAAGGGCGCGGACATGGTGGAAGATTGGGAGGCCGCACTGGCCGACATCGACACGCCGGGTGCCAAGGGCATTTTGCGGGACCTCGCGTCGCTACGCAAGCAGCTCGAAAAGGGCGAGCCCGACGCGGACCGGGTCCATGCCCTGCTGCACCGGCTCGGTACCGCGACGACGAAGATCGCCGATAAGGCGGACAAGTCGCAGGACAAGCTGAAGGCGCTGGGCGAAGCGTTGACCGAGGCTGGCGAAGATGCGCCGGACGAGGAAGAGGACGTCGCCGCCGCGGCAAGCCCGAAGCGCGCGCGCAAGAGGGCCTGAACGAAGGACGGGCCGGTCGATGCCGGCCCGTTCCCATCATCATCGTTCGTTGGAATGGCGGTCCTCGACCGGCGTATAATATCGCTCGATATCCCGCCCGGTCAGCGCATGCCCGCTGGACTCCTCGACCAGCGCCGCGATGTCGTCGTCGCTCTTGCCGGCGGCTCGCAACTGCTCGATCTCATCGCTGATCATGTTGACGAAGGCCGGCACTGGAAAGCGTTCCTCGCCGAGCCCGAGTGCGTCCCGCAAATGCTTCTGCGCACCGAGCGCCTCGGGAAGCGTGAACGCGATATCGTCTGCCATTGCCAATCTCCCAAAGTAGAAAGGCTGCGACCGGAGACGATTGCCTCCAGCCGCAGCCCCCATCGATCACGAGATCAGGCGGTAACCGCCTCGGCCTTGGCGTTGATGGCGGACGTCGCCATCGCAGTCAGCTTGTCGTCGGTCGCATATTCCTCGTCGAGCGTTTCCTTGAGGATCGCTGCGATCTCGGAACGGCCGAGCTGGTTGGCCCAGGCGATCATCGTGCCGTAACGCGCGATCTCGTAATGCTCGACCGCCTGTGCGGACGCGATCAACGCGGCGTCGAGAACCGCCTTGTCCTCGATCTCACCAGCGACTTCGTTGGCTTCCTTGATGATGCCGTCGATCGCCGGGCAGGTCACGGCCTTCGCCTTCTCGCCGAGCAGGTCGAAGATTTGCTCGAGGCGCGTAATCTGGCGCTCGGTTTCGGCGAGATGCGTGTCGAAACCCTGCTTCAGCGCAGGTGCGGTCGCCTTGGCGGCCATCTTCGGCAGCGCCTTGGCAATCTGGTTCTCGGCATAATAAACGTCCTGCAACTGGTGCAGGAACAGGTCGTCGAACGTCGCGATGTCTTTAGAAAACAGGCCCATGATACTTCCTCGCGTAGCTGCGTGTCGCGAAGCGATCCGCTCCGGTCATGCCGCAACGTCCCGCTTACCGAGGAAGTTTCGCCGAATGCGTCGACCTACCCGTGAGGCGGGACGGGCTCCCGTCTCCGCTACCCGTTGCAGCGCGCATTACCGCGTACCTTGCCGCAAATATGACGGGGAGCCGTTCTTCGATTTTGTCCCGGCCGATCGGTCGAAAGCATCGCTCGCGCGTTGAGCCGATACGAACCGACACGGTAGAGGACGGAATTTGCCGCATTTTCTGGTTGCCGAGAGCGAGACCGCGGACGAGCGCGAGGCACGGCGCCGCCATGCCGGCAAAAGCTCCGGCGAGACATATGCCGCGACGCTCGCGCAGCTACGTCCCGATGCCGAGATCACGATCGTCGCCCCCGCGGACGACGACGCGGACCAGTTCGGTGCCGATGACCTGCGCGCATTCGATGCCGTCTTCGTGACCGGATCTCCGCTGCACGTCTACGACGATACACCGGAGGTTCGCCGCCAGTTGCGGTTCATGCGCTCGGTCTTTGCGTCGGGAACGCCATCGTTCGGATCCTGCGCCGGTCTGCAACTTGCCGTTGCCGCCGCCGGGGGCATCGTCCGCAAGATGCCCGAGCGCATCGAAGCCGGGGTTGCGCGGCGGATCACCCCGACCGAGGCCGGACGAAACCACCCGCTACTGGCCGGACGACCCGATAGCTGGGACGCGCCTGCCATTCACGGCGACGAGGTCGAAAGCCTTCCGGAAAATGCGACGCTGCTGGCAAGCAATGCCGTCACGACGATCCAGGCCGCCGAAATCCGTCACGACGGCGGCGTGTTCTGGGGCGTGCAATATCATCCCGAGCTTGCCCCGGGCGAGATCGCGGTCGCGCTGCGTCGGCAGGCCAGCGACCTTATCGAAGCGGGGCTCGCCGACACGACGGAAGATGTCGAGATGCGCGCGGCACAGCTCGACGCGCTGCACGACGATCCAGACCGTCGCTCGATCCACTGGTCGCTCGGCATCGACGCGCAATTCGCGCAGGAATCGAACCGCCGCATCGAGCTGTCCAATTTCCTGAATCATCTTGTCGAGCCGAACGCCGGACCGCGGTCCGACCAGGACCCGGCACCCGCCGATCTATGCCCGGCCTGACGACACCCTCACCTCAACCAGGAGCCTGACAATGCCAACCACCCTTAAAGCCAAGTTCGACACGCGTCGCGAAGCCGAAATGACCGTCGAGCGCCTCGTTCAGGAGCAGGGAATCGACCGCAAGAACATTCTCATCGCTACCGATGGCGACGACAACAGCGTCGGCAGCGAGCAGGCCGGCGCGGACACCGCCGGCGAAGATCCTACCCCGCAATCGCGGGACGACGCCGCGTTGGCCGGCAAGATCGTCGTCTCGGTCGATATCGCAGACGATGCCCGCGCCGCCGAGGTCAAGGCAGCATTCAACGAGTTCGATGCCAGCGACGTCCAGGGCTGACGCCTACGAATCTGGCGCGGGGCAATGCCTCGCGCCGGACAATCCGTTTCCGGACGCGCAATTCTGTAACCGTTTGAAATCTAGAGCGGCGCGAGGCTCCGGAACGTCGCCATAACGGCGGTCTCATCTATCGGCTTGGTCAGGATCACGGCCGGCGGATCGCAGGGGATGCAGGCTTCGGGTGTTCCGGTGATGAACATCACGGGAATATTGCCATGGGCGGCGATGATGCGCTGCACGGCCAAGGGCCCGGTCCCTTCATGCAGCCTCACATCCGACACGATCATCTGCGGACAGTGCGTGCCTGCTGCATCCACCGCGGCGGTTTCGCTATCCGCCTGGGCGATCGAGGTCGCACCTGCACGCTCGATAATGCTCATGATATGATCGGCGATCAACCAGTCATCCTCGATCACAAGCACATGGCACATCGGCGGTTCCCAATTCTCGTCAGGCTGTCGCAACGCGCTCGGCAGCAGATCGGGCCCGATGTTTCACGCGGTACGCGTCATTCCGCATCGTCCGAATTCGCCGCTGCCGTTGCGAACCAGGCGGCGTAGGGCGTCGTCCGCGCCATGTGCCGGTTGAGATCGGGCGCGCCGTCGGTCCACCATACCGGTCCGCGCTCGCCCAGGGCATGCTTGGCCGCATCGACGGCATCATGCGCCGCCTTTTCCGCCACGGAATCCCCCGCCCGCCGTGCGCTCGCGACATTGCGGCGGCCGTCCATCAGTGCCGCGACGTGTCGGGTCCGATCGGCCTCCGACAGACCGGGGTTGGTCGCACGCCATAACCGCCCGCGGACGACGATATACCGTCCGTCCGGCGTCGTCAGCGCAGCCGGTTTCGCCATTTACAGCGGTGCGTCGATGACGAAGACGACGCCGGTGCTGCGATACTCGATCTTCGCCGTGCCGCGCATGTGCTGCGCCAGGACGCGCTCGATCATCCGCGAGCCGAAGCCCGTACGGGTCGGCGCGGTCACCGTCGGTCCGCCCGATTCTTCCCAGGCGAATGCGAGGCGCCGGCCGCCGTCGCCTATCCCCACGCTCCATGTGATCGAGACGTGACCGCCGGCGGTGCTCAGTGCGCCGTATTTGCTGGCGTTGGTCGCCAGTTCGTGGAGGGCCATCGACAGCGCGAGCGTGACCCGCGGCTCGAGGCGGATATTGGGACCGTCGACCGAGAACAGACGTCCGCGACCGTCGTCGAACGGCGCCATGACGCCGGAGACGATATCGGCGATCGTCGCGCCGTCCACTTCATCGCGCAGCAACAGGTCGTGGGCGATCGCGAGCGAGCCGATCCGCGCGCCGATCGTGTCGCGCGCATCCGACATCGAGACGGCGTCGCGCAGCGTCTGGTTGACGATCGCGCTGACCGTCGCGAGCGTGTTCTTGACCCGGTGCGTGAGTTCGCCGGCCAGCAAGGCGCGGTGTTCCTCGACCCGCTTGCGCTCGGTTATGTCGGTCGAGAACCCGGTCATGGTCAGCGCCGTGCCGTCCGCGCGGGTCAGCAATTCGCCGCGGACCGCGACCCAGCGGAGTTCGCCTTCGCCCGTCACCACGCGGTACTCGATATCATAGTCGCACCCGGTGTCGGCGGTCGCCTGGATCGCCGCCAGCACCTGCGCACGGTCCTCGGGATGGATCGCGCCGACGAATTCCGCATATCCGAACTCGGAATCGGGCGCATAGCCGAACACGATCTTACAACCGTTTGATGCATCAAGGTGCCGACTACCCGGATCAAACGTCCACGAGCCCAACCGCCCCGCCTTGAGCGCAAAGTCGAGACGCGCGGTACTGTCCGCGAGCTGTGCCTTCGTATCGGCCGCGGACGCCTCGAGTTCGCGTTGCTCGGCCGCCAGCTTGACGAACGTCTCGCGCTCGAGCGTCACGTCGTGCTGCGACGCGATGCAATAGCGAAGCTGCCTGTTCTGATCCAACACCGGCGCCACCAGGAGACGGTTCCAGAACGGCGTTCCGTCCTTGCGGTAATTGAGAAGGTCGACCTCGATCCGCTCGGACCTGGCCACCGCCTCGCGGATGCGTGCGACATCCTCCGCTTTCGTTTCGGGACCTTGGAGAAAACGGCAGTTCCGACCGACGACTTCGGGTTGGGCGTAGCCGGTTAGGCGTTCGAAGGCGAAATTCACATAAATTATCGGGTTGTCGACGAGCGTCGGATCGCTGATCGCCATCGGCAGATTGGCGTCGTTGAAGATCGCCACGAACGGATCGGCGGCATCGAGCGAGCGCACGAACGCAGCGATCGCCGCGACGCGATCGGCATCCTCGTCGCTCGAGGGCTGCTGGTTCCTACTCTGTTCCAAACAGGCGTTTAGCTATCCTGCTTTCCGCGCGTCGACAATAGGAGCACGATGCGTGGTCACACGGACGCGCTCGGTCGCCCGCGGAAAACCGCCGCGGAATTATCGATCCTACGTCGCGGGACCAAGCGCACTGATTTCGATCAATACGATTCTCGACCTCGGCGTAATGAGCCACCCTTCTCCCTTCGGCACTCTTGCCGTCCCCCCAACATCCCCCTACACATCCAACACAATACCAATCTGATACCGGAGAGCTGAGCGATGCACGGCAACAGCAAGATCGGCGCCTCTGCGCTGATGATGGCGATGGCAAGCCTGACGGCAGGCACCAGCGCGACTCCCGTATCGGCGCAACCCGTGACGCTGCCGGCGCTGTTCCCGACCCCCACATCGATCGACCTCGGCACCGGCAGTATCACGCTCGGCAGCGCGGTCGTCCTGGTCGCCGCCCCCGGCACCGATCCAGAGACCGTCGCGCTGGTCCGCCAGATCCTCGCCACCGCGGGCGTCGAGACGATCGCCACCGCCAAGCGCCTCCCCGCCACGCCAGACCGCCCGCACATCGTGCTCGGCACCGGCGACACCGCCCTCGTTCGCGACGCGCTTGGCCGCAGCAAGGCTACGCTCGACACGCAGGCCGAGGGCTATACGATCGCCACCGTCGCTGCCGGCGCGGGCATCGTCACGCTGGCCGGGAACGACGCCGACGGCCTGTTCCACGCGGTCCAGACCTTCCGCCAGCTCGCCCGGCGCGCCAGCCTGCCCGCGCTGGTGATCCAGGATCACCCTGCGATGCCGATCCGCGGCACGATCGAGGGCTTTTACGGCGCGCCCTGGTCGATGGCGGATCGCACCAAGCATCTCGACTTCCTCGCCACGGTGAAGGCGAACACCTATGTCTACAGCCCCAAGGACGATCCCTACGCGCGCGATCGGTGGCGCGAGGCCTATCCCGCCGCGACGTTGTCGTCGCTGGGCACGCTGGCCCAGACCGCGCGGCGCAACCATGTCGACTTCGTCTACGCGGTCTCGCCCGGGCCGTCGGTCTGCTTCTCCGACCCCGCCGACGTGCAGGCGCTGGAACGCAAGTTCGACGCATTGCGGGCGATCGGCGTCGGCAGCTTCTACGTCGCGCTCGACGACATCGAATACACCAAGTGGAATTGCGAGCGCGACAAGACCGCGTTCGGCCCCTCGGGCGCGGAAGCGGCCGGCGTCGCGCAGGCGCAATTGCTCAACGCGGTGCAGGCCAGCCTGAGCGCCAAGGATCCGGGCGCGCGCCCGCTGATCATGGTGCCGACCGAATATTACGATGCGAAGGAAACCCCGTACAAGGCGGCGTTGCGCAAGCATCTCGACCCGCGGATCGTCGTCCAGTGGACCGGCACCGACGTCGTCCCCCCCGCCATCTCGATCCCCGACGCCAAGGCAGCGACCAAGGCGTTCGGCCGCAAGACGCTGTTATGGGACAATTATCCGGTCAACGATTACGCACAGACCACCGGTCGGCTGCTGATGGCGCCCTATGCACGGCGCGAGGCCGGATTGTCGGGCGAGCTGACCGGCATCCTGTCGAACCCGATGAACCAGGAGGCACCGAGCCGCCCGGCGGTGACCGGTGTCGCGGCGTTCGGCTGGAACGACACGGCGTACGACGCCGAGCGGACCTGGCATTTCTCCGCGCGTGAACTGGCGGGCGGCGACGAACGCGCGACCGCGGCGCTGCTGACCTTCTTCGATACGCAGCACATGGCACCGACCTTCGGCAGCCAGCCGTGGCAGGAGCAGGCACCGCGACTGAAGGCGGCGCTCGACGCGGTCCGCGAAGCGCTGGCGGACGGCGATGCGGCGGCACGGCAGCGCGCGATCGCGGACCTGACCGCGCGCGCCGACGCGTTCGCCAACGCACCCGACATCATCCGCGCCGGGACGATCGACCCCGGCTTCGCGGCGCAGTCGCGACCGTGGCTCGACGCGATGCAGCGCTGGGGCCGCGCGCTTCAGCTGACCGCTGCGGGACTCGACGCGGCGAACCGGGGTAGCGGCGCTGCGGATCGCTATTTCGCCGACGCCAAGCGCCTCGCCGGCGAGGCGGCGGCGATCAAGACGATCCCGGGTGCGACCCGGTTCGATGGTCCGATCAAGATCGCCGACGGCGTGCTGGACCGGTTCGTGGCCGATGCGCCGACGCTGATCGCGGTCGGTTCGAGCGATCGTGGCGGGGCCACTACGGGGCGGTAACGGGGACCATGCGCCGACCGCGGATCATCCGCGCCGGTCCCGAAATTCAATCGTCGACCCGGTCTTGGTCGCAGCTATCTCATGCGGTGTAGAAACCTTGTTTCCCCGCGAAGGCGGGGACCCAGACTGGGCTCCCGCCTTCGCGGGAGAACAGAGCGGCGGTCGTAACCATGTTCGACCGCGCGTACATATCGGATCGGAGGACCGCCGCCTTGTTCCGAAGTCTGTCGTCCCGCCAACCAAGTTTCGATGTTGTGGCTCCCGTAAGGTCTTAATGACCGGCCTGATGCGCCAGCTCAAAATCCGCAACCGGACGCACGCCGCGACAATGGCGATACGACGCACCCGTCAATCCTCCCCCGCCAGCGGGAGGTGGCTGGCTCTTGCCAGACGGAGGGGGAGGTAAGGGATAACCGCTGTTCCGTGTCCTCCCCCTCCGTCGCCTTCGGCGCCACCTCCCCCTGGCGGGGGAGGATTGAACCTGCGTCCGCCGGCGATACGGGAGACCGGCACGAGCACGGTAGGACGGAGAGCGGCGTTCACCTGCCGGTGTGAACTAAGCGTCGATCCGGCCTATCCAAGCCCGCTAGCGTGAGCGACGCTTGGTGAGCTTGGCCGAGTTTGCGGTTTCCTCGGCTTCCAGTCTGCGCCAGCGAGCGAACCGCTCTGACGTCAGCGTCCCCGCCTCGATCGCGGCGCGAACGGCGCATCCGGGCTCGACGCCGTGCGAACAGTCCGAAAATTTGCAGTCCTGTGCCGCCAGCGCGAAATCGTCGAAGACCTCGGCGATGCCGGTTGCCGCATCGGACAGTTGCAGCTCGCGCATCCCCGGCAGGTCGAGCAGCCAGCCGCCATGATCGAGGCGGTGCATCTCGCGGACCGTGGTGGTGTGGCGGCCGGTGGAATCGTGCGCGCGAACCGCCTGCGTCGCGATGCTGTCGGACCCGCGCAACGAGTTTACCAGCGTCGACTTGCCGACGCCCGAGGAGCCCAGAAAGGCGACGGTCTTGCCGGGGCCGCACCACGCCGCGAGCCCGGCGACGTCGGCCGGATCGCGGCCGTTGACGGTCTGGACGAGCAGGCCCGGCTCGATCGCGCGCGCCGCGGCCGCGAACGTCTCGGGCGTGTCGGTCAGGTCGGATTTGGTGAGGACCACGACCGGATCTACCCCGACCTCGCGCGTCAGCACCAGATAGCGCTCGAGCCGCGCGACGCTGAAATCCTGGTTGCACGAGGCGACGATGAACACCGTGTCGACGTTTGCCGCGATCATCTGGTCCCTGCGCGGATCGGCCGGCGAGCGCCGCTTGAACAGGTTCATCCGCTGGAGGACGCGCACGGGCTGCACCGTCGCGCCATCGACGAGCACCCAGTCGCCGACGGTCGGATGATCGTCGGTCGGCAGCGCGCCGGGAATATACGGGGTGATGAAACGCTGTGGGCCCAGCCCGGCGACCGCGATCTTGCCGCGATGGACCGCCATCACCCGGACGGGATGACACAGCAGCGCCTCGTCGGGCGAAACCTGCTCGCTGAAAAACGCATTCCAGCCAAGCTCTTCCAAGGTCTCTTCGGTCGATTTCATAGGGTTGCAGCAGCGGCTTTCTTTGCGATCCGGTCGGCGATCGTCCCGTGCCGGCAGCGATACCGGCATGTCGATATGGGCGCTTTCGCGGCCGAAAGCACGAACTCCCCGTCGATCGGAGTAGGTCGGACGAAGCACGACGCCCCGCGATCGCCCCACCCTGTCCCGCGGGACGCAAACGGCATCACGTCACTGATAATGGGTAGTGTTCTCGAACCCGTCGTTCGCCTTGGCCATCTTGATCAGCTTCTTGATGAAGGTGCGGACATGCCGGTCGAAGCGCGTGTCGTTATACACACCGCGCCAGACATAGTCGTCACGATCGAGCAAGGTCCGTAGTTCGTCCATGAAACCAGCCTGCGCATTCGTCGCAGGCTTGGCCTTCATCAGCGTGCAGACCATTTCCTCCGCCGTAGCCTTGTCGCAATCGTCCTGGCGATCCCGCCCCGCGCGCTCCGCGACCACCTGATCGGACCGCGCGGCGGCGACGCGGCTTTCCAGCCATTTGCGGACGATCGCGCCGTCCCAGGTCTTTCCCGCACCATCCACCACACGCAACTCCGGTTCAATCGACGCCATATTATCGCCATCACCGATCGCGCGCGACCAGCGGCGCGGACGAGATCGGACCGGCGAGCGGGCAGCCCCCGTACACCGCCACGCACGCGCCGCGAAGATGCTTCTACGGCTCGCCGATCGGCGCTGCGATCGTGACGCGCAGGCCGGGGCAATTGTCGGTCTCGGCCATCGTTCCCGCGAGCCGCGCGACCATCGACGCGAGCATCCGCGATCCGAACCCCATGCCCTGCCCCGATTTGCCGCTGCCACGGTCGGCGACGATCAACAGGAACCGCGCCTGTTGCTGCTCCAGCGCGATCGTGATCGGTCCCGAGCCGCCGGCATAGGCGTATTTATTGGCGTTGATGACCAGTTCGGTGAGGATCAACCCGACATGCACCGCGCGGTCGGTCGACATCAGGATCGGCACCAGATCGAGCTGGATCTGCGCGCCCCACGATCCGTCCATCGTCGACCGGATCTCGGTACACAGATCGCCGATATAGCGCGCGAGGTCGATCGCCTGGAGATGCTCGTCGGAATGCAGCCGGCGGTGGACCATCGCCACCGCGGAAAGCCGGCGCTGCGCCTCGATCAGATGCGAGGTCAGGACCGAGTCGCCGACGGCTCGGCCCTGCAACCCGAGGAACGCCGACACGAGTTGCAGGCTGTTCTGCACTCGGTGGTGCACCTCCTTGATCAGATAATCCTTCTGCAACAACAGGCTCTCGTTGTCGGCGATCGTCGCCATGAGCTCGCGATTGATCTCGAACAGCCGGCGGTGCTGGCGCGCATCGTACATCGTCCGTTTCAGCCGCCCCGCCGCCTCGATCTCGAACAGCGTCCAGGGCGCCGAGCGTCCGCGGACCGCCTCGCTCCAGATCTCGAACGAGGCGCGCGGCGTCAGCGGCGTGTGCAGATCGACGGGCACGTCCTTTTGCGGATTGCCCGCCCAGTTCACGACGGCGATCTGTTCGGCCCGAAACCAGAGCAGGATGGTCGGCTCTTCGGTCGCCATCGTCACCGCGAGGACGCCGCTCGCGAGGTCCTGGCACGCGACGGCGTCGGGCAGGTATTCGGCCATGCGATCGGTTGCGAACGGCACCGTCCGCGCGAGGTCGACGACGTGCGCGGCAATTTTGCGGATGTCGTGGTGCCGGGGCGATCGGCCGGCGACGAACAATTCCGTGCCGCGCACCGCCGCAAAGCTGTCCGCGCCCAGCATCCGGGCCAGATCGTCGCCGGCGATCGCGAACAGGCCCGCCAGCGAGATGTCGCTGCCGAGCCGCAGCATGACCGCGTCCTCGGCGGTGCGCAGGCGGATGCGTTCGCGGAAGAGTTCGGCATCCTCCTTCGCGCGGATCTGGCGCGAAAGGCTTCCCGCCAGCGCGCGACAAGCCATGCGGGCATGCAGGGGGAGCAGCTTGGGCGTCGGGTGATGGCAGGCGATCAGACCCCAGAGCGCGCCATCGCGGACGATCGAGACCGAGGCCGACGCGGCGACGCCCATGTTGGCGAGGTAGCGCAGATGGGTGGGCGAAACGCTGCGCAACGCGACGTCGCTCATGTCGAGCGCATCGTTGCCGAACGGCCGCAGCGGCGCCGGTTCATAGGCGATGTCGGGAATGACGCGGACGCGGTTGCGGACATAGAGCGCGCGGGCCTGGCGCGGGATGTCGGAGGCGGGGAAATGCTGGTTGAGGAACGATCGCAATGCCGGATCGCGATCCTCCGCGACGACGACGCCGGTGCCGTCCTCGTGAAAGCGGTACACCATCACCCGGTCGAACCCGGTGACCTGGCGGAAGATTCGCGCTGCGCGCTCGCACAATTCCCGCAGTCCGAAGGCTTGCTCGAAGGTTGCGGCGGCGTTTTCCATCGCCGCCAGCATCTCGATCGGCGACGGCATCGTCGGGGGTGCAGGTTCCAGTTCGACGATGATCGCAGTGGGTGAGCGGTGGATGGTGGCATCGAACATCACGTCGATCCCGTCGATCTGGAGCAACGTGACGCTTGGGCCGGGGACGCCGCCGGAGGGATCGGCGAGGCGCGCGGAGACCGGATGGCGGAGGATGTCGTCGAGATGCACGCCGAGCCAGTGCGGTGCGAGCAGCGTTTCGATCTCTCCGGCGCCGGCGACGATCCGAAACGTGACCGGGTCGGCGACGAGGATCATGCCGTGCGGCTGGATCGAGCCGGGGACGTGGATCGGCTCCCGGTCGCAGGCGTCGACAGACCCGTGTTGCGGCCCCGTTTCCGGGGGCAAACCTGTGGTCACGAGGCCTGGCATCGCGGATCCAATCCAGCCGGAGGCGAAAATGCGGTCGATGTTCGTTACGGAAGCGACACAGACGGGTTTGTAGCGCGCCGTCAACGACCTCGATCAAGACTTCGCATAATCCGGGCATAATCCGGAGCATAAATCGGGGATAGTTTGGGCCGGTTGTGACCGCGTGCGAGAAAATGGTCGAACCTCGGTTGGCCATTGCGCACGACGCGGATGACCGTGAGATCGACGCTTATACTTGCAGATACGGAGTCGCGTGCGCTGGCTATCAAGGTCTTGGGGGCGGTTTACGACGTCCCGCCCCCAAGCTCTTGGTCGTCAGGCCTTCTTCATCTGCTTGACGGCGTGATCGGCGGCGCGCGCGGTGAGCGCCATGAACGTCAGCGAGGGGTTCACGCACGAGATCGACGCCATCTGCGCGCCGTCGGTGACGTAGAGGTTGGACGCGGCGTGTGCCTGGCTCCATTCGTTAAGCACCGACGTGCGCGGGTCTCGGCCCATGCGGGCACCGCCCATTTCGTGGATCGCGTCGCCGGGGACGTGCTCCTTCTCGCTGCTCTTGACGTTGGTCAGGCCGGCGGCCTTGAGCATCGCCTCACCCTGCGTCCGTGCGTCGGCCATCATCTTCAGTTCGTTGTCGCGGAACGTCACGTCGAAGCGCACCAGCGGCACCCCGAACCGGTCGACCTTCGACTGGTGCAGCGACACCCTGTTGTCGGCATAGGGCAGGCATTCGCCGAACGCGCCCATGCTGAACTTCCACGGGGCGTATTTGCGCATGCCCTGCTTCATCGACGCGCCGAACCCGACCGGCGCGGCGGGGTTGCGATAGGCGCTGCCCTGATAGCCATAGCCGCGCTTGAAGCCGACGCCGTCGTCTTTGCCGATATTGCGGAAGCGGGGCACGTAGACGCCGCCCGGACGACGGCCATATTCGATGAACTCCTCCATGCCGGGGATGTCGCCCTCGACGCCGACGCGGAAGATGTGGTCCATGATATAGCGCCCGAGCGTGCCGCTCTCATCGAAATAGCTGCGGTCGCTGCCCGGCGCGCGCGAGTTCAGCATGATCTGCGTGGAGGCGATCGCCGAGGCGCAGAGGAAGACGAGATCGGCCTGCACCGTTTCCGCCTGGCCGGTCTTCGCGTCGATATAGCGAACGCCGGTCACCTTTTTCCGCGCCGCGTCGTACACGAGATTGGTGACGACCGAGTCCGACCTGAGCGTCAGGCGACCGGTCGCGCGCGCCGCCGGCAACGTCACCGCCTGGGTCGAGAAATACGCGCCGAACGAGCAACCATTGCCGCACTGATTGCGGAACTGGCATTTCGTGCGGTTCTGATCGGGCTTGTCCTCGGTCATGTTCGACAGTCGCGTGTTGATCAGTTTGCGGCCGGGGAACTTGGATTCGAGGCCCTGCTTCAGCCATTTCTCGGCGACGTTCATCGGCATCGGCGGCTGGAATTCGCTGTCGGGCAGATAGTCGAGATTCTCGCGCGAGCCCGACACGCCGATATATTTCTCGACATAGCTGTACCACGGTGCGACGTCGTCATAGCGGATCGGCCAGTCGCCATCGATACCGTCGCGCTTGTTCGCCTCGAAATCCGCGGGGCTCCAACGGAAGCACCAGCGGCCCCAGATCAGCGACTTGCCACCGACCGCGCCGGGCCGGATCCAGTAGAATTTGCTGCCCTCGTCATAGGCGTACGGGTTCAGCCGGTCGTCATTGTGGAACTCGCGGTTGCTGGGCTGGACATAGCCGTGCTTGCCGATGAAATAATCGCTGTCGAGCAGCGGCTTGGGCATGATGTTGCGCGCCGGCACCTCATAGGCGGGCTTGCCGTCATAGGTGTAGCCTTCGCCGTGCTCGACCATCTTACCGCGGTCCAGCATCAGGACGCGGAGGCCCTTTTCGGTCAGTTCCTTCGCAGCGAAGCCACCGCTTACGCCCGATCCAATAACGATCGCGTCGAACCTGTTGGTCTCAGCCATGATCTCTCTCTCCTAAAACTCGGAAAACACGCCCCGTCAGAAGCGCCCCCATTAAAAACGAAGCGCGCGCAGTGTCCGGAAGCTGGTGGTGATGTCGGGCAGATAGGGCGCGGGAGCCTCGTCGTTCTCGACATAGAAATGCCGCACGCCGGCGCTGCCCTTCAGCTTGAACAGCGCGCCGAAATCGATCGTGCCCTGCCCGACCGCGGTCATGCTCCGGTCGGGGCGCATGTCCTTGACGTGATAGGCGTAGAGGCGCGGCGCCAAGCGCTCGATCAGCGTCGACAGGTTTTCGCCGGCATGCAGCGCCCAATAGAGATCGAGTTCCACCTTCACGAGCGCGGGGTCGGTCTCCTTCAGCAACCGGTCGTAGAGGCTGACCCCGCCCGGCTTGGTCGTGAACTCGAAATCGTGGTTGTGATAGGCAAAGCCCAGCCCGGCCTTCTTCAGTTCGGTCGCGAACCGGTTGAAGTTCGGCAGCGCTGCGTTCCAGCCCGCCTCGTTGCGATGCTCGGCGGTCATGTACGGCAGCACGACCGTGGTCGCGCCGAGCGTCTTGGCCATCGTCACCGACTGGTCGAACTGCTTGAGCAGCGCGTCGTAGCCGATATGTACCGAAGGCGCGGTCAGGCCGAGCTTGTCCATCGTCCGGCGCAGCATCGCATGGTCCATGCCGTCATAGCCGCCGCCGCCGAACTCGACTTCGCGGTAGCCGATCTGCGCGACCTTGCCGAGCGTGCCGACCGGGTCCTTCGCGAAGATCTCGCGGATCGTGTAGAGTTGCAGGCCGATCGCCTTCAACTGTGCGGCCGACGCGGTGGGCACGAACGCGAGGGCTGCGACCGCACCGGAGCCCGCGAGCAGGTTTCTACGGTTGAGGATCATGCGGAATACACCTTGCTGACCTGGGAATAGGGGAACTGGCCGTTATACTCGCCCGGCACCGGCAGATATTCGCGCTCCTGCGTCATGCCGATTTCGGAGGTGTAATAGCCGGTGACGACGAGCTGCCGGAACGCCTCGAAAAAGACGCCGCCGGACGGGATCTTGTCGTTCATCGCGAGCGTGAGCAGCGCATCCTGCTGCGCCGCCGTGGCCTTCGCACCGGCGACCTTATAGTCCTTCAGGCTGCGCGCTTCGATCGCGTCGAGCCCGGCCAGGATCGGCACGCGGTCGGCCGGCAGGGCCCAATCGGCGAGCAGCTTCTCGATATAGGCCGGGACGCCGGCGGCGATCGCGCCCGGCGTATCGGTGGTCGGCAGCACGCGTTCGCTGAGTGCGGTCATCAGCGCGCGCTGGGGCGCCGTGAAGACCGCGACGCTGGGCGGGCCCTCGCTGATGACGGGGATGCCGGCGGCCGCGCCGGGCGCCTGCGCAACACCGGCCGCGCGCGCGATCGGCGCATACAGGGCCGTGCCGAACATGGCGACGACGCCCGCGAGTGCAGTTCTACGATCGATCATTTACCGTCCTTCTTCAGGTCCTGTGCGATCGCCGCCTCGGGCAACGGACGAACCCAGATGTTGCGGAACGACACCGGCGAATCGTGATCCTGAAGCTGGATCGGCGCGGCATCGGCATGCGCCTTGTAACTCGCGACCTGTCGCCAGATGGTCGTGCCGAGCATCGCCTGATGGTTCTGGACGAGCACGCCGTTCAGCAGCGCGGTGACATAAGCGGGGCGGACCAGGCTGCCGTCGGCGGCGAAGCGGGGTCGCTCGAACACGATATCGTAGGTCTGCCATTCGCCGGGGCGACGCGAGGCGTTCACCAGTGGCGGCTTCCAGCCATAGACCGCGCCGACCGTGCCATCGGCATAGGTCGGGTTCTGCGAGCCATCGAGGATCTGCAGTTCGTAGCGCTGCATGAACCAGATGCCGCTGTTGCCGCGATCCTGCGAGGTCTTGGTCGGCGGGTTTGGCGAGCGGAATTCGAGATGCATCTGCACGTCGCCGAAGCTCTGTTTCGAGACGAGGTTGTTCTCGCCGCCGCTCTTCGCACGCGACGGGATCGTCACCGCACCGTCCGCGATCGGCCATGCGATCCGATCGGGCTTCCATGAATCGAGCGAACGCCCGTCGAACAGCACGACCGCATCGGCGGGCGGACCGCCGGGGGTCGCGGCCGGTGCGACGACGACCGGCGCAGGGCGGTCGGCGTCATGAACGCGCCACTGGCCGCCGGGCAGCATCGGCGTGTCCTTGAAGCCGGGCTTCTCCTGAGCCGCGACCGACCCCGTCGCCATAAGCGTCATCGCCGTGGCGACGCTCGCCATCAAACAGGTTTTCATGCTTGTTCCCCTCATCCCCATCCCCTTCCTGCCGATCGGCTTCATGCCCATCGCCGTCATACCGAGTCGATTTCGCGATAGGCGGCGATCAGGCGATCCTCGCCCGCACGCCCGGCGATCGAATTGCCATGTTCCATGCCGATCACGCCCGAATAATGCTTTGCTCGCAGCCACTTCACGATCGAGGCGTAGTTGATCTCGCCGGTCGATGGTTCGTTGCGGCCCGGATTGTCGCCGAACTGGATATAGCCGATCTCGTTCCAGCACGTGTCGAGCGTCGGGATCAGGTTCCCCGACTGGATCTGCTCGTGATACAGATCGGCGAGTACCTTGACCGCCGGGCTGTTGGCACCGCGCGCCACCGCATAGCCCTGCGAGATCGTCTGCATGTAAACGCCGGGATGGTTGGTCCGCGTGTTGAGCGGCTCCATCACCATCGCCGCCCCCGATGGCGCGACGATATCGCCGGCGCGGCGCATCACGTCGATCACGCGCGCGGTCTGGATATCCACCGGAACCTTCGGGTCCATGAAGCCGGTGACGACGGTCATCCGCTTCGCATTCAGTCGCTTGGCGACGTCGAGCGAGGCGCGGATATCGGCGAGGAACGCCTCGCGCTCGGCGCCGTCGGTCGCGCCGAGCAATGGCCTGGACTTCGACCATTTGGGCATGCTGGCGACGAACACGCCCATCGTCATGCCGCGCTGCGCGAGCGCCTTGGCCATCTGCTCCTGCTCGGCCACCGACCGCGTCGCCGCCTCGTTGTCCTCCCAGGCGGTGAAGCCCTGATCGGCGGCGAAGGCGATCTGTTCGATTCGCCCGCCGCGGCTGGCGAAGCTGCCCTCGTGCGGCGCGTAGCCGAGCGAGAAGCGCGCGGCGTTCGAGCTGCGGCGTTGCCCCCCGGCCATGCCCGGCACCAGCGACGCGGCGGCACCGGCCGCGAGCCCGGCCCCGAGCAGGTTTCGGCGGGAGAGCGTCATGCGACCATTACCATCATTTCGAGCCCTCGGCCTTGAGGTAGGCGATGATCGTCGCGCGCTTGGCGGCATCGGGCGTCGCGATCGGCATGCGCGTGCCCGGCACCTTCTTCTGCGGTGCGGCGAGATACTCGTTGAGCGTCTTCTCGTCCCAGCGCAGCTTCGATGCCTTCATCGCGGGCGAGTAGTTGAAGCCGGGCGTCGCGGCGGCGGCACGGCCGACCACGCCGTACAGGTTCGGGCCGATGCCGTTCTTGCCGCCCTTCACGACGGTGTGGCACGCGCGGCATGCGGCGAAGGCCGGCGGTGCAGCCGCGGTGGATTGCGCGGTGGTCGGTGCTGAGACCGTGACTGCCGCAACTGCCGCGATACTTCCCGCGACCAGAGCCATGAGCAGCTTCATTCATTCTCTCCCGGATTTACTAAAGTCCATTTCTGGTCTGCGCCGGCGTTGGCGATCACCGCCTCGATAAAGCGCATCGTGCGCAGGCCATCGGTCACGCCCGGAAACCAGCGGCCGTCTTGATCGCCGCGGATCGCCGAGGCGAACGCGCGGTAAAGATTGCCGAAAGCCTCGATATAGCCCTCGGGATGACCGGCAGGTGTACGCACCAGCGAGGCGGTCGCGTCGAGCATGCCGGGGCCACCGGTCCGCACGATCTCGGCGGGGCGGTCGAGCCAGCGGAGCGTCAGCGTGTTGGGTTCCATCTGCGACCAGTCCAAGCCGCCGCGTTCGCCGTGGATGCGCAGTCGAAGCCCGTTCTCCTCGCCCGCCGCGACCTGCGTCGCCTTGAGCACGCCGCGTGCACCGCCCTCGAACCGGAGCAGCGCGCTGACGTCGTCGTCGAGCCGACGACCGTCGACATGCGTCGTCAGGTCCGCGGAAACCGAGTGTACCGACAGGCCGGAGACATGCTCGGCGAGCTGGAACGCGTGCGTGCCGATGTCGCCGAGGCAGCCGCCGAGCCCGGCGCGGGCGGGATCGGTGCGCCACTCCGCCTGCTTATTGCCGTCGGTGTCGATCGGTTGGCTGAGCCAGCCTTGCAGATATTCGACCTGGACCAGGCGGATCGCGCCGAAATCGCCGCGTTCGACTCTCGCACGCGCCTCTTCGATCAGCGGATAGCCGCTGTACGTGAAGGCCAGTGCGAAGTGGCGGCCGCTGGCCTTGGCGGCGGCGGCGATCGCCTCGGCTTCGGCCAAGCTCATCGCCATCGGCTTTTCGCAGAACACGTGGAAGCCGGCGTTCAGCGCGGCGATCGCCATCGGGGCGTGCAAATGGTTCGGCGTGACGACCGCGAGCGCGTCGATGCGCTGGTCCGCGGGCAAAGCGCGTTCATGCGCGATCATCGCGTCGAGCGACGGATAGACGCGCTTCGAATCGAGGCCGAGCAGCGTGCCGGTGCGCGTGTTGCGTCCGGCGTCGGTGCTGAACGCGCCTGCAACGAGGTCCCAATCGCCGTCGAGCGCGGCTGCCATCCGGTGGACGGCGCCGATAAAGGCCCCTTCCCCGCCGCCGACCATACCGAGACGGAGGCGGCTCATGCCTGCTCCTCCGACAGTCCGAGCAACTTGCGGATCGCGGTGCGGTCGATGCCGCTGGCGGCGAAGTCGTCGAACGGGCGTTCGGTCAGGCGGATCATGTGGTCGCGAATGAACGGTGCGCCTTCGCGCGCGCCATCATCGGAGCGTTTCAGCGCGCACTCCCATTCGAGCACTGCCCAGCCGTCATAGCCATATTGCGCCATCTTGCTAAAGATCGCGGAGAAATCGACCTGTCCGTCGCCGAGCGAGCGGAAGCGGCCGGCGCGGTCGACCCAGTTCTCGTAGCCACCGTACACGCCGGTTCGGCCGGTCGGGTTGAACTCGGCATCCTTGACGTGAAAACACGAGATCCGGTCGTGATAGCGGTCGATGAAGTCGAGATAGTCGAGCTGCTGCAACACGAAGTGCGACGGATCGAACAACAGGCGCGCGCGCGGATGGTTGCCGACCGCGGCGAGGAAGCGTTCCCAGGTCGCGCCGTCATGGACGTCCTCGCCGGGATGGACCTCGAACGCGCAATCGACGCCGGATTCCTCGAACACGTCGAGGATCGGGGTCCAGCGGCGGGCGAGTTCGGCAAAGGCCTCCTCGATCAACCCGGCGGGGCGTTGCGGCCAGGGGTAGACGTACGGCCATGCCAGCGCGCCCGAGAAGGTGGCGTGCGCGGACAGGCCGAGATTGGCGCTGGCGCGCGCGGCGAGCTTGACCTGCTCGACCGCCCATAGCTGGCGCTCGGCGGGCTTGCCGTGGAGTTCGGGGGGCGCGAAGCCGTCGAACAGCGTGTCGTACGCCGGGTGGACGGCGACGAGCTGGCCTTGCAGATGCGTCGACAGCTCGGTGACTTCGATGTCGTGTTTGGCGAGGCGGCCGCGCAGATCGTCGCAATAGGTCTTGCTCTCGGCGGCGAGCTTCAGGTCGATCAACTGCGCGTTGCAGGGGATCTGGACGCCGACATAGCCGAGCCCAGCAGCCCATTCGGCAAGCGTGTCGAGCGTATCGAACGGAGCCTCGTCGCCGAGGAACTGGGCGAGGAATATCCCGGGGCCCTTCATACCGGTCATGCTGCACTCTTTCTGGTGTCGTCGCGGAAGGTGAACTGGAACAGCAGCGCGATCACGGCCGCGGCGATCGCGGGATACCACCACATATGCTGCCAGTCGGCGATGGTCGGCGATGCGGGCAGCTGCGCATACAGAAGCGCGCCGATCTGCGAGCCGAGCAGCATGCCGACGCCGTAGGTGAACAGCGTCAACATGCCCTGCGCCTGCGCGTTGACGCCCTTGGGCGTGGCAATCGTGCCGGTGTAGATCGCGCCGGCGACGAAGAAGAAATCATAGCATACGCCGTGCAGCGCGACGCCGAGATACACCGCCCAGATCGACGAACCGCCATCACCGATCGCGAACAAGGCGTAGCGCAACGCCCATGCGGCCATGCCGACCAGCAGCAGCGGCTTCACGCCGAACCGGCGATACAGCCACGGCATCGAGAACATGAAAACGAGTTCGGACATCTGCCCGATCGCGAGCGTGCCGCCGACGTTGCTGATGCCGGTGGCGCCGACATAGGGCGAGGCATAGGCGTAATACATCGCGAGCGGGATCGAGATCAGCGTCGCGCAGGTCATGAAGATCAGGAACGAGCGCTGCTTGAGCAACCCGAACGCCTCGACGCAGAACACCTGGCGGAGAACGCTCTCGTCGCGCGGCGCATCCGCCGTGACGTTCGGCAGCGTAAAGCTGTAGAGGCCGAGCGCGATCGACACGACCGCCGCAACGCGGAAGATCTCCGGGCTGGCGGAAAGCCCCGCCCAGCCGATGATCAGGCCGGCGGTGATCCAGCCGAGCGTACCGAACGCGCGGACGAACGGGAATTTGTCGGTCCGCTCGCCAAAGCTCTTCAGCGCGATCGTGTTCGCGAGACCGACCGTCGGCATGTAGAGGATCATGTAGCAGAGCAGCAGCCAGACGAAGGTCCGGCCATTCTCCGGCGTCACGAGCGACGGCAGCACGAACAGCAGCACGCCGCCGACCAGGTGCAGGATCACCATCAGCATCCGCGGGCTGACGTAGCGCGCGGCGGCCATGCCGAGCAGGAACGAGCCGACGATCGACGCGATCGGCCCGACCGAAAAGGCGTTGCCGATGAGGTTGCCGATCCCGACGGTCTGCATCACGAGGCCGAGGGTTACGGTCCAGGCGCCCCATACGAAGAACTGCATGAACATCATGGCGCTCAGGCGGCCGGTCAGCAGGCCGGCTGGCATGGCCTGGGACCCAGTATCTGCACTCGCCATTCGTTACCTCTCCGCTCGCAGTTTGCCTGCTTGTCGGACATGAAGCTACGGAGCCGCGATACGAATGTAAAGGATTACATCGGATATATATCGACAGTGCCGACGACCGGATCCATGACGAGCCTATGCCGACGATCATCGAAGTGGCCGCACTCGCGGGCGTCTCTACCGCAACCGTGTCGCGCGTGTTGAGCCGGCCCGAACAGGTGTCCGAGGATACGCGCCTGCGGGTGCTCGCGGTGGTCCGCGAATCGGGCTACGTACCCAACGTCGCCGCACGAAGCCTGCGGACGTTGCGCGCCGCCAAGATCCTGCTGACCGTCCCCGACATCTCCAACGCGTTCTTCGCCAGCGTCATCCGCGGCGCCGAAGAAGCCGCGCGCGATGCCGGTTACTCGGTCGTGGTCGGCGACACGCGCCACGACCCGGACGTCGAGGATCAATATGCCGACATGCTCTCGCGCCGCGAAGTCGATGGGCTGATCTTCCTCGGCCACCGCCTGCCCGCCAGCCTCGCCCCGATGCTGTCGCGGAAGGGTGCCGCCGCGCCGATCGTCAATGGCTGCGAATACAGTCCGGACCTCGGCGTCCCCAGCGTCCATATCGACAATGCCGCCGCCAGCGCCAACGCGATCGAGCATCTGATCGGCCTCGGCCACCGCGCGATCGGCGTCGTCACCGGCCCCGAGATCAGCCCGATCAGTCGCGACCGCCTCGCCGGCGCGATCGACGCCGCGACCCGCGCCGGCCTGCGCGATAGCCTGCACATCCGCATCGGCGACTATTCCGCCGGCTCGGCCATCGACCATACCCGCGACCTGATCGCACAGGACGTGACCGCGATCTTCTGCTTCAGCGACGAAATGGCGATGGGCGCGCTCAGCGCGATCGGCGACGCGGGGCTGTCATGCCCGAAAGACGTCTCTGTCATCGGCTTCGACGACCTTCCGCTCGCGCGCTATTTCCAGCCGCCGCTGACGACGATCGCCCAGCCTAAGTCGATGATCGGCCGCCGCACCGTCGAGTTGCTCGTCGATATCCTCCGCGGCGTCGACAGCCCGTCGCGACAGGTCACGCTGGATCACGAACTGATCGTCCGTGGCAGCACCGCCGCGCCCGGAACGCGCCGCCGCTGACCTGACCTTGCGAGCAAAGTCGGTCGCCACCCCTTCTCGGCCCAACGCTGACATGCAGCAGGACTCCTGTCCTTATTGACAATCAAATTAGTTTAATAAAGTATCGGGGTGCAGCACGCGGTTCGCATAGAAACCCGGCGGCGGAGGAGGATTGCCCCGTGACCGATACAACACGCCCTGCCCCGCCCCCGTCCCCGCGGACGCGTGTCGCCCCCAGCCTATCGATAGCGCGGCGAACCACGGCGGTCGCTGCGATCCTGATGCTGGCGCCCCTCGGTGGGGCGAACGGCCAGCATTCCCCCGGATCGGACAAATCGCCGGTCGAAGAAGCCAACCCGCTCGTCGGCACCGCGCCGCTCGATCGCCCCGAGCTGATCGGCAACGCGCCACCGCCGGGCGAGCCGGTCTATTCGGGGATCACCTCGCCCGGCGCGCGACTGCCCAACAGCTCGGTCGAGGCAGCGCCGGTCAACGTCAACGTCGAGGCGACCTATCCGACCGGAGTCGCCACGCCCTATCATTATCCCAGCCCTACGATGATCGGCTTCACCGGCGGCGGCGGGCCGTCCTATGGCGCGCGCGCGCAACCGATCGTCATGCCGGTGGTGGGCGACTGGACGGTGCCGCCGGCCTATACCCAGGCTTATTACGACAAGGCGAAGGAGGTCGCGCGGCCGGGCTATTATTCGGTCTATCTCGACACGTTTCGGACGCGCGCCGAACTGACCGCGACGCAGTGGACCAGCCTGATGCGGTTCACCTTTCCGGCCAGCCAGCGATCGCACCTGATCATCAACCTGCCCGGCCGCGGCGGCGAGGTCGAGGTGATCGGCAACGACCAGGTGCGCGGCATCGCGGCGGAACGGGGCGACGACGATGCGCGCGACGGCCGCTATTTCGTGGCACAATTCTCCAAGCCGTTCAGCGGCTATGGCACCTTTCGCAAGTCGCCCGGCAACAGCCGCGGCTACGGCATCGGCGACAAGGACGTCGTCCCCGCATCGCGCAAGATCACCGGCAGCTTCGCCGGCACATACCTGAACTTCACCACCCGGCAGGACGAGACGGTGCTGGTGAAGATCGCACATGGCCAGAGCTTTGCCGACGCCGAACGACGCCTGCGACAGGAACAGCCGGGGTGGAATTTCGAGGGCGTCCACCAGGCGGCGGCGAACACATGGGCCGCGTTGCTGAACCGCGTGCAGGTGAAGGGCGGTACGCCCAAACAGCGGATGCTGTTCTACTCGACGCTGTTCCAGTCCTTCGCCAGCCCGCGTTTGCTGGCGCACAAGGGCGAGCGCTTCACCGACACCAACGGCAAGACCCGGACCGCGACCTATGACCGGTACGGGCCGGTGCCGTTCTGGGATACCGGGCGCAACCAGATCGTGCTGCTGGAGCTGATGGAGCCCGAGCTGGTCCAGAACGTGATGCGCTCCGAACTCGATATGGCGCGCGAGCGGGGGTACATGAACACCTCGTTCCACGGCGACAATGCGGTATTCCTGTATCTCGGCGCGTGGAAGCGCGGCATCGCCTTCGACTATGCCGCCGCGTACGAGTTCCTCCGCCGCAACGCGGTCGATCCGAAAGGCCCGCGCGGCTATCTGGCGGAATACCAGCGCAACGGCTGGATCGCGGACGAGATTCCACCGGGCAATCCCAGCCCACCCTATGCCGGCGGAAAGGCCGGCGCGGCGACGACGCTGGAATATGCGTGGGATGACCATGCGATGGCAGACTTCGCCGAGCGGCTCGGCAAGACCGACGACGCAAAACTGTTCCGCGCGCGCGCGTCCAACTGGCGCAACGTGTTCGATCCCTCGATCGGGTTCATCCGTGGCCGCACTGCCGATGGCAAATGGATCGCGCCGTTCGATCCGCAGGAGCCCTATTACAACTACATGATGAAAGAGGCATCGGGCTGGTCGACCTTGTGGCTCGTCCCGCACGACGTGCAGGGGCTCGCCACGGCGCTCGGCGGACGCGCGAGGTTCAACGCCAAGCTCGATCGGTTCTTTGCGACCCCCTATACGCCGACCGGTATCTGCCGCGATTGCACGGGGCTGATCGGGCAGTACGTGCAGGGCAACCAGCCCGACCAGCACGCGGCGTATCTCTATCCGTGGAGCGGCCAGCCGTGGAAGACGCAGGCGCTCACGCGGCGTATCCTCGACACGCTCTATGGCAGCGATGCGTCCGGCTATGGCTATCCCGGGATGGACGATCAGGGCGCGACGTCGTCCTGGTATGCACTGAGCGCGATGGGCTTTTACCCGGTCGATCCGTCGAGCGACGTCTATGTGCTGGGCAGTCCGGTGTTCGACGAGGTCGCGCTCCGTCTCGGCAACGGCCGGACGCTGGAGATCGTCGCCCGCGGCAACTCGCCGACCAACATCTATATCCAGTCGGCGACGCTGAACGGCAAGCCGTGGACGAAGCCCTGGTTCAGCCATGCGGACGTAAAGGATGGCGCCCGGCTGGAACTGGTCATGGGCGCCAGACCCAATCCGAATTGGGGGAGCGCCGTTGCGGATGCGCCCCCGTCCTTGTCCCCGCCCGCGTCATAGCGAGGGGAGTTCGTCGGCTCCCCCCCTTGCCGGCGAACGGTTCAGCGCCTCGGGAACGTCGTTCCCGAGGCGTCTTTTTATCTATCGCCGCTTAGCTTCGAACGATGGCGGTTCGAACGACGGCGGGCGGTCCGCCTTGGCCGTGCCGAACGACGACGGCTTCGGTCCCATCGTGAACTCCAGCTCGCCACCGCGCGCGAGATCGGCGTGCGCGATCCAGTTTCGCGTCCAGGGCTTGCCGTTCCAGCGGACCGACTGGACATAGGGGCTGGCCGGGGCATTGCCCTTGGCGACGACCCGCAAGCTGCGCCCCGCGCCGAGATCGACCTGTGCCGCGTCGAACAGCGGCGAGCCGAAGACATAGACGCCGCTGACCGGATCGACCGGATAGAAGCCGAGCGCCGACAGGATGAACCACGCGCTCATCTGGCCGCAATCGTCGTTGCCGATGACGCCGTCGGGATCGGCCTTGTACATCTCGGTCAGCAGGCGACGCACCATCGCCTGCGTCTTCCACGGCGCGCCCGCATAGGCGTAGAGATACGCGGCGTGCTGATCCGGCTCGTTGCCGTGCGCGTACTGGCCGACCAGCCCGGTGATGTCGGGCGGCGCATTCTTGGGGAGCGTCGACGGTGCGGTGAACAGCGCGTCGAGCTTCTTCACGAACCCCGCATCGCCGCCGAACAGCGCGATCAGGCCATAGGCGTCGTGCTGGTTGAGGAATGTCGCCTGCCACCCGTTCGCCTCGGTATAATCACGCTGCTTCTCGGGGTTGTGACCGAGCTGGATCGGGTCGTAATCGACCCACCAGCTGCCATCGGCGAAGCGCGGCCGGGCAAAGCCGATCTTGGGATCGATGACGTTGCGGTAGTTGAGGCTGCGCTTGCGCAGCACAGCGGCGTCGGCCTTGGCGCCTGCCGCCTCGGCGAGCACCGCCATCGCCCAGTCGTCATAGGCATATTCCTGCGTGCGGCTGACCGACTCCCACGTCTTGTCCGCGGGCACGAAGCCGAGGTCGTAATAGAAGCCGCGGCCGAGCGTGCTGTCGATGTCCGGAAAGGTGCGATCGAACGCGCGCCTGCGGATCTGCGGCCACGCGGCGGCGTAATCCGCCTCGATCCCCTTGGCGCAGGCTTCGGCGAGTACCGACACCGAGTGCCAGCCGATCATGCAGGCGGTCTCGACGCCCTGCAGCGGCCAGACCGGCGATCCGGTCGGGCTCTGCACGGTCTGGCGGACGAGATCGCGGGTGAACTGCGCCGCCTTGTCGGGCTGGACGAGCGTGAGCAGCGGATGCAGCGCACGATAGGTGTCCCACATCGAATAGGTGCTGAACGCGGGCTCGGCGGCGGTCGTCTGGTGCACCTTGCGGTCGAGCCCGACATAGCGGCCGTCGCGGTCGGTAAAGAGCGTCGGCGAGAGGAACGCGTGATACAGCGCGCTCGCCATGATCGTGCGCTGTTCGGGCGTACCGCCGTCGACGCGGACGCGGTCGAGTTCGGTCTGCCAGATACGCGCTGCCGAGCGCCGGACCGCATCGAACTGCCAGCCTGCCGCTTCGCCCTGGAGCGCGGCCTTGGCGCCGGCGACGTCGACCGCGGAGATGCCGGTCTTGATCAGGATCGGTGCGCCGCCCGCCTGATCGAAGAAGAACGCGACCTTCAGGCGGTTGCCGGTGACGCCCTTGGCACCCGCCGGTGCCGGCGTGTCGTCGTCGCCGAAGAACTGGACGCGGTCGGGCTTGCGCGACAGTTGCATCGCGAAATGGATGCGCCGTCCCTTCGCCCAGCGGTGAACGCGGCGGCTGCCGGTGAGCATGCCGTCGGGGGAGAGCGTCAGCGAGGCCTCGTCGATCAACGTGCCCTTGTCCCAGACGTCGAGGATCATGTGCGCGAAGTCGACCAGGATGTGCCCCGGCCCCTGCGGGAAGCTGTAGCGATGGTGGCCGGTCCGCTCGGTCACGGTGAGTTCCGCGAGCACGCCCGATTCGAGCTTTACGCGATAATAGCCGGGTTCCGCGAGTTCGTCGGTGAAACGCTGACGATACCCCTCCTGGGGTTTTCCCAGCGCGCCGGGCTTCAGCTGCAGAGGCCCGCGCGTCGGCACCACGAGGACGTCGAGCATGTCGCCGATCCCGGTGCCCGACAGATGCGTGTGACTGAAGCCCATGATCGAGCCATCGTCCTGGTGATAACCCGAGCACGCATCCCAGCGGCTGTTGTCGGTGTCGGGGCCGAGCTGGACCATCCCGAACGGCAACGACGGGCCGGGATAGGTATGGCCGTGCCCGCCGGTGCCGACGAACAGATCGGGTTTGCCCGCGACCGGCGCCTGCGCGGCCGCGGCGTTGGTGACGGGCAACGCGGCGGCGAGGCCCGCGAGCCCGGTGCCGGCGAGCACCTGGCGGCGGTTGGCGGTGGTCATGCGTATCTCCCGGAATTCATATCAGTAGCGGGCGGCCAGCAAGGCAGGCTTGCGGCGCTCGAGGTCGAGGATCAGCTCGCCGAAAAGGCCATTGGCCCAGGCGAACCAGCTGCGCGTGAACTTGGCCGGATCGTCCTTGTTGAAGGATTCGTGCATGAAGCCGGTGCCGCCGTGCGTGGTCTTGAGCCACGTCAGGCACTGGCGGATCACGGCCTCGTCGTCGCTGTTCATCGCGTGCGTGACGATCGACATCGGCCAGATCATGTCGAGCCCGATATGCGGCCCGCCGATCCCGCGCGCGGCGGTGCCGGTGAAGAAATACGGGTTGCGGTCGGTCCAGGCGAGCGCGGCGGTGCGGCGGAACAGCGGGTCGGTGCGATCCGCCGCGCCGAGCAGCGGCAGGCCCGACAGGCTCGGCACGTTGGCGTCGTCCATGAAGATCGCGTTGCCGAAGCCGTCGACCTCATACGCCCAGACCTCGCCGCCCTGCCCGTCCGGCATCCGGCCGTGCGCGCGCAACGCCGCCTCGACCTCGGTCGCCAGCGCTTCGCTGTCGGTCGCGCCCGCCGTATCGCCGCGCGCCTCGCGCTGGACGGTCGCCAGCATACGCAACGCCGACACCGCGAACAGGTTCGACGGGATCAGGAACGGATAGAGGCACGCATCGTCCGACGGGCGGAACATCGAATGGATCAGGCCGACCTTCCGCGTCGGGGCGCCGTAACCCTCGAACATCAGCGTCTCGGTCGGCGAGACGTTCAGGCGCTGGAAATGATACGGGCCCTTGCCGTCCTTGCGCTGCTGTTCGCGGAAGGTCGCGACCGCACGGCGCATCGCCTTCGCCCACAGATCGTCGAACGGCGTCTTGTCGCGCGTCGCGGTCCAATAGCCGTGCGCGAGCCGCATCGGGTAGCATAGCGAGTCGATCTCCCATTTCCGCTCGGCGACGCCCGGCTTCATGTCGGTCTGGTCGGTCCGCGCGCCGAGGTTCGACTTGGCGGTCGGATCCTCCATGAACGCGTTGGCGTAGGGGTCGATCAGGATGCACCGCGCCTGCCGTGCGATCAGCCCGGTGAAGACACGGCGCAGGCCGGCATCCTTCGGCGCGAGGTGCACATAGGTCTGCATCTGCGCCGAACTGTCGCGCAGCCACAGCGCCTCGATATCGCCGGTGATGATGAACGCATCGGGCTTGCCGTCCACCGTGCCGACCTTGACCGTGGTGTCGAGCGTGTTGGGGTAGCAATTCTCGAACAGCCAGGCGAGTTCGGGGTCGGCGATCTTCGCCTTCACGCGCGCGATCTCGGCCTCGACCGCGAGGCTGACGAAGCGACGTTGCGCGCGCGGCGGTCGCTTGCTCACGAGGGGCGCGGCGGCGGCGGCGCGCGGGAGGCTGGCGGTTACGGCCAGCGCGGCGGCGCCCGTCATCACGTCGCGTCGACGAAGGCGCATTCCGGTCTCCATGGTCAACGTCCCGCCACCGGTGCGCTCATCGAGAACGGCGCATCGGCCTTTGCCGCACCCCAGGCGGTGTTCGGCGTCGGCCCCATCACGAACCGTAGCGTGCCGCCCTGCTGCAACGCCGCGCGCGTCAGCCAGGGCTTGTCGTGCGGGGTGCCGTTGAAGCTCGCCGACTGGATGTAGACATTGCCGGGGCCATTGTTCGCCGCCTCGATCGTCAGCGTCTTGCCGCCCGGCATGGTTAGCTTCACGGTCTGGAACAGCGGGCTGCCGATCGCATATTGCCCGACCGCAGGCGTGACCGGGTAGAAGCCGAGCGCGGAGAACACGTACCACGCCGAGGTCTGGCCGTTGTCCTCGTCGCCCGGATAGCCGTCGGGCGCGGGCGAGTAGAGCTTCTTCATCACGTCGCGGACGTGATATTGCGTCTTCCACGGTGCGCCGGCCCAATCGTAGAGATAGGTCATGTGCTGGATCGGCTGGTTGCCGTGCGCATATTGCCCCATGTCGACGATCTGCATCTCGCGGATCTCGTGGATGGTCTGCCCGTAATAGCTGTCGTCGAAGATCGGCGGCGTGGTGAAGATCGAATCGAGCCGCTTCACGAACGCCTCGCGCCCGCCCATCAGGTCGGCGAGACCCTGCACGTCCTGCATCACCGACCAGCTGTAATGCAGCGCATTGCCCTCGGTGAAGGCATCGCCCCATTTGTACGGGCTGAACGGCGTCGACCAGCTCCCGTCCTTGTTGCGACCGCGCATCCAGCCGCTCTGCGCATCGTAGAGCTTGCGGTAATTCTGCGCGCGCGTGGCGTAGAGCTTCGCATCCTCGGTCTTGCCGAGTGCCGCCGCAAGCCGCGAGATCGAGAAGTCCGCGGTAGCGTATTCGAGCGTGCGCGCGGCATTCTCGTTGATGCCGACGTCATAGGGCACATAGCCGAGCCGGTTATAATATTCGACGCCCTCGCGCCCGACCGCGCCGACGACCTTGCCCTTCTTGTCGACCGGGCGGCCCTGCGATGTCGTCGCGTTCTTGACCATCGCCTGGTACAGCGTCTCGACGTCGAACCCGCGCACGCCGTTCAGATACGCGTCGGCGATCAGGTTGGCCGAGTTCGATCCGATCATCACGTCGCGGTGGCCGGGGCTGGCCCATTCGGGCAGCCAGCCGGACTCCTTGTAGGTGTTGACCAGCCCCTGCATGATCTCGCTGTCGCGCTCGGGATACATCAGCGCGAAGAACGGGAAGACCGCGCGCCACGTGTCCCAGAAACCGTTGTCGGTGTAGAGGAAGCCCGGGTGCACCTTGCCGTCATACGGGCTGTAGTGGACGGTCTGGCCCTTGGCATCGACCTCGTGGAACATCCGCGGGAACTGCAGCATGCGGTACAGCGCGGAATAGAAGATCCGGCGGTTGTCGAGGTTGGGATCGGTGACCTGAACGCGGTCGAACTCGCGCTGCCAGATCGCCTTCGCCTTCGTCTTGGTCTGATCGAACCCGTCGCCGCCGATCTCGCCGCGCAGGTTTCGCTCGGCCTGTTCGAGACTGATGAACGACGACGCGACCTTGACGCCGACCTGCTCGCCCTTGCGCGTCTTGAAGCTGACGACCGCGCCGACATGGTCACCCTCGCGCGTCGACGTCGCGCTGACCTGGCCCTTGCCGTCCCAGGTCTGGCTGACGGTGAAGTCGTGGTCGAATTCGGCGACGAAGTAATTGTGGAAATTGTCGGGCACGCCGCCGTGGTTGTTGCGGACATAGCCGGTGATGCGGCGCCTGGCCTTATCGATCGAGACCATCGAGCCGCCGGCATAGCCGTCGAGGATGATGTGCGCGTCGTTGCTCTGCGGGAAGGTGAAGCGGAACTGCGCGGCGCGGTTGGTCGGCGCGACCTCCGCGGTCACGTCGTAATCGGCGAGATAGACCTTGTAGCTGTACGGCCGGCTGTCCTCCGCCTTGTGGCTGTACCAGGACGCACGTTCGTCCTCCTTCACCTTCAGCGCGCCGGTCGTCGCCATCAGCGAGAACGCGGCGTAATCGTTCATCCACGGACTGGGCTGGTGCGTCTGCTTGATGCCGTTGATCTTGTTCGCGTCGTAGGTGTAGCCCCAGCCGCTGTTCGTCTTGCCGGTGACCGGCGTCCAGAAGTTCATCCCCCACGGCACCGCCACCGCGGGATAGGTATTGCCGTAGGACAAGGTGTAGTCGGAATCGGTCCCCATCAGCGGGTTGACCAGATCGACCGAAGGCTGGTCCTGCGGCTGCATCGCGCCGTTGGCCGACGCGGCGGCCGTCGCCTTGGTCTGGGCCACTATCGGCGCTGGCGCGACGAGAGCGAGCGACGCAACCGCCGCTACCGTGCCGCGCAAATTGGCGATCGCCCTGTTTCTCACATCGCTCTCCCTGAATTTCGTGTCGGCTTCTGCACGCCGATCGGTCGCGGCTTCACGCCCGCATCGGTCATCACCACCGGCTCGATCCGACCATCGGCGGCAAAGACCATCCTGTCGATCGCGATCTGCCTGTGTTCGCCGCGATCGGTGTCGAGCGGGCGGCGGTGATAGGCGATGTACCAGTCGTCGGTCCCGGGCACGTTGACGACCGAATGATGCCCGGCGCCGCGCGCGATGCGGAGGTCCTGCGACAGGATCTTGCCGCGCGGCGTGAACGGCCCGGTCGGTCCCGGCCCGGTCGCATAGGCGACGCTGTAGTCCGGGCCGGTCCAGCCGCCCTCCGACCACATCAGATAATAGACGCCCTTGCGCTCGATCATGAACGAGCCCTCGACATAGCCGGGCGGCGTCACTTCCTTGTATTTCGAACCGTCCGCGAACGGCAGGATGCGTTTCAGGTCCGCGCTGAGTCGGACGACGTTGCAATGCTTCCAGCCGCCGTAGAACAGATAGACCTGGCCGTCCCGGTCACGAAACGCGAACGGGTCGATCGGTTGCGCACCGTTGTGGAAGGCGCCGACCAGCGGCTTGCCGATCGCATCCTTGAACGGACCCCCGGGCCGATCGCTGACCGCGAGGCCGATCCCGCCAAGCTCCGTATCGCTCTGGATGTCGTTGGCGCTGAAGAACATGTAATAGCGGCCATTCGCCTGGATCACCGACGGCGCCCAGATCGCATAGGCCGCCCAGGCCGCGTTCCGCACGTCGAACACGTGGTCGTGCTTGGTCCAGCGCACCAGATCGGGTGACGAGAACGCATTGAAGAAGGTCTGCATCCCGTAGGACGGGCGCACGGTCTTGCGCTGGCGGGCGAGCTTTTGCGCGGCCGAGAAGCGGCTGGTGACGTCGGGCTTGCCGTAATGATCCGAATAGGTCGGATAGATCCAGTAGCGCCCGGCGAACACGCGGATTTCGGGATCGGCATACCAGCCGGGAACGATCGGGTTCGACGCGCTGGCCAGACCGCACATCAGCAGCGCGGACACGGTCAGCGCGATCCGAACCCCGCGCCGCCCGCGCGTTTCTCCCACGCCCTTCGACGTGGCGCCGCGAGAAAAGGGAGGGTAGCGCCGCGAAGGCGCCACCCGAGTGAAAAGCCTGTCGTGCCAAGTCATCAGAAGTTGAACGAGACGCCCACATAGGCCCGGCGACCGAAGTAATTCCGGTAGGTGAAGCGGTCCTTCGTGTCGTTGCCGAGGTGGCGGCTTTCCTCGGCCTTGGTGAGGTTGATCACCGAAGCGGTGAGGTTCAGCCGGTCGGTCAGCGCATACGCTGCGTTGAGATCGACCTGCGCATAGGGATCGGTGTATTCGTTCAGGCCCGACTGCAACCCGCCGACGACTTCGCCGCGCCGGTTGTACGATGCACGCAGCAACACCTTGCCATGTTCGTAGAAGACCGAGGCGTTGACCTGGGTCTTGGCGCTGCCGACCAACGCGGACGAGCCGACCTTCTGGCCGTCGAGCGTGACGTCCGCCACCGACGTGTCGTTATAGGTGAAGTTGACCTGCGCGCCGAGACCGAAGGGCAGCGTGTGCTGCGCGTACAGCTCGACGCCCTGCGACCGCGCGTCCGAACCGTTCGCAACGGTCGAGTAAGGCTGGATCAGTTGCTGCGTTCCGTTGACGTCGCGCGTGACGTTGAGGACCAGCGGCACCACGAAATCGGAAACGTCCTTGCGGAAGAAGGTCGCGCCGAGCACCGAACCGCGGTGGAAATACCATTCGATGCCGAGGTCGTATTGCCACGCCGAGAACGGGTTCAGGTCCGAATTGCCGCCGCTGCCCGACCAGCCGGCGAACTCGCCGAACTGGCCGCGATCGAACGCATAGGCATCCGAGCGGAAGGTGAGCGAGCGCTGTGAGCCGAGATCCGCGAAGGACGGCCGGGCGATGACCTTGGCGACCGCACCGCGGACGAGGAGGTCGGGCGTGACCTCGTACGACACGTTGAAGCTCGGCAGCCAGTCCGTGTAGGTCTTCGACTGGTCGGCGCGCGTGTTGACGATCGTCTCGCGCACGCTGAGCGGCAGGACCTGGCAATTGCCGTCGGGACCAAGCGGACGGTTGGGATCGGTCGGGCCGCCGGGTCCGTTGACGCAGTAATCGTTGAGATATTGCAGGCGATCGGACGTGTTGCCCGACTGTTTCGTGTTGGCCACGCGAAGACCCACGTTCCCGCGAAGACCGCCCGTTCCGAAGTTCAGCTGGGCGTAACCGGCGAAGACCCGCTCCCCCAGCGAATAGACGAAATCGGGCTCGTACACGCGCACGGCCTGGCCGTAGGTCGAGTTCAGATAGTTCAGATATTCGTCGAAATTGATGCCCGGCACGACATTGGCGTTGAAGCCGCCGTTGATGTTGCCGATCTGGTTTGCGTAGAAGAATTCGGGACGCGCAACGGCGCCGGCTGCGGTATCCTGATAGCGGAGCAAGGTTGCCGGATCGGCATACCAGTCGTTGCGACCGGTCTCGCGGCCGATCTTCAGGTCCCGCCATTTGCCGCCGATCTGCACCGATTTCAGGAACCCGTCGAAGCGCCGCGTCAGGTCGAGCTGCGCATAACGCTGGCCGAGGTCGCTGTTGACGAAGCTAGAGTTCGTCGAGCCGACGTCGATCTGCGCGATGCCGTTGCGGATGTTATTCTGAATTTCGGGCGAGAACTCGAAATTGGCGATGCCGTCTGAGATATCCCAGTTGCTGACCAGATTGCCGTTCTGCTCCTGCCCGGGGGTGGTCAGGCGCGGCTTGGCGGCGGCGCTGAAACGCACCGAAGGGCCACCGCTCGACTTGGTCTTGCCGAGTTTCAGGACAGCATCGAAACGATCCTGGCTGTATTTGACTTCGGTCTCGAACGTGTTCGAAACCTGTTTCTCGCGGCTGTACGTGCCGGCGATCTGCGGCGTTTCCATCGTGCACGGGGTCGCGCGGGCGAGGCAGCCCGTACCAGGCGCCGGCACCGCGAAGTTCGCCGACTGGAAGATCGTCCCGCTCTTGTCGAGCGTCGCGCCGGTGAAGAAATCGTTATAGCCCCATTCGGGGATCTTCAGCACGTTCGAGGTGTAGTCGCTGGAATAGCCGAACCGGAAATAGTTGGACGTGACGGTGACGTTTTCGAACGGGCGGAACTGCGCGGTGGCCTGCACGCCGTACCGCTCGCGCTCCTGGTCGAAGACTTCGGCATTGACCGACTGCGGCGCCCAATAGCCCGAATAATGCGTGCCATCGCGCGCGGTCGTGCCCTGCCCCGGCCAGTAGGAAATCGCGTCGTTGTTCTCGAAGGCCTTGCCGTTGACGTCGGTCGCGGGTGTCAGGACATTGCCCTGCGCGTCGCGGTCGCTCCACCACAGCCAGCTTTCCGACGAACTGCGCAGTTCGCGGTTGGTGCGCTTCTGCCAGACGCCGCCGACCAGCAGGCCGAACGTCTCCTCCTTGTTCTTCCACGAAACCTGGCCGCCGAGCTGCGGCTCGTATTTCTCGGTGGTGTCCGAATAGGTGCCTTCGGCGGAGACGAACCCCGACCAGGCGGGCACGTCGAACGGCCGCCGCGTGTTGAGGATGATCGTGCCGCCGACGCCGCCTTCTTCGAGGCGCGCTTCGGGCGATTTATAGACTTCGGTGGAGGCGATGAAGGTCGACGGAAGCAGGACGTAGTTGAACGACCGCTGCGGCTCGCCACTGTCGGCACCGGCGAGGAAATTGCCGTTGAGCAGGGTGAGGGTCAGGCCCGACTGGAGGCCGCGGATGCTGACGCGGCTGCCTTCGCCGCCGTCGCGGGTGATGACGACGCCCGGAACGCGCTGCAAGGCGTCGGCGACGTTCTTGTCGGGGAACTTGCCGACGTCCTCGGCGGTGATGACGTCGACGAACGCGTTGGCCTCGCGCTTCTGGTTGAGGCTCTTCTCGATCGAGCGACGATAGCCGGTGACGACGATGTCCTGCCCGGCTTCTTCCGGCTGGACGGTACCGTCGGCCTGCGGCGCGCCGTCGGGCTGGATGGTGCCGGCGGTCTGGCCGGATTCCACAGTTGCGGTCGAGGCGGGCCCAGTCGTGGCGGGCGCAGTCGTGACGGGTGCAGTCGTAGCGGGCGCAGTCGTGGCGGGCGCAGGCGTGGTCGGCTGGGGCGGAGTTGCGGGGTCGGTCTGGGGTGCGACGACCGTCGGCGGCACCGGCGGCGCGGCCTGTTGCGCGTGGGCGGTACTGGCCAAGGCCGCAGTAAGACTGACCGTCGCCAGCAGACATGGCCGACGGAAACGATCACGCACGATGCTTGAACGCGAGACTTTGCTTACGGTCATCAGACTTTCCTCTTCCTCGCGAGGACGCCTGCGCCCCCTCGCTTACCCCTGCGAATAGCGCGCCTGCCCACCGTTTTCGGTTGGGCCGTCCGGTTGAATCGGATCCTGTCGGCGTGCAGTCTCGACGCCGCTATTTGCCAATTGTAAAAGCAAATTGTCAAATAGATTGTTGCACTAGTTTTGGCCCGTTGCGGACGTAACTCGACGAATACCCTTCGGCGCGCCGTTAGTCTGAGTGAAGACATCGAGAGGATTCACGCCACTCTCGCATAGTCGCGCGCCACCGACGTGCAGCCGCCCCCTCCCCAACGCCAAGCGCAGGGTTCGATCAGTCGACATTAGCGGTGGCGAAACCGGCGATCCGCGTCAGTCCGCCGGTGCGCCCGAATCCTTCCAGAGCGCAGCGGCCTTGGGCAGCAGGAAGTGGCTGAACGGCAGGATCGCCGCACCGACCGCCGGCGCATCCTCCGACAAGGCGGCACGACGAACCGGCGCGATCGCGGGCGCATCGGTCGCGTCCCGGATCAGGATATTCACGCGCTCCGCCACCCGCTCCACCAACCGGCTCGGCAGGCGCCCGCCGATCAGGATCACCGCCGGATCGATCAGGCAGTTGATCGCGTCGAGCGGCGTGCACAGCGTGTGCGCTGCCCGCTCCACCCATTCCTCAAGGCAAAGTTCGACGTCCGGCGCCCACTCGGACTGATGCAGCACCTGCCCGATCTCGAACCCCGAACTCGCCAGATGCTCGGCAAGCCCGGACAGCGAGACGAGTTTCTGCACGGTTTCGCGCCCCCGCTTGCCGCCGCCCGCTGCCATGAAACCGAGTTCGCCGCTGCGTCCGTGCGTGCCGCGAACATAGGCGCCATCCGCAACGAAACCGCCGCCAAGTCCCGACGAGACGAGGATGTAGAAGAAACTGCTGTAATTCTGTCCGAAGCCGAGCTGCATCTCGCCCATCGCAGCGGCGGCGGCATCGTTCTCGACGAACACGGGCAGCGACAACGGCTTGTCGAACAGCGCCGCCATGTCGATCCCGTCCCACGCGGCATAGGCTGCGGGGCGGCCCGGCATCGCGACGAGCGCAAGATCATCCGGCCGCGCGACGCCGATGCCGACCAGCTTGGCGGGATCGACCTTCGCGGTTTTCAGCATCTGGCGCACCGAGCGCCGGAAAAGATCGCGAACGTCGTCGGGCAGCGCGAAGCTGATCTCGATCGACTTGCGCGCGAGGATCTGCGCGAGGAAATCGACCAGCACGATCGTGATATGGTCGCGGTCGATATTGACGCCGATCGAGTAGCACGCGTCGGCCCGAACGACGAGTTTGGTCGGCGGCTGGCCGCGTCCACCGCGACGCTGGCCGGCCTCCTCGATCATCCCTTCCTGCAACAGCCGCCGCGTGATGTTGGCGATCGCCGGCCCGGTCAGCCCGGTGATCCGCGCGAGGTCGATCCGCGTCAGCGATCCGCCGAGGCGAATGGCATGCAGCGTCACGCGCTGGTTGTGATCGGCGGCACGCTCGAGGTTGGTCCCCGACAGACGCGGCGGCGTTTGAAGAGTCATGCGGACCGATCATCCATGCTGGAGAACAGAAGACGAAGCCGCCGTCCGTCGCGACGTCGCGACTTCGATGCTGGCGGCGAAGTGATCCCGCGATTGCGAAGGCTTGGCAAGCGCGCACTATTCGCATCCGGTGTATACGCGGCATATCGCCCCGATCCGAAGACCATGTTCTGCATCCCCCCGCTTCCAAACTGTTCGTTTGAATTATCCAATTTGATGTTCTAATCCACTTCTGCGGTTGCGCAAGAGCTGGCGATGAAGCCAGTCTGACGACCGAACGAATAGAGGGGATGTGCGCGACATGGTTCATCTGGCACCCGGCAAGCTCCCCCGCCTATTTCCCTCCGAACGGGTGACCTCGATGTCCATCTTCACGCGATCGTGCCTCATGGGTGCGCTGTTCACCACGATCCTCACCGGCCCTGCGTTCGCACAGGATGGCGCCAAACCGAGCGATGCGGTTGATCCGTTCATCGGCACCGGCGGCGAAGGGCACACGTTCCCAGGCGCGGTCGCACCGTTCGGCATGGTCCAGTTGTCGCCGGATACCGATACGTCCTGCGTGATCCGCACCTGCTATGGCCACGCCGCCGGCTACCGCTATGACGACCCGACGATCGAGGGGTTCAGCCACACGCATTTCTCGGGCGCGGGGCATTCCGATCTCGGCGATATCCTCGTCATGCCGGTGTCGGGCGACAGCGTGCCGATGGACCCCGGCACGCCCGCTGCACCCGGCTATCGCTCGCGCTTTTCGCACGCCACCGAGGTCGCCAAGCCGGGCTATTACGCTGTCACGCTGGACGGTCCAGGCGTGCGTGCGGAAATGACCGCGGGCACGCGGATCGGCGTGCATCGCTACAGCTTTCCCAAGGGCAAGGCCGCGCATATCGTGGTCGATTTGCGGTCTTCGCTCTATAATTACCCCGGCAAGATCCTGTGGTCGGGGCTGCACATGCGGGACGACGGCGTGCTCACCGGCTTCCGCGAGACGCGCGGCTGGGCGCCCGGGCGCAAACTCTACTTCGCGATGCGGTTCTCCGCGCCGCTGGTCGGCCACGCGCTGGTCAACCGTGAGAAGGACATCGCGTACAAGGGTTTCCAAGGGCCGGGCCGTGGCAGCGATGCGTTGGCGGAGAAACTCGGCCAGGCACTCGAAGCGCGGCTCGATTTCGGTCAACTCGATGCTCCGCTCGAAGTGAAGGTCGGGATATCGGGGGTCGACGAGGCCGGAGCGCTCGCCAATCTGGACAGCGAGCCCGGCGGCTTCGACGCGGTCCGCACCAAGACGCAGGGCGACTGGGATACTGCGCTGGGCGCGGTCAAGTTCGAGGCCGCGGCCCCGATGCGCCGGATCTTCGCGACCGCGCTGTATCACAGCCTCCTCGCGCCGAGCGTCTGGAGCGACAGCGACGGGCGGTATCGCGGGCCCGACGATCAGGTGCATCAGGCCGACGGCTTCACGGTCCGCTCGACCTTCTCGCTATGGGACACGTTCCGCGCCGAACACCCGCTGCTGACGCTGATCCAGCCGGAGAAGACCAATACCGATATCGTCCGCTCGCTGATCGCCAGCCAGCGGCATAGCCCCGACGGCATCCTGCCGGTCTGGCAATTCGCCGGGCGCGAGACGTGGACTATGATCGGCTATCACGCGGTCCCTGTCATTGCCGACGCGTATATGAAGGGCATCGGCGGCTTCGACGCGGACGCCGCGTTGCAGGCGATGGTCGCGAGCGCCGATCGCGCCTCCTATGGCGGACTCGGCGAGTATATCCAGCGCGGCTACGTCCCGATCGACAAGGAGCCGGAGGCCGCATCTAAGACGGTCGAATATGCCTATGACGACTGGACGATCGCGCGAATGGCGCGCCGCATGGGCAAGACCGAGATCGCCGAGCGGTTCGAGAAGCGCGCAGGCAATTGGCGCAACAGCTTCGACGCGAAAACCGGTTGGCTGCGCGCAAGGCTCGCGAACGGCGCGTTCCGCACACCGTTCGATCCGACCGCGATCAACTATGGCTCGGATTATACCGAGGGCAATGCGTGGCAATATAGCTGGTTCGTGCCGCAGGATCAGGCGGGGCTGTTCCGGCTGCTCGGCGGCGACGCGAAGACCGTGAAAAAGCTCGACGCGATGTTCGAGTTCGACAATTCGAAGGTCGATTACAGCCATGCGGAGGATATCGCCGGGCTGATCGGCCAATATATCCACGGCAACGAGCCGAGCCACCACGTCGCCTATCTCTACAACTACGCCGGTGCGCCGTGGCGAACGCAGGAACGGCTCGGGCAGATCGTCGCGAGCCAATATGGCGCCAAGCCCGAGGGGCTGAGCGGCAACGACGACCTCGGCCAGATGTCCGCATGGCTCGTCTTTACGGCGCTCGGTTTCTACCCGGTTGCCCCTGGATCGAACGAATATGTCATCGGCCGCCCGTTCCTGTCGCAGGCGACGCTGGCGCTGCCCAGCGGCAAGCAGTTCGCGATCCGGACGGACAATCTGTCGGATGCGAACCCGTATATCCGGTCGGTCACGCTGAACGGCACGCCCCTCACCCGCAGCTATCTGCGCGACGACGAGATCCGGCAGGGTGGCGAATTGCGGTTCGTGATGGGTGCGCAGCCGAACAAGGCCTGGGGCAAGGGTGCGAAGGCCCGGCCGTTCTCGTCCTCGACCGCTGGCTCGAACGGGCCGGCTCGAAAGGGCACGCGGCGGCGGGGCGATGACCCAACGACCCGGCGATAGCGCGACCAAAATACAACGCCGGCCAGCAATACCCGTGGCAATATTAATTAGTTCTTCACTGTTTTGCCCAAAGCTTATAGTCTAGTGTTTCGTGTAAAAAGGGAGTTTTCTAAATGCGTAAATTCATTCTCGCCGTATCCGCAATCGCCGCCGCAGCGATGCCAGTTGCCGCCAACGCAGCTGCTACCGTTTCGGCCGCAAAGTCGGTCCGCGCCGGCACGTCGACGACCGAAGACAGCAAGGTCTCGGGCGCCGGTCTGCTGATCGTCGCACTCGCAGCCGTCGCCGTCGGTGGCGGTCTGTACATGGCGATCGACGGTGGCGACGACAACTCCGACAGCAACTAAGTCGGTGGGGCGACATTTCGATGTCGCCCCCTTTTTCAATGCCTTAGCGGCAACAACTTCTACGCCTATCCTGATTCGATACACCCCGTGCTGCCGTCGCATAGCGACGATGAAGCGCCCTGGGGAACGCGGCGACGATGAGATTTCGCGCTGGACCGCTCCGATACTTTCGATCTTCGCGTGACGCGCCTAGCGTGCGGCATGGACGAATTGACGCTCAGCGTGGTCGGCATCGACTTTCCCAACGCGGACCGCAGCAAAAGCAACCGCCGTATGGAGTTGCTGGTCTGTGCCCCCGGCGAGCCGGTCGAGCTGCGCCGCGAGTCGAAGAATCCGCATGATGCCAACGCCGTCGCCGTGTTCAGCGCGCGGGGTGTGCAGGTGGGATATGTTTCCGCCGAGCGCGCGCCGCTGATCGGACGGCGGATGCAGCAGGAGGAGCATGCCGTGGTGTTCCAGGCGCTGGTCGGCAGCATGGGCTATGTCCGCATCCGTTTCGGCGGCGGTGTACCGGCATTGCCGGATCTGGTGGAGGGAGAATTGGCAGCCCGGTCGCGCGGCCGCGCGGCGCCCTTCGATCCGGACGCGTTCTATCCCGATCCGGAAGGCCCGGAATGGGGCGCGTGAACTTCTGATCCTTCCCCCCGGGGGGGGTAGCTGGCACTTGCCGGACGGAGGGGGCGGACACGCAACAGAGGTTGTCGCCCCCTCCCCCTCCGTCGCTACGCGCCACCTCCCCCTGGCGGGGGAGGATAATTAAAGAGCCTAGATGCCCTGCGCGGTGACGATCCGGCCGGTCGCTTCGAGGTCGCGCGTCAGGTCCGCGAGGCAGCGATCGACCAACGCCTCGTTCGAACTCCGCACCACGAAGTTCGCGCCCGTCTTCCCATCGCGAAAGAACGGATAGCTGCCGATCGCTACGCCCTCATGCGTCTTCTCGGCATCGCGCAACAGGTCGGCGACCTCGCTCTCCGCGACCCAGCAACCGATCGTCTTCGACACCACTGGACGCCCGCCCTCAAGCGTGCCCGTCAGAGCATCGAGCATCCCAGCCGTAATGTGCGGCACCCCCGCCATGATGAAGATGTTGCCGATCCGGATCCCCGGCGCGCCCGACACCTTGTTGTCGATCAGGTCCGCCCCGACCGGCACCCGCGCCATCCGCGCCCGCGCCTCGGTCAGCCCGCCGCGCGTCGCGTAGTACGCCTCCAGCACCGCCATCGCGCGCGGATGATGCTCGACCGCGACGCCCAGCGCCTCGGCGATCGCGTCCACGGTGATGTCGTCGTGAGTCGGCCCGATCCCGCCGGTCGTGAACAGGTAATCGTTCCGCGCGCGCAGGATGTTGACCGCCTCGACGATCGCCTCGGTCTTGTCGGCGACCACGCGCACTTCGGCCAAGCGGATGCCCTGCACGTTGAGCCAGGCCGCGATCTGCGCGACGTTCTTGTCCTGCGTGCGGCCCGACAGGATCTCGTCGCCGATGATCGTCAGCGCGGCCGTCCAGATGCGTTCCTCTGTCATGCCCCTCGCATAGCCTCGCAAAACCGCGCCCGCCACGCTATATCGCGCGGCATGACCGAATATGTAACCGTCACCTCGGACCAGCCCGACGCACGCACCGGCGCCATCAAGCTCCACGGCACCGCCGCGTTCGCCGGCATGATGAAGGCAGGGCAACTCGCCGCCGAGACGCTCGACATGATCGTCCCGCACATGGTGCCGGGCGTGACCACCGCCGAGATCGACCGGCTGATCTACGACTTCATCGTTGCCGGCGGCGGCGTCCCCGCGACGCTCGGCTATCGCGGCTACACGCACAGCGTCTGCATCTCGATCAACCACGTCGTCTGCCACGGCATTCCGAGCGAGAAGACGCTGAAATCGGGCGATATCGTCAACGTCGACGTCACGCCCTTGCTCGACGGCTGGCACGGCGACACGAGCCGGATGTACCTGATCGGCGACGTGCCGATCAAGGCGCGCCGCCTTGTCGAAGTCACCTATGAATGCTTGATGATCGGCATCGAGCACGCCAAGCCCGGCAACCGCATGGGCGACGTCGCCAACGCGATCCAGCGGCACGCGGAAAAGCACCGTTACGGCGTAGTCCGCGATTTCTGCGGCCACGGCGTCGGCCGCCTGTTCCACGACGCCCCCGAAGTCGTCCATGTCGGCAAGCCCGGCACCGGCCCCGAGCTTCGCCCCGGCATGATCTTCACGATCGAGCCGATGATCAACATCGGTCGCCCCGACGTGAAGCTGCTCGACGACGGCTGGACGGCAGTCACGCGCGATCGCTCGCTGTCCGCGCAGTTCGAGCATTCGATCGGGATCACCGAGACGGGTTGCGACATCTTTACGCTGAGCCCCAAGGGCTACACGCAACCGCCCTACGGTTGATACGGCGATCAGCGGGCGTTGCAAACCGCGGCTCTGCCCTATGGCCGATCATTCACCGCGGCACTCTCTCCCCACCGTCATCCTGACGAAAGTCAGGACGCAGAGCCACAAGGCTCCGCACTCGGTTACCCTGGATCCTGACTTTCGTCAGGATGACGGGATCTGGAGGGGCCGGCCCGGCACATGGCAACGAACGACGCTTTCGTTTAAACCCACCTGCGCCGCGCCCATGCGAAGGAGTTGCGCCGTCATGGCTGGTGATACCCCGGAGGTCGTATTCGACGAGGGCAATCCCGAATGGACCGAAGCCGATTTTGCGCGGGCACGGCCGATCGCAGACTTCCCGGAATTGGCAGCGGCCTTTCCGAACGGCAGCAAGTCGCGCGGCCGGCCAAAGGGCTCCGTAACCTCACGCAAGTCGCTCGTATCCCTCCGGCTAGACAACGACGTGCTCGAAAGGTTTCGCGCGAGCGGACCCGGCTGGCAGTCGCGGATCAACGAAACGTTGCGCGCCGCCAAGCCATAAATCGGGGGAATTACGGTCCCAAACCACATTGTGGTGGTTCGCACAGGTGACGGACGCTCCCCACCCCGCTAAAGCCCGCCCCATGACCGAGATCACACCGCAGATCGTCGCCGACCACGGCCTGTCCCCCGAAGAATATGAGCGCGTCCTGCGCGCCATCGGCCGCGAGCCGAACATGGTCGAGCTCGGTATCTTCTCGGTCATGTGGTCCGAGCATTGCAGCTACAAATCTAGCAAGATCCACCTGATGAAGCTCCCCACCAAGGGCCCGCGCGTCATCTGCGGCCCGGGCGAGAACGCCGGCGTCGTCGACATCGGTGACAATCAGGCGGCGATCTTCAAGATGGAGAGCCACAACCACCCCTCCTACATCGAGCCCTATCAGGGCGCGGCGACCGGCGTCGGCGGCATCCTGCGCGACGTCTTCACGATGGGCGCGCGGCCGATCGCCAACCTCAACGCGCTCCGCTTCGGCCGCCCCGATCACCCCAAGATGCGCCACCTGATCTCGGGCGTGGTCCACGGCATCGGCGGCTACGGCAATTGCGTCGGCGTCCCGACCGTCGGCGGCGAAGTGAACTTCCACAGCGCGTACGACGGCAACATCCTGGTCAACGCGATGACCGTCGGGATCGCCTACCAGGACAAGATCTTCTATTCGGCCGCCAGCGGTATCGGCAATCCGATCGTCTATGTCGGCAGCAAGACCGGCCGCGACGGCATCCACGGCGCGACGATGGCCTCGGCCGATTTCGGCGAGGATTCGGACGCCAAGCGCCCGACCGTCCAGGTCGGCGATCCGTTCACCGAGAAGCTGCTGATCGAAGCCTGCCTCGAGTTGATGGCGACCGACGTCATCGTCGCGATCCAGGACATGGGCGCCGCCGGTCTCACGTCTTCGGCCGTGGAAATGGCGTCGAAGGGCGGCGTCGGCATCGAGCTGACGATGGACGACGTGCCGCAGCGCGAGACCGGCATGACGCCGTACGAGATGATGCTCTCGGAATCGCAGGAGCGCATGCTGATGGTCCTCAAGCCCGGCCGCGAAGCCGAGGCCGAGGCGATCTTCAAGAAGTGGGAGCTCGATTTCGCGGTGATCGGCCGCGTCACCGACACCGGCCGCATGGTGCTGACGTTCAAGGGCGAGACCGTCTGCGACATCCCGCTCGGGCCGCTCGCCGACGAAGCCCCGCTCTACGACCGCCCGCACGTCCCGACGCCGAAGCCCGCGCCGCTCGCCAACGCGCCGCACAGCAGCGACATCGCCGCCGACCTGCTCACGCTGATGGGCTCGCCCGACGTCGCCTCGCGCCGCTGGATCTGGGAGCAGTACGACCACATGGTCGGCGCCGACACGGTGCAGCGCCCCGGTGGCGACGCCGCGGTCGTCCGCGTCCACGGCACGCAGAAGGCGCTGGCGATGACCACCGACTGCACCCCGCGGTACTGTTTCGCCGACCCGGTCGAGGGCGGCAAGCAGGCGGTCGCCGAAGCGTGGCGCAACCTCACCGCGGTCGGCGCGCTGCCGCTCGCCGTCACCAATTGCCTCAACTTCGCCAACCCGCAGCGCCCCGAGATCATGGGCCAGATCGTCGGCTGCCTCGAAGGCATGAGCGACGCCTGCATCGCGCTCGACTTCCCGATCGTGTCGGGCAACGTCTCGCTCTACAATGAATCGAAGGCGACGGGCGGCGGCTCCGCGATCCTGCCGACCCCGGCGATCGGCGCGATCGGGTTGCTCGCCGACTGGCAGAAGAATGCGACGATCGCGTTCAAGGGCTCGGGCGACATCATCCTCGCGGTCGGCACGCGCGGTGGCCATCTCGGCCAGTCGCTCTGGCTGCGTGAGTGCCATGGCCGGGAGCAGCTCGACGCGGGCCCGCCGCCGCCGGTCGATCTCGCTGCGGAGCGTCGCGTCGGCGACCTGATCCGCGAAGCGATCGCGCTGGGCCAGCTGACCGCGGTCCACGACGTCTCCGATGGCGGCATCGCGGTGACGCTGGCCGAGATGGCGCTGGCCGGCGGGATCGGCGCGATGATCGACCGGAAGCAGCCCTTCGACTGCGCGCGCTCGTTCTTTGCGGAGGACCAGGGCGTCTACATCGTCACCGTCGACGACCATTCGCTGCTCGACTTCCTCGGCGCCGCGCATGCGGCGGACGTCGAAGCCGAACCCTTGGGTCGCACCGGCGGCAAGCGCCTGATCTTCGAACGCCCCGACCGCGACGACGTGATCGCGCTCGACACACTGCGGACCGCGCACGAGGGGTTCTTCCCGAAGCTTATGGGGGTCGACGCGGCGCTGGCGTGATGGAGTCGGGAGCGAGTAAAACCGAAGCGCTCGATCCTGAAAGAAACTACCCCGGCGAAGGCCGGGGCCCAATTGGGATAGCCGCAGTAACGAAGCGCTGCCCGCAGCCCCGACCGTCCCCCAATTGGGCCCTGGCCTCCGCCGGGGTGGTGGATTTAAAGCGGGATAGCTCCAAACCATAGCTTGTTTCCCCGCAAAGGCGGGGACCCAGACTGGGCTCCCGCCTTCGCGGGAGAACAAGGAGCGGAGAGATGTCGTTCGATCAAGCTCAAGTAGGACGCAGCAACCTCGCCCTATCCGTCATCCCAGCGAAAGCTGGGATCTCACGCACCGGACCACAGCGCCAGCCAACGGGAATACCCCAGCGTTCGCTGGAGCGACGGGGGCGGATCGGCTTCGGGGGCGACAGCCGAAGAGGACAACAGGCGAGATACGGCGGGGTATTGTGCAGGGACGACAGGTCAAGCAGATGACATGCCGGGTGGCCGACGCACCAAGCCGCGAGGCATCTGACGCCTAGATGCCCGTCAAGACAGACTGTCCTACACAACTGCGATATGCCAGCGTCGGACGATGATCGAAGCATTCCACGCCTACAGCGCTACCAAGACGCATCGACCGGATTCGAGCGTAGACCAAGCACCACCTGTGTCGGGCCGGCCCAGCCGAGGCCGCCACTACCGCAGCGGCGCCGAGCGCGATCATGTCGTCTTCCAGCGTGTACGACGACCTCACGGAAATGCTGCGCGAGCGTCTGCACTTCCTATACTTCACTTTTCCCGCAAGCCCTCTGCCCCCGCCAGAACCGCCACGCTCGACCTCGTCCGCGGAGGCGCCGTCAGCAGCATGCTCGCCGTCGAAATCGGCTTATCCCAAGCGATACGACACTCCCACGAAACGCTGCGCGAGCGTCTACACTTCCTATACTTCACTCTGCCCGCATGACCCCCGCCCCCACGAGAATCGCGACGCTGGACCTCACCCGGGGCGTTGCCGTCATGGGCATCCTCGCCTCAAACATCGCCGCATTCGGCTTCCCCGAATTCGCCTACATGACCCCCGCCTCGATGGGCGCGCCGAGCACGCCAGACCTGATCGCCTGGACCACGACCTTCATCGTTATCGACGGCAAGATGCGCGGGTTGTTCTCGTTCCTGTTCGGCGCGTCGATGCTACTGGTGCTCGACCGGGCGGAGGCGAGCGGCGAAGACCCGGCGACCGTCCACCTCCGCCGGATGGCATGGCTGTTCGTGTTCGGCATCGCGCATTTATACCTGCTGTGGTGGGGCGACATCCTCGCGCACTACGCACTGGTCGGCGCGATTGCGTACATGTTCGCGCGGTTGCCGGTGCGCTGGCTGATCGGCGTCGGGCTCGCCTGCATCGCGTTCCAGACGGTCGAGCTGACGACGCTCGTCGCCTACACGTTCGACCTCCACGGCGCCGCGCACCGGCCGGGCGCAACGGCGCGCGTAATCACGAACTGGCAGCTGTTGGCGGATCAATTCGGCCAGCCCTCCCCCGCCTCCGTCACCCGCGAACTTGCCATCGGTCATGGCGGATGGCGCGATCTGGTCGCGTGGCGCTGGACGCACGCCGCTGGGCCGATCACGTCCCTCACCGCCACTGGTCCGGAGACGCTAGGCTTCATGCTGTTCGGCATGGCGGGGCTGCGATCGGGGTTCCTGACGGGGGATTGGTCGCGGCGACGCTACACCGTGATTGCGGTCATTGGGATCGGACTCGGCTGGATAGGCTCTGCGGCCATCGCGGCGTTCGACATCGCCCACGGATTCGACGCGCGCTATGTCGCGCTGTCATGGCTCGCGCTCGCAACCCCGCTTCGGCCATTGACGATCATGGGGTCCGCCGCGGCAATCATCCTGCTCGCACAGCCCGGCGGCTGGCTGACGACCCGAGTTGCGGCGGCAGGTCGAATGGCGTTCTCCAACTATCTCGGCACGACAGTCCTCTGCACCACGCTGTTCTATGGATATGGGTTCGGGCTGTACGGCGCACTGTCGCGAGCCCAGCTCTATCTCGTGGTCGCACCGATCTGCCTGCTGATGCTCCTATGGTCGAAGCCCTGGCTCGATCGCTTCCGCTATGGTCCGCTCGAATGGCTGTGGCGCAGCCTGTCGCGATTCGCGTGGCAGCCGATGCGCGGTTCGGCGTTCACGACGAACCGATCGGACTAGTTGCGAATAAGACGCAAAACAGCTTGCGAGTGGTTCGCATTATCCGTATCCCGTGCTTACAGCTAGGGAGTTCCCATGGTCGTCTGCGTTTGCAATGCCATACGAGAATCCGACGTTCGCAACTGCGCACGCGGCGGTTGCACTACACCGTGTCAGGCCTTCCGCTCGATGGGCCGAAAACCCAAATGCGGGCAGTGCACATCGATAGCGCGAGCGATTATCGACGAGGAACGCGCCGCTGCATAAGCGTCGCAACAGCTAAGAAAGCCCGGAAAACCGCCATTTTTGGGGGTTGTGCTAATCTGTGTCAGCCCGCTACATGCTCCCCAGAGGTGACGGAGATATGGCCATGCGCGGCGACCCCCAAGTAATCGAATTCCTGAACGAGGCGCTCAAGAACGAGCTGACCGCGGTCAACCAATATTGGCTCCATTACCGGATGCTCGAGCATTGGGGCGTCTACAAGCTCGCCCAATACGAGCGGATGGAATCGATCGACGAGATGAAACACGCCGACTGGCTGTCGGAGCGCATCCTGTTTCTCGATGGCCTGCCGAACTTCCAGCTGCTCGGCCGCCTCCGCATCGGCGAGACCGTCGAGGAGGTTTTGAAGTCGGATCTGGCGCTCGAAGTCGAGGCCACTGTCCAGCTCAAGGGCGCGATCTCGTACTGCGAGGAGGTCAAGGATTACATCAGCCGCGACCTGTTCGCGCGCATCCTCGCCAGCGAGGAAGAGCATGTCGACACGCTCGAACGCCAGTTCGAGATGATCGCGCGGATGGGGATCCACAACTACATCCAGCTGAACTCGATCTCGGAGCATGATTCGCCCAAGGCCGGCGCGGCGCCTTATCTGAAGGGGTGATCGACGGGCGACGCCGGTGATCCGGAGTCGCCTGCAAGACTTAATCCTCCCCCGCCAAGGAGAGGTGTCGCCGAAGGTGACGGAGGGGGAGGACGCGGAACAGCGGTTTCGCTTACCGCCCCTCCGTCAGGCTGACGCCTGCCACCCCCCCTGGCGGGGGAGGACCGAGTTTCCTTAGTCTTCACCGAACCCGGTCGGGATCGCACGACGACCAAAGCCGCCGGCGGCAGGCTTGCGCGCCACGATCGGGTTGGCTTCGCGCTCCAGCAACGTCAGCGTCTCGACGAACAGCGGCCGCAACTGGACGATGTGCTCGAGCGCTTCCTCGGGCGTATCCTGCTTCTCGACACAATCGCGCGCGATGACTTCGATCGCCTCGGCAAGGTCCGCCAGCGGTTCCGCCCCGAACTGCCGCGCTTCGCCCTTCAGCGTATGCGCCGGGATTACCATCGCCGCCGCATTGAGCGACCGCATCGCCGCCTCGATTGCGGCGACCGACTTCACGCCGTCCTCACGAAAATAGCCCAGGATACGGACAAATCCCGCACCCAGTTCACTCCGCGCCTGCGAATATGCCGGCCAGTTGATCAAGGTGCTTCCTTCGAACGACACTGTCGCCTTCTCCCGTTCAGCAATAGCGCCATGAATATTTACCCCGCATTTTACCCCCCTGAGGTAAACGCAGTGTTGTCATACTACCGACAAGTTACGACAAAGGTCCGGTAAAATTCATCCAAAATGATTTCTATCGTCGCACCGGCAGACTCGGCGACCGCGGCGATTTCGGCCGGTGCCTGCGGATCGTCCGCCAACACCTCGATCTTCGGCGTGCCGTCTCGTAACGCACGCGCGAGTCGCACCGCGGGCCAGGGGCAGCGCATGCCCCTGGCATCGATACGCACCACGCCGGACACGACCGCCTAGCTGCCGCCGCCGCCCCTGCCGTTGTCATCGTACGGATTTTTCGGCGCGCGGAACATCAGCCGCACCGGCACTGCGCCGAAGCCCAGATCCTTGCGCATCGAATTGACCAGATAGCGCTCGTAGCTGGCCGGTAGCTGATCGACGCGCGTGCCGAAGATGACGAAGCTGGGCGGGCGAGTCTTGACCTGCGTGACGTAGCGCATCTTGATTCGCTTGCCGCCGGGGGCCGGCGGCGGAGTCGCCTCGATCGCACGCTCGAACCAACGGTTGAGCTCGCCGGTGCCGACCCGCTTCGACCACGCGTCGCGGGTGTCGAAACAGGCCTGGAGCAACTGGTCGATGCCCTTACCGGTCGCGCCGGACACGGTCATCACGGTGACGCCCTTGACCTGGGACAGGCCGTCCTCGAGCGCGCGCTTGACGCCGTTGAACAGCGACGACGCGCTTTCGGCGATGTCCCATTTGTTCAGCGCGATGACGAGCGCACGGCCCTCCTGCAGCACCTTGTCAGCGATACGGAGATCCTGCGCCTCCAGGCCGAGCGTGGCGTCGAGCAGCAGCACGACGACCTCGGCGAAATCGACTGCGTGGAGCGCGTCCTCGACCGACATCTTCTCGAGCTTGTCCTGCACCTTGGCGCGCTTGCGCATGCCGGCGGTGTCGATCAGGCGGACTTTCCGCGCTTCGCCGCCGGTCGGGTGCCAGTCGTAGTCTACGCTGATCGAATCGCGGGTGATGCCGGCTTCGGGGCCGGTGATCATGCGGTCTTCGCCGAGAATGCGGTTGACGAGCGTCGACTTGCCCGCGTTCGGACGGCCGACGATCGCGAGCTTCAACGGCCCTTCATATTCGTTGTCGGGCTGTTCCTCGGGGGGCTCTTCCTTGCCTTCGAGCAGCGGGAGCAGGCCCTCGAACAGGTCACCCATGCCTTCGCCGTGCTCGGCCGAGAGCTGGACCGGGTCGCCGAAGCCGAGCGCCAATGATTCGAGAATGCCGTCTTCGCCCGCGCGGCCCTCGGCCTTGTTGGCGACGAGGAGGACGGGGACGTCGGCGGTGCGGAGCCAGCGGGCGATCTCCTCGTCGAGCGGCACGATCCCGGCGCGTGCGTCGAACAGGAACAGCGCGACGTCGGCCTGCGCGACGGCCGCCTCGGTCTGCTGGCGCATCCGGCCGGGGAGCGTCTGCGCGTCGTGATCCTCGTAGCCGGCGGTGTCAATGATGCGGAATTCGAGGCCGATCAGCGACGCGTCGCCCTCGCGTCGATCACGCGTGACGCCGGGCCGGTCGTCGACCAGCGCGAGCTTCTTGCCGACGAGGCGGTTGAACAGGGTCGACTTGCCGACATTTGGGCGGCCGACGATCGCGACCACGGGGAGTTTGGACATGGCGTGCCCTTAGCGCGTGTCGCGGCAAAGGTCACCTATGTCCCTCGCCCCTCTGGGGAGAGGGAGGGAGGAGCCGTAGGCAACGGAAGGGTGAGGGGGAGTTTGGGCCGGCTCCCGAGCCTCAATCCCCTCACCCTTCCCACCGCAAGCGCGGCGGGCCCCTTCCCTCTCCCCGGCGGGGAGAGGGATTCGACTTCACCTGTAGGCGGTGACCTTGCCCTTCTGGTCGAGCGTGTAGAGCGTCGAGTTGGCCACGATCGGGGGCAGTGAGAACGGCGTCTTCGTCTCGATCGTCGAACTCACCGTGCCGTCGGTCGGCGAGACGAAATTGATCTCGCCGCGCGAGTTGGTGAGGACCAGGCGGTTGCCGGCGAGGATAGGACCGAACCACGTGATCGCGTTGCTGCGCTTCTTCTCGTTCTGGAAGCGGGGCAGCTGGGCGATCCAGCGGGCCTTGCCGTTCGAGCGCGACAGGCAGACCAGGCGTGCGTCGTCGGTGACCACGAACAGCCATTCGCCCGCGATCCACGGCGTCGAGATACCCGCGAAGTTCTGCTCCCACAGGCGCTGGCCGGTCGACAGCTCGAGCGCGACCATGCGGCCACCCTGCCCGACCGCATAGACGCGGCCGCCGTCGATCACCGGTGCGGCATCGATGTCCGACAGGCTCGACACCGAGGTGGTGACCGAGGTGCGCGACAGCGCGTCCTGCCAGAGGATACGGCCATTCTCGTAGCGATAGGCGCTGAGTTCGCCGCTGGAGAAGCCGGCGACCACGGTGCCCTGGCTGACCGCGGGGGCCGCGACGCCGAACACGCCCTGCGTTTCGAGCGTGCCCGACTGGACCCACTGAACCTTGCCGTCGGCCTGGTTGAGCGAGAACACCTGATTGTCCTGCGTCAGGACGTACACCGCGCCGTTCGCGACGGTCGGCGAGCCACGCAGCGGTGCACCGGGCTTGGCCCGCCACAGGATCGCGCCGTCGGCCGCATTCATCGCGACGACGTCACCGACACCGTCGGTGGCATACAGCTTGCCGTCGTCATAGCTGACCCCGCCGCCGAAGCGTGCCGCACTGTTCAGCTTGCCCTCGGTAATGCCCGCGCTCCAGAGCGCAGCACCGGTATCGGCGGCAAACGCATGGACCGTCGCGGTGACATCGGTCACGAACAGCTTGTTGTCCGCAACGACTGGTGCCGCGCCGAGCCGCTGGCGGTTCGAGCCGCCGTCGATCGAGGCCTGCCACGCCCGCTGGGGCTGATCGCCGAGCGCGAGCTGGCCCATCGACTTCGCCGGGTTGCCGCCGGGCTGGGTCCAGGCGTCGTTGACGGCGGGGGCGGGCAGCAGGACCTGAACGTCGGCGATCGTCTTGTCGGTCTCGACCTCGTTCTCCGAGACCAGAATGGAGACGCGGTCGCCGACGGTCGGCGTCTTCTTCACGCCACCCTTGAAGATTCCGCAACCGCTGAGCGCCACGAGCGCGGCGACGGCGACCGTCACCCGATATGTCTTCATCATTGCGCCTTGGTATCCTCGTTTGATGCAGCCGGAGTGATCACCCTGGCAGTAGCGCCCGTGCTGGCAACAGCGTCCACACCCAGTACGCCGGCCATCTGAACCGCGCGTTGACGGATCGTCTCCGGCACGCCGGTATCGCGCGCGATCTGGCCGAACAACGTCCCCGCCTGCTGACGCTGGTTCATGCGGAGATAGGAGATCGCGACCATCTCACCCGCGCTGCCGAGCCACGGACCACCGGGAACAGCGAGCGGACGAAGCCGCTCGACGATGACCTGCGGCTTCAGCGTGTCGAACTCGGCCGACGTCTGGCGAACGAGTGCGAGATCGCGGAACGGCTTGGCCAGCGACGTATCAGCGGCGATCGCACCGAGCTTGGCCGCGGCGCCCTTCAGGTCGTCTTTCTGGAGCAGCACGTCGGCCTGCGTGAACAGCGCGAGCGCACGGTAGCCGTCGCGGTTCGACTTGGCGAGTTCGGCAAGCGGCTTGGCCGCGGCCGCGGCATTGTTGGCGCCGAGCGAGTCGTAGGCGGCCTGAAGCTGCTCACCCTCGACGCCGGCAGCCTCGCCATTGTGATGCTGCCAGTACAGGAAGCCAGCGAGTGCGGCGAGCGCGGCGACGACGCCGATCGCGACCCAGATACCCCAGTTCGTCCAGAATCCGGCGAGTTTGTCGCGACGGAGTTCTTCGTCGACCTCGCGCAGGAATGCTTCATCGGTTTTCGGCGGGAGGGCCAAGGACAACTCCGGAATATTGGGGGGATGGACGGCGCGGACCTTAGCCGCGCCGGGACCGAAACGGAAGCGGATCAATCCTTGGGCACGTAGACCTGCTCGGGCCCCGGGAATGAGCGCGATCGGACATCGTCGGCATAGGTCTGCGTCGCGGACGAAATGGTGTCGGCGATGTCGGCGAACCGCTTCACGAACTTCGCGGTACGCTCGAACATGCCGAGCATGTCCTCGGTTACCAGCACCTGGCCGTCGCACTGCGCCGAGGCACCGATGCCGATCGTCGGGCACGCGATGGTGTTGGTGATCTCGATCGCGATCGGTTCGACCACGCCCTCGATCACCAGCGCGAAGGCGCCTGCCTCGGCGATGCCCTGCGCGTCGGCGACGATCTTGGCGGCTTCCTCGGGCGTGCGACCGCGGGCGCCGTAGCCCCCGAGCACGTTCACCGCCTGCGGGGTGAGGCCGACATGACCCATCACCGGAATGCCGCGCTCGGTGAGGAACTTGACGGTCGGCGCCATCGCGGTGCCGCCTTCGAGCTTTACCGCCGCCGCGCCGGTCTGCTTGAGCAAGAACGCCGCGCTCTCGAACGCCTTTTCGGGCGACGCCTCATAGCTGCCGAACGGCATGTCGATGACGACGACCGCGTGATAGCTGCCCCGCACCACCGCCGCGCCGTGGGCGGCCATCATCTCCAGCGTGACGGGCACGGTCGACGGCAAGCCGTAGATCACCTGCCCCAGACTGTCGCCGACGAGCAGCATGTCGCAATGCGGATCGAGCAGTTGCGCCGTACGCACGGTGTAGGCGGTGAGCATGACGAGCGGCGTCTTGCCCTTCTGGCGGCGGATCGCGGGGATCGTCAGCCGCTTCAGCGGGGCCGGCGTGGGGTTTGCGCGACTCGTCGCGGTGTCGAGGGTGTAGGTCGTGGACATGGCGATGCTAGTAGCGCGCGCGTCGGGGCTCGCCCAGCCTTCGGATCATCGGCCCGGGGGCGATCAAACCGCCCATCCCTTCTGCCGGGCATGGCCGACGAGCCAGAGCGTGAACGCCGCGATCTCGACGACAACCAGGGGCAATCCGAGCGTTTCGCCGGCGCCCTTGCGCGCGACGATATCGGTCGATGCGAACAGCCAGCCGAACTGCACGATCGTGGCACCCAGCGATGCGATCAGGAACGGGCGGGCGCTGGCACGGCGCATGAACAGCAGCACGGCGCCGATCAGTCCGGCCAGCACCGCGACGGCGAACAGCGGAACGTACCAGTTGGGCAGGGCCGCATAGAGTGCCCGGTCATAGGCACTCGCCCTCCCCATGGCGTCGGCGCCGAGCCGCACCTGTTGCAGGAACATGAAGCAGCCGATGAGCGCCCAGGCGACCAAGGCGCCCGTGGTCAGCCGAAACCACAATGGCCCCTGTCGTACGAAGAACATGCCGCCACCCTTGTTAACCCGGCCCGATGGGCCTGAGCCTATTGCTTTAGATCAACAGACTGCGCTTCGAAGGGGCTGCGTGCAAGGGGATGGCATCGGACGCACGTCGAGACAGCATAAGCATGTCGATTGCGCCGAACCGGAGAGACATCGGGAGCTTCCGACTGCGATGCCTCTCCGGGCCGTATTCCGCTCTATAAAACGTCAAACCTGAACGCGCCGTGACGATCAGGGGGCGACGATCAGGGGGCGACGATCAGGTGTGACGATCAGGGCGTGACGATCAGAACGACCGCGAGACGGTCAGGCCATAGGTGCGCGGATCGCCGGGCTGGCCGACGATCAGGCCGGTGCTGCCCGACTGGAGCGCGAGCACTTCGTAATAGCTCTCGTCGAACGCGTTGCGGAGCCAGGCGAAGACGTTCCAGCTGTCCTTCGCCTTGAACCCGAGGCGGAAGTTGCTGAGCGCATAGCCGTTGATGTCGGTATAGGCCGAGCGTGACGGGTTGGACGAGAAGGTCGACCGGTAGCTGCCGTCATAACCAAGATAGACCTGGCCATCGAGACCGGCGAGCGTCGCCGGCAGGTCGTATTCCGCGCCGTAGGAGAACGCCCATTTCGACACGCCGGGCAGGCGCTGGCCGGAGATGTCGCAGTTCTGCGGGCTGATCCCGCCGGCGGTGCCGGGTGCGCTCGGCGTCTGGCCGGCGGTCGCGGTGGTGCCGCCGGACAGTTCGGGCGGGCATGGCGCATCGACGAACTTCACGTATTTCGCGTCGGTGTAGGCGCCGTTCGCGTAGAAACTGAACCGGTCGGTGGGGCGGAACGCCGAGTCGAATTCGAGACCGCGGGTGCGGACCTTGCCGGCATTCGCGAGATAGCCGCGCAGCACGCCGAGCTGGCCGTTGGTGACGGTCGCCTGGTAATCGCTGATCTCGGTCCAGAAGCCGGCGAGGTTCAGGGTAACGCGGCGGTCCAGGAACTGCGTTTTCAGGCCAAGCTCAAAATGGTTCACCTTTTCGGGCTTCACCGTCGCGGCCGAGAGGATCGGGTTGTTGCTGCCGTCGAGCGGCAGGCCGGACAGGTTGATCCCGCCCGATTTGTAGCTGCGTGCGTAGGTCGCATAGGCGTGGATGTCGGACGTCACGGTGTAGGCAGCGGTGATATCCCCCGACAGGTTCCAGTTGTCGAAATCGGGCTGATAGCTCTGCGGCGCAAGCACCCCGCGCTGATCCGCGGTCAGCGCGGTGCCTGTGCCGTTGTTGACGACCGAGACATAGTCGCCCTTCTTCTTGTCGTAGTTCAAACGCAGGCCCGGCGCGATCTGGAACCGGTCGCTGACGTTCCAGGTCAGTTTGCCGAACAGCGCGGCACTCGTATTGGTGAATCCGATCGTGTTGCGCGACGTCAGGCCGTTCAGCGTCGCCGGATTGCGGCCGCCCGCGCTGGTAGGGTTGAGCAGGAACGCGCTCGCCGCCGGACCCTGCACCTGAAGCCCCTGGGTATCGATCGTCTGGTAGAAATAGAATGCGCCGAGCACGTAATCGAGCGTGTGCTTGCCGTTCGAGGCGATCCGCAATTCCTGGCTATACTGGGTCTGTTGCGACGGGTTGGCCGACACCGTCGTGATCGGCAGGCCGATGAAATCGCGATCGTTCGACGGATCCCAGTTCCAGAACCGCCATGCGCTGACCGAAGTGATCGTTGACGCGCCGAGATCAAGATTGCCGAGCAGCGATACGCCGCCCAGCTCCTGCTTCGCGCGCAACGGCGTGTCGACGTCGGTCACCCGGTCGAACGCGTTGGTCGATGGCACTACATAGCCCTGCGCGGCGGCGAGCGCGGCATATTGGCGGTTGAGCGGCCGCTGGGTCGCGCCGGTGCGCGCGTAATATTGCACGCAGCAATTCGGGTTCTGCTGGCCATAATCGCCCGACAGAGCGAGATCGAGATTGTCGGTCGGCTTCCAGTAGAGCTGCCCGCGGACGCTCTTATTGTCCTGCGCATTCAGATCCTTGCCGGTCACGACGTTGTGGATCGTGCCGTCACGCTCGGTCACCGACGCCGACAGCCGGATCGCGAGCGTGTCAGGGATCAGCGGGCCGGACACCGATGCCTTGGCCTGGATGAACTGGTAGTTGCCGGTGGTCAGTTCGATCCGCGCCTCGGGCGTGAAGCTAGGCTTGCGCGTGGTGATGTTGATCGCGCCGGCGGTGGTGTTCTTGCCGTAGAGCGTGCCCTGGGGCCCGCGGAGGACTTCGATCCGCTCGGTATCGGTGAAGTCGAACGTCGCCGAGGCGATCCGGCTGTAATAGACCTGGTCGACATAGATGCCGACGCCCTGCTCGATGCCGTCGTTGGTCAGGCCGAACGGCGCGCCGAGGCCGCGGATATTGGCAGCGGAGTTGCGCGGGTTGGTGGAATAGAATTGCAGAGTCGGCTGGAGTTGCGTGAGGCGGCTGACATTGTAGGCGCCGGTTTCCGCCAGCGCGGTGCCGCCGATCACCGACATCGCGATCGGGACGGTCTGGATGGTCTCGGCGCGACGGCGTGCGGTGACGACGATGTCGCCGCCGCCCTGTTGCTGGTTGCCGAGACGACCAGTGGCCGGCTCGGGCGCCTGATCCGCGGCGGGCGCCTGGGGGGTGACCGGTGGTGGCGTAACGGTAGCGGCCTGACCGGCAAGCAACAGCGCGAGCGTAAGCGACATGAATTTTTCCCCTGAACCTCGGCGCGCAAAGTCTACCGATTTGGGGGATATTCAATGCGAACTTGTCTTTGGGGGCGGAAAGCGCGGCTTCGCGGCACTCGTGCCAGGCTTCAAAAGAGTCGAAGCTGCGTGAAATCTGTCACCCCGGACTGGTTCCGAGGTCCACGGTTCCTCGAACTCACGGCTCTCGACTGTGCGGAACCATGGATGCCGGAACGAGTCCGGGATGACGAAGAGATACAGGACGGCGCTTGCTACACACCGGCTGCGATCCTCCCCCGCCAGGGGGAGGTGTCTGGCCCTTGCCAGACGGAGGGGGAGGTAAGGGTAACGGCTGTTCCGTATCCTCCCCCTCCGTCACCTTCGGTGCCACCTCCCCCTGCCGGGGGAGGATCGAAGTAGGCAATCAGACCAAGCGGCTCTGCTTGACGGCGGCTTCGATGAAGCTGGCGAATAGCGGGTGCGGGTCGAAGGGCTTGGACTTCAGTTCGGGGTGGAACTGGACACCGACGAACCAGGGGTGATCCGGACGTTCGACGATCTCGGGGAGCGTGCCGTCGGGGGACATGCCGGAGAAGACCAGGCCGCCCTGCTCCAGCGCTTCCTTATACCCGGTGTTGACCTCGTAACGGTGACGATGGCGCTCCGAGATTTCGGTGCCGCCATAGATCGACGCAACCACGCTGTTGCCGGTGAGCTTCGCGTCATACGCGCCGAGCCGCATCGTGCCGCCCATGTCGCCTTCCGCAGCGCGTGTTTCGAGGCCCTCGCGGCCCATCCATTCGGTGATCATGCCGACCACCGGTTCGTCGGTCGGGCCGAACTCGGTCGACGACGCAGTGGGGATACCGCCGAGATCGCGCGCGCCCTCGACGCACGCCATCTGCATGCCGAAGCAGATGCCGAAATACGGGATCTTCCGCTCGCGCGCGAACTTCACCGACGCGATCTTGCCCTCCGCGCCACGCTCGCCGAACGCACCGGGGACGAGGATCGCGTCGCACGGCTCGAGTTGCCCGGCGATGTCGCTCTCGGCATTCTCGAACAGCTCGGCGTCGATCCAGCGGACGTTGACCTTCACGCGATTCGCGATGCCGCCATGGACCAGCGCCTCGTTGAGCGACTTGTAGGCGTCCTGGAGACCGACATATTTGCCGACCACGCCGATCGTGACCTCCCCTTGAGGATTCGTCAGGCGGTCCATGATCTCGGTCCAGCGGGACAGGTCGGGCGCCTCGGCGGGTTCGATCCCGAATGCACGGAGCACTTCGATGTCGAGGCCTTCGCCGTGATACTGGAGCGGCACCGCGTAGATGCTCTTCGCGTCGAGCGCGGGGATGACCGCGCTGGCGGGGACGTTGCAGAACAGCGCGATCTTGGCGCGCTCCGACGGCGGCAGCGGATGTTCGCAGCGGCAGACGAGCACATCGGGCTGCACGCCGAGTGCGGCGAGTTCGCGGACCGAATGCTGCGTCGGCTTGGTCTTCAGTTCGCCGGCGGCGGCGATGTACGGGACCAGCGTGACGTGGATGCTGATCGCGTTGCCGCGACCTTCCTCATTCTTGAGCTGGCGAATCGCCTCGATGAACGGCAGCGACTCGATATCGCCGACGGTGCCGCCGATCTCGCAGAGGATGAAATCGATGCCGTCGGTCTCGGCGCGGGCGAACGCCTTGATCGCGTCGGTGACGTGCGGGATGACCTGCACGGTGGCGCCGAGATAATCGCCGCGACGTTCGCGCGTGATGATCTGTTGATAGATGCGGCCCGAGGTGACGTTGTCCGACTGGCGCGATGGAACGCCGGTGAAGCGCTCGTAATGGCCGAGGTCGAGATCGGTCTCGGCGCCGTCGTCGGTGACGTAGACCTCGCCATGCTGATACGGCGACATCGTGCCGGGATCAACGTTCAGATACGGATCGAACTTCCGAATCCTGACGGTATACCCGCGTGCCTGGAGGAGGGCGGCAAGCGATGCCGCCATGAGACCTTTACCGAGCGACGAAACCACGCCCCCGGTGATGAAAATGTACCGAGCCATGGGAAGAGTCTCGTAGCGTGTGTTGGGGACGAACGACAAGCGCCCGCGGATCACGCGGGGCGCATTTATCGGCGAATGGAGTGTTTAGCGGGCGAGTGGGACCGCGGAATTGTCGGCCGGCGTGGTGGTGCCGGCGGGGACACCCGCGTTTTCAGCGCCACCGGCGAAAGGAGCCGCATCACCCTTGGGCTGCGCAGTCGGAACGGCCGTTGCCGCCGCCGGGGTGCGGGCGAGCGACGTGTCGATCGTGGTGGTGCGGTGATTCGCCGCGAGGACCGCGAGCAGGATCGAGAACAGCACGAACATCGTCGCGAGGACGCCGGTCGCGCGGGTCAGGAAATCGGCTGCGCCGCGGGCCGACATCAGGCCGGACGGGCTACCGCCCATACCCAGACCGCCGCCTTCCGACCGCTGCATGAGGATCACCGTGACGAGGGCGGCCGCGATGATCGCGTGGATGACGAGCAGGAAGGCGAACATTGCGCGGAAAACCCCGGAACTTTTGCGAAGGCGCGCACATAGGCGACACCGAGGTTTCGATCAACCGCAACACGGGCTCCGCATATCGCAAGCCAATCGCAAAACGACGGAAACATGACGTCCGGGGGGCGTTGTGAACCCGTAACGACGCCCATGACTGGGTATCGTGTTTATAAATTCAGATGGCGGATCAACGCTGTGGCATCAATGGCAGCCAATACCTTATCGACCTGGATGACCGCTCTGGTGGACTACGTCCGTTCGGGCGAACCCGATCTGACCAATCGTCAGATGGCATTGCTACTGCTTGTCTACCTCAAACCGGGGCCGCACACGGTGCGCGGCCTTGCACGTGCGCTGAACGTATCGAAGCCCGTCGTCACGCGCGCCTTGAACAGATTGGGTGCCCTCGGCTATCTGCGCCGGCAACGCGACGATAGCGACAAGCGTAACATCTTCGTCGCGCGCACCACCGAAGGGGCAGATTTTCTTGAAGAGTTCGGGCAATTCATCGGCGACGGCCCCGCCCCAGCCGGCTCCAACGGCCACGCCGCTCACGCTTGAGCCGTTCGACGAAAAGGCCCGGACCAGCTTCGCGCTGACGGGTCGATCGGTCGATCTCGACCCGCGCACACACGCCGTTCGCCGCGATATCGCCGATATTCGCCTCGCCGAATACGTATTCGCTCCACACTATGCGGTGCCGATGATACGGCCCGTCGCGCGCACAGCTTTGTTGCGCAGCGGACGAGACGAAGCGAGCGATACGATGGTCGACCTCAAACCTGGCGACAGTTTCGAAGTGCTGGAGATTGCCGGCGTTTCCGCATGGGGCGTTGCGCGTCCGAGCGGGCTGGTCGGCTATGTCGAGGCGGCGGCACTCGACCTTTCGACGACGGACGCGACATGACCACGGTCTTCATCGATGGCGCGGTCGGCACAACCGGACTTGAGATTCGCGAACGGCTCGCTCGACGAACCGACATCACGCTGGCGTTGCTGGCGGAGGACCGGCGCAAGGACCCGGCGGCACGGCGCGAGGCGCTGAACGATGCCGATTTCGTCATCCTCTGCCTGCCGGACGACGCATCGCGCGAAGCCGTCACGCTGATCGACAATGCGCGCACCCGCGTGATCGACGCGTCGAGCGCTCACCGGGTCGCTGCCGGCTGGACCTACGGCTTCCCTGAATTGCCGGGCCAGGCGGAGAAGGTCGCGACCGCGATGCGCGTGTCGAACCCCGGCTGCTATCCAACAGGCTTCCTCGCGCTGGTCGGGCCATTGGTCAGCGCCGGGCTTATCCCCGCCGATCTTCCACTCAGCGTCAACGCGACCTCGGGCTATTCGGGTGGCGGCAAGGCGATGATCGCCGCGTTCGAGAATGGCGAGCCCGCGACGGCGTTCCGCGCCTACGCACTCGGCCTCGCGCACAAGCATATCGCCGAGATGACGCAGCATGCGGGCCTCACCCACGCGCCGATCTTCGCGCCAGCGGTTGCGAACACCTATCGTGGCATGGTCGTCGAGGTGCCGTTGCATCTCCACGCCCTGCCCGGCCGCCCGACCCTCGCCGCGATCGAAGACGCCTTGCGCGCGGCGTTCGACGGCTCGACGCTCGTGACGGTGGCACCCGGCGACATCGGCGCGGTCGATATCGAGGAAAATGCGGGGACCGATCGGCTGACGCTGCGGGTCTGCGGCAACGATGCGGTCGGCCATGCACGGCTAGTCGCGACGCTCGACAATCTGGGCAAGGGTGCCGGCGGCGCCGCGGTCCAGAACCTCAACATCATGGCCGGGGTCGACCCGGTCGCCGGCCTGGTTTTCTGAACCGGCCAGTTCCAGGAGCTTTCATGCACCGTAATCCCGTAGCCAAGCTGCTCCTGTTCGGCGCGACCGGCGATCTCGCACAGCGCATGCTGCTGCCGTCGCTCTATGGCCTGCACGCCGACGGGTTGCTGCCCGAGGAACTGACGATCACCGGCGCCGCGCGTCACGAGCATGACGACGAGGATTACCGCAAGTTCGCCAAGAAGGCGCTCGACGAGTTCCTGCCCGAGGATCGCAAGGACGAAAGTGCGATCGGGACGTTCCTCGACCGGATATTCTATCAGCCGACCGACCTGTCGGATCCGGCGAGCTTCCAGCCGTTGGCGGACAAGATCGGCGATATCTCCGGCGGTCTGGCGATCTATCTGTCGACCGCGCCCTCGCTGTTCGAAGCGGCCATCGAAGGGCTGCATAAAGTCGGGCTTGCGGGCGAAACCGTGCGCGTCGGGCTCGAGAAGCCGCTCGGCTACGATCTGGAAACGAGTCGCGAGATCAACGATGCGGTGGCGAAGGCCTTCCCCGAGGAGCGGACCTACCGGATCGATCATTACCTCGGCAAGGAAACCGTCCAGAACATCCTCGCGCTGCGCTTCGGCAACTCGTTCTTCGAGCCGGTGTGGAACGCGCAAGGGATCGACAACGTCCAGATCACGATCTCGGAGACGGTCGGGCTCGAAGAGCGCGCGGGCTATTACGAGACTGCGGGTGCGCTGCGCGACATGGTTGCCAACCACATGCTCCAGCTGCTCGCGCTGATCGCGATGGAGCCGCCTGCGCGCTTCGAGGGCACCGACGTCCGCGACGAGAAGTCGAAGGTTTTCCGATCGTTACGACTGATCAAGCCCGAGGAAGTGCCGCACGTTACCGTCACCGGCCAGTACGGCGACGGCGCGGTGAAGGGGAAGATCGTCAAGAGCTACTCCGACGAACTAGGCAAGCCATCGACCACCGAGACGTTCGTCGCGATCAAGGCGCATGTCGATAACTGGCGTTGGCAGGGCGTGCCGTTCTACCTGCGCACCGGCAAGCGCATGGCCACGCGCCAGAGCGAGATCGCGATCCAGTTCAAGTCGGTGCCGCACTCGATGTTCGCTGGGCGCGGTGGCCTGTTGCAGCCCAACATGCTGATTATCCGCCTCCAGCCGGAGGAATATGTCCAGCTGCTGGTGATGGCGAAGGAGCCGGGTCTCGACCGTGACGGCGTCCGCCTGCGCGAAGTGCCGCTGAACCTCAGCATGGACGCCGAGTTTGCCGGCACGCGTCGGCGCATCGCCTATGAACGCCTGCTGCTCGACCTGATCGAGGGCGACCAGACGCTGTTCGTGCGCCGCGACGAGGTCGAGGCCCAATGGACCTGGATCGATGCGATCCGCGAGGGCTGGAAGGCCAACGCGATGAAGCCCAAAAGCTATGCGTCGGGTAGCTGGGGTCCGTCCGCGGCGATCGCGCTGACCGAGCGTGACGGGGTGACCTGGCAGGACGACTGAGTTTGTTTTCTTCCGTTCGTCCCGAGTAGCCTTCGAGCGAAGTCGAGAAGGCGTATCGAGGGATCGGCCCGATTGTGGCATTATACCTCGATACGGGATCTCGACTTCGCTCGATCCCTACTCGGCACGAACGGCATTTTTGACAGCAATTTTCTGAGTGAGTTCAAGTTTATGACCGAAATCGAATGGTGGGATTACGAGGATTCCGACGAGCTCGCCAATGCAGTCGCAGGCGATATCCAGTTCGTCATCGAGAGTGCGCTCGACGCGCGCGGCTCGGCGGTGATCGCGCTCGCGGGCGGCAAGACGCCGTTCGCGGCATATGAGAAGCTCGCCCAGGCGAAGCTCGACTGGAAGAAGGTCACGATCATCCCCGGCGACGAGCGTATCGTGAAGCTCGGCGATCCGCTGTCCAACGTGACGGCGCTGGCGAAGATCTTCCTCCCCAAGGGCGCGCGCGTGAAGCCGATCGTTCCCGAGGCGATGTCGGACTACAAGGCTGCCGGTCGCTCGGCGGATGCGCTGATGCAGGATCTGCACTGGCCGCTCGACTTCTGCCTGCTCGGCATGGGCGGCGACGGGCATACCGCGTCGATCTTCCCCGGCCCCGATTACGACGAGGCGCTGAGCGGTCCCAAGGAACGTCGTGCGCTCGGCGTGATGCCCGATCCGCTCCCGCCAGAGGCACCGCTTGCACGCGTAACGCTGTCGGCCGCGGCGATCGCATCGTCGAAGGCGCTGATGATCATGATCACCGGCGACGCGAAGAAAAAGGTGCTGGAGCAGGCGATCGAACAGGGGCCGTCGTCGTCCTACCCGATCGGCCGCGTGCTGGCCGAGGTCGAGCTGCCGGTCGACGTGCACTGGGCGCCGTGACGATGCTCAACGCCGTCGTCTCCGCGGTCACCGACCGGATCATCGAACGCTCGCGCGACAGCCGCGCCGCCTATCTCGCGCTGATCGAGCGCGAGGCGGCGGCGCAGGTCCGTCGTCCGGGCTTAGGCTGCGCGAACCTCGCCCACGCCTATGCCGGGACCGAGGAGGACCGCGACGCGATGAAGGCCGATGCCGGCATGAACATCGGCATCGTCACCGCGTATAACGACATGCTGTCGGCGCACGCGGTCTATTGTCGCTACCCCGAGCTGATGAAGATCTGGGCGCGTGAGGCCGGCGCGACCGCGCAGGTCGCGGGCGGCGTGCCGGCGATGTGCGACGGCGTGACGCAGGGCTATCCGGGCATGGAGCTGTCGCTGTTCAGCCGCGACACCATCGCGCTGAGCACGGCGATCGCGCTGTCGCACGGCACATTCGAGGGCGCGGCGCTGCTCGGCATCTGCGACAAGATCGTGCCGGGTTTGCTCATGGGCGCGCTACGGTTCGGGCATCTGCCGATGGTGCTGATCCCCGGCGGACCGATGCCCACGGGCCTGCCCAACAAGGCCAAGGCCGCCGTCCGCGAGAAATTCGCCGAGGGGCTGGTAGGGCGCGAGGAACTGCTCGAGGCCGAGATTGGCGCGTATCATTCGAAGGGTACGTGCACCTTCTACGGCACCGCGAACACCAACCAGATGATGATGGAGGTCATGGGCCTCCACATGCCGGGCGCGGCGTTCGTCAATCCGGGTACCAAGCTGCGCCAGGAACTGACGCGGGCGGCGGTGCACCGGCTGGCGAAGATCGGCGCACGCGGCGATTCGTATCGGCCGCTCGGGCATTGCGTCGACGAGAAGGCGATCGTGAACGCCGCGGTCGGCCTGCTCGCGACCGGCGGCTCGACCAACCATCTGCTCCACGTGCCGGCGATCGCTCGCGCGGCGGGGATCATCATCGACTGGGAGGATTTCGACCGCCTCTCCTGCGCGGTACCACTGATCGCGCGCGTCTATCCCAACGGCTCGGCGGACGTGAACGCGTTCGAGGCAGCCGGCGGCATGCCCTACGTGATCCGCGAACTGCTCGGCGAAGGTCTGTTGCACGGCGATATCATGACGATCGGCGGCGAGGATCTGTCGGCATATTCGAAGACCGCGGTCGTAGAAGGCGATACGCTCGCCTGGCGCGATACGCCGGACAGCGGCGACGAGACGATCCTGCGCCCCGCCACCGCACCGTTTTCGCCGGATGGGGGCATGCGGATCCTCGCGGGCAATATCGGCCGCGCGTGCATCAAGGTTTCCGCGGTCGAGCGCGAGCGGTGGATCGTCGAGGCGCCTGCGATGGTGTTCGATGATCAGCTCGACGTGATCGAAGCATTCAAGCGCGGCGAACTGGAGAAGGACGTCGTCGTCGTCGTCCGCTTCCAGGGGCCGCGGGCGAACGGCATGCCCGAACTGCACAAGCTGACGCCGCCGCTGGGGGTGTTGCAGAATCGTGGGTTCAAGGTGGCGCTGGTCACCGATGGGCGGATGTCGGGGGCGAGCGGGAAAGTGCCGTGCGCGATCCATTGCTCGCCCGAGGCGCTGCTGGATGGCGCGATTGGGTTGATACGCGATGGCGACATGATCCGGGTGGATGCGGTCAACGGCACGCTGGAGGCGCTGGTCGATGCCGACGAGTGGGCGACGCGCCGCATGGTCGCGGTACCGCCACCGGTGAGCGGCATGGGGCGCGAGCTGTTCGGGATGTTCCGCGGGCTTGCCGACGAGGCCGAAAAGGGTGCGTCGGCGATGCTGGCGGGCGCTGGGCTGTAAGTAGGGTTCCGTTCGTCCCGAGTAGGGATCGAGCGAAGTCGAGAGCCCGTATCGACGGACACCCCGCGGCATGTCCGTCGATACGCCATCTCGACAAGCTCGACGGCTACTCGGGACGAACGGAAGTATGTTGGAGAGAGACGAATGGAAATCGTAGCGGCAGATATCGGCGGGACGCACGCGCGCTTCGCGATCGCCGAGGTCGAGAACGGCCGCGTCGTGTCGCTCGGCGAACCGGCGACGCTGAAGACCGCGGACCACGCGTCGCTCCAGACCGCGTATCAGGCGTTCGAGGCGGGGCTCGGTCGCCCCCTCCCCCGCGCACTGGCGATCGCGGTCGCGTCGCCGGTCGCGAACGACGTCATCCGGCTGACCAATAACCCGTGGATCATCCGCAAGTCGTTGATCACCGAGCGGCTGAAGGCCGACCAGTGGGTGGTGGTCAACGATTTCGGCGCGGTCGGCCATGCCGTCGCGCAGGTGCCGAGCAGCGACTTCATCCATCTCTGCGGGCCCGATACGCCGCTGCCATCCGAGGGCATCACGACGATCTGCGGCCCCGGTACCGGGCTCGGCGTCGCGCAGTTGCTGCGCCGGAAAAACGGCTATCAGGTCCTGGAGACTGAGGGCGGGCATATGGACTTCGCCCCGCTCGACGGGATCGAGGATGCTTTGCTCAAGCGGCTGCGGAAGACGTTCACGCGCGTTTCGGCCGAGCGCGTCGTCGCTGGACCCGGCATCGTCGCGATCTACGAGACGCTCGCCGCGCTGGAGGGCCGCGCGGTCCCCAGCCATGACGACAAGACGATCTGGACCGAGGCGATCGACGGCACCGATTCGATCGCGCTCGCCGCGCTCGATCGGTTCTGCCTCGCGCTCGGCGCGGTCGCCGGCGATCTGGCGCTGGCGCAGGGCGCGAAGGCGGTCGTGATCGCCGGCGGCCTCGGCTTCCGGATCAAGGATCGCCTGATACGCTCGGGCTTCGACCAGCGCTTCGTCGCCAAGGGCCGCTTCCAGGGCATGATGGCGGCGATGCCCGTCAAGCTCATCACCCATCCCCAGCCCGGCCTGTTTGGCGCCGCGGCCGCCTTCGCACAGGAACATACGCAATGACCGCAACCCCCTTGCGCACAATCGCTGACATCATGCAGACCAGCGCCGTCATCCCGGTGCTAGTGATCGAGGACGCCGCGCTCGCCCGTCCGCTCGCCGAGGCGCTGGTCGCGGGTGGCCTGCGCGTGCTCGAAGTGACGTTGCGCACCGGCGCCGCGCTGGAGGCAATAGCGGAAATGAAGAAGGTGCCGGGCGCGATCGTCGGTGCCGGGACTGTCGTCAACACGCAGCAGTTTGCGCAGGTGCGCGATGCCGGTGCGGAATTCATCGTCTCGCCGGGCCTGACCGAACGCCTCGCCATGCCGATTATCGAGAGCGGCATTCCATTCCTGCCGGGAATCGCCAATGCGGCGGATATCATGACCGGGCTCGACCTGGGGCTGACGCACTTCAAGTTCTTCCCGGCCGAGGCGAATGGCGGGTTGAAGGCGCTGAAGGCTCTGGCCGCGCCGTTTTACCAGTGCAGATTCTGCCCGACCGGCGGGATCACCGAGGCGAGCGCCCCCGAATGGCTGGCGTTCAAGCCGGTGCTCTGCGTGGGCGGGAGCTGGGTGACCGGCGGGACGATGGCCGAGATCGAGATCAAGGCGCGCGCGGCCAACGCGTTACGGGGTTAGGCTTCCCCTTCCTTGAAAGGAAAGGGCTGATCTTCTTCCCCCCCCCCGGAAGGAGGGGCTTATCTTCTTCACCCCTCCCTGGAAGGGAGGGGCCGGGGGTGGGTCGGCCGCTTGGCGGACGCTCCGGCAGTTGCAGACCAACCCACCCCCTACCCCTCCCTTTCAGGGAGGGGAGCCGGACGGTGGCTACATTTCGCCGCGGGCTTTGCGGATGGCGTACCATTTCTTCACGTTGGCGTTGTGTTCGGCCAGCGTGTTCGCGAACACGTGGCCGCCGGTGCCGTCTGCTACGAAGTAGAGCGCGTTCGTTTGAGCCGGGTCGAGCACCGCGTCGATCGAGGCGCGGCCGGGGTTGGCGATCGGGCCGACCGGCAGGCCGGCTTCGGCATAGGTGTTGTAGCCGTTCTTCGCGTGCAGTTCCGATCGCAGGATGCGGCGGCCTAGCGGGCGGCCCTTGGTGATCGGGTAGATCACCGTGGGGTCCGCCTGAAGCGGCATGCCGCCCCGCAGGCGATTGCCGTAGACCGCAGCGACGGTGCGGCGTTCGGACGGCTTGCCGGTTTCCTTCTCGACGATCGAGGCGAGGATGATCGCCTGTTCGGGAGTCGTCACCGCGATGCCGGACTTGCGCGCGGCCCAGGCTGTCGCGAGGTAGGTCTTCATCGCCGCCTGCATCCGCGTGACGACCGAGGCGCGGGTATCGCCGGCCTGGAAGGCGTAGCTGTCGGGGAGGATCGAGCCTTCAGCGGGGACGGGCACGGTGCCGGCCAAGCCGTCGGCCTTCATCAGCGCGTCGTGGACGAGGACCGAGGGATAGCCTTCGGGGACGACGACGAGGCGCTGGACGACCTTGCCGCCCTGCATCAGTTTCAGGATGTCGGACTGGCTGGTGTGCGGCGCGATGCGGTATTCGCCCGCCTTGATCGGATCGCCTGAGCCGAACAAGCGGGCGTACAGGCGGAAGCGGCGGGCCGAGGGGATCGCGCCGGCCTTTTCGAGTTCGGTGGCTGCGCCGGCCAGCGTACTGCCCTCGCCGATCTGCACGGTCAGCGTGCGCGGTGCTGGGCCAGCGCCGCCCCAGCCCTGGACGACCAGGAACAGCGCCACGACTGCCGCCAAGCCTAAGACGAGTCCGAAACAGCCGACCTTGCGCATTGGTACTCCTTGGATCACCGCGAAGGCGGGGACCCAGTCTGGGCCCCCGCCTTGGGCCCCATCAAAGTATTACTTTGATGGGTGACCCTTCGCGGGGGAACAGGATTACTGGACCTTGGTCATCACCAGCGAGGCGTTGGTGCCGCCGAAACCGAACGAGTTGTTCAGCACCGCGCGGACTTCGCGCTTCTTTGCGACGTGGGGCACGAGGTCGACACCCACGCAGCTGTCGCTCGGATTGTCGAGGTTCAGCGTCGGCGGGACGATCTGGTCGCGCAGCGCGAGGATGCAGAAGATGCTCTCGACCGCGCCGGCACCGCCGAGCAGATGGCCGATCGCGGACTTGGTCGACGACATCGACAGATCCGAGATCGCATCGCCGAACAGGCGACGGACCGCACCGAGTTCGAGTTCGTCACCCAGAGGCGTCGAGGTGCCGTGCGCATTGATGTAGTCGATGTCCTCGAGCTTGAGGCCCGACTTCTTGATCGCCATCTGCATCGATCGGAACGCACCGTCGCCTTCCGGATGCGGCGCGGTGACGTGGTACGCGTCGCCCGACAGGCCGTAGCCGATCACCTCGGCATACATCTTCGCGCCGCGCGCCTTGGCGTGCTCGTATTCCTCGAGCACCAGCACGCCTGCGCCCTCGCCCATCACGAAGCCGTCGCGGTCCTTGTCGTACGGACGCGAAGCCTTTTCGGGCGAATCGTTGAAGTTGGTCGACAGCGCGCGCGCCTGTGCGAACCCGGCGATGCCGAGCGGGCAGACCGTGCCCTCCGCGCCGCCCGCGAGCATCACGTCGGCGTCGTCCATCGCGATCATCCGCGCGGCATCGCCAATAGCGTGCGCGCCGGTCGAGCAGGCGGTGACGACCGCGTGATTCGGACCGCGCAGGCCGTATTTGATCGAGACCTGGCCCGAGATCAGGTTAATCAGGCGACCGTGCACGAAATGCGGCGAGACTCGGCGGGGGCCCTTGGTGTGGAGCACGATCGATTCGCTCTCGATGCCCGGCAGGCCACCGATGCCCGAGCCGATCGAGACGCCGGCACGCCAGCTCTCTTCAAGCGTCATTTCAGTCAGCCCGGCGTCTTCCAGAGCCTGGCCTGCGGCGTCGATGCCATAGATGATGAAAGGATCGACCTGGCGCTGGACCTTGTGGTCGACGCGCTTGCCGGGATCAAAGCCATATTCGTGGTCGGCCGGCTTCACCTCGCACGCGATGCGGCACACCTGATCCGACGCGTCGAAGCGCGTGATCGGGCCCGCACCCGACTTGCCGGCGAGGATATTCGCCCAGGCCGTTTCAACATCCGCCCCCAGAGGGGTGACCAGGCCTAGCCCGGTTACGACGACACGCCGCATGGCTTCAAACTCCGTCTGCTCTCAAAACGAAACGGCTCCCCGCCCTCTTTGCCCAAGGACGGGGAGCCGCTCAAATCACACCCTTCAGGGCAGGTCCAAAGGTTTGAACCCTAGACCCTGATCAGGCCTTGTGCTCGTCGATGTAAGTGATCGCGTCCTTGACGGTCGCAATCTTCTCGGCGGCATCATCGGGGATCTCGACACCGAACTCTTCCTCGAACGCCATGACGAGTTCGACGATGTCGAGGCTGTCTGCGCCCAGGTCGTCGATGAAGCTCGCGTCCTCGGTCACCTTGTCGGCTTCGACGCCGAGATGCTCGACGACGATCTTCTTCACGCGGTCAGCTGTCTCGCTCATGGTAGTTCCCTCTTCAAATCTGGGGGTTTTCGGTATTTCCTGAACGCACCTAGAACGCGGCAGTTCAGCGCGCAAGTTCAGATCATCGCCATCCCGCCGTTCACGTGCACGGTTTGTCCCGTGACGTAGCCGGCTTCACGGCTGGCAAGGTACACGATCGCCGCGCCGATGTCTGCGCCTTCGCCGAGGCGACCGGCCGGAATCTTGGCGGTGAGCGCGGTCTTCTGCGCGTCGGGCAGCGCGTCGGTCATCGGCGAGGTGATGAAACCGGGCGCGACGCAGTTGACGGTGATGCCGCGGCTGGCGAGCTCCTGCGCCATCGATTTCGACATGCCGATGAGGCCGGCCTTCGATGCGGCGTAATTGGCCTGCCCGGGATTGCCGGTGACGCCGACGATCGAGGTGACCGAGATCATCCGGCCGAACCTTGCCTTCATCATCGGCTTGGCGGCGGCGCGCATGAGGCGGAATGCGGCTTCGAGATTGACGCGAATGACGCTGTCCCAATCGTCGTCCTTCATCCGCATCGCGAGATTGTCACGGGTGACGCCGGCGTTGTTGACGAGGATGTCGAGCTTGCCGCCGAGTGCTTCGACGGCCTGGGGGACGAGCGCGTCGACGGCTGCTGCGTCGGAGAGGTTGCAGGGGAGTGCGACGTGGTCTCCGCCGAGGCTGGCGCGGAAGGCTTCGAGCTTGTCGGCGTTGGAGCCGGACACAGCCAGGCGGGCGCCTTGGGCGGCGAGGGCCTTGGCGATCTCGGACCCGATCCCGCCGGATGCCCCGGTGACGAGGGCGGTCATGCCTGTGAGGTCGAACATTTTGGTCTCCAGATTCAAAAAATTTGTTCGCGCAGAGGCGCGGAGGACGCGGACGGGCGATAGTTGTTGACGAGGCGGCGGACGCCCTCTCTCAGGGTGGCGCCGCCGAAGTTTATGAGCAGCCCGACGGGCTGTTTGGTCAGCCTGAGATAGGTCAGCAGTTGCTTGGCGTGGACGGGTAGGAGGCACTCGACCGATTTGATCTCGACGACCAAGCGGTCGTCAACAAGTAGATCAATCCGGAACGCAGCTTCGAAGTGCAAGCCTTCGAACTCAATATCGATCGGACGCTGGCGAGCAACGGTATAGCCCATGGCAACCAATCGACCCGCAAGGACTGCTTCGTAAACGCTTTCGAGCAGTCCAGGCCCCAGATCACGATGCAGTCGCAGAGCGACATCCAGGACGTCGCCGCTGACCACATCGATATCTTTCATGGGCTCTGCGTCCTCTGCGCCTCTGCGCGAAATCTACAGTACCTTAATCAACCCCTCGATGTCGTCCATCGTGATGACGCTCGTCGTCTCGACGTCGAGGGTGATGCGTTTGACCATCGGACTGAGCACTTTGCCGCCGAACTCGACGAAGTGGTCGACCCCCGCAGCGTGCATCGCCAACACCGATTCGCGCCAGCGGACCATGCCGGTGACTTGCTGGACCAATAGGTGACGGATCGCGCCGGGGTCGGCGACGGCGGTTGCGTCTACGTTGGCGAAAACCGGGACCAAAGGCGCGCGGAGGTCTGCGTCGAGAAGCGCGGCTTCCATGGCTTCGGCGGCGGGTTGCATCAGGGGGCAGTGGAAGGGGGCGGAGACGGGGAGCAACACCGCACGCTTGGCGCCGAGGTCCTTGGCCAGTGCGATCGCCTTTTCGATGGCGAGGCGGTGGCCGGAGATGACGACCTGCAAGGGGTCGTTGTCGTTGGCGACGGTGCAGATCAGTTCGGGGCCGCCTTCCGCAAGGATTGCGTCTACCGCGGCGCCAGCAATCACCTGCGCCTTTTCGAGGTCGGTGCCGAGCAATGCGGCCATTGCGCCCTCACCCACTGGTACAGCCGCCTGCATGGCGCGGCCACGCCGTTTCAACAACCGCGCGGTGGTCGACAGGTCGAGTGCACCAGCAGCGCACAAGGCGGTATATTCGCCGAGGCTGTGGCCGGCGACATAGTCGGCCTTGTCGGCAAGGCGGATGCCGCCTTCCTTCTCGGCGACGCGCAAGGTGGCGATCGCGTTCGCCATGATCGCGGGCTGCGCGTTCTCGGTAAGGAGCAGGTCGTCGGCGGGACCTTCGCTCATCAGGCGGAACAGATGCTGCCCGAGCGCCTCGTCGACTTCGGCGAACACCTCGCGGGCGGTGGCACTGGCGTCGGCGAGCGCCTTGCCCATGCCGACAGACTGGCTCCCCTGGCCGGGGAAGATGAACGCGCGCATGACCTCTCCTCTAAGTTGGGTCTTCGTTTGAGCGCGGGGCCTATAAAGGTGTGCGCCGAGTTGCAACTCCGCGAACCTGAACGAAGCCCGTGCGTTTGCGACAAATGGCGACCATTTCGCGCAGGCTGCGACATGCACCTGCGACAATCGGGTCCCAGATCAGGGATGACGCCGCACAACGGCGCCGTGTTTCAAACGGGAGATTACCCATGAAGAAGTTTATCCTCAGCGCACTGGCCGCTACCCTCGTCGTCAGCCCCCTGCTCGCCGCAGCGCCGGCCGAGGCACAGCAGCGCCGCGAAGTGACCACCGTGCGCCAGAACAACAATGGTCGCACCGTCGTCACCAGGAAGACCGTCGTCCGCCCGAACCAGTATCGCAACTGGCGCGCCGGCCAGCGCTTCGATCGCCGCTATGCGCAGAACTACCGGGTGATCACGACGTATCGCAACTATCGCCTCGCCGTCCCACCGCGTGGCAGCCAGTGGGTTCGCTCGGGCAACGACGCGATCCTGATCAACGGCCGCGGCAACGTGGTCCAAGTTCGTGGCGGCGCGTTCCGGTAAATCGGTAGGGCCGGACCTTGGGGGCGTAATAAGTACGCCCCCTCGCTCCACGCCCCGTCATCCTGACGAACGTCAGGATCCAGGGTTACGAGCGGCGGCATTTCTGGCTCTGGATCCTGACTTTCGTCAGGATGACGTGACTAGTTGAACGAAGCACACCAACCTTGCCTTTGCCGGATAATCGGCTAAGGCCCATTGCAACCGGGGTGAGAGATTCGCGTCTCTCGCCCCTGTTTGCATTCTAGACGACAGCCGGAGGGGTGCACGCATGGGGCGTGTATCAGCGATCGGCCAAGACGAAGGACAAGACATGGCTCTTTACGAGCACGTGTTCCTTGCGCGCCAGGATCTGGCACAAGCGCAGGTGGACGCACTGGCGGAAATCGCCACCAAGATCGTGAACGACAACGAAGGTCGGGTCGTAAAGACCGAGAACTGGGGCCTGCGTTCGCTGGCGTACAAGATCGCCAAGAACCGCAAAGCGCACTATGTCATGCTCGAGATCGATGCCCCGGGCAGCGTGATCGCAGAGCTGGAGCGCCAGACCCAGATCAACGAAGACATCATCCGTTACATGACGGTAAAGGTCGATACCCTCGAAGAGGGCCCGACCGTGATGATGCGCAAGCAGGATCGTGACCGCGAGCGTCGTGGCGACCGTGAAGGTGGCCGTGAAGGCCGTCCCGATCGTGGCGATCGTCCGGACCGTGGTCCCCGTCGTGACCGCGAAGAGGGAGCTGAATAAACATGGCACGTCCATTCTTCCGCCGCCGCAAGAGCTGCCCGTTCTCCGCCAAAGACGCTCCCCGGATCGACTATAAGGACGTCCGGTTGCTGCAGGGCTTCGTGTCCGAGCGTGGCAAGATCGTCCCGTCGCGTATCACTTCGGTGGCCGCAAAGAAGCAGCGCGAACTGGCTCAAGCCATCAAGCGTGCGCGTCATCTGGGCTTGCTGCCCTACATCGTTAAGTAAGGAGCGCCCACATGGACGTCATTCTGCTTGAGCGCGTCGAAAAGCTTGGTGCTATCGGCGACGTGGTGAAGGTCAAGGACGGTTACGCGCGTAACTTCCTGCTTCCCAACAAGAAGGCGCTTCGTTCGAACGAAGCCAACCGCAAGGTGTTCGAGTCGAACCGTGCGAAGATCGAATCGGACAACGCATCGCGTCGCAGCGATGCCGAGACCGAAGCGAAGACCTTCAACGACGCGACCGTGACCCTGATCCGTCAGGCGTCGAACACCGGCCAGCTCTACGGTTCGGTCGCGGTTCGTGATCTGGTCGATGCGCTGGTGGCCGACGGTCACAAGGTCGGCAAGTCGGCGATCGTGCTCGACAAGCCGATCAAGGCGATCGGTGTGTATACCGTCAAGGTATCGCTGCACCCCGAGGTGTCGGTGGCCGTTAAGGTCAACGTCGCCCGCTCGCCTGAAGAGGCCGAGATGCAGGCTTCGGGCGTCGACGTGATGTCGTCGATGTTCGAGCGTGACGAGGCTGGCTTCGTCGAGGATTACGATCCGAACGCAGAGCCCGGCGCGACCGCCGAAGCACCGCGCGACCAGGAGGAAGAGGCGCAGGGTTGATCCCTTCGCTTCCTTCTTGGCTTGCATAGAAAGGCCCGCCCGGAGTGATCCGGGCGGGCCTTTTCTTTTGTGTCTGCGCGACGGTTATTAGGGGCAGGTTACGCAGGCGCCTATCATGGCGGCGAAGGGGATCAGGGCGCAGAGGACGGGGACTAGGGTTTTCATGACCTGGCGACTCTTTGGGGAGGTGTTGCCGGGTTAATGCGCGGGGTCGGGAAAGGTTTCGCGGAGGTGAACGAATTTTGTACCGATCGGTTTTTCGGTGCGACCCCTTCTTTTTTCCCCAACCTCCCTCCGTCACCCTGGACCTGTTCCGGGATCTACCGCCCCACGATCTCCCCAGCCGTTGAGTTCGCGGAACGGTGGATGCCGGAACGAGCCCGGCATAACGGAATTATGGAGTCCCCCGCCCTTAGCCGTTCCCCCGCGAAGGCGGGGTCCAGGGTAACGGAACGCGGCACCGCTCGATCCTGGGCTCCCGCCTTCGCGGGAGAACGAGGAAGAGACCACCATCTGAAGAGACCCAGCCACCCTTCCGTCATCCTGACGAAAGTCAGGACCCAGGGTACCAGACGTTACGAGTGTGGCTCTGGGTCCTGACTTTCGTCAGGATGACGGCGGTTTTCGAGTTGGGCTAAAATGCCCAACCATTCCAAAACTCAGCTTTCGACGTTCTCCGGCCTCTCGATAAGCGCAGGCCCCTCGCCTAGCGCCAGTGCGTCGACCGAGGACACATCCTCCAGATCCCGCGCGCCCGTCTCGATGTTCAGGTCGCGGAATTTCCGACCGGTTACCATCAGGCGGCCGTTGAACGAGTTGGTGAAGCCGTTGAAGTTCTTCACCGCGCTGTTGAGGCCGACGCCGACCTTCCGCAGGTCGTCCGCCACCTTGGCGAGGCGATCGTGCATTTCCTTGCCGAGCTCGCCGATCTTCCGTGCTTCGTTGGCGAGTTTTTCCTGGCGCCAGACCGCCGCAACCGTCCGGGCGATGGCGATCAGGTTGGTCGGAGTCGCGAGCAGCACGCGCTTTTCGAAGGCGAAGTCCCAGAGCGTCGGGTCGTGTTCGAGCGCGGCGGAGAGGAAGTGTTCGCCGGGGACGAACATGATGACGTAGTCGGGCGTGTCGGCAAACTGGCTCCAATAGGCCTTGTTGCCGAGGCCGTTGACGTGCGCGCGCATCGAGGCGGCGTGCGCTGCTAGGCCGATCAGGCGCTCGGCGTCGTCGACCGCGCCGAATGCGTCCTGGTAGGCGTTGAGCGAGACCTTTGCGTCGATGACCAGTGCGCGACCGCCGGGGACGCGGATAATTGCGTCTGGACGCAACCTTGCCCCATCGTCGCCTACCGCGACCGAAACCTCCGTCTGGAAGTCGGTGTGCTCGCTGAGGCCGCAGGTTTCCAGGACGTTCTTGAGCTGCTGCTCGCCCCAGCGGCCGCGGGACTTGGGGGCGTTGCGGAGCGAGTTGACGAGCTTGGCGGCTTCGGTCGAGACCTTTTCCTGACCGAGGCGCATCTGCTCGATCTGGCCCTTGAGGTCGCCGAACGCGTCGCGGCGCTCGGCTTCGACCTTGGCCACGCCTTCCTCGTAGCGTTGCAGGCGGTCGCTGACGGGTTGGAGCATCGACTTGAGGTTCAGGCCGGCGGACTCTTCGGACTGGCGGAAGCGGGCGTCGGCGCGTTCGAGGAAGGTCTTCTGCGCATCGCTGAGCAGCTTGTTGGCGACGTCGCCGAACTGCGCGGCCATGACGTCCTTTGCCTCGCGGAGTTCGAGCAGGCGGGCTTCGAACGCTTCGCCTTGCGCCTTGAGCGTCGCGATCTCGGTGCGGGCTTCGTCCCGGTCGGCGCGGATCGTTGCGAGGTCGACGCGGAGGCGATCGGTGTCGGTGGCGCGCTCGGCGTTCTGTGCGCGGAGCGTTGCGAGGTCTTGCATTGCGGCGTTGCGTTCGCGTTCGACTGCGTCGCGGGCGGTGCGGATGAGGTCGGCGTCGGCGACCTTGGTTTGGGCGACGGCGAGTTCGCTGGCTAGGGCGGCGGCCCGGCGGGAGGCGAGGAGCCAGCCGAGCAGGATGCCGGCGGCTAGTGCGAGGACGGCGATGATGGCGAACTCAGCCATTTTGCGTCGCCGAAATTGGAGTGAAGTATAGGAAGTGCAGACGCTGGCGCAGCATTTCCTCGGGAGGAGATGGGGGCGTTAGCGGGCGGGTTTGGGGAGCGAATGGGGACGTCATGCTTGGAACATACGTCGAACGGTTGATGTAGGACAATCGGAATATTGTTTTGCCGCGGTGGCGGGAGTCCAGGGTTACTGGCGGTAGTGTTCGTGGTCCTGGACCCCCGCCTTCGCGGGGGAACTAGAAAGGGGGGGCTTCGACACCCTCGCCGAATAGCACCACCCCGGCGGAGGCCGGGGTCCAATTGGAAAGGTCGCAGTAACGAGGGACTGAACACCGTTGGCGACGTCCCCCAATTGGGCCCCGGCCTTTGCCGGGGTGGTTGCGTGTTGGGTGAGTAAGCCGCGCTCTCAGGTACGCACTCTCAGCACAGAGAGCAGCGACGCCCCCGCCCCTCAGCCCAGCTTGCGCTGCTTCGCCAGTTTCTTCAGCACCATGTCACGCTTGAGGCGGCTGATGTGGTCGATGAACAGCACGCCGTCGAGATGGTCGATCTCGTGTTGCATGCAGGTCGACAGCAGACCGTCGAAATCCTCCTCATGCGCAGCACCGGTCTCGTCGAGCCACTTCACGCGGCACCGCGCCGGGCGCGCGACTTCGGCATACTGCTCCGGGATCGAGAGGCAGCCCTCGTTGTACGTGGAGACCTCGTCGCTGACCGACAGGATCTCGGCGTTGATGTACGCCTTGGGGTTCTTGATCGGCTTGTCGTCCTCGTCCTTCTCCTCCTGGAGATCGATAACGAGGACGCGTTGCTGCACGCCGACCTGGGTCGCGGCGAGGCCGATGCCGTTGAAGTCGTACATCGTCTCGATCATGTCGGCGACGAGCGTGCGGATGGAGTCGTCGACCGTCTCCACCGGCTCGGCGACAAGGCGCAGGCGGGGATCGGGGACTTCGAGAACGGTCATGACGGTCATCCTGCGCAGCTAGGTTCCGCGCGGGGGTGCGTCAAGCACTTGGCTCAGGCCATTGGCCGCCTTGCCCTTAGTGCCTGCGCCAGCGTGCCCTCGTCGAGATAGTCGAGTTCCCCCCCCACCGGGAGACCGTGCGCGAGTTGCGTGACGCGGACGGGGAAGCGTTCGATGCGCTCGGCGATGTAGTGCGCGGTGGTCTGGCCCTCGAGCGTGGCGTTCATTGCGAGGACGACTTCGTCGATGCCGCCGGCTTCGATGCGGCGGACGAGGCTGTCGATGCTGAGATCCTCCGGACGGATGCCTTCGAGTGCGGACAGCCGCCCGCCGAGGACGTGGAAGCGGCCGGGGAACAGGCGGGACCTATCCAATGCCCAGAGATCGGCGACTTCCTCGACGACGCACAGCGAACGCTGGTCGCGGCGCGGGTCGGCACAGATCGCACACGGGTTGGTGGTGTCGACGTTGCCGCAGGTCGAGCAGTTCTCCAGCCGCTCGTCGACCGCGGTCAGCGCCTCGCGCAAGGGACCCAGCGCCGCGTCGCGCTTCTTGAGCAGATGCAGCACGGCGCGACGTGCGGACCGGGGGCCGAGGCCGGGGAGCCGGGCCAGCGCCTGCGTCAGCGCCTCGATCTCGGGGGATGCCATCAGGAACAGATAGGGGGTTGCGCGGCTCCCCGCCAGCGTGTTCGAGAGGGCCATGCGGATCATCTTCATGGGAACGCCGGACTTCGCAGTGCCGGTGCTGGAGGCCCTCGTCGCGGCGGGGCATGAATTGGTGGCGGCGTATTGCCAGCCTGCCCGGCCAGGGGGGCGGCGTGGGCGCGAACTGGTGCCGTCGCCCGTGCAGGTTCGGGCGGAGGCGCTGGGGATCGAGGTGCGGACGCCGGTGTCGTTCAAGGCGTCTTTGCCGGAGGGGCTGGAGGCGCGCGAGGCGTTTGCGGCCTTGAACGCGGATGTGGCGGTCGTTGCGGCCTATGGTCTTATTCTGCCGCGCGCGGTGCTGGAGGCGCCGCGGTTCGGGTGTCTCAACGTGCATGGGTCGCTGTTGCCGCGGTGGCGCGGGGCGGCGCCGGTGCAGCGGGCCATCCTTGCTGGCGATGCCGAGACGGGTGTCGGGATCATGCAGATGGAGGCGGGTCTGGATACCGGGCCGGTTCGGCTCGAGGGAAGGACGCCGATCGTCGGCAAGACCGCGGGGGATCTGACGTCCGAGCTGTCGGCGATGGGGGCGCGGTTGATGGTCGAGGTGCTGGGCGATCTCGACGCCTACCCTGCCCGGCCCCAGCCCGAGGACGGCGTCACCTACGCGGCGAAGATCGAGAAGGCCGAGGCGCGGATCGATTTCGAGCGGTCGGCGGTCGAGGTCGAGCGACTCGTGCGGGCGATGAACCCGGCGCCGGGGGCGTGGTTCGAGGTTGCCGGCGAGCGGGTGAAGGTGCTGGCGGCGGACGTGCTGCCGTTCTCGTTTCTTGGGTGCGAGGGTCTGACGGTCAACGGCGAGCTGACGATCGGGTGCGGCGACGGGGCGATCCGGCCGACCTTGGTGCAGCGCGCGGGGCGCGGCGTCACCTCGGCGGAGGAAATGCTGCGCGGGTTTCCGGTTCGCTCGGGGACGCAGCTTTGACGCGGTTCGCGTTGACGGTGGAGTTCGACGGGCGGCCGTTCATGGGCTGGCAGCGGCAGAAGCACGGACCGAGCGTGCAGGCGGCGCTGGAAGCGGCGGTGCTGAAGATGACCGGCGAGACCGCGTCGGTGCAGGCGGCGGGGCGGACCGATGCGGGTGTCCACGGGATCGCGATGCGCGCGCATGTCGACATCGCGAAGCCGCTCGCGGCGTTTCGGTTGATGGAGGGGCTGAATGCTCTGGTGAAGCCGGCGCCGGTGTCTGTGCTGGCGTGCGAGGTCGTCGATGAAGATTGGCATGCGCGGTTTTCGTGTGTCGGGCGGTCGTACGAATACCGGATTATTAATCGGCGGTCGCCGCTGACGTTCGAGGCGGGGCTGGCTTGGCAGGTGCCGCAGTTGCTGGATGCGGCAGCGATGGCGGAGGCTGCCGGGGCGCTGGTCGGGCGGCATGACTTCACGACGTTCCGGTCGGCGCATTGCCAAGCGGATAGCCCGGTGCGGACTCTCGACCGGCTCGAGGTGGTGCGCGAAGGGGAGCGGTTGTTCGTCTATGCGGCGGCGCGGTCGTTCCTGCATCATCAGGTGCGGTCTATGGTCGGGTGTCTGGCGCTGGTGGGTATGGGGCGTTGGGCGGTTGGCGATGTTGCGGCTGCGCTCGCGGCGAAGGACCGGGCGATGCTGGGGCTGAATGCACCGCCTGACGGGTTGTTCTTCGTGAGTGCCGTTTACCCTTAAGCTTGTGTCCCCGCGAGGGCGGGGACCCAGTCTGGGCCCCCGCCTTCGCGGGGGAACACGCTTCTTCGGTTAGCGGACGAACTTCGCGGCCAGCTCGACATGCGTCGACCAGCGGAACTGGCCGACCGGCTGGACCCAGTCGATCCGCCAGCCGGCGTCGCACAGTTCCTTCGCGTCGCGCGCGAAGCTCGCCGGATTGCACGAGACATAGGCGATTACCGGGGTCTTGCACTCCGCCAGCGCGGTCGCCTGTTCGCGCGCACCGGAGCGGGGCGGATCGATCACCACCGCGTCGAAGCGGTCGAGTTCAGCCACCGTCAGCGGCCGGCGATAGAGGTCGCGGTGCTCCGGGTAGACCGGACGTTGCGTACGGTGCGCGGCGGCCTTCAGCGAGCCGAGCGCGTCGCGCGCGCCTTCGGCCGCATAGACCTTCGCGGGAATCGCGAGCGTGAAGGTGCCGAGCCCGGCGAACAGGTCGGCGACCGTCGCGGGCTTGCCGATCGCCTCCAGGACGGCGGCGGTGAGTGCGGCTTCGCCATCGGGCGTGGCCTGGAGGAACGATGCGGGCGGGAGCGGCACGGGGACGCCGCCGAGCGTGATCGTGACCGCGTCGGGCTCCCAGCGCGTCTCGGGGCCGAGGCCATCATCGAAGGCTACGCGGGCGATCTTGTGGTCTTCGCAGAATTTCGTGAGCGCTTCTGCCGCGGGCAGGCCTTCGGGGGCGAAGCCGGTGATCAGGATGTCCGCGCCCTGGTCGGCGAGCGTCAGGTGGATGTCTGCACGACGACGGAAGTTGAGGCGCTTGAGCAACTGGCGGAGTGGCTGGACGAGCGCGAAGAGGCGCGGATCGAGGATCCAGCACTCCTTGATGTCGACGATTGTGTGCGCCTTCTCCGCAGTGAAACCGAGCGTGATCTTGCCGCCTTTGGCCTCGGCGTGGAGCGTCGCGCGGCGGCGGCTGCGTTCGGGGGAAATGTGCGGCGTGCGGATCGGGGCGGACAGGTCCTGGCCATCGAGCGCGGAGGCGATGCGGTCGGTGACGAACTCGGCATAGGCCTGGTCGTCGAGATGCTGGAGCTGGCAGCCGCCGCAGGTCGGGAAATGCACGCAGGGGGGCGTCTGGTGGTGTGGGCCGGGGATTACCGTGCCGTCGGCGGCGAGCGTGTCGCCGGGCGCCGAGAAGGCAGCGTGGCGTCCGTCGGCGGTCATGCCGTCGCCGCGGGCCGCGACGCGGACGATGGTGTCGATGCTTGTGTTGGAGGTCATAGCGACGCTCTGGCCGACCTTAGCGCTTCCGCCAAGTCGTCGGCGATGAATGCGGGCCCCAATCGGCGGGCAGCGTCACCGTGGAGCCACACTCCGGCGCAGGCTGAGTCGAGCGGATCGAGCTTTGCCGCCAGCATCGCGCCGATCGCACCGGAGAGGACGTCGCCAGTGCCGGCGGTGGAGAGCCAGTCGCTGGCCCCTTGCGCGATGCGGACGCGGCCGTCTGGGGCGGCGATGACGGTGTCGGCGCCTTTGAAGACTACGACTGCGTTGGCGCGGGTGGCGGCGTCGCGGGCTCGGGTGATCTTGTCGGTGTCGGATTTGCCGAAAAGCGCGTCGAACTCGCCGGCGTGGGGGGTGAGGATGACGGGGACTTTCAGGGCCTTGATGTGGTCCGGGTCGAGGAGGCGGAGGGCGTCGCCGTCGATGATGAGGGGATGGCCTGCGTTTAGCGCCGCTTCGAGGCGAGCCCGGGCGGTGTCGTCGCGGCCGAGGCCTGGGCCGATGACGAGTGCGCCGATGCGATCGTTGGCCAGCGCCTGATCGGAGAACGGCGTGCGGACGAGCGCGTGTGGGGGGCCTTGGCTGTCGCCGAGCAGGGTCACGTAACCGGCACCGGCGCGCATCGCGGCGAGGGCTGCAAGGTCGGCGGCGCCGGACATGGTCCCTGCGATGATCGCGACCATGCCCCGGGTGTATTTGTGCGAGTCGGGCCCGGGGGTTGGGAGCGATGGGGTTTTGAGAACCTCGGCTTGGCTGACGGTGGGGACGCCGATGTCAAGGAGGCGGATCTGGCCGCAATAGCGCGCGGCGGGTTGGAGGAGGTGCGCTGGTTTTACCGCGCCGAGCGCAAGGGTGAGGTCGAAGACGGGCGGCGTGCTGAGCGCTTGGCCGGAGTCGGTGGCGAGGCCGCTGGGCAGGTCGACGGCGATGCTGAGCAGCGCGGCGTTGCCGAGGGAGTGAAGACACTCGACCACAGACCGTTCCCGCGCGGACGCGGGGGCCCAGCTAAATTCCAAGCGCTCACCTAACGGCCTATCCTGGGCCCCCGCGTCCGCGGGGGAACGGTTTGGGGTGGGGGTCGTAATGGCGTCGAGCGGGCGCGTCAGGCCGCTGCCGAACAGCGCGTCTACGAGGATCGGCGCGTGTTTCGCCTCCGCCAGCGTTTCGATCGGGCCTAGCCACCCTGCCCTCGCCGACTTTGCCGCATCCGTCTTGGGTTCCGACAACGCCGCTACGCGAACTGGCACACCCATTTCCGCCAGCACGCGGGCGGCGACATAGCCGTCGCCGCCGTTGTTGCCGGGGCCGCAGAGGATCAGGACTTCGTTCGTGCCCGCGAGCCGGCGGACTGCCTCAGCGATTGCAGTGCCGGCGCGGTCCATCAGTGTTTCGACCGAGACTCCGGTGGCGATCACCGCATTTTCCGCCGCGCGCATTTCCGCGGCGGTCAGGATGGGTTGGCATTCGATTCGGATCATGACGCCTTGACGGTCGCCGGGAGGTGGTAGCGGTTGCCGCCCAGTGCGACCTCGATGCCGTCGCCACCCAAGATCGTGACCTTCGCGACCTCGGCACCGTCGGCGGCGATCACGCCGCGACCGTCCTGCGTCACCAGCAACCGGCGGAAGGCTCCGTCGGGATGGCGGATCGTCAGGATCAGGCCATCCTTGCCTTGCGCCTGCTCGATCGTGCAGGTCGAGGCGAACGCGGCGCCACCCTGTGCGCAGGCGATACGGGTGTCGCTCGACGTTTCCGCACGCTGCTTTGCCTCGACGTCCGCGCTGGACGGCCCGCGCCCGCACGCTGCGAGCGGGAGCGAGAGAAGCGCGGCAACTGCCAGTATTCGTTTAGATATCCGCGTAGACATGGGTTTCGGCTGCGGCTCCAGGGTGCGTGACGGCACCCTTGTACGCGGGGCCGACGGTCTTCGCATAGCGCCAGAGTGCGCCCGAGCCGTAATCGTTGGTGCGCGGCACCCATGCCGCACGGCGCTCCGCCATCACGTCTTCGGGCACGTCGAGATCGATCGTGCCGGCTTCGGCGTCGATGTGGATGATGTCGCCATTCTCGACCAGCGCGATGGGGCCGCCGTCCGCGGCTTCGGGACCGACATGGCCGATGCAGAAGCCGCGCGTGCCGCCCGAGAAGCGGCCGTCGGTGATCAGCGCGACGCTCTCGCCCATGCCGAGGCCATAGAGCGCGGCGGTGGTCGACAGCATCTCGCGCATGCCGGGGCCGCCCTTGGGGCCTTCGTAGCGGATGACGATGACTTCGCCTTCGTTGATCTCGCGCTTCTCGACGGCGGCGAAGGTGTCTTCCTCGCAATCAAACACGCGCGCCGGGCCCGAGAACTGGAGGCGGTGCATGCCCGCGACCTTCACGATCGCGCCGTCAGGGGCGAGACTGCCGCGTAGGCCAACGACGCCGCCGGTGGGCGTCAGCGGGGTCTTGATGTCGTAGATGACCTTCTGGTCGGGGTTCCAAGTCACCTGGTCGATGTTCTCGCCCAGCGACTTGCCCGTTACCGTCAGGCAATCGCCGTTGAGGAAGCCGCCGGCGAGCATCGTCTTCATCAGCATGTAGACGCCGCCGGCCTCGTACATGTCCTTGGCGACATACTTACCACCGGGTTTGAGGTCCGCGATGTACGGCGTTGTCTTGAATATCTCGGCGACGTCGAACAGGTCGAATTCGATACCGGCTTCGGACGCCATCGCGGGGAGATGCAGCGCCGCGTTGGTCGATCCACCGGTCGCGGCGACGACGCGCGCAGCGTTGATGAACGCCTCGCGCGTGCAGATGTCGCGCGGACGGATGTTGTCGGCCAAGCACTCCATGACCTGCGCACCGGCGGCGACAGCGATCTGTTCGCGCGTGGTGTAAGGAGCCGGCACCATGTTGCTGTTCGGGATCGACAAACCGATCGCTTCCGCGACGCAGGCCATCGTGTTGGCGGTGTACTGGCCGCCGCATGCGCCGTGGCCGGGGCACGCGACCTTCTCGATCGCATGGACTTCGGACAGCGGGCACGCGCCGGCGGCGTATTTGCCGACGATCTCGAACACGTCGACCACGGTGACGTCGCGGTCCTGATAGCGGCCGGGCAGGATCGAGCCGCCATAGACGAACACGCTCGGGATATTGAGGCGAAGCATCGCCATCATCATCCCGGGCAAGGATTTGTCGCAACCGGCGAACCCGACGAGCGCGTCGTAGCAATGGCCGCGAACCGAGAGTTCGACCGAGTCGGCGATGACTTCGCGGCTGACGAGGCTCGCCTTCATGCCCTGATGGCCCATCGCGATGCCGTCGGTGACGGTGATCGTGTTGAACCGGCGCGGCATGCCGCCGCCCTGGATGACGCCGGCCTGCGCGGCATCGGCCTGCGCATCGAGCGTGGTGTTGCAGGGCGCGGAGTTGTTGCCGGCGGAGGCGAGCGCGACGAACGGACGCGCGATCTGCTCCTCGTCGAGGCCCATGGCGTAGTAATAGCTGCGGTGCGGGGCGCGTTCGGGGCCGACGGAGACGTGGCGGCTCGGCAGGCGCGATTTGTCGAATGTGCGGGTCATGGCGAACGCCTATGTCGCGGGAGGGGGCGTTTGCGCAAGAGAGTTGCGTCGATTTTTAATTGGGAGGGCCGCGATCGGGGTCGTCATCCCGGCGCAGGCGGGGATCCAGAATGGCAACGGTAGGTGATCTTGATGGTGAGCTCTGCCGGTATGGGTTCCCGCCTCCGCGGGAATGACGATAGCCGCTCCCCTCCCTGAAAGGGAGGGGTTGCGGGTGGGTTGGGCTGTTGGCTGACGCTCCGATCACCAAGCGGCCTACCCACCCCCGGCCCCGCCCTTTCAGGGATGGGGGCAGAAGAGCGCGCTCGGCGCTCCGTTGACGGAGATCAGAGGCCTTCGAGGGCCTTGGCCACGCCGTCCATCGTGAAGGGCTTTTGCAACCGGGGGCGGTCGCGGAATTCCGGCGCGACGCCGTCATCGCCGCCGCCGGTGGCGAAGACGAAGGGGACGCCCTTGGCCGCTAGGGCCTCGGCGACCGCGGTACTCTTTTCGCCACCGCGCAAGTTCACGTCGAGGATCGCGCCGTCGACGCCGCCCTCCTCGATCCGCTTCAAGGCGTCGGCGACGGTGTCGAAGGACCCTGCGACGCCCTTGTCCAGCACCTCGAGAAAGTCCTCGAGCATCATGGCGATCAACGGTTCGTCCTCGACGATCAGAATCTGCTGGGGGAGGATCTGCTGGGTAGCGGTCATGACATGCGCATAGTCGGGATTGTTACGACTTGCCAACATCTTGTTCAATTCTTCCCGGGGTCGCTTCAGCGCGTGGCCAGCACGTCCCGCGCCGCTTCTGCGAGTTCCTGTACCGAGAAGGGTTTCGGCAGGAACGAGACGTTGTCGAGATCGATCGATTTGCGCAGTTGTTCCTCCGCATAGCCCGACATGAACAGGATTGGCAGGTCGGGATATTGTTCACGCACGTGCCGCACCATCGTCGGGCCATCCATTTGCGGCATGACGACGTCGCTGATCAGCAGGTCGGGGCGACCGTGCTTGGCGAGCACCTCCAGCGCGACTTCGCCGTTCTCCGCGGTGAGCACGGTATAGCCCTGTCGCGACAGCGCACGTTCGGCGACCGCGCGGACCATGTCCTCGTCCTCGACCAGCAGGATCGTGCCGGTGCCCCACAGGTCGACCGGCTTGGGCGTGGGCTTCACCACCGCGGGGCGCGTCGTCGCGGGGGCCGAGTGGACCGGCAGGTACATCGAGAAGGTGGCGCCCTGCCCCGGCTTGCTGTCGGCGAAGATGTAGCCGCCGGACTGTTTGACGATGCCGTAGACGGTGGAAAGGCCGAGGCCAGTGCCCTTGCCGAATTCCTTGGTCGTGAAGAACGGCTCGAAGATCTTGGGCAGCACGTCGGGGGGGATGCCGGTGCCGGTATCCTGGACGATCAGCGCGGTATAGTCGGCGACGGGCAGGATATCGGACGCCATCTCGCGCACTTCGGACGCCGGCACCGCGCGCGTGGTGATGGTGAGCACGCCGCCGCCGCGCGCGTTCGCCGAGACGATCGCGTCGCGCGCATTGACCGCGAGATTGACGACGACCTGCTCGAGCTGGCCGGGATCGGCGCGCACCGGGCCGAGATTACGGCCGTGGGTCATGTCGAGGCGGACGTTCTCGCCCATCAGGCGCTTGAGCAGGTTCGATACCTCGGAGACGACGTCGGGAAGCTGGAGAATCTGCGGGCGGAGCGTCTGCTGGCGCGAGAAGGCGAGCAGCTGGCGCGTCAGGCTGGCGGCGCGATTCGAGTTGGTGCGAACCTGCTGGATGTCATCGTAGTCGCTGTCGCCAGGCGAATGGCGCATCAGCATCAGGTCGCAGTGGCCGATGATCGCGGTCAGGATGTTGTTGAAATCATGCGCGACGCCGCCGGCAAGCTGGCCGACCGCCTGCATCTTGGTGGCCTGCGCGACCTCGCGCTTGAGGCGGCTCTCCTCGCTATTGTCCTTGAGGCTCAGGAGCACGGCGGCGTCGCCGAGCCCGCGGGCGCCGGCGATGGTCAGCGCGACCGGCTCGTCGGGGTGATCCTTCAGCCGGACGGCCATGTCGGCGGAGTGCGTCGCGCCGTTCGCGAATTTGCGGATCGCGTCGGCGACCGCGGCCTTGTCCTCGCGAACGACCAGGTCGCCCGGATAGAGCGGCGGGGCGACCGCGTTGACGCCCGCCGCGCGCAGGAACGAATCGTTCATCTGCAGGAAGCGGCCGTCGCGATCGACCAGCGCCATGCCGAACGGCATCATGCTGACGAGGCTGCGGACATGCGCGGAGGCACTGGCGCCGAGCGCGGGCGCGTCCTCCTCGTCGTCAAGCAGCGCGACCAGCACGGGCGCGTCGTCGCCTTCGAGGAACGGGATCTGGAGGACGCGGAGCGGCGTGCCTTCGAGGCCTTCGCGCTCGAACCGGACGAGGCCGCGGCTGTCGGTGATGAGGAAGCGGGCAAAGTCGCGACCCTGGATCGAGTCGTATTCGTCGCCGCACGCCCGCGCTCTCAGCACGCGGTTGGCGGAGCGGACGCGGCCGTCGGGCGAGAGCAACGCCGCCATGATACCGCTGCCGCCGAGCCGGTCTCCGGTCGGGCCGGTCAGCAGCGCGGCGAGCGTCTCGGCGAGGTCGTGCTCCTGCGCAGTGACGAAACGCCAGACGAGCATGTCGGCATCGTCGCCGGCGCGGGCGATCTGTGCGGAGAGCTGGATGCCCTGCGTGTTGAGGCGCTCGACCTGCGCGGTGCCGTCGCGCCACGCGGAGCGGCCGGCGTCGGCGAGCGCGGCGATGCCGGCTTCGTCGAGCGGGAGGCCTGGGGGCGTCGGGAAGCCTGCGAACAAGGCTTCGTACGCGTCGTTGGCGCAGACCAGGCGGCCGGCGCGGTCGGTGATGGCGATGGCGTCGGCGCCGGCTTCGGCGACGGTGCGCGTCAGGTCCCAATCGACCGGACGGGGAGCATCCTTGGCGACCGGGTTGAGCAGGCGCCAGGCGATCAGTGCGCCGATGACGACGATGGCAGCGGCGAAGAAACCGGCGGCGGCGATCCAGCTGCCGACGAGCAACAGCACGATCGCGGCGGCGGCGGCCCCCGAGGCGACGGCGACGAGCGCGGCCTTACGAGCGGAGGTGGGTAATGCGAACGATGCCATCGCGGGGGGTCATCCGCTGTTGCGGGGTTAGGCGTCAAGCGGGTTGCGTGGATTGGGGGTGATGGCATCGTTCCGTACGATGCTTTGGTAAAGACGCATCCCCCCGGCGACCACCCCGGCGAAGGCCGGGATCCAATTGGGGAACGTTGCTGACGAAGGACCGCGCTTCGTTACTGCGACCTTTCCAATTGGGCCCCGGCCTTCGCCGGGGCGGTAGATAAGGACACTTCAGCATTCCGCTCCCCCCCGGTCGAGGTGGGGCCTGCGCTATAGGCGGTAGCGTTTGTGGTTCCTGGCCCCCTGCCTTCGCCGGGGAACCGGGGTGGGCCGCCAAGCAGGCGACGGCGATCTTCTGCTCCCCTCCCTGAAAGGGAGGGGTTGGGGGTGGGTCGGCCGGTTGGCGTACGTCACGCTTTCCAAGCGGCCTACCCACCCCCAGCCCCTCCCGCTTG
>NZ_JACONT010000010.1 GCF_014358075.1 Sphingomonas albertensis | reverse complement strand
GCGCTGGTGTGCCGCGCCCCCCCCCCCCACCCCCGCCTTCAATCGCTGCATCCCCTCGGCCAGCGTCCACAGCGCGCGGTTGAGCGTCACATTCTGATCGATGCCGTTGATCGCGCGGGTCTGGGCGCGGCGGATACGGCCCTCGGCGGTGCGCCTGCGGCCCTGCAATCCGCCACGAACCACATTCTCCTGAATGACGTTGAACGTGCTCCACAGGCTGCGGCCGACATCTTCGCGGCGACGCGGCGCGATGATCTGCTCGGGGCGCAGTGGAGCCTCGTCCTCGCCGTAGCGGGCAACAAGGCTCACCTCGCCGAGCAAGCGCTGTTCGGCCTCGGAAAGCTGGGTCGCCTTCATCTGCTCGGACGCATCGATCAGGCGCGGGAAATCTTCGGCGACGGTGAACACGCCTTCGATGATATCGTCCTGAATGTTGCCTTTGTGCGGAACGCGGACTTCCTCGAAGCGCTCGCCGGCAATCATGCTGTTGGTGCAGACGAACCGCAGCATGCCCGCGAACATCTGATAGGCGGAGGTTCCGTCATGGCTGTTGACGATAATGACCTCAGCAGCCTCGGGCTTCCCTATACCGTCATCCCGGCGCAGGCGCAGCATATGCTTGGCGTGGCCGTGTCGGGAGCCGTCGCGGGGAACCGACTGTACCGCGAAGAACGGGAGCCATCCCTCGCGCCGTAGGCCCTCCACGATATCGATCGTGGGCACATAGACGTAGCGGTCCGATCGGCTGTCATGCGCCTCACGGGCGAAGATCGAGGGAACGTGGCGATAGAGCGCCTCATTGTCGAGCGGCTCCCGGCCGCTGATCTGGTGGGCGTTGCGGCCGAAACGAGTGGCAAGTTGGTGATGCATGGTCCTTCCTTTCCGTGCTGGGGTTCAGCGCAGCTGCTGCACGCGCCTGAACCCCTGCCCGTCGGCGAGACCGGGGGTGCAAACGGAGGGGCGGCTTCGCGGGGAACCGGCTGCACGGAGCGAAGCGGAGGAAGCTGGGCGGAAGACGATCCGAAGGGCGCCTGGGGCAGAGCCCCAAGCAGCCGCGCCGCTCGCGGCGCCACAGAAACGCACCCTTGCCGCGCCCTCCGGGCAGAGCAAGAGTGCAACGCGGTCATCAAAACGCGCGCACCCTGACCGGCTTCGCCAGAAGCTGGCAGTGTGCGCTCTGTTGATTCCGCGTGCCATCCGGGTCGTTGCGGGGGCAGGCCCCGCAGAAGGGGTACGGCCAGACCTCGGCTAGCCGTCAGGGGAAAGCATTCCCCACGCGTCAGTGGCTAAGGACGAGCCATGGCGCGGCCGACGAAATGATACAAAGTCTTGGTCATTGCATGTAAATACCGAGGACTTATATCAGGCCGCATGGAAATGACGACCCATCGAGAACGGGCCCTGCAGGTCGTCCGTCACCGCGGCATCGCACGCGGCCGCGATTTCGACGCGGTCGGCGTCACGCGGGCAACCCTGCAAAGGCTGCGGGATGAAGGCGTCCTCCAGCAGGTCGGCCGCGGACTCTACAAGCTGGCCGATGCTGACGTCGACAGTGCGGCGAGCCTGGCCGAGGCCGTACGCATCCAGCCTCGCGGAATCATCTGCCTGCTCTCCGCGCTGCAGTTCCACGAGCTGACCACGCAGACCCCCCATGCGGTATGGATGATGCTCGGCCAAAAGAACTGGGCACCGGTCAACCCGTCGGTGGCGCTCAAGATCGTCCGGGCGAGCGGCGAAGGGCTGACAGCGGGCGTGGAGACACACCTCATCGACGGCGTTCCCGTGCCCATCACCGTGCCGGCCAAGACCGTCGCCGACTGCTTCAAGCACCGTAATAAGATCGGTATCGACGTGGCGGTCGAGGCTCTGCGCGATTTCATGAAGTCCCGGCCCCGGCCGGACCTCAATGCGATCTACCGTTATGCCCAGCTCGATCGGGTCCAATCGGTGATCCGGCCCTATCTCGAAGCGATGACATGAGCCGGCCGCCGAAGAACATGGCAATCTCGGTGCGCGACCGGCTGACGGCGCGCGCCCGCGAACGCCGGGAAAACGCACAGCTGCTGATGACGCGCTACGTCATCGAGCGCCTCCTCTTTCGTCTCAGCATGTCGCCACACCGCGAGCGGTTCGTACTCAAGGGCGCGATGCTGTTCAGCCTGTGGGCGGCCGCCCCCTATCGCGCCACTGGCGACCTCGATCTGCTCGGCACCGGCGAGAACGCGCCCGAGCAGCTCGCAGCGGTTTTTCAAGAAATCCTTGGCGTCGGAGTCGATGACGACGGTATCGTGTTCCGGGCCGAAACCTTGCGCGCAGCCGCAGCCCGCGCCGAGGATGAATATGCCGGCGTCCGGATCGACTTCGTCGCCGAACTCGCCGGCGCACGGCTGCCGATGCACGTCGATATCGGCTTTGGCGACGCGATCACGCCGGGCGCTGTCGAGATCGAATATCCGTCGCTGCTCGGCCAGCCCACCGCGCATCTTCGGGCCTATCCGCCCGAGACGGTCGTGGCCGAGAAATTCCAGGCAATGGTCGCGCTCGGCATGCTGAACACGCGTCTGAAGGATTTCTACGACATCTGGGCGATCGCTGGATCGTTCGCGTTCGATGGCGCCGTGCTGTCCCGCGCCATCCAGGCCACCTTCGATCGCCGCCAAACCCCGTTGCCCGTCGAGACGCCCCCGGCGCTCACGCCCGCCTTCGCCGACGAGAAGCAGGCCCAATGGACAGCGTTCCTGCGGCGGACCGAAATCGCGCTGGCGCCCGAGCCGTTCGCCGCGATCCAGGCGCAAATCTCGACGCTGGTGATGCCGCCGGTGCTGGCGCTCGGCCAAGGCACCGCCTTGGCCAGCGACTGGCCCATGGGCGGTCCCTGGAAGGAGAGGTAACGACATGCACGTCGATAGCGTTGTCGTAGCTGTCGCCGACACTGCCGACCGACGGTTCGATGCCGGCCTCGGCAAGGCGCTCGGTGTACTTGATAGACACGTATTGCGACCCACGGTCGCTATGATGGATCAGGCCACCCCGATGGGTCGGACGGCGATCGTGAAGCGCCCGTTCGAGCGCATCCAGAACGAAGCTTGCGTGCGCGGTCCTGCTGGCGCGCCAGCCTACGATCCGTCTGGCGTAGGTGTCGATGACGAAGGCGACGTAGACGAACCCTGCCCAGGTCGCGACATAGGTGAAGTCCGACACCCAAAGCCTGTTCGGCGCTGGCGCGAAGAACTGGCGGTTGACGTGATCGCGCGGGCACGGCGCCGCCTTGTCGCTGATGGTCGTACGCACCGGCTTGCCCCGGATCACGCCTGCCAAGCCCATCTCATGCATCAGCCGTTCGACGGTGCAACGGGCGATTACGAAGCCCTCCCGCATCATCTGCCGCCATACCTTCCGCACGCCGTAGACCGCGAAGTTCTCCGCGAACACGCGAGCGATCTCGGGCTTGAGGATCAGATCCTCACGCGCCCGTGCCGACAGACGCGATGGATCCTGTCGCTGCGCGACGTGCTCGTAGTAGGTGGATGGGGCGATCGGCAGGACACGGCAGATCGGCTCGACCCCATAGGCATCGCGGTGATCGTCAATGAAAGCGATCATCTCCGGAACGGGCGGTCGAGCTCCGCCTGCGCGAAATATGCCGATGCCTTGCGCAGAATCTCGTTGGCTTGCCGCAGTTCACGGACCTCGCGCTCCAGCGCCTTCACCTTGTCCGCCACCTCGGTCGGGACACCACCGCGCTTGCCGCTGTCGACCTCGGCCTTCTTCACCCACTCATGTAGCGTCTGCGGAACGCAGCCGATCTTCTCGGCAATCGATACCACGGTCGCCCATCTGGACGGATAGTCCCGCTCGTGATCGAAAACCATCCGTACCGCCCGTTCGCGGACTTCTGGCGCAAACTTGTTCGTCGTCTTGCTCGTCATGGCTCCACCTTCTCAGGAGTTGGAGCCTCGGACAAACCCGGGGCGGTTCAGTCCGAGGCGCGACGGACTCGAACGCTGGATAAGCTGCCTTTCGAAATATGGCCCTGACAGAAATGGCGGCCAACACCGGCCATTTTTCGCCAAGCGTCGCTTATGACCAAGAATTTGCGCTCGATCTCAACCGGCATGAGTCATGTCGTTTTCGGTCATTCAGAGAGGGATTGGCCGTCGCCTAACCTCAGTCTAGGTCGACGTGTCAACGGAGTGGCGGACTAGCGGCTCTGGTTCAGCAACGTACAACAGGCCTACCGGATGGGAGCAATACAACCCAGCCCGGGTATCGGGGCATCTGTCTGACCTGATGCTTTCAGTTGCCGTTTAGCGCCAATGCAGCCGAGCGAAGGGCAAAAACGCGGTCACATGCTTCCGGCGCGAGGTCACCCCAGGAAAACGCCGATCGATACTGCGCGGCGTCACGCCAAATTCGTGCCGCGAGCGCTGTGAGTTGCTGCGTCGTGGGGGGCGAACCTGTCGACACGCACTCGATCAATTCCTCAGGCACAGCAAGACTCAGGCTCTTCACGATGACAACTCCTATTGCGGATCGTCATTGGCCCGTAGCCGTGTCAGTGCCATTACAATTCTCTCTGCTCGTCGCTCGTATGGCGGCGTTTGCCTCCATTTCAGTTGAGTAGGAAACCGGAAGCCATGTGTGGCTTGAGGCCGATCGAAGCCCCCAACGATGAGCGAGGTTCGGCTCGGGCCGCAAAGCCACCAGAAAGTTACGCTTATGTGACATGAGTGCCTTCTAACCTGCGCCACTGTGCAGGAAAAGACTGAGGCGCGACCCGCTATTCCCAAAACTCGATAGCCAAACGGAAAAGCCGGAAGGCGGTCGCGAAACGGCGAAAAGCGGCAGCCAACCAATTGGCGTTCGGATGGCGATCTGCGGAAGTCGCTGACCATTCACGCATGAAGCTCTCAACTCCGGAGCAGTTTCCCGCCGCGTCACGCAATTGTCACGGGAAACCTCCATAGATTGCTATTCAAGGTGAATATTCGCCACCTAGGAAGCAAAAAGCTTTGTGACATCTGATTCAAGCCGAAGCGGCCTGATCTCCTTCGGGAGCGGACAGCTTTCTCGATCTGTTTTGTGGTGTGCCACTGACATGCTGATCGCGTACCATTTGGTCGAGCGAGTTGGTTTTTCGGGGCGCATTGCCGGATCAATCATGTTTGTCACTTTTGCGCTAAGCGCGCTTCCAGACGTTTTCGTCGCCCATTGGCTGGTGCGCAGAAGCTTCCCTGCAGAGGCCGCTCTTCGCCTTCAAAGCATTTTCGGGGTCTTGGCGGCATTGACCGGAATTGCAATGTTTTGGCCTCCCCCAGCGGAATGGCACAACAAAATCATCTATGTGTGTATATCATCAATCGCGTTTCGGATGAGTTACGCAATCTACGATGTAAGTCAAAATAGCTTGATATCTTTGCTGCCGAAGACCCCGTATGATGTTCGTCGCTTTGTGACCAGCAAGACGCTAGCATCTTCAGTGGGTCGCCTGTTTGCCTCAGTGCTTGTAGGCTTGGCTTTGACTTCGAGAACAAGCCCATTGATCGATGCAGGGATCATGGCCCTTATCGCTCTGTTGGTCATCCCGACGTGCGTAGGACTTTCCCGTGTAACGGTAGTGGCGGGTCCCGCACAGGGGACGCAGGCAGCATTCCGATGGTCCACGCTCCCGTTCCGACGCTTGGCTATTCCGATTGTTGCCATAACGTTCCAGGTCGGCTTTCTCGGGCTGATAAGCCGGTTGCTTCCGTTATATGGGCATGGCGAGGCAGGGTATGCCGAAAGCTCGGCGCTTCTTATGGCAATGGTTTGCGGAACCATCATCGGACCACCTCTTGCCCACTCGATTGGCGCTCATGGGAATGGACGGCCGATCCTGCTGGCGACGATGCTCCCCGCTGGCGCAATGCTCACCGGCATCGCGCTTGTCGTTCCACATGGCGTTTTCGTCAGCGTGTCACTCGCCATCCTCTATGGCGTAACGTTGTCCGGCATTACAAACCTGATATGGGAGCGGGCGGCGCTTGTGGCCACGGAACATGCCACTGCCACGACGATCAGGATTGACGGGCCGGTGTTCGCGTTACTGACCACAGCCATCAAGCTGGCAATTGCGGGGAGCAACGTGACCTTCGGATTCGTGCTAGAAGGCTTTAGGGCCGGTACGGCAATCAGCATCCTGACGATTATGTTCGTAGTCGTGGCCGGTGGCGTCGGCACAGCGATGACCTTAGTCCCGCTGGACGTTTGGCTTCCCAGCGCCCTACGAAAAGGTAAAAGACCGCGCTCTCCTGAAACGCCTGACCTGCGTACCGCCTCCGGATCACAAAACAGATGAGACAACGTGAAAAACCGGACATTGTACTTTCGAGCGACCAAAAGCGTATAGTCTGGCACATCCGAACTACCGGGCCTGCATCACGATCGAAGATCGCGACGGACCTGAACATGCACAATGCGTCCATGACGAGGCTCGCGCGCGAACTCGTCATCTTGGGATGCCTCGAAGAGCTCGACGACCACATTGCCGGCAGAGGCCGTCCATCGGTGCCGCTGACATTGAGCGGGCGGGCCGGCTACTCCGCGGGAGCGATGGCCCATCCCGGGTGGATTGAGCTTGTCCTGCTGGATTTCTCGGGAAAGGTGCTTGCAAGACATGCTGAACCGTTCACCAGCCCGCGTCCGAAGGACTTCGCCGAACTCGTAAGCCTGAGACTGAGGGAGCTCTCCTCGTCCACCGAAATCATGCGCCTCAAGTTTCTCGGATTGGGTATTGCGATCCCGGGAAATGCGGCCGACGCTTCCTCATACTGGACGGTCGAGTGGCTGGAGGGGTGGAGAAATATCAGATACCCTGACTTCTTCGAGGACTATCTCAATTTTCCCGTGTGGGTCGAGAACGAGTCTACTCTGGCCGGACTAGCGGACTTTTACGACCATGGCCTCATGTTGTCGTGCAGCTCCGCCATTTCCATTTTCATTGGTCACGGTGTGGGCGGTAGCATCATCTACCGACACAATGTAATCAGTGGCGAGTACGGTAACGCCGGAGACATCGGCCGCCTGTTTCCCGCCATGAACGAGCCAAGACCATCCGGCATTGACCTCGTCCGGGATCTCAACGCCGCCGGCGCAAACCTTCAATCTTTGTTTGACGTATCGAAATATGTCGACTCGCATGCCGATATTATTGCGAACTGGACGGCCCGTGCTTCAAAACAGCTCCTTACCCTCGTTGAGAGTGGGGCTGCCTGGATCGATCCGGGTGCAATCGTCGTCACTGGATCGATTCCAGTGATGATCCTTGACGCAATTGCGCAGGAGATGCGGCAATCTCAATGGATCTTTGGCGCGGCGCCCAAGCGAACTCCAGCCATATATGCGAGCCGACTTGGCAGCTGGGCCATGCCAATCGGTGCGGCCATGCTCCCTATTCACAATGTCATGGCGATCCGAGACTGACTACGTCGAATTTTATCGCGACCCTTATTTCAGCTTTAATAATTAAGTTTGTCACATTGCACGCTCAACGAGCCTTCGAACGCCAATCAGCGGGGGGGTACGATGAAGCGAATTTTGATTGTTAGTACGGGCATTGCGACTATCTGGACGTGCGCTGCACAAGCGCAGTCGGTTCCTGCCGCAAAAGACACCCTGCCAACTGGCGCTACGCAGGCCGCTACGGTGTCGGGCCCAAGAGACAACCAGCCGCAGCCCGACAGCAACATCGGAGCTGGGTCAACTGACATGCAAAGCTCTGCTGGCGACGGCGACATCGTGGTGACGGGCTCCCGCATCGCGCGACCGGAACTGCAATCCGCCATGCCGGTCTCGGTTATTCGAGCAGAGGAGGCAAAGACCTTCGCACGCACGACCGTCTACGATGCGTTGCTGCTCACGCCTGCGGTGGGACCGGGAGTCGGCGAGACCAATTCAGGCGGCCAGGTTTTCGATCAGGGTGTTGCAAACATCAATCTGCGCAATCTCGGCACCAACCGATCGTTGGTGCTCGTTGATGGCAAAAGGTGGGTTTCCGGAGGAGCTCGCACCTCGGCGGTCGATCTAAACACGATCCCCACTGCCCTCATCGACCGATACGAAATCGTGACGGGCGGCGCCGCAGCAATCTACGGCGCGGACGCCGTAAGCGGCGCAGTCAATATCATCATGAAAAAGAAGCTTTCGGGCGTTGAGTTGTCCGTGACCAATGGCATTTCCGAACGAGGCGATGGGCGTCAGACCAACGCGACATTGGCTACCGGCTTCGCCTTCGGGGGCGATCGCGGCCATGTTGTGATCGGCGGAGAGTATAACGACACGACGCCCATCGAAAACCTGTCTCGTTACCCCAAACGCATATCCTATTATCCCAACCCTGCGAGCAAGGGGCCGAATGACGGGATACCGGACAATATTCTAAACAAAGATACACGAAATTTTAGCCGTGCGGCCGTGCCTACGTTTTGCCTTCCGGCAGGTGCAGGCTGCCAGCAGTGGTATCAGGTAATCAACGACGTGGTCACGGCGGTGCCGCAGGATAGCTATCGCCCGGTAATTACGGGCCCCATCGGCACACAAGAAGGGGGCACAGATACAGGTAGCACTAGCTTCGAAAACGTCCTTCTGCGCGCGAAGTCGCAGCGCGCGGCCGCATATACAAACCTGTCCTACGAGCTGACGCCGGCCGTCACGTGGAACGGAACGTTCAGCTATGCCCATACCTACACTGAGGCAACGCCGGTCTGGCCGGCCAATCGCTCAGACAGTCGGGCCTCCTGGTGGGCCGGAGCTGGCGGTGAGGTGGCAACACTCAACAACCCTTATCTACCGTCTTCTTTGCGAGACTTCATGGTCGGCAATGGCTTGACATCAATTCCCCTAGCGCGGACATATCTCAATCTGCCGAGGTCCTACGAGATTCACAAGCGTGACAACTTCACCCTTGGCACGGACCTGAGCGCCAAGCTGACGGACAAATTCACACTTCAAGGATTTGTCCGCTACGGGCAGGTCGTTGACAATATCACGACCACGAACATGATCGTGAAGGATAACTGGCTTGCCGGCCGGAACTCCATGCGAGATGCAAGTGGTCAGATCGTGTGTTCTGATCCGGCTGCGCGAGCTGCTGGGTGCGTTCCGATTGATTTTGTCTCGACGGAGCCGTTTAGTCAAGCGGCCCTCAACTACATCGAGCGTGACCGGTATGATAGGACGAAGAATTCTCTCCTGAATGCGGGTGGGAGCGTATCGGGTAGCGCCTTTAGCTTGCCGTACGGCGATCTCTCGTTTGCCGCTGGACTTGAGTGGCGCCGCGAAAAACTGAGTACGCGAGACGATCCCGATACAGCTAAACTGAACAGCATCATCTGGGCCGGTGGCCTCGATTATCAGCTTCATCCTGCGCTGGACGCCAAGCGGGATACGAGCGAGCTGTTCGCGGAAACACTCATCCCTGTCCTTGCGGACCTGCCGTTTGCAAAGCGGGTCGAGGTCGAAGGCGCTTACCGGTATTCGCACTACTCGGATAATCCGGATACGCACACATGGAAGGCAGGCGCAACTTGGGAGCCCTTCAGTGGACTGACCCTACGAGGGGTCTACTCACACTCGGTCCGTGTTCCAAATTTCGGCGAGTTGTTCTCACCGCTTTCCAGCGTCACGTTTGGAGGTATCGACGACCCCTGCCAAACAGGTCTCATTGCTCAGAATACCAACAGGGCTGCAAATTGTGCCGCTTTAGTTAAGGGCGTTGCCTTACCATTGCCGCGCCCGAATCTTTCTCAACCGGTGATCGTGAGTGGTGGCAACCCAAACCTCACCCCCGAAAGGTCGAACAGCTACACACTTGGAGCTGTGTTTCAGCCGAAGGTCATTCGTGGCCTCGACGCAACGGTCGACTACTTTAACATTAAGATCGACAACGTCATAACGGCTTTGCCATATCTGACTTTGCTAAATAACTGTGTCGACTCGCCCGGCGGGCCGGATCAGTCATTTTGCCAGTTCATAACGCGTGATGCCCGCGGGGAAGTCACGTCCGTTCGCTCGCAGTTCGCTAATCTCGCAAAACGTAGCAGCCAAGGCATCGATGTTGGTATCAATTATCGAAAAAGCCTTGGCCGTGGCATTTTAAGCAACCGTTTGAGTGGTACATACTTACTCGACCAAACCATCGTTTCGGCCGTGGGTAGGCCGGGCGTTGATTATGCTGGAGAATGGGACTTCCCAAAAATTCGGGGAACACTGTTTTCAGATTACACAATCGGAATGTTTAGTATCGGATTACTCACGCGTTTTATTGGTCGATCCACGTATGACGTGACAGCGGCATCGAATGAAACCTTTGATGTTTCACATATTCCTGCTTTCGTCTACAATGACGTCACACTATCGTTCCGCCCTTCCAAACGTCATAGTATATCCGTTGGCGTCAAAAACATAAGCGATGCGCAGGTGCCTTTGATACTCCGCGGCAATACTGTTAGCCCAAATTCGCCTAGCTTTCGTCAGGACGGCGGAGCAAATTACGATGCAATTGGTCGCTACTTCTTCGTCAGAGTTGGCGCAAACTTCTGACTTAGTCTCCTAACTGTGCGCCTTCGGCGTGTGCATCAGATTGATGGGTCGCGTCGCTCGCAGATGCGACCCAAGCCGCCATCGCAGCGACAAGGAATATCAAACCATGATTGACCGAAAGACGGTTATCGTCACGGGACTAGCTGCTTTGTGGTCAGGCTTAGCTTCGGGGGGCGCTACGGCGCAGGCGATTCCCGAGGCGGCATCGGCAAGGCCATACGTCATCGTTCTTGCGCACCGCGCCTGCTGGGGAGCAGCTCCTGAGGTTTCGGTTTCGGCAATTCGACAATGCCTCGTAATCGGAGCCGATCAGGTCGAAATCGATGTGCGCGAGAGCAAGGACGGCGTGCTCGTTCTTATGCACGACGAAACAGTGGATCGGACGACGAATGGTAGCGGACGGGTCGCCGATCTGACCGCGCAGCAAATCCGATCGCTTCGCCTGAAGCGTGGAGCTGGCGGCCCCGATGCCAACCTGACGGAAGAGCATGTGCCCACGCTCGACGAGGGGCTTGTCGCCGCGCGCGGCAAACTGCTGGTGAACCTCCATCTAAAAGCGGCTCCGGAAACAAAAGTCGCGGCGTCGGTCCGCCGCCTTGGCATGGAAGGAAAAGTCACAACCTGGGTGACCTCCAGCTCGAATGACCCGAAGCTTCTCAGTTCGCCGCTATTAGGCGTCGTCAGCATCATACCTACCATAAACGAGTGTGGCGCCGGTTACCCCGCCCCGTGTTGGACCCAGCCGATCAGCTCGCTCAACACGTTCGCATCAGTTCGCCCTGCAGCCTTCTTCCTCGACTACCGTCAGACACACGGCTTCATCAGATCGGTGAGTGACGCCAAGCGGCCCGTAGGAACACGTATTTTCGTTGAAACCCTCAACGGCGTTGATGCTCTCCCACAAGCGCAGCGTCACGAAGAGTGGGGCAAGCTGCTCGACATGGGTGTCAGCTACATCATGACGAACGAACCGGCCGACCTGATCGCGTTCCTCCGTACCGTTGAGTATCGCCCGGACCCTGCGGCGACCAATCCAACACTGCAATCCTTTGCGTCTCGCCCGTGACAAGGGCTGTGTTAACCGTAACCCAAGCGCTCTCTGCGGCAGGCGCGGCGCTTTTGTGGGCCTCGCTCCCGTCGTCGGCTATCGCTTTGGAACGCCCTCTGATCATTGCGCATCGGGGAGGGGCCGCATTGTTGCCGGAAAACACATTTCCCGCTTTCGACAATGCGATCAGCTTGGGCATCGACATGATCGAGTTCGACATGCAAGTCACGGCAGACGATCAGCTGATTGTTACGCATGATGGCACCGTAAACGCATCGTTCTGCGCCGCTGATCCCGCTTATGTGGGTAGTCTAGGATCGGTACGCGGAACCAGTCTCAAGGTTTTATTGAAGTTCGATTGTGGTGCCAAGCACCGCGACATCTATCCTAGCCAAAAGGCGGTTCTCGGCGCCCATATGCCTGCGCTGGACACCTTGCTCGCGCGGTACGCGCTCAAGAAGGTGTTGTTTTTTGGTGAAACGAAGATGCCGGGGATCGGAGAAGGCGAGGTTGATCCAGTCGCCTTCGCACAGCTGGTCGCTGCCGCGATTCGCAAATACGGCCTTGAGCGTCGTTTTGTTCTACAGTCATCAGATTATCGCACGATCGACGCGATGCATAGGATCGATCCGCATGTCCGCACCTGTCTCCTGACGCCGTGGCAGGCCAAAAGCGACTATCTGAAATTGGCGCGCAGGCATCATTCCTCTTGCATGTTGCTGAGGCTGCAAGATGCCGATGCTGAACAGGTCGCACGCTTACGCCGTGCCGGTATCCTAGTCTTTTCAGACGTTGTGGACGATGAACAGGGCTGGCGCGATTACCTAACCCGCGGCGTTGACGCTTTGTTTACGAACGACCCAGCGAGCCTAAAGCGATTTTTGCTTAGGCGCACGCAAACACAACTTACTCATTGAAAGAGGCACCGTCTCGATTGAGAACCGCGGTGAAGATGACGTGAGCCTTCGCGGAATCGAACCGCCAGTGAGATAGCTGACGTCTTTTGGTCGGCCCCGCTCCTTATGTACGGAGCTTTTCTCAAAATCCGTTCCCAAAATCATTTTCTCAACATTGCGCCGTCGAGATGGAGTTATGAGAAAGCCAAGGCTGCTCCGGTGGGTCGACCTCAATGAACCAAGAGTAAGGCACCATCGATCCTGGTCGAGGCCCCTCCCCTCCCCTGCCCTTCCGCTTCGACAGTCGTGCGAATGATCGAGATGCTGCCGGTACGATTTGAGCATGCCTTTCGCAGACCCCTCAATCGCTGGTACTTTATTACCGCCCTGAATGCGTAAAAAGGACTGGACTAATAAGTACCACATATACCAGACTGCGGCATGTTCATCCGAGCCTATCTTCGCGCATCTACCTCCGAACAAGACGCGTCGCGCGCCAGGAGTGCCCTCGACGTGTTTGCGACGGAGCACGGGCTTAGGATTGCGGCCCGTTATGTCGAAAACGAAAGTGGTGCCAAGCTTCACCGGCCCGAGCTGTTCCGCCTGCTATCGGATTGCGAGCCGGGAGACGTGCTCCTGGTAGAGCAGGTTGATCGGCTTTCTCGCCTGACCTCACCGGACTGGATCAAGCTGCGCAATCTGCTCGACACCAAGCAGGTCAGGATCGTCGCGCTCGACCTGCCGACGTCCTGGATCCTGACGGCACCGATCGATGAGTTCACCGGCCGAATGTTCGCAGCGATCAACGCCATGATGCTGGACGTACTCGCCGCGGTTGCCCGGAAGGACTATGAGGATCGCCGTCGTCGACAGGCCGAAGGCACTGCGAAAGCCAAGGCAGCGGGCCTTTATAAGGGACGCCCCGAGAACAAGACCCGCAACGCGGCGATCTCGAGTCTTCTCCGCGATGGCCGAAGCTGGCGCGATATAATGGATGCGACTGGGTGCAGTCGAACGCTGCTCGCCAAGATTGCTCGTGATCGCCGTCTACAGGCAGGGGCTGACGCAGCGATCCGGGCGGCTGAGTCAGTAGCGCATCGCTAATGTGTTCAGGCAGCCTCTAGACCCTTATAATGAGGTGTCCATTTTAGCTGCTACCGACCCTGATTGAACGGGTTTCGTGTACCAAAGCCCCTGCCCACTCAGGGTATACCCAAATTGACGATCAGTGTGACGTCTCGCCCGTTTTGGTGGGTGACGGAAAACCTCTAGATTTTGGTTTCCGCACAGTCAGACAAAGCGACAGGGTTTGTCGCATCTGCCGGCGCATAGGTTGGGGCAGCCCCGGTCGCCTGACTGCCGCCTGTCGACAATCATGTGTTTTGCGTCACCCAAGAATGACCTGTCATTACCATAACTCTGTCGAGATGACGCCATTTCGGAAAATGTCTTGGGAACGGTTTTTGGTAAAGCGGCTTACTGCGGGGGCAGCTCGCATTGGTCGGAGTTGTTTGCCGTTTCCAAGCTAGCTTTGATCCTGAGAGTAGGCTTCCCGCTCTTGATCATTGTTTAAAACTATAGGCCGTACAACCGTGCCGAATGTAAATCATGTTGGAAATGATGCGCGAAACCGGTTTTGGGAATGAAGTCCCCATTACCTGAATGGATGTGTATACAGGAGAGCGGTAAGTCCCGATGCAAACCGATTGTCAAAGCTATTTGTCAGGATGGCGTCCAGGTTCCTCGAGAGGTTAGGAAAGCGACCTTCGGTAGCGCCGAGGAACTGGCGACGTACAGAAGATCCTTCAGACTTTTCACTCCACCGTCTGTCAAAACCTTGCTCCTCGATTGTGAAACCAAGCACGTAGTAGACGAGGTTGAACATGGCATCGGTTGCTTCGCATGCATCAATCCCCTTTCGAAGCAGTGCGCCAAGCGCGATTTCGGCGACACCGAGCACGTTGTCGCCCATGACGTAGGTGCCCGCATATATGCGCGCACCATCCCGTCTCGACAGGAGTGCCGCACGTAATGCCCCCGCGAGCGAGCGGAGCACATCGTCTGGCGCGGCATTAACATTTACGTTTCTCAACACCGGCGCGATCAGCGCGTCTGCCATTTGCTCGAGCAGGTCCTGCTTGGAGGGGAAGTGCCAGTAAAGCGTCGGCGCCTGCACGTTCAGCGCTTTGGCCAACGCCCGCATTGTCAATCCGTCGCTGCCGACTTCATCGAGCAATACCAGCGCCGTTTGGATCACCACATTTTTATCAATCGCCATCTTGACTCTCTAACACGGTTAGACTCTCTAACAACGTTAGATTGGACTCCGAAATGATTAATGCAGACGTGATTGTTGTTGGCGGCGGGCCCGTTGGGTTATGGGCTGCCTGCGAGTTGAAGCTTGCCGGCCTCACAGTCATTTTGCTCGAACGACGCGACGTCTCTATGGCGCAGTCTCGAGCGCTCACGATGCACGGCCGCACGCTCGAAATGTTCGCGATGCGAGGGCTTGCCGAGCGCTTCCTTGCTAAAGGGCAGGCGATCTCCACGGGGCATTATGCGGCCTTGGACACTCGGCTGGACTTCTCCGCCTTCGACACGCGTTACCCTTTTACGCTGTTGCTGCCGCAGAGTCAGACCGAGGCGCTTATTGAGGAACATGCCCGCGAGTTGGGTGTGATCGTCCTGCGGGGACATGAAGTGACACGAATCACTGGTAGCGAGACGGAGGGCTATGGGGTGTTCGCGCAACACGAAGATAGCGAAGCCTCCTTTCACGCCCGAGCAGTGGTGGGCGCCGATGCGCGTCGCAGTATCGTACGGCAGACGGCTGGCATTGCGTTCGAAGGCCACCCCGCCACGCTGAGTATTATGATGGGCGATGTATCACTGCGCGGACTGGACGGACCACCCGTACGAATGGTGACCAACGCGCGTGGCGCCGTGACGATCGTGCCAGTCGGGAACGGTGGCACGATGCGCGTGATCGTTGTCGATCCGCAGCGCACCCACGTAGCTGTCGGTGAACCGCTGACGCTAGAGGAACTGTCGGCTTCCACACGGCATATCCTCGACGAGGATGTTCACTTTAGTGACCCGACTTGGCTTACCCGGTTTGGGGACGAGACCCGTCTTGCTGCGCGCTATCGCGAGGGCCGCCTTTTCCTCGTGGGCGATGCCGCGCATCTTCACTTCCCGGCGGGCGGACAAGGGATGAACGTCGGCTTGCAGGACGCCATGAACCTGGGGTGGAAGTTGGCCGCAGTGCTGAATGACAGGGCACCCCCTTCTTTGCTTGATAGCTACGAAGCGGAGCGCAGGCCGGTTGGCGCGCAGCTCGCCCGCAATACTGAGGCTCAAGGCGCCTTGATGACCCGATTTGATGCCGGGCATCTGGCGCTACGCGCTGAGATGTCCGACCTGCTGAAAGTACCGGAAATCAACCGCCGACTGGCGGGCGTCCTTTCCGGCTTTGACCTACGCTACCCGAGTGGGGGACTATTCGGGGATACGCCCGGCGCAGGCGAACGGGTGGCAGATCGTAACATTGTACTGCCGGATGAAACGACAACACGGATTTACGCGCTGCTAGCTGGGGGGACATGGTTGCACCTATCTTTTGGAGACAGCGCGCAGGTAGCTTTGCCCGGATGGCTGCAAGCTGGGGCCGTGCGTTATGTCACCGCCCGAACCCCTAAGTCGCAAGCGTCCCACGAACAAACGCAAGCCGTCCTTATCCGTCCAGATGGTTACGTTGCCGAGCAGCTACCAACCGCACCTCGCTAGGAGTGTAGCATCGCCGTTCCTGCCCATTCCGTCTATCCTCAAGGAACGCACGCGCAGCCGGTATTTGACGCTAACGAAGAAGCTGCTCGCTGCGCAAGGCAAGGGAATCGAGGAGGTTGGGTATCCCGCCACGCTCAACCTTAGTCCGGAAAGTGTCCGCTGATCGACGATGATAGGATACCGCTTCAGCCAAAGCGCCTGAAGCGGTATCCCGTGCTACCCATTTAATGCGTGCTGATCGAAGGCTGCTCGCGCCTTTTCAACTTCTACCAGATTATCGCTGGCCCAGATCCAGACCCCGCAGAACGCCGCACCAAGGGTCAGCCCCAGCTGTGTCAGTCGATACTCCACCTTGGGAGGGACGACCGGGTACACGGTGCGATTGACCAGTCCGTCGCGTTCCATGGCTCTCAGCGTTTGTGTCAGCATTTTCTGGCTGATGCCGCCGATCGCCTCGGCCAGCCGGCTGAACCGTAGCGTGCCGCTCTCGGTCAACGCTTCAACTACCATCATCGTCCACTTGTCTGCCACGCGCCCGATCAGTTCGGTCACCAAGGCCTCAATTCGCGGATCGATATCTGCAGGAGGTGTCGTTGCCACGTAGCGTTCGGCGGTCGCGATCTCGTCTGCGGTGAATTTGGCGGTGATCGTCACTGACAGTTTCCTAAAGGTAAGTATGGCAGAAAAAGGTGCCTTCTTCCCGAGCGTAACCATAAACTGCATTACCCCCCTCGGCAAACATGATGGCGGAACAACGCAATGAAACTGACGGGTCGAACGGTGCTGATTACCGGTGGAAGTAGCGGGATTGGATTGGAGTTAGCGGGAGCTTTGCTTGCGCGAGGCAATGTCGTGATCGTCACTGGACGCAGTGAATCGGCTCTCGAGGCCGCCAGACTTCGCCACCCTGGTCTGCATGCTTCGAAAAGCGATGTGGCCAATGAGAATAGTATTCTTGACCTATACCAGACGCTGACTACGCGCTTTCCGGCGCTAGACGTCTTGATTAACAACGCCGGCATCATGCGCGCCTTACGGCTCGGTGACGACCGGCCTCTGACGGACGTAACTCAAGAGGTAGATATTGACCTGAGTGGTCCGATCCGAATGGTACAGCAATTCCTGCCGCACTTGCGCACGCGATCCAACCCGATGATCGTCAACGTCTCGTCCGGGCTAGCATTCGTACCGTTCACGATCTCGCCTATCTATTCTGCCGCCAAGGCTGGGCTTCATGCCTATACACGGTGCTTGCGCGAGCAGCTCCGCAATACGCCGGTCAGGGTAGTGGAAGTAGCGCCGCCACTCACGGAGACGCCTCTTTTCGCGTCGGAGTTCAAGCAGCATATGCCAGGCCAGAGCGGGATGCCCGTGGACGTGCTCGTGCGGCACATAATCTCTGGGATCGAGGCAGGGCGCGATGAGGTTCGGCCTGGCCAAAGCAACGTCCTGAAAATAGCGAGCCGTCTCGCTCCGGGCTTCATCTTCAAGCAGTTAAGTAAGGTCGGAGCCACTTGAGATTGAGCGGCGGCTGGGCGTTGACGACTTCGTCGACGCCTGTCTGCAGTATCGCCATGTGACATGAAGTCGATAGGCAGTCGATGGAGTGGCATCACGGTTCGCCTGATGACGTGGAATTAGCCCGGCCGAACCCACCGCGGCCGGGCTTGTTGACGTCAGGCTGCGAGATGCTCCACGGCATTTCGCGCCGACGCAATCGCCTTTGGGCGAGCAGCGGGGTCATTTAGGCCTTCGGCGATGACTGCCTCTATGTCTCGAACGCCAATGAAGCCTAAGATAGCCCGCAGGAGAGATTCCGCATGCTCGGCGGCCTTGAACGCGCCCTCTTCACCATAGTATCCGCCGCGAGCGATCGCGAGGATGACGCGCTTGCCACCTGCCAGGCCTTCGGGGCCGTTCGGACCGGGCTTGAAGGTCGTGCCGGGAATGACGATCCGGTCAAGCCACGCTTTCAGCTCGGACGAAAACGTGAAGTTGTACATTGGTACGCCGATCACGACCGTATCCGCGTCGATGAACTCCTGCAGAACAACGTCGCTCTCGTCACGTTGAGTCTGCTGCGCCTGGTCGAGCATTGATACGGTATTTGAGAGCGGGTGTGCCGAAGGCGCGGTCACCGCGGTGAAGTGCGGCAAATCCTCCGCGACGAGGTCGCGATAGGTTACCTGGTGTTGGTCGCTTCCCCCGAGTTGCGCGACGATAAGCGCGGATAGCTCGCGCGATACCGAGCGAGCGCCGGTGATGCTGCTGTCGACGTGGAGAATTTTCATGGATAAGGTTCCGATTGTTGCGTCGGTTATGGTATGTGCCTGCCTCAATCCCCCCGCAAGAACGCACAAATTTGATACCGAAGGCACAAAATTGTGACTGACGTCGCTGTCGAAGAGAGCGCCACACGGCGTGAACCCGCCACCTGCCTCAAGGTCACGCAGGTGCTCACGCGCATTGGCGACAAATGGGCCGTCCTGATCATCGTTATGCTGCGCGACCGAGGATATCGGTTCAATGAACTCAAACGCGGGATCGACGGCATCTCGCAGCGAATGCTCACCCTGACTCTGCGGAACATGGAACGTGACGGTCTGGTGACGAGGACCGTGACGCCGTCGATCCCGCCACGTGTTGACTATGAACTGACGGAAATTGGCCGTTCGCTCGCGGGGCCAGTCCAAATACTTGGGGATTGGGCTTTCGAGAATCTTCGCGGCATTGCCGCCTCGCAAGCTGCCTACGACGCGCGGGAAGATGCTGGTCGGTAGGCCACCGCGGCATCGTCGGGGGACACGCGTGATGCCGCAACGCCATTGCGTCAAGGGCCGGAGCTTCGGCGTAGCAGGCTAGCACGGAGGCCATGAAGCGTGTCAGGACCGATGGAGAAACGACAGGACTTGCTGGTATGAACGATAACATGAGTGACCGTCGAAGCCGCATCCTAGCCGGCGCGAGAGCGGCATTTCTGCGTTTCGGTTTTCAGCGGACCAGCCTTGCCGACATCGCTTCAGGGGCGGGAGTATCGCGAACAGCGATCTATCATTATTTCACGAACAAGGATGAGGTCCTGCGAGCAGTCGTCGATGAAATGAATGCAGGTACGCTACAGGCGTCCCGCAAGGTGCTTGATGAACAGCACTCGCTTGAGGTTGCCGTGATCGAGCTGCTGGACGCTAAATTCGGACGTACTCTCGCGTTACTAAAGGAGAGCCCCCATGGCGCCGAACTGATCGACGCCACACACCGCCTGATCGGGCCGACTGCTGCTGTTGCCGACGCCGCCTTCGAAGCGTGCATCGTTGAAGCTCTGGTAGCGGGCGGCAGGGCGACGGATGCCGACGCTGTTGCTGACACGATCGTCGCCGCAGCAAAGGGTTTGCTCCAAAGCGCCGATGGGTTGGTATCGAGAGAGCGGTACATGCAGCGCATCCGCCGGTTGGCGCGGTGGGCCACGTACTGACTCTTTGACTCTTAGGGAACAAGTCGTCAAACTCTCCATGCAATGGAGTTATTGACATGCTGCCTGACCAGACATCGCCCGCCAGGTTGGTGCCCGACCGCAGAATCGATTGGCCCAAGGAACACGAGCCCGCTTCGGCGCGCGTTTTTGCCCAGAACACTATGGATATTGCTGCCCCTCCTGAAATCGTTTGGAAGATGCTGATCGACTGCAGGCGATGGCCAAACTGGTATTGCCATTGCTCGGACGTGTCGGTTTTGCGCGATGGGCCGCTACTGGGGGCGACGTCTCAATTTCGCTTTAAAACCTTGGGCTTTTACTTTGAGCCGGAGATCGTAAGATATGAGCCATTCCGCCTGCTAGTATGGTCGGCCAACGGGCCGGCGGGCACTAGCGGCGCGCACGCATGGTACATCGAGCCGACGTCTAACGGATGCCATGTGGTGACCGAGGAATCACAGCGGGGCCTGTTGTTGTGGATTATCGGGCACCGGACCCGCACAAGATTGCTGACGGCACATGAGGAATGGCTGCGCGCTCTCAAGGTCCTGGCGGAGAACGATGTATTGCGGCAGCCCCCGGCTTAGAGGCTGTTACGACAGTCCTGCAGTTTGATGAATAGGAGCTGCCTGATCCCTTCGAGCGTCGTTGTATCAAACCGCGGGATCAAACCCAGGCGGTCGCTGCTGAAAAGTTTTGACAACCGTTGAATAGATAATCGCTATGTGTGTGCGTTCAATGCTATTGTCAGCAGCACAATATAGCTACGTCTTTCGTGTAGGGATTGCTCGTAAACAAGGAATACTTAGCTTTCGATGCGAGCATCGTAGGCCTCTTGTTGCTCACGTATCGCCGACATGCTTTCTGTGGTCCATTTTAGCAAGGATGTGAACGGCCCGTTCAATGACCGGCCCAGCGGGGTTAGTGCATATTCCACACCTAACACTCGGCCATTGATTATGGTGCGGGAGATTAGGCCGTTGCGTTCGAGCTTACGCAATGTGTGGGTAAGCACCCGCTGCGTCACACCGTCGAGCCTCCGCTTTATGGCATTAAAACGATGCGGCTCGCCAAGCAGAACCGCGAGCACCATCATCGACCATTTGTCGGCAATTTGGTCGATGATGACTCTACTCGGGCAGTCAGATCGGAAAACGAAGTAATTGTCGAAAACTGCGGTATCCTCAAACATACCAGGGATGCCCTATGTGCGTAATTGATGTCAGGTATGAGATGGATACCTTGTAGTGAGGCATCGGGCAAACGGCTCGCTGTCACATTTCCAAAGGAACCACATGACCGAGCTATCTTACACAAAGTTGCGTATCACCCAGCAAGATCGGGTCGCTACCGTCACCATCGATAACCCACCGATCAATGTTCTTGATGTAGGCCTGATGAGTGAGGTGCGTCGCTTCCTCACCTCGGTGCACGACGATCCAGAAATCCGGGTAATCGTTTTCGAAAGCGCGGATCCAGAGTTCTTTCTGGCTCATGTCGACATGACGCTGGGGGAGCAGCCTCAAGCCTTGCAAGAGTTGCAACGTAACGTTCCTACAGGCCTGAACCCATTTCAGGCTTTCGCAGAGGCTCTACGTGCTCAGCCGCAAGTTACGATCGTCAAACTTGCCGGTCTCGCACGCGGGGGCGGTGCGGAGTTCGTTGCAGCTGTCGACATGGCGTTCGCCGCCGAGGGGCAGGCTGGTCTAGCGCAATGCGAGGCGCTGATGGGCATCATACCGGGGGGTGGCGCTACACAATATCTAAGCCAGCGTATGACACGAGGCAGAGCACTTGAGGCGATACTGGGTGCCGACTTGTTTGATGCCAAGTTGGCCGAACGATATGGCTGGATCAACCGCGCCCTTCCTGCTGCTGACTTGGACAGCTTCGTTGCTCGCATCGCTGCAAATATCGCAGCGCTTCCTGATGGCGTCATTGCTGCCGCAAAGCGGGCCGTGCCATACAGCGATCCCGACGACGGGTTCGAGCGGGAAAGTGAGAACTGGATGAACCTAGTTTTTAGTCCAAGTGTCGGTCAGCTTATGATGAAGCAGCTCGCGGCGGGCGCTCAGACGCGTGACGGGGAGCGTGACCTTGAACACTTGTTGCGAGGCGTTTCGGCCAATTACGTCTGAGTTTCACCCCGAGTGGAGCTTCGGCAACGCTCGGGTTTTACTTGGCCCGTTCTCACGGCTTGTCGACGCCCAACCGGGAAGATATCGACCGATCCCGCTAACGCGCCGACGCCCCGATCAGCATCATCGGAGGCAGCTCAGATACCGGTCAAACGCTCGACAATGATCCTGACTGCATCGCGCTCTAACGGACGCCAGTCGATCGCGTCATAGATGCCGATTCCTTCGTCCTGCGCATCGAGTGCGCGCGCCGTCAACGGATTGAAGAAAACTTCTAATGCTGCCCGGCTGTTGTTCATCCACTGCTGTAAGACCACAGCGACTGCGGATGGCGAGCGGCAAAGGCATAGAGTTCGTAGCTCAGCAGGAGCGTACGCGGGCTCTGCCCATACCGAGCCGGCTATAATGTCTACCACCGCCGCCCATGCTTCATCCCGGTCGTGAGCGTCATACACGCGGCCGTGCCCACAGGGACGGCTAATGCGTTATAGGGATCAATCGTTTGGAAAGGCGCCTATCGGGCAGCTCGCCCCGAAAGATCCTCTCGCAGTTTACCACATGCCAGTGTTCAAAAGTGGGAACATTCGAGATGTCCGAAACTCAGTATTCTTGCGACACGCCTTTGGCAGGCGCCCTTGCAACCTCACTCGCTTAGGCGAGGCGATCCAGCAATTCACACAGCAACAGGCGTTCGCCCGGTGTCAGCCCCTTGGCGGTATCAAGGTGAGCCCGCAGTCCGACCGCTAATGATGCCAGATCGGCATGGTCCTGCGTGGGCAAGCTCGTCACGATAGATGCGAGTACGGCATCCCGGGTCGTAGGCGACAGCTGCGGGTCGCGCTCATCCTCGGGGAGGGCAAGCAAGGTCGTCACCGCGCCGACCCCGGCAGCATGGATCAACGCCACCGCGCGCTCTACAGGCATTCGCAACCGGCCTGCTCGCGCGATACGCTCCACCCGCTCGCGCAGGATTGCGATGCCAGCAAGCATGGCCGGTGATCCAGAGGCCGGCGCCCCCACCTCGTTCATGATCGCGAACACGGCCGGATGGGCAAGGCCGAAGGCGACATAGCTGTCCCAGGCGTTCGCCAGGTTCTGCACCGGATCGGAATGTGGCGGCAGCGCGGCCTTGCCCGCGATGAACGCCGCCTGCCCATGTTCCGCCACCGCGTTCAGCAGTCCGCGCTTGTCCCCGAACAGGCGGTACAACGTGGGGGCCTGGACCGATGCCGCCGATGCCACGGCACGCGTGGTCAAAGCGGCAATGCCGCCGCTAGCGATGATTCTGGAGGCCGCATCGAGCACCCGAGCCCGAAGGTCCCCTCCCCCCGCCTCGCCTTCAAATCCGATGGTCATAGTGCCGAATAACATCGATCAGGCACGATCGATAGCAACGATTGCGCTGCTCAGATATCGCTGATAGTTATATGTTGTTTCCAGTGATAAGGATTTGGCCATGATTGTCGTTACCGGGGCTACCGGCAAGCTTGGAAGGGCCATCGTCGAGGACCTGCTACAACGCCTTCCTGCCAATGAAGTCGTTGCCAGCGTCCGCGATGCAGACAAGGCGAAGGGTCTCGCCGCCCGCGGCGTGGACGTTCGGACAGGCGATTTCGCCGACGCGGGCGGCTTGAGAAAGGCGTTTGCAGGAGCCGGTCAGGTCCTGATCGTGTCGGCCGATAAGCTTGGCGAGGAGGCGCTGCAACTCCACCGAACCGCGATCAACACTGCCCAGGATGTCGGCGTCCACCGTATCCTCTACACCAGCCATATGGGTGCACGGCCAGCTTCGCCCTTCCTGCCGGCCGACCAGCACGCCGGCACCGAAGCGGACCTTGCGGCAAGCGGGTTGACCTACACGTCGTTGCGCCACGGCTTCTATGCCGAAAGCTGCTTGCAGATGATCGGGGACAGCCTGCGGACCGGCGACCTGTGAACGCCCGAGGATGGGCCAGTAAGCTGGACGGCGCGTGCCGATCTGGCGGAAGCGGATGCAGCGATCCTTGCGGGCGACGGGCAGTGGGACGGCATCACGCCTCCGCTCACCGCCAGCAGGGCTATAACCATGGCCGAGTTGGCGTCGATCGCTTCGGAAGTGCTTGGCCGTGACGTGCGACATACGATCGTGTCGGACGAGGGGTGGCGGAACGGCAAGGTCGCGGCCGGGATGCCCGCCATATACGCCGAGATGCTGCTGGGGACGTTCCGGGCTGCCCGCCGCGGGGACTTCGCCGCCACTGACCCGAGCTTGGAACGGCTGCTCGGTCGGTCTCCGCGCACCATGCGCGAGGTGCTGACGGCATCGCTCTTTCTATCCCCCAATCAATACTGACAGGAAAATCCTCAATGATTGCGCTTTCAGGAATCCACCACATTGGCATCGTTGTCGAAAGCGTCGAAGCGAGCGTGACCTGGTATGTCGACAACCTCGGTTTCGAGCGTCTGTACACTTTTGGATGGCCTGGTGTGCAGGCAGCCTTCATCGGTCGAGGCAGTCTCAAGATCGAGCTGTTCCAGAACGAGCAGGCGACGCGCATGGCGGAGGACAGGCGCCGTGCCGAAACGAACCTGAGGATCGGCGGTATCAATCACTTCGCAATCGAAGTCGTGGACCTCGATGCGACGGTTGCGGCGTTGCAGCAGAAGGGCGTCGAAGTGGTGTCTCCGCCGCGCGAGGTTCCCAACAGTGGCGGCAGCCACTTCGCCTTCATCCATGACAATGAGCAGATGCTTATCGAACTTTTCCAGCCCGCTTGAAGATGTGGTGACCGATTCATTGCCGGTCGCCATTCTTCCTAGAAAGGCATTCATGGTCTTCTCAACCATAAATCGCGAATGAGAGCGATCGCGGTGTGAGCGCGTCCGATATCGCAAGAGGCGGGACATATGCGACGTCCGTGACTTGCGAGTTTGGCGACAAGGCCGCTTTCCCGTTTTTCGTCACCCTTCATTTCGGGAAAGCGCAATCGGGGATAAATTTGGGAAAGCGCCTTACAAGATGCCGTGAGACCCTGCTGGCCACCCTTGGCTACCCCGACTGGCCTCCGTTTGCGGGAATGTCGCGCTGCTCCGCGTCTTGACATTCATTGTGTCCAGGCAGTCGGCGCGATCGCGAGGCGGGCGGCGATCTCAGCGACCCGGAGGCCGTAGAGGCGTCCCGTCTCAAGGTCGCCGGCCGACATTTCGTCAGCCGCTGCATCGGCGTCGCACTGCGCCATCGGCGCGATGTACAAGCCCATCCTGTTGAGATCGTCGCGCTTCGACGCCTTCAAATTGGCCGGCTTCATTGCGAGGCTGACCCACAGACCGCCATGCTGCCCGGCCAGCAGAACGAAATATTGCAGTGTGTTGAGCTTATCGCCATTCATGCTGGCGCTGTTGGTAAAGCCGCCGAAGACCTTGTCCTTCCATGCCTCGGCGAACCAGGGCTTGGACGAGGTGTCGGCAAACCTTTTGAACTGCCAGCTTGGGCCGCCCATGTAGGTAGGCGATCCGAAGATGATGGCGTCGGCCGCATCGAGCGTATTCCAACCGTCCTCCGGAATGTTGCCCTGTGCATCGATCGCGATCAGCGAGCCGCTGGCACCGTCTGCGACGGCCTCGGCCATGCGCCTCGTATGGCCATAGCCCGAGTGAAAAACGATGACGGTCTTGGTGCTTGCTTGAGTCCTGTCGCCTCCTTGGCGCGATGGATCACTGGATTGTTGGATCAGGACGTTGTCGCCGCGCTCACGAGCAGGGCAGCAAACACGCCAAGCGGTGCTAAATGCGAGAACTCCCGACGGCGCACGATCGTGACGGTAGCGACCGCGATGATAACCGCGCCAAGCGCCATTCCGATGCTCCGGCCGGCAGGAAAAGCAATCAGCGCTGCGGCCGCGATCTCGACACCCCCGGTCACGCGGCACCACCAACGCGGGTATCCCCACCGGGCGAAGTCATCCTGCGTGGCGCGTGTACCGATTGCATTAAACAGCCCTGCGCCGACTAACGCGATAACGAGCAGCCATACAGCGATACTGTGCAGCATTCCAGCACTCCTTCAACGTTTGGCGGCAGCGGACAGGCTGGAGTTCAGGGCTATGCGGCTGCTGCGGCGTAGGAGCGCAGTTCGTCGATAATCGAGTGCCGCGACGGGCGCCAGCCAAGCTCACGTTCCGCCAGTTCGCCCGAGACCAGTTGATCGCACGCGATCGCGTCCGCAAAGCCCCAAAGAGCCTGCCGTGCCTCATCCAGCGGCCATTCCGCCACCTGTCCCCCGGCGCCAGCGCCATAGCTCGCGGCACGGGCAATCTCGACGAGCGGAATAGCCGGGCCGTGGGCGCCGTTGAAGATCGACGCGGCCGGTGCCTTCTCAAGCGCGAGCAGGTAGAGGTCGGCCAGGTCGTCGGCATGGACGCACGTCCAGCGGTTCTGGCCGTCGCCGACGTAGCGCGCGGCGCCGTGCTCCCTGGCGGAGGCGTACATCATCATCGCGGTGCCGCCATGGTCGCCAAACACCCAGGCCGGGCGGATCACGACCGGATGGACGCCATCGGCCACAGCGCCGAGGATTTCCGATTCCAGCGCCTGGCGAAAGCGCACCAACTCGACGGGATGCAGCGCGTTATTCTCGGTCGCGGGCGTGTCGCCGGTCGCGCCGTAGACCAGGCATCCACTCGTATAAATGAAGCGCTTGGACGTCCCGCGGAGCGCGTCGATGATCGCGCGTGTCGCCCACTCGTCATAAGCCGCCGTGTTCTGATCGCTCGGCGACGCAGCATGGACGACCGCATCGACGCTCCCGGCGGCGTGGGCGACGCTGGCCGCGTCGGCAAGGTCGCCGTGGATTGCCTGATAGCCTTGCTGGGTCAGCTTGGCCGCGCTCGCCTCCGAACGCGTAAGGCCCACGACGTCATGTCCTGCGGACGCTAGCCGACGCGCGACCGCGCCGCCGATCAAGCCCGTCGCACCCGTTACCAATACCCGCATGTCACCACCTCATCGCCTTTGTGCAGCGACCTAGAGCGGAACGGCGGCCCGCGTGAAATCGCGAGAAATGATACGGCGACATCAGCGTGGCCGATGGTATCAGGCCGAGGCGGCGATCTCGGCGATGCAATCGCGCAGCCAGACCGTGGCGGGATGATCGTCGACCCGACGATGCCACATCATCGCCAGCGGCCACTCCGGCAGCGCGATCGGCGGTTCGTGCACGGCGACGCCGAGATTGGCCGCTGAGAACCTCCGGGCGACCCGAGCGGCGACCGTCGCGACAAGATCCGTCTCAGCAATTACGAACGGCGCGACCAGGAACTGCGGCAGGCTCAGCACGACGCGACGTTCGAGACCGAGCGCGGCCAGCTTGCGGTCCACCAAACCTGTGCGATCACCTTCCGGCGACACCAGCAAATGAGAGGCTGCCGCGAAGGCCTCGACGCCCGCGCCTTTCGCAAAGGCCGTGTGCCCAGGCCGCGCGATGCACGCGAATCCTTCCTGAAGCAGCAGGCGCTTGAGGATGCGAGCTGAGGCGTCGACCGGGACGCTGATCGCCATGTTCGCTTCGCCACTGTCAAGAAGGTCGACAACTTCATCTTTGCCGAAGATGCCACGCACCCGCACATCGAGACGAGGCGCCGCGACCGCTAGCCGCGCCAGCAGCGGCGGCAACAGAACAAAGGCGGCATAATCGGTCATTGCGATCGTGACGACGTGATCGACGGTCGCCGGATCGAACTTATCGTCCTGAAGAACCGATCGCATGAGGCGGAGTGCCGCCGCGATCGGACCGGCCAAGTCATCGGCGCGCGGCGTCGGTTGCATCCCCGTCGGCGATCGTACGAACAGTTCGTCCGAGAACACCTCGCGAAGTCGGGTAAGCGCACCGCTCATGGCCGATTGACTCAGGCCGATGCGCTGGCCCGCACGAGTGACGTGGCGCTCGGCGTACAGGGCATCAAATGCCTTCAACAGGTTCAGGTCAAAGCCGGCGACGTCCATCGAGCCGTGATAGGGCTTTACGGCCAGCCGCGGAAGCGGCCGAGGTGTTCTCCAAACTCAATCCCGTTTGAGAAAAGCGGCAGCTAAGCAATGTCGGCTATTGCCACCCGCTTTCCTGAAAGTCGCCGTTCCACTTTCCTTCCCATTATCGCCGTTCAGCGGTCAAATATTTGAAAAACCCAGTCGCAATCACGACTGTGCGATAAACAGGTGAGACTGTTGAAAAAGGCCTGCGCGAAATCGGCGTGGCGGATGGCTGGTGACGCCGGCATGGTAGGATACGCCGCGTATCAGGCCGGCGCAGCCTGCCGGGCGAGCAGCTGAAGGTTGTATGCCGCGGCGGCCATGGTGAACTCCTCGGCGGCTCCTGACAGGCCTCGCAGCTTGAGCGTTCGTATTCCCAGGTTGCGTTTCAGGTGGCCGAACACGCGCTCGATCCGCTGTATTCGACGCCGTGCGTGCACATAGGCGTCGGTGCCGGCAAGGGCGCGCACGGTATCGCGGGCTTCCTCGCTAACGAGCCGGGTGACACCTCGCTTCGGACCGATGGTGCATTGCGGCTTCAGCTCGCAGGCGGCGCAATCGGCTGCTCGCCGCGTCGCTGCTAGAACCGGAAAGCCAGGACTCCTTCCTTGCCTGGGGCTTCTTTCCCGAGGCAATGGCAGGAGCGCAAGTGGCGGAAGCGTTCGTGTCGGCGCCGCTGGCCGAAGCGATGCTCGCGGCCGACCCAACACTGCGTCCGGCATTCGAGGCGAAGCTCGCTGCCGATCCGGCTTTTGCTGCCGATCCGCAAGCACGGCTGACCTGGTTCGCGGAGCGGCTACCGAACAGTCAGGTGCGCGTCTATCCCGTCCGCCGTGAGGAGTGACCGCAATATCGCTTCCCAAAGGTGCGGAAGTCGCTTGCTGGCTAGCTAGGGCCACAACCACTTGTTCTGGCACCAGAGCGATGAAGAACCTGTCGAACGAATAGTTCAACAAGGGATAGTCGTTAGAAGCGCCGACCCGCGTGTGGCGCGCTCCCAGCGCCCTTTCTCACCATGCGATGTTGCAACGCGGTAACAACGCCGTATGATACGCTATATCATGTCGCTTGCAGATTGAGGCCTATGCCCGATAATAACGGTAACCCTATCGCTATCCACGAACTGGCGCTTGCCTACGGCGACCATCGCGTTCTCGACGGTCTATCGCTCACTGTTCCCGCCAGCAGCATCACGGCGTTGCTGGGTGGCAACGGAGCGGGCAAGTCGACCACCTTGTCCGCTCTGCTTGGCTTTGTGCGCGCCGATGCGGGGCAGATCGCGGTCTGCGGCATCGATCCAGGTGCTGACGCTGACGCGGCACGCCGACGCATTGCCTATCTTCCCGAGAATGTCGCGCTCTACGAGCATCTGAGCGCCGTTGAGAATGCCGATTACCTGTTGGCACTCGCCGATCAACGTCAGGACCGAGGAACGATCACCGCTGCGCTGGCTGCTGCCGGGTTGCAGGACCGGGCGTGGGACCAACGGCTGGGCGGCTTTTCCAAGGGTATGCGGCAGAAGGTTGCGATTGCAGTGGCGCTGCTGCGCGAAGTGCCGGTGCTACTGCTTGATGAGCCGACCTCTGGTCTCGACCCGCGCGCAACCGCCGACTTCAACGCGCTTCTCCTGAAAGTGCGTGACCGTGGCACCGCGGTGCTCATGGTAACGCACGACCTCTTATCTGCCGCCGATGTCGCCGACCGGATCGCCTTCCTTGAACAGGGCCGAATCGTCGAGGATGTCACGGCCACCGGGTCCGAACGGTTCGACATTCGCGCCCTGCACGCGCGGTTCCAAGTCGGCGTAGGGACCCGTGCGGCGTGAGTGCGACTCACCTGATTGCGCGTGACGAACTTCGGTTGATGGCACGCAACCGCGTCGCGGTGATCGCGCTTGTTCTGCTCGTCCTGCTGACCCTGGCGGCTGTACTCAGTTCATGGTCGCACCAACGCGGCGTCGCTGAGCTGCGCACGCGGCATCAGCAGGTGGCTGCTGCGGCGTTCAAGGCTCAACCTGATCGCCACCCGCACCGCATGGTCCATTACGGCACCTTCATCTATCGCCCGCTCGGGGCGTTGGCTGCGTTCGATCCCGGTGTCGACGCCTTTACGGGCAACAGCATGTTCCTCGAAGGCCACCGCCAGAACAGCGCCAATTTTGGCGACGTGCGGCAAAGCTCCTTGCTGGTCCGTTTTGGGCAACTCACCCCCGCCTTCGTCCTCCAGGTTGTAGCGCCGTTACTCCTGATCTTCCTGGGCTTCGGCGTGCTGGCGCGCGAGACCGAGCGAGGGACACTGCGATTACTGATGCTGCAGGGTGTCTCGCGCGGACAGCTGGTGCGCGGCAAGCTTGCCGCGCTCGGGATCGTGGCCGTGATCGTCGGATTGCCGGCGATGGTAGGTTTTGTCGCAGTCGTCGCGCAACCCGGCACGCTAGCGTTGCCAATGGCGGCCATCGGACTTGGCTATGCGCTGTATCTTGCCCTGTGGGTCGTCCTGATCCTGCTAGCGTCGGGCTTTGCTCGGCGCGGGCGCGATGCCCTCCTTGCACTGCTGGCAATATGGACGGGCGCGGTCGTGCTGCTGCCGCGCATCGCCCCCGACATCGCGGGGGCCGCGGTGCCGCTCCAGAACCGTCTTCAGACCGATGTCGCCATCGCGCGAGACCTGCGCCAGCTGGGCGACAGTCACAATCCCGACGATCCGCATCTGGCAGCCTTCAAGCAGTCGGTCCTGCAACGCTACGGCGTAACCCGGGTCGAGGATCTGCCGGTGAACTACAAGGGATTGCTGGCGATGGAGGGGGAGCGGCTGACGTCCGGTCTGTTCGATCACTATGCAGGTGCCAGCTTCGCGGCACAGACCGCTCAGAACCGGTTGGTCGATGCGATCGGTGTGCTAAGCCCGACGATCGCGATCCGCGCGCTGTCGATGGCCGCGGCGAACACCGACTTTGCCGGACATCGCCGCTTCCTCGAACAGGCGGAGGCGTATCGCTACGCCCTTGTGCAACGTCTCAACCGGATGGAGGCGAAGAACGTCAGCTACGCCGACGATATAGCCGAGGATGCGGGTGCCGATCGCCGCAAGCGGATCGCAGCGGACAATTGGCAACATATGCCTGATTTCGCCTTCGTTGCGCCAAGCGCCGCGGCGCTCGCGACCGCAGCGCTGCCCGGGATCATTATTCTGGGACTGTGGCTGGCGGTAGCCACACTGTTGCTCACACGGGTGACCCGTCGTCTAGGAGCCCGTCAATGACGCTGTGGATGCATGAACTGCGCCTGCTGCTCCGTGCGCGACTAAGCGTCGCGGCACTGATCCTGCTGGCCATACTCACTGCCGCTTCTGTCACCGCGGGCATGGTGGAAACTTCCCAGCAGCGTACCGCGATCGCCGCGATCCCGGCCGCGCAGTCCGAAGATATCGCGGCCGTTGCCGACTATGTCGATCGGACCAAGGACGGGGGCAGTGCGGGCTATTACAGCTTCCACCCAACCTGGGACGCACCCTCCCCGCTGGCCTTCGCCGCAATCGGGATGCGCGACGTCACGCCCTATATTTTGCGCGTCCGGGCTTTGGGATTGGAAGCACAAATCTATGACGGCGACGTCTTCAATCCTGAGCTCGCTTTGCCAGGCCGGTTCGATTTTGCGTTCGTCCTCGTCTTCCTCGCGCCGTTATTCGTGGTGGCGTTGTTCCATGATCTGACGTCCGGAGAACGCGAGGCTGGGCGGCTGCGGATGCTGGATGCTCTACCGCGGGGTGGCGCAAAGCTGCTGCGTCGACGTATGCTGCTGCGTATCGCGCTGCTATGGGCGGCGCCTGCCGTGCCCTTCCTCGTTGCCGCGGTAGCGTCTGGTGTCGGGGGCGCAGCGATCTTTGCGGTTCTCTCCGTAATCCTCGCTTACCTCCTGTTTTGGATGGCGCTCGCCGCATTGGTCGCGAGACTCCGCTGGAGCTCGGTTGCAAACGCTGCAACGCTCGCAGCGTGCTGGCTTGTGCTGGTGCTCGTCCTGCCGACACTGGCGCACGTCGCAATCAACCGCGCCGTGCCGATCGGTCAGGGCGCAGAGATCGCGCTTGCCCAGCGCGAGATGGTCAACCGCGCCTGGGACATTCCTCGCGAAACGACGATGCGCCGCTTCTATGCCGGTCATCCTGAATGGGCGGACTCTGCTCCGCTCGGGTCGGCCTTCCATTACAAATGGTATTTCGCCTTCCATCAGCTTGGTGACGAAAGCGTCGCGACCAAGGTCCGCGCCTATCGAAGCGGGTTGGAACGCCGCGATGCCGCTGCGCGCATGCTTGGGTGGGTGCTGCCTTCGGTGGGAGTACAGGCTTTGCTGACCCGGCTGGCTGATACCGACGTGCGCGCACAGCTGGCATATCAGGACCGAGTGCGTGCCTTCCACGCCAGGCTGCGCAATTTCTACTACGGGTATCTGTTTCGCGACCGGCCGTTTGGCAGGGTCGACTTCGGTCGGGCACCGATCTTTGCCGCTCGCATGAATACAGCGGGTGGATCAAACGAGGCCGCTTACCGGCCCTGAAACCACCCTTTACGGCGGTGAACGGCTCACCCGGAGCTAGCAGGCTGTTCGCTGATCAAAACACGGCCATCGGCAGCCTGAGCAACATAATAGAATAACATCACTTAAGGGGTCTACATGCGTTCATTTGCGATAGCGCTTGCCGCCACAGCTGCGATGCCGATGCCTGCGTTGGCGCAGGAGGTCGTTCGGGAAGCCGACGCAGTCGAAGACAATGATGAGGCCCGGGAGATCGTCGTTACGGGCAGTCGTTTTGGCGGCCGCACGACAACGCAATCGTCGACGCCAGTGGACGCCATATCGCGTGAGGCGCTGCAACAGAGTGGGCGTGTCGATCTCATCCAGATGCTGAAGGTTCAGGTGCCGAGCTTCAGCGCCCCGCGACCGCTGGCATCAGGTGTCGGCGATTTCATCCAGCCACCTTCCCTGCGCGGACTAGGGGCCGGCGAACTGCTCGTGCTGATCAATGGCAAACGTCGCCACACCACGGCCGACCTCAATTCGAGCAACGGCATCGGTCGCGGCGACGTCGCGGTTGATTTCAATGCCATTCCGACCCTTGCCATGTCGAGAATTGAAGTGCTGCGCGATGGTGCTGCCGCCCAATACGGCTCGGACGCGATCTCGGGGGTGATCAACATGATCCTCGACCGCTCGCTCGGCACCATCGCGCAGGCGGGCTATGTGCAGACTACGAAGGGCGACGGCGACATCTACGAGGCAAGTGCCTCCACAGGCATCCCGCTCGGAGCGAACGGCGTCCTGCGCCTGACCGCGGCTTACCAACACCGGGATGGCACCAATCGTGCGCGGGCGGATACGCGGCAGCAGTATTTCGGAACGAACGCCGCTGGTCGGCCAGTCGCGCCCTCTGGCAACTATGGCTCCGGTGTTGGACTGACACCATCGAACGGGACGCTCGACCCGCGGGAAGCCGGGTTCGACCGGAACGTATTCCAGCAGGGCGACCAGCCAAACCGAAATTACCAGCTCTTCTACAACCTCGTCGCGCCCCTGCCAGGGGGCACCGAACTCTACAGCTTCGGTGGCTACAATCGCCTTGATGGCGACATCCAGTATTTTTTCCGCCGTCCTGGACAGGACGAGACGGTACGCGCGCTCTACCCGGACGGTTACAGCCCAGGCCTCGACACCAGGCTGGAGAACATTTCCACCGCGATCGGTTTGCGTGGAGATGATCTGGCAGGGTTCGGTTGGGACCTGTCGACCGTCTATGGCGTCAGCACCGTCCGCACGACTTACGTCGACAGCGTCAACGTGTCCTTGGGGGCTGCCTCCCCGTCGCGCTTTTACCGCGGCGGTAGCGACTTCTATCAATGGACCTCGAACCTCGATTTCACGCGAGAGATCCCGGTCGGTGACGATCAGCCGGTAAGACTGGCGTTCGGCACCGAGTATCGCGAGGAAGCCTACCGTCTTTTCTCGGGGGCGCCCGATGGTTATCGCAATGGCGGGGTATTGATCCCGGATGGCCCTAATGCCGGTCGTCCGGGGCCGATTGGTTCGCAACCTGGACCAAGCAACGGGCCCGATGATCGTGCGTCGATCGCTCGCGATAGCGTCGCGCTGTATGGCGAAGTGGAAAAGCGGTTTTTCGGCTGGCTGCTGTTATCAGGTGCGGCCAGGCACGAACGTTATTCCGACTTCGGCAGTACCACGAATTTCAAGGCTGCCGGGCGGCTCAGTCTGTTCGGCGGGCTTGCGCTGCGAGGCTCTTACAACACCGGCTTTCGCGCGCCTGCGCTGGCACAGTCCGGCTATAACGCATCGAATACGCTGATCCTCAACGGCGCCCAGGCGATCGTACGAGTGGCGGCAGTCGACAATCCTGCAGCGCGGCTGGCAGGCGCGACTGACCTGAAACCTGAACAGTCACGCAACGTATCTATCGGTACCGTCTTCGAGGCCGGCGGTTTCACGGCGACGCTCGATGCCTACCGGATCAAGGTGCGTGACCGCATCGCCATCTCATCGACCTTCCAGGACGCCCGCCTAACGAACTATCTGGCCGCCAATAGGCAGTCTGGCTTCGCTGCGTTGTCGTTCCTGACCAACGCGGTCGACACGGAGACAAAGGGCATCGATCTGGTCATGAACTACCGACATCGTTTCGGAGACGGAAGCCGGATCACGGCCACGCTTGCGGGCAATTACAACAAAACGACGTTCGACAGGATCGCGGGCACCCCGGCGCCGATCGCGGCACTGGGCATCACCACGCCGCTCTTTGACCTCACCCAGCAACTTCGCTTTTCGGACAGCCTACCGCGCGACAAGATCACACTGGATCTGAACTATGCGCGGGGACCGTTTACGTTGTCGCTCACCAACACCCGGTATGGGCGCGTCGCGACGGTAGCGTTGCTTAATCGTACGCCGGCCCAAGTCGCAGCATTGGTTCAGGGCTATGACGTTCGCTTGGTTCCCTCGACGGGTAGTGCGGCGAACTCAGACATCGTCCAGCGCTTTGGTGCCAAGATTCTGACGGATATCGACGTCGGCTGGCAGGCAACCCGTGCGTTTAGGCTGAGCGTGGGAGCGCAGAACGTCTTTGACATTTATCCGGACGAAAATATCGCCTCAACGGTCTCTAGCGTTGCGGTCGGGAGCAATGGCGCCGACAATGCTGGCACCCAGCCTTACAACGCCGTTTCCCCCTTCGGATTTAACGGTCGATCAGTGTTCATGCGCGGCAGTTATAGCTTTTAGGACGCCGTGATTGCGGGCGGAATGTTGATCGTAGCGATAGTTGAAAGGTCCTGCTGCGTCGCTTCCCACGAAGGCGGCGCTGGCTCAGACTGGAGTCTCCCGCCCTTCGCACTGTCTGAACGACGAAGCCAGTTTGAGGGCACCTATGTGGAAAACCCAGTCGCAATCACTATTGTGCGACAAACAGGTGTTTTGCGACACTTGGGCGGGTCGCATGTAGCGCTGACAAGCCGCGCCGATCAGCATCGACGGTTACACAGCAATCGGCTGTCCTGCTGTCGCGAAAGTTAGGACTTCCGCGAGAATGCCGCGGAAGTCCTATGTGATACGGGCTTTAGGTGACTTGCTTAGATTGTGATCTCGCCCTCATCGCTACCATCCCAGTAGCGGATCGCCTTTGCATCGACACGGATCATTACGATACCGGGTGTGTCGATGCCCTCGGGAAAGTACCGATCGAGATCCTTGGTCCAGTGATCGGCGAACGCGCCTTTGTCCTCGATCAGCGCAGCGGCGCCTTCGACAGTTACAAACAGCGGGGGACCGCCGAGCATACCGACGGCACCGGTATAGCTAAGCGTGACGTGCGGATCGGCACGCAGGTCAGTAATCTTTCGCGAGTTTTGGTAGGCGAAAAAGTAGCTGTCGCCTTGGTATTCTACATCGCCGTTGTTGCTCATCGGGCGGGCTGTCAGGGTGCCATTGGGTGAGCGAGTGGCCATCATCGTGAAGTCCAACTTTGCCATCTTCTTTGACAGGTCGTGTAGGCTGAGGTCCGACATCGTGTTGCTCCTTCAAAGTGGGGCCATGAAAGTTTGCCCAAGCGGTTGCAACGAACATGGTGGCATAACGGTCGCGTGCGGCAATACGACTATCGGTACAATCGGGAACAGTTTTTGGAAAATGGACAGGTGAGACAGAGGCCCCTCCCCAGTTCTGCCGAGCCACCTCTGTTCGCAGTAGTTGCTAAGAACCACTGCTCACGACTGCAGATAACGATCCGTCCGGATTGCGCCCCTCACGAATTAGTACAGCATCCTGTTGCACTTGCCGGATATCTTGCGGACTGCCTTCTCTAGCCGGCGGAAGCGCAACCTCGGCAATTCCCCCGACGTTAGCCGAACCATGGAGCGCACCTGCTATCTCACGATCAAATTCGCCTGCTTCGATAGCGGCCCGCATGTTCACTAGGTAGTCGGCAAAGCGGTCAGCGGGAATGAAGTTCGTCGTTTGACCACCGATCGTCAGTGTCGCCCCATTTCGCGTCATGGGCGTGAAGGCAACATGCTCGCCGTCACGGACGAACCATAGTCCTGAATGAACACCGTCGGTCGCCCATGCCTTTTCGGCCAGATGTAAGTCCTGCAAAACCTCGTCACGGTCGGAAATTGGGTCAGCAGATGGCGACGAGACGACATCCTTCAAAGCAGACTTGGCCGCGTTAACAATGTTTTCTAGTGCCATTTCACTTCTCCAATACGGCTCCGGGACGTTATGAACGCAACGGTCTAATTTGCAGATTGGGCGCAGGTTCACTGAATCAAATCGCCAGCGCCCCGCGTGGTCGGGCGTGCGGCTGATGTCGCCGGGCGCGCTCAGCAACGTCCATGTGCTGCGGCTCGACTTCGACGGGCAGCTCGCCACCAATGACATCAAGGAAAGCGACTACGCTGAGTTCGCCACCGATGGCAAAACGCTCAAAGAGAATAACCTGAAGCCGTAAACAGACGAGCATGCCGCCGTCGTGACATCGTCTAACGACGGCGGAGACCCGCGTGGTTGTTCATGGTCGCCGCTTCCTGCTTGCCCAAACAGTCAGCGACGAGAACTTGCGCTAGGAATTCATTGTCGCGGCATGGTCAGGGCGGCTTCGTTTTTGACAATCATACGCCGCCACAGTGGCAGGATGGGGATCCCCGCCTGATACCCAACCGTTCGCCAGCGGCCGTTCCGCTGCACCTGCAACGATGTCCAAAACGGCGACGTATCGCGGTAGGCCGTTCGCACCAGCAATCGGCCTGATCCAGCTATCAAGGCTTCAAGCCCTTCCGCGAGGTCAGCCGGCAAGCCGATTTCCGGATTTCCAGGGGCCGCCCCATCAAGCGCCCACCCATCGCCCCAGCAATGGATCGAGCCCTTCTCGAGCGCCAGCGTGACCGCGAAGGAAAGCCCCGGCTGCACGGGGAGGGTGCAGACGACCTCGAAAGACACGTCGTCCGGCCATTGCAGATCAAGATGATGTCGCTGCGCCAGATCGACAAAGGCGGCGCGGGCGGCTGGGTGATAACTCGCCCATGTCCAACCGCTATCTGCCAAGGCCCGCGCTGATCCCAGCGCATGTGGGTCTGTCGATCCGACCGGCCAGGCCAGCACCCGTGCCTTGCCCTGCTCGAACTGGTCGTCAGAGATAAGACCTCGCTCCCGCAGTTCCTGTAGTTCGCGAATTTCGCTAGCGAGTGACCGGATCGGTGTCGGTGTAACGACCGCCTTTCGCGATGGCAGACACAGGAGCAGCGCGACGGCAATGGGGCCGGTGAGCGCGCCTAGGATCGTCCACAGGATCACAGAACGATCCCTCACAGTGGCAATCACGCCGCTCAGGATCGTACTGACGAACATGGACAGAATAAGTCCGTTCATATGCCGATTCCCTTCACGGCGAGGGCGCGCGCAGACAGCGGCACGGCTCCAGGCAGCAAAGCTAGCACATGGGCGGCCAGCGGCACGGCACCGAGATTGGCCGTGAAGTTCAGCAGCGATCCGTAGAAGGTGAAGTCAAGATTGACGGTGCCCCTGCCCTGCCGGACATCGACACATTCGATTTCGGCATAACGACGTTTCCGCTGGCGAGCGACGCGGAAACGAATGCCGTCAGGTTCGATCACGAACAGCGGTTTGGCATTGTTCGACGCGACCGCATACCACCACGGCAGACCGCGGACTCCGGTGAAGGTCGCAAGCACGGGTATCGTTGCCGCGCCTGCCCCGTCGACAGTGATGTTAGCAACCACGGCTCGTTCGTAGGCGCGACGTCCCAGCCGCGACGACAGCCAGGCCATCCCGCGGTACGTCGCATATGCCAGTCCGACGAACGCCATCCCCTGGAGGACGAAGACCAGCGCAAACCCCAGGGCTGTCCACGTGGTTTCAGGTACTTTTTCTTCGTCGGACACCGCTTCGCGGTCGTCCCCCTGGCATGGCCCCAGATAGCGGCTTGTCGTGTCGAAGGACTGAGCCAACTCCGCCTGCATGCCTGCCCGTGCCACCAAGGTTTCGGTGGAAAGCCGATACTGGCGGGCCAGATCACCTGATAGCTCCCGTTGTATGATCAGCAGCATACCGGGTTGGCCACTTTCACATTCCACCCTGGAAACGATCCCGGCAGTTGTTTTCCTGACTTTGGCGGCAGTGCAGTTCGCAGGCCATAAACTGAGCGAGTGCAACGGTGCATCGGCAGCGACGCAGCATCGGACTGGTGCAACTTGCGCAGCACCGGCGATGCTGACCCGGGTCTCCCATAATCCAGCCCGCTGCCCCTGGCCGACCGCGGGCATGAAGATCAGAACACCCGGTAGCAGCTTGAGCCACCGCATGATTGAGCCGGGACAGCTTATAATTAGCATCGTCTGTTGTGGCGTATGAACAATCGAAGGTCCGATTTGAATCGCAGCAGCTCGCTGGTTGGCGGGTGGCGCTGCCCTAACTCATATGTACTTCACGCGAGATGTCAGGCGAGGCCTTTGGCAGGGGCGGCTACTATGTCCTCGTTATCGTCTGCCTCATTAAGCTGGCCAAGCTCGCCAGACGCCCGCGCTTTTCTACCATACACAAGCTCGAACAGGGGCGATGCCATCAGCGTCGTCACGATGGCCATGACGACCAGCATCGAGAACAGCGCAGGACCGATGATGCCCTTTTGCAGACCAATGTTGATGATGATGAGCTCCATCAACCCGCGTGCATTCATCAGCGTGCCGACCGCCATGGCGGTCGCATTGTCCTGACCCGTGACACGGGCTGCCGCCCAGCATGCCAACCCTTTGGCCGCAACCGAACCCACTAGAATCACGGTAGCGATGGCAGCCAGGTTGAGGCTGTTGACCATTGTGAGTTGCGTGTTGAGCCCTGAGAAGGCGAAGAACATCGGCACGAGCAGCGCTGTGGTAAACGGTTCAACCTGCTTTCTAATCTCACGGGTCAGCAGCCCACGCGGCATTGCCACACCGAGCAGAAAGCCTCCGAACACCGAGTGCAGTCCGGCAGCGTCCATAGCCCAAGCGCTCAACCCAAACAGCATGACCACGACGGCCAGGATTTGCGGGGTGACCTTACCTTCACGCTCCGCCCAACGGGCAAGTGGCGCCAGCAGCTTTGGACCCAGGACAATCATGAACGCGGCAAACAGACCGCCGCCAACGATGGCCTTGATGGCGACCTCCGGACCTCCGCCAAAGCTCGCCAGGACGATCGCGAGCACCGTCCACGCACCGGCATCGTCGATTGCACCGGCAGACAGTGCCAGCGAACCGAGCGGCGTCTTCGTCAGCCCGCGTTCCTGAATGATGCGCGCGAGCACGGGAAACGCGGTGATCGAGATACAGGCACCCATGAAAAGCGTCGCCTGGACGCTGGTTATGCCTTTGCCGAAGAGATCGAGGTTGAGGAGCCACGGCGTGAGCGCCACGGCAACGAGGAAAGGCGCGGCCATGCCAGACACTGAAACAGCAACCGCGCTCCTTGCGTTCAATCGGAAATGGTCGGTGCGGAAGCCAAGGCCGACGAGAAACATGTAGAGCCCGACGCCGAGCTGGGCACAGACATACAGCACCGGCTTTGCATCCTTGGGGAAGATCATCGCCTGGACGTCGGGCGCAAGCAGCCCGAGCAGCGACGGCCCCAGGATGACGCCGGCGATCATCTCCCCGATGACTTGCGGTTGATCGAAGAAGCGCTTCATGATCCAGCCCATCGCACGGCATGCGGCGACGATGACGAAGACCTGCAAAAAGAATGCTACGCTCAGCTCAGATAGAGCCATATGTCCCCCCCATGCGCCAGCCAGCCGATCGATTGTCGATTGTGTCCGCGGTGCCGCTACCTACCGCGGAAGAAGACGCAAATCGGGGCCGATTTCAAGCCGGATGCATTGCAGATGGTACATGCACTCAAGCATTCCTGATGATCGCTCCAGGTTCTGTTGCCCAAGCGCCACAGGGTAGTCGTTCTAATGTCACGCCTTCAGCGTGGACCGCGATCATGTCCCCATGGCACAGGGATCGGTAGAACGTTGCAGGGTCCGGTTCGGCGTAAGCTCAGTTCGTAAGGAGGCTCAGTCGCGTGCCTGCCATATCCGACACACCGAGCTTGGCAATTCTGCTAACAATTGAGCAGTTGTAGTTGATGTGGTTACCGCGGTTTGGTCTCCATCGTTGTAGGTAATCTGAGAATATGAGACGGCCATTTTTCCCCATGATGCTTGCTGGTGCAACCCTGCGTGACCGCCTTTTTGCGTGTATTGGGGGGGTAATCGGGGTCGCACTGACGAGCCTCGTGTGCGCTATGGCGCTGCACGGATCTGGGCCGCTCCCGTTGCTGGTGGCGCCGATCGGCGCTTCTGCAGTGCTAATTTTTGCCGTCCCGGCGAGCCCATTGGCACAACCTTGGTCGGTGGTCGGCGGTAACATCATATCGGCGCTGGTCGGCGTAACAGCGGCCCGCTTCGTACCCATACCGTATCTGGCGGCAGGGGTTGCTGTGGGCGGGGCAATTCTGGTCATGTCGCTCCTACGCTGCCTTCATCCCCCCGGCGGGGCTGCTGCGTTGACAGCAGTGATCGGTGGGCCTTCAGTGCTGGAAGCTGGTTACGCTTTCCCTCTCGTTCCGGTCGGCGTTAATTCACTGATCCTAATCTTGGCTGGCATCGCGTTCCACCGGGTTTCGGGCCATTCCTACCCGCACCGCGCAGTCCCGGTAGTAGGTCACAAGCTTGCTGCATCCGAGTTAAGCATCCCGCACCCCCTAGACATCGACCTTGCGCTCGGATCTCGGAGAAACCTTCGATGTGAGCCGGGAAGACCTCGACCTGCTGTTCCGGCGTGTTGAGTTCCACGCGGCCAGTCGGGCGGCAAGCGGAATTCTCGACAGGCGCCCACGAACTTGACTTTGAATTCATATTTGTAATGCAAACGGGAGTTTTTTAGATTATAGAATCTATTAATATCCTTCTTGCGCTATTTATAGCGTTGCTTTGCGATTTGCTCTGGCGATCGGAAGCGAGAGCGGGAAAAATATTGTTAACATCGCTTACAATGGCAATACTGACCGCCACAATTTGGATTGCTCAGGTCGGTTTAGTCCAAGAAGCGGATCCTATATTTTCTTGGGTTGCCATTTTGTCAGCAACGCTTCTGCTAAAGTGGCTTCACACCATTATTCGAGAAGTAGACGGAAAATGACGCTATTGCTCTGTCTAAAGAGAGTTTAGGATACCAGAGGATTCGGGATACTAGTCAGGGTTGCTCTTGGGCGTTCGCCCGAGTTTGGCGACAGGAATAGTTCGGGGTATCTTCGTTAGTTTCTCGGCCGTCCGACAGCGGTAAAAGTCTTCGACGTATCGGCGCGCCGTGTTTTAGATGGCAACTCCCGTCGACTAGACGGTCGGAATGATGCATTCCGTGGATGCGGGTTTTCGGCGATTGGGAGGTCTGCGCAATCCGAAGGCATCCTGCCAGGTCGCACTGAAATTACGGTACTCCCGGCTGCGCCTTCCGCAAGACGATCACCGTGGCGGGCGAGCCTCACCTTCTTCGGCCATCCGCCGGATATCCGCGCCTGCCTTGCGCATGGTATCCTCGGCGCCACGTGCCGCATCTAGAAAATCTTCCTGCGACGCCACGGCGTAATTGCACCCGACCAGGAGCATTTTCGGATCCGTCGATGGCGGCACCTTCGCAGACTTCGCGGCCGGATCGCCGCCGAAGGCATCGACTAACATTTTCGCCATCGCATCAACGGTCGGCGCGAACCCGCCGATCATCGGCCCGGTTTCGGGATCGACAAAGCGGTAATATTGTTCCGTGATCGCGATCGGCGCCCGCGTCATCTTCTGGGCAGCAATCACCCGCTCGGCGCTTGCGCGGGGTAGCAGCGCAACGACCCAGTCGCTCATGAAATAGACGTGGTCGACCGGCTCCTCGAACACCGAGACGTTGCCCTCGACTGCGAAGCCATACAACCCGATCATGCCGTCGAGCGCCTTAGGAAGTTTACTCGGGCGCATCCACGCTGGCGGGCGATACTGCAGGAAAAGCAACTCGGCGAAGGTTCCGAGCGCGTCGCGCGACTGGCAGGACAGGACCTGCGTTAGCGATGCCGGCGTCGGCAGCACCTCATGCTCGGATTGGGCCACGGCTGGCGATGCCGCCAACGCGCTGGCAACCGCGACGGCGACCATCGCTCGCACCGGAAACCGCCTCAGGGTGAAGCGCGTCGGCGACGTGGTCGCGCGGTGGTGACGATGATCCATGTTCGCGGTACTACCCCGCCAGTACGCAGGATCAACTCCAGCGTTACGCATGCCGCTCGTACCGGCCTTTATCCGTGCCGTTCAGCAGCAGCGCACCATGGTCAATCAGCAACCGCAATTGCCGGAAGGCCGGTTCTGCGGCAGCGCCGGGTCCGGTTCCGGCCTCCAGCAGGACCGCGTCGCCATCGACCCGCCACTTGCCCTCCGCCGCCTGATCCGCGGCGCCGTAGCTCATGAACCAGACAAAGCTTTGATCTGGACGTAGCAGCAGTTCCGATCCCGTCTCCATCACACCTAACAGGTGGTAATGACCGGTAAGACTGCGACTGGCGCCGGATGCAACCGCTGATGCATCCGGCGCGTAGCGTGCATTGCACCGCAGTTCTCGCATATCCATCGACGACATGTACAGGAACGACGTCATCGGATCGCCGGCGTCGACGTTCTTGTGGACGTAACGTGGGCCGCCACTGAGCAGGAAGGTCATGAAGCCGCCGTCGTCAGTTTCGAACGCGGTGATCGCTCCTCGATCATGCGGTGCCTGATACGTCTTCGCTACCAAGTCGAAGCTGTAGCTTTCCTTGGCCTCGCCTTCGCGTCGCTTGCAGGTCTTCGCTTCCGCGCAAGCCCAGGTTGTTACCGCCGTACACTGCAGACCCACGGGCGACCATATCGTGGCAGATGCCGCGGCGGTGGCTAGCAATCCCATCGCCGCCACCGCCGGTCCAACTCGCTTCAACACGATCCATTCTCCGGTCGACACTCCGGCTCGCTGCACACGGTAAGGGCACCGTCCAGCGCGGGCGAACAGGTCCTACCATGATCTTTACTGATGCACAGGCGGATCCATTCGCGACCTGTCACAACGGTCGTGAGCGAGCCGCAAACCAGCCGGTAAAAGCTGAGATTGCGACAGCCGGCACAGCGAGGACGCAGCACATTGCCAGGCCGATTACCCAGAGCGAGATAGTCCCAGCGTTGAGCCATATCACAGGAAGCTGGGCAAACGTCAGGATAACTCCTGCCATCCACCCCCTCGTCTTGAACGCTGCCCCTGCTAGCGCAGCTAGGCCCAACGAGGACGGGTACCAGAGACGCCAGTAGGCGTCGGCATCCCAGGGTTCCGCCGCGCCTGTCACCCAGCAGACGAAAAGCCAGTACAGGACACCGGATACCAGCAAGACGGGGATCTTCATCAGTCCGGTGCTCGTCGGCTCATTGTCACATGCAAAATGCCTGAATCCTATTCTCGCCAACCAGGTGCCGGGGTCAAAGCAGATTATCGCGGCTCACCAACCAAACTTTGGATATGGGCGCTGTTGCCTGCAATAGCGCCCGTGCCTCGCTGCATCCGCTTCGCGCGGTACAGAGCCTCGTCTGCCTCTTTAAGCAACGAAGCCCGATCGACATAACTTGCGCCATAGACACAGGCTCCGATCGTCGCAGACACCGTTATAACGCTACGGTCGTCAGGCACGGCGTAGCGTAGGTCTGCGAGCAATCGCGCGATGTCTTGGACGAGTTCTTCGTGCGTACGCCGTCCGCGTAGGATCAGCACGAACTCGTCCCCGCCCAGTCGGGCGATGGAGTGATCGCCCAGATACTGTACTGCTTGCAGCTTGGCGGCCATCACCTGCAAAACCTTGTCCCCTGTCGCATGGCCAAGCCGGTCGTTGACCTCCTTGAACCGATCCAGATCGATGATTGCGATAGCAAGCGGTGCGCCTTCCCGGGCGCGATCGAGCGCAGCTTCCAATTCTTCGTTAAAAGCGCGTCGGCTTGGTATGCCCGTCAGTTCGTCGGTTCGAGCTACCGCAACCAGGCGGCGCTCGAATTGGTACCGGTCCGTGATGTCCTGGATCACTCCCATGACGGCGACACGCTTACCGGCGCGCTCATCGATCTCACCCAATGTGCGCACGCGACGGGGCCGCCCCTGCGCATCTGTGAAGTTCAGCTCCAGATCCCATGCAGTCCCTTGCCGCACACAGCGGTCTAGCGCTGCTTCCAACTTGGCACGATCGTCTTCGGGGTAGAACTGCATAGCTAGGGCAAGCTGCGCTTGCGAGCCCGGTGCCAGGCCGTGGATCGCGTAGGTCTGATCGGACCAGTGTATCCGTCCGCCTTCAAGCTCGAGGCGCCACGACCCGATCCTTGCCATGCGTTCGGCGTGCTGGAGCAGTCTGTGCGTGCGGGCCATGTCACCGAGGGCCTCCTGGCGATCAAGCGCCAGCTGTAGGTTCTCTTTGCTGGTCCGGCGCGCCTCAAGCAGCGCTTCGACGACCCGCGCCATACCGGCGAGTATCTCCAGCTTTTCGCGGGTCGGATCCTGCGGTTTGTCGTCAGCCACGCACAAGGTGCCGATCGGCAGCGCGGCACCTCCTCCTGGTGGTGTCACTCGCAACGGCACGCCTGCATAGAAACGCACAAAGGGTGTTTCCACCACCATAGGATTGGTTGCAAAGCGCGGGTCTTCGCGCGTGTCCGCAATGACGAGCAGATCGTCGGCAGCGATCGTATGGGTGCAAAAAGACACATCTCGTGGTGTCTCGCTAGCCTCAAGGCCGCACGCTGCCTTGAACCACTGCCGGTCCGCGTCAACTAACGAAACGAAAGCGAACTTGCAGCCAAAGAGGTGCCGCGCCCCTACAGCGATGGCGTCGAACTCGGCTTCAGGGGGAGTGTCGAGCATATCGAGAGCACGAAGCGCGTCCAGCCGCGCTACCTCGTCGACTATGCCGGTTAGGTTTACCATGGGGCACGGTAGCATAAGTGAGGTTGGCATCGGGTTAACGGCATGTACAGGGTCGGTACATCGCCGCGACTCGCTAATGGCATGGCGGCGACTGAGAGACGCTGGAGCGCTCCCGCTTGATAGGAGCATAAACGTGTCCAACTCGAGCGATCTGAGCACTCTTGTTCGTAACGAAGCGCGCGCGCGGGAACAGGCCGAAGCCAGTAACGACGTTTCAGCTCGCATCGCTCATCTGGCTCGTGCTGCCGGGTACGCCAAAATGATCAAGGCTTTGAAGCCATGATGGACGGCGAAACAACCGCTCAGCGCCTCGAACGTCTAATAACGGTTATCGGTCAGGCTTTGGCGGTCGCGGATGCTGGTGACCAACCGTTGGTAGGCGCGCATCTTCATAAATGCCTTCGAACGGCAATCGCGTTGCGTGCTATTCCCGATAGTTTGTCACGGCCTTTTTAATAGCAATCAGCCCGATATCGTGAAGGCGGCAGCAAACAAGTTCGCTCGCCAGCAAAACTTACCATCCGCGACTTCTAATCCCGCAAACGAACGATGATCGAGACGGATAGGGCGTTCTCGGACTCGATCCCGGTCGATACGATCAGGAGCGCGACGTCAGGCTATTTTTCAACCGCACCGGCCGTTTGTTTAACATATACAGACGGTTCTGCCGAGGCAGATCGTATACACATCAGCGTTAATGGGCACTCACTGACCGCGGTAATCGTCAGAACGAAACCTGTACGCGCCCTACGATTCTGTCTCCGGCGTTGCGTTGATCGGCAAACCTGCTGGCAGTGGCGGTGCGGGAGACGTCAGTCCCAATATAATCGACGCCGATCGTCAGACGGTCACGACGATGCTCGAGACCCAGCCGCCAGTTGATGTAACTGCCGCCCGGACGAAGACGCTGCACCCGACTGGGGTCGCGGACGCTGCCGGACGAGTGGCCGACTTCGGCCAGCATCGTCAGCGGCGTACCAGGAATACCGGCATTGGCGTTCGCATAGACATACACGTTGCTGCCACCGATCGCGCGCTGCGACGGCGCGCCGATCACGCCGGCCGTGGCGTAGAGCGGACCATAGGCATAGCTTGCCGATACGCCGGCCTCGACATAGTCCATGCGGCCCCGCGCGCCCGCGAATGCGTGGCCGGTGGCGTCGGTACGGATACGCACCGCACCCAGATCCCAGTCGGTTCCCACCGAAAGGTCGACGACCGCATCGGCGCCACCGTGTCGCACGCTGTTCCGAAGCGTTACCACGCGCGCCGATGCATCGAGCCGGCCGCGCGAGACGCGAATATCGCCCGCTAGCGCGGCACGTCCCTCACTCCAGCTCAGCCCGCGCCGTTCCTCTTCGCTCATCATTTCCAAGGTTACCGACCCGACATCTTGTGCAAACGCGGGCGTGATCAGGCCGCAACTTGCGGCACCGAGCACGCCCGCCAATCGAACGCGCCGGATCATCCTGCGCGCTGCGGACCGTGGATCCGGTCGAGCTCGACGCGCAGCATCTGCTCGTCTTCCTGCGCCAGCTTTACCAGATGCTGCTGCATGTCCGCGGACTTCGTCGCGACCTCCTTCTTGATCGCGCCATGGCTCGCAACGCACCAGCCGGGCCGGGTGCCGGAAATCACCGGTTCGCTGTCGATGCTGCGCACCAGCCTGGTACCCGACGCCGCGACCGCGTGCCGTGCCACTGACATGCTCGCCGCCCAGTCGCAGCGTAGCGACGACGGTCTTCCGCCGGGTGCAACCGCGCCCACCTGCTTGTGCGTGATGACAACGTCACCGCGATATTTGACGGCGACCGGACCGCTGCGGTGATCCACCTGGTTCTGATGATCGACAGTCATGCCGAGGGCCGCCCCGGTAGCAGCAAGCACCAAGCCGGCGGTTAGAAAATAGGCCATATTCGTTCTCCTTTTGCCATCCCGATCCATTCTGATCGGTGAAGCCAATCCTTACGGACGATGATTCTACAACGATGGTTCAGCGTGTCGGTTCAGCTGAACTGCGGCCGCAAGGCGCGTGCGTGCAGGCGGTCCTTCACGTCGAGACGCAACCGCTTCAGCCGAAATAGCCGCAAGGTATCGGGCATGCGTCGCTTCATCTCGACGCGGATCTGCTCATCCAGCCGGGCATGCAACTGGGTCAACTTGTGAGAAAATATAGGCAAAGCCGCTCTCCAACCAACGATTGAACGATCGGATCAGTCGCGATGAAAGGAGGCAAACAGGCCAGGCCTAGACATCGAGATAACCCGATGCGGTCCGACATCACGTTCGTCCTGAGACGACCGCCAGAGGGGCCCGGCCCGCTCCCTCAAGCTAGGGTTTAGCCGGTCAAGGTCAATAGGAGAGCAAATGGATTTGCACGAGTTGACATTAGGACACGGGTCCCCGATGTTACTGGCATGTACGCTCCTGCGACACATAAGCGTTTCCGCGACCACGCCGGCCAACTCGCCGCACGCGCTTAGCCCGAGCTCGCGGCCACTGCCGCTCGAGTTCGGGCTTTATTCGATCTGACCTTTGGGACGCGTTCTGCGCGCCCATGATCTCGAATAAGTGGAAACCGTGTAGTGGAAAACCAAGTCTCGAAATCCGATGATTTGTGTCAGGATGACCGTCAGCATCAAGCTGCCAATCCAGCACCTCAGCCTTTCTTGCGGATGCGACCACAAAGTTTTTTCTCGAACAAATTCGATCTGGAGATTGTAGAAGACTATTCTAAGGCTGATGCCGAAGCCCGGCAGAATGAAGGTAAGGACTGGCTGAGCCGACTTATGGAGCTCAACCTGTTACTTTTAATCGTTTTGGTTGGCGTACCGGTGCTGGTATATTGCGTCTTATCCTCTGCACTTTAGAACACGATAAGATACCGCCTTCGCGTCGCAACCGGGATCGTGGATAAAGGCCTCTGGGTCGTCCCACTGAAGCCTCGGGTAAATGACAATATGTCAGGCGCCCGAGGACCGTTTAAGTACGATAGCGCTGAATGCGAGCGAGTTTCTTTGTGACATTGCAACGCGTAAGCTGATCGGCCGTTGTGGAAAAATGGCAACGAATACCTTACCCCAACGGACCGCGTTCGATCTGCCGCATCTCGCGGTGCTGCTGACAGCAGCGCTTCAAATTCTAACGCCTCTTTTACCGCAGATTGGGATCGGTGAGCCTATCGGATCCCGGTCTCTGGCGGTCCGAACCTTGATAACCCCGGCAGGCTGGGCATTCTCGATCTGGGGCGCGCTCTACCTCGGAGCCACGGTGTTTGCTGTTTATCAGGCCCTGCCCGCACAGCGCCAAAATGCATTGCTTCATCGCCTGCGCTGGCCGGCAGCGGGCGCATTTTTGGGGAACGCACTCTGGGCTGCTTACACACAGCTTTACGGGTTAAGCTTCGTATCGGTTCTGATCATTACCTTCACGCTGACGTGCCTGATCATTGCCTATCGTGCCCTGTCGAATGCGGCGGTGTCGAAAACCGCGTGGTGGTGTGCGTACCTTCCGTTGAGCGCGCTCGCCGCATGGTTGACCGTCGCTACCACCGTCAACATCGCAGCTAGCCTGAGGTATCACGGCATGGAGGGCGGTGCAGCCGCGCCGGTAATCGGTGCAGCGGTGATCGTGATTGCTGGACTCATCGCGGCCACCGTGCTGGTCCGAGGACGTGGCAATCTGCCGTACGCAGCTGTTTTCCTTTGGGCTCTTGCTGCTATCTTCGCTGCAGGTGGCCAAGCTGCAGGACCTATTGCCGTAGCAACCGGCGCTGCCGCGATCCTCGTTATTTCAGGCTTGGTCGCTGGCTACCGGCGTAGGGTATATGCGTCTGATTCGATTAGAGGTTGAACCTAAATCCGTAGCCGAGACCTAGGGTGAATTGGGTCCGGCGCCCACGTTCGCGGACGAGAGGTGAATCGCCTGCGTTCTGACCTAGTTGATCCAGGCCAGTGAAAAGCGTGACGGCGCTTCGCCGGCTCAGGGGACGAATTACGGTACCGCCTACACCGTAGGACAATAGTCCGCCTGACGCAGAATACGGTCTAAGCCCGGACCGTTGCGACTGGACCGCATCGATGCCGAAATACGTCTCGATATACTCGCGGCTTGCCAGCGTTGCGCGAGGCCCGACGTTGATGATGGTCCGTCCCCGGCGCGCTTGGTAAGCAACTGACCCGTCGGCGACAACGCCGTCATGTCCGCCGAAGCCGCGACGAACCTCGATCCGTCCACGCCATGGCCCAGCCCGTTTCTCGATAAAGCCTCCCACCTCAACAGCTGCATCTACGTCGCCGAGGCCGCGTAGCGCGTCACTCCCGCCTGTAATGAGGAACGGCGATCCCCCGCGCTCCTCATCCCGCCCGAAGCGGAGTTTGGCCAGAGGTCCTGCCTTCCACCCGTCGTGGTTCACCACATTCCAGCCCAAACCGTCAGGAATCGAGGCAAAGATCACGTCCTTGTAGTTGAGCCGCAAGTCGGGAAAAATCGACAAGGCCATGTCTCGCGAGCCTTGCCATGCAGGACTGAGGACTGACGCGACGCCAACGGTAATGCTCCATCCGGCAGTGCCTGCCTCCAAAGGCCTACCTGCAGGCGGGCCTGGCCTCGGGTCAGTTTGCGCGAAGCAAGGTTGAGCAGAGACTAGCGCGATGATGGCTAAAACGGCGCGCATCTTGATCCCTTTTTTTGACCATGTTGGTGGACGGCCGGACGGTCATAATCAGCAGCCACCTTATCCCTGTGCGTCGTAAACGCCAGTCTCGGTAAATGGAGTACGGCTATACCCACAGCTTATGACCGGTCCGCTTTCAATGCCGGCGGACGCGTTCAAACTCAGGCCGAAGCAGCCGCTCGCGTTTTCCACAGGGACCAGCCGACGCCGCAACCCAGTATCGCAAAGGTTACCGCCAACGACGCTGCGGGCGGGAATTTGGCGAGCCCGAACATGTCGGCAACGAAAATTTTCGAGCCGATAAACACCAGCAACGCGGCTAAGGCGTATTTCAGGTAATGGAACCGGTCGACCATTGCGGCGAGCGCAAAATAGAGTGCGCGTAACCCAAGGATAGCAAAGATGTTCGACGTGTAGACGATAAATGGATCCGTTGTGATCGCGAAGATAGCCGGTACAGAATCGACCGCAAAAATGACGTCAGCGCATTCGATCATGACCAGAGCCAGTAGCAACGGCGTAGCGATCCGGCGCATGCGCCCAGTCGCCGGGTCCTGCTCTTTTACCCAGAAACGTTCCCCGTGAAGTTGGTCGGTAACCGGCATGCGCTGGCGAATCCAGCGTAAAACGGGCGAACTGGCTACGTCATATTCCGTGTCGGCAGTCAGCCACATCTTGATACCGGTGAAAACCAGGAAGGCAGCAAAGACGTACAATACCCATTCGAACCGATCGACCAATGCCGCGCCAAAACCGATCATCACTGCACGCAGGACAATGACACCTAGGATGCCCCAGAACAGTACGCGGTGCTGATGGATGCCTGGGATGGCGAAGTAGCCGAAGATCATGGCGATGATGAACACGTTATCCATGGCGAGACTCTTCTCGATGACGAAGCCCGTCACGTAGTTGAGGCCAGCAGTAGGCCCGATATACCACCAAATCCACCCGCCGAACGCCAGTCCCAGCGTGATGTAACCTGCTGACAATGCAAGACTCTCGCGTACTCCGATTTCCCGTTGTCCGCGGTGCAAGACACCCAGATCGAGGATCAGCAATGTTGCGACGATGCCGAGAAATGCCAGCCACATCCAGACAGGGGTACCAAGGAATAACAAGGAGAGCAGCTCAGGCATGGGAACCTCTAACAAACATGGTGGCGTGGGGCGAGATCAGCGGTCAGGAGGGCCGGTATCTCGCGTGTGGTGGGCACAAGCGGCCTCTCAGACCCAACTCAAAGCGCTACAATTGCAGCACAATTGGAGAAGTCGGGGTTCGGCGCGCCATCGCGATACGCGCGTGCTCGTCCAACTGCTGATGGAGCTGTGCCGATCTGTTCGTTTCCATGCTCAGAGCCTCTTTTCAATCGGTGATCGAAAGCTCGGATCATCAACGACGACAGGAGGCAAAGCGGCCAGGCCTATATCGAGATAACCCGATGCGGTCCGACATCACAATAACCCGAGGGAAACTGTCAGAGGGGCCCGGCCCGCTCTTTCTAGATAGGACATGGCTCCCGGTGATCAAGCTGTTTCACTGTTTGATAATTACTGTAGTCGGCACTCAAACTGCCGCACTTTTCTTTCCAAAACATAACGCCGATCGGAAAAAGGGATCGGTCGAAAACACTTGCTTCTGGACACTCAGTTTGGCGATCCGCAAGCCTGAAGGCCATTCGCCAAGCCATGAGCCGCAACGTGCCCGCCGGCAGGTACTCTGCTTGCGGCAGGCAAGCCGTGCGGCGTATGTCGCTACTGCTGGTGGGGGGAAATGAATGGCGAATGGCAGTAGCAGCCGCGGAAACTCGGTGGTCGGCGAGCGCTGGCCGCTCTTCTGGGCAGGCTGTGCGGCGATCAGCGTTGGGGTGGCCCTTCACTTACCAATGCTCGCGATGGCCCATACGATGGGCAATCACCTGTCGGGTATGCCGATGGACGGATGGATGTACCTGGGCATGGCGCTAATCGGCGTCGGCGTGCCGGCAGCTATATTTGGCGCTTTACCCAAGAAACGGCCTGATCACAGGGCAGGGGTTGGCGTCGCATATGAAGCGCCCGATGATACCCCTCTGACGCGCTCGCATGCTGCCGTTCTGCTGGTGCTTACCCTTGGGCTCATCATCGACACGATGAAGCCAGCAACGCTCGGCTTTGTGCTTCCCGGCATGCGGGGCGAGTATGGGCTCGCCAAATCGACCGTTGCCCTGCTTCCGTTCGTTGCCCTTACGGGGACCACAGTTGGCTCGTTCTTGTGGGGGTGGCTTGCGGACATCTACGGTCGGCGTGTGTCGATCCTGTTGTCCACGATCCTGTTCGTCTCGACCTCCATCTGCGGAGCCATGCCTTCCTATAGCTGGAACCTGGTCATGTGTTTTCTGATGGGGTGCTCGGCTGGCGGCATGCTGCCCGTCGTCTACACGCTGTTGGCAGAGATCATGCCTCCGCGGCACAGAAGCTGGGTCCTTGTGCTGGTTGGTGGTACGGGACTGGTCGGTGGCTACCTCGCAGCTAGCGGTGCAGCGCATCTGTTCGAGCCCCTGTTCGGCTGGCGTAGCTTGTGGCTGCAGGGCTTTCCCACCGGTTTGCTGCTGCTTGCGATGGCAAGGTGGATACCTGAGTCCCCGCGATTTCTGTTGGAACGGGGTATGGACGCCGAACTAGCTGACATGGCTCGAAAGTTCGGAATCGTCAGGCGTGCGCCACAAGCAGCGCCAGCGGACGCTGGCAGCGCCGCGGCTCACCACCGCGAGTTGACTATCGCCCTGGTGATCACGGCCCTGTCTTGGAGCTTCGTCAACTTCGGCTTGCTGCTATGGTTGCCTTCCGATCTCCAGGATCGAGGCTTCAGTGCCGAGATTGCGAGCGGCATCATCGCAAGCTCAGCACTTGTTGCCCTGCCCACGATCATGATCGCGGCCTTCCTTTACAGCCGGTGGAGCAGCAAGCGCACCCTGATCGGCACTGTGCTTCTCACACTCGCCGGGCTTGCCGGAGCCCTACTGCCGGCGCCTACGCTGGCTTGGCCACCACTGCTCATCGCTGTGATCGCGTTGCTGGTGGTTGGCACAAACGGATTGATCGCCGTGCTACTTCCCTATGCAGCCGAAAACTACGCATTACGCGTCCGTGGGCGTGCCACCGGGCTTATCGCGGGGAGTAGCAAATTTGGTGGCGTTGCTGTCCAGCTGGGCGCCTTCGCTGGGCTGATCCCGACGATGGGGGGCGCGGCAATCGCGCTAATTGTACCAATGACGCTGTCAGCGGTACTGATCGGACGCTCAGGTAGAGAGACGCGCGGCCGCAGCTTACGCGAGCTGGAAGCAACAGCTTAGCTGTCGGCTCGACATGGGCCTGCGCGGAGTGTCCTCAGCGGTCAATATGGAAAAAACCCAGTCGCAATCACGACTGCACGACAAGCAGGTGTTCTGCGCCGCCTGCGCAGAGCGGTTGGCGCTTAGCATATCTCTGGGTCCGTTCTATGTACCGACCCCAATAGCCCGATCCGAGTCGACGACATAAGCCCGTTCAAATCGTCGGCCATGCGGGTTGAACATGGAGTGGAGATCCTGCCGCTTTGCAACGTTGCGAGGCGTTAAAAGCGTTGTTTCCGCTATCTTCGACAGGCTCAGCACGAACCGAGATAGGCACGGGTCAATTCACCGCCATCCTGCTCTACGGCTGGCGCTCGTACCGTCCCTTGGCGCCCTCGATAACCAGCGCGGTGCCCGCGATGCGCAGGCGCAACGTGTCGAACGGCCGCGCCATCAGTTGCTGCCGATCGAAGCCGATCCGGACGATCCCGTGTTGAAGCGGTGCGAAGGTGATCGTCGTGTCACCCGCGATCGGCGCCTCGGTGTGAACGGTAAGGCTGACGGCCTTCGTCGTTGTGCCGCGCGGGGCGAACGCGAAGCCGCTCCTGCCGGTGACCAGCTTCTCCTTAGTGCCGTTCGCAAAGTGCAGCGTGACGGGGAGATTGCGCGCGGGCAGGTCCGACGCGGGATCGAAAATCCTGATCGCCAGACCGGGGGAGGGGCGCGGAGTACCGCTTTCGCCCGCGTCGGCTGGCGGGATAGTGCACGCGGCGGGCAGTGTCGGATCGGCTAGCGTGGGTTCCGGCAAGCCCGCCGCACGTGCGGTCTCGATCGCCCGCGCGCGCGCATCCTGCCAATCGGACAATGCCTGTCGCACCTGCGGGGCAGCGGGCTTTGCGCTAGTCGGCGGAGCATCTGACATCAGTCGAGCAGCCAGGAGCTCCGCATTCGTCCTGGCAGCGTTCGCAGCGCGCAATGCCGTGGCGGCGCGCTGTTGAAGGATCGTCGCGGACGGCGCGGGGGCATTGTCGGCGGTCATCAAAGGCGTCGCGGAGACAAATGGTTCGGGGAAGATCGGGCACCGGGTGCGGATCCCGGCCTCGATCTGGCTGCGCTGATGCTGCTGACGTTCGTCTTCGGTCTCCTCATCCCACGGCGCGGTGGACAAGTAGGAGAAGAGTGGCTTCTGCGCGCTTGGTGCGGACGCCACGAGCACGACGTTGTCGCGCTCGACGTGCCACATACCCTGCGCCTCCTGGTCCAGCGCACCGTAACTCAACGCCCAGTCGAACTGGCCGTCTGGCCGCAGCAACAGCTCGGATCCGGTCTCCATCACACCCATGAGGTAATAATGGCCAACGAGCGCGGCAGGTGTAGCATGGCCGTCGGCAGGCGTGCCCTGCGTCGAGGAGGAATCGGCGGGAGCGAGCGCATCCAGTGCGTCGCTCAGGTGACACGACTTGCCCGGTTGATAGTCGAGAAACTCGGCAACGGTCAGGACGTTACGATCACCCTCCTCGCTATAGCTGCCCATCACGTCGGCAGACGCGCGCCGGCCATCCTTGCGATAGCGGGCGACCGCCTGAGCTCCCGGCACATCGCGCAGCAGGTAGCGCGACGCCGCCAGATCGCACCGCGTGAGGATGACCTCGCCTCGCTCGATCGACAGCGTACCGATGAAGCTATCCATGCCGGAGGGTTGCGCAACCGCCGGCAGCGGCGCGACCAGTGCCAGCGAGACGACGATCGCGCGGTGCCAATTCCGTCTCACAGCGATGTCCCATCCTTGTCCAGCATATCGAACCGATATGCGCAGCCGTAGAGTGTCTTGCCGGGGTGCGTGGTGACGTTGGAGATCGTTCGGGCAACTACCATGTGGCTGCCATAGCCGTCCTTGCCCGCGGGTTCGGTGACGTCGGTCATGATCCGCTCGCCCAGGAACTTGCGAAAGGGGAACTCGGCTTCCGCCTGGGCGCGGGTCACTTTACCCGAGGCCACCATCGCGTCGATCATCGGTCGGGCCGACATGCTGTTGTCGATCTTCTCGGCGCGCGCCACGATGGCAGGGTCCGCGACGTCGAGCACCGCAAGGATGGAGTCACCGGTAAAGCCGATCCGGCGCGTGCTGTATGCCCCCGCGACGGTAATCGGCTTCGGCAGATCATATTCGGCCATGAACGAATTAGGCGAGACGATCTTCTTCCATCCCCGCGTCCGCGCGAGCTGTTCATCGCCATCGATCGCCATGGCGAAGCGCATGTAACTGGGGACGTCCAGGCGGCAGCTAATGGCATCTATCTCGGAAACATCAGCAGGGTCGGTCTTCGCGGGGGTCTGCTGGAGCATCGCCGCGAGCATCAGGGCGTAGAGAATGAACATCGGCGGACGTTAGGGTCGCAGTCAGAATTTGCCAATGACATCGCCGCAGCAGGGCCGGTCGGCTTCCTACGGCAGCGGTTCTATGCGGCGACCACCAGCTTGACGAGCGTCCCGGCCTTCAGCGGCTCGTCAGCCGGAAGGCCATTGATGACAATAAAGCGTTCGCGCTTGCTGTCGCCTACTGCCATGCGCTGGCTCAACGTATCGATCGTGTCCCTTGCGCCAACAGTGACGATCCGGATGACCTTGCGACCCTCCTTGCCGTCGGCGTAAGGCAGGCCATCGAGCATGCGGAGGAAAGCCGTATCCTGGGTGGTTGCAAGCTCCGGCTTGCCGGTGGCCTTCGCCAGTGCCTCTGCGCGCTGCACACGATCGGCGCCATTCGGATGCGTCGATGCCCATGTCGGCGCAGACCGTGCGGTGCCGCTGGCCTGCGCCGTCAGCCCGGTCGATTCATCGAGCGCCGCCAGGATGTCGGCCGAGGCATAGGGCGAGTAGCCCGCAGCGGTAATGTAGCGGACGCCAAGAGCATCGGCCTGATATTCCTGATCGCGTCCGTATTTCAGCGTGTACAGCTGCGCGCCCGTCCCGGCGATCCGGGTCGCGAGATCGCTTCTCGTAGCCAGGCTGACGCCACGAGCGAGCAGACCGCCGATCGTCGCACGCGTGTTGCGCGAGGCGGCGTGGCGGGCGGCGACATGGCCTACCTCATGGCCCATCACGGAAGCGAGTTCCGCCTCCGAGGTCATCAGTGCGAGCAACTGACGGGTGACGTAGATGTACCCGCCCGGGATGGCGAAAGCGTTCTCGACCGGGGAGTCCAGCAGGGTGACGGTGAAGTCGCTGCCCGCATTCGACAGGCCGGACTGTACCGCCACACGCTTGCCGACGCGTTCGACAAATGTCGCCTGCGGCCCCTTATACGCATCACCGAACTGCGCGAGCAGTTGCGGATGAGCCTGAGTGCCCTGCGCCTTGTCGGTCGCCGAGATCGAGCGGACCGTGTTCTGGGCGGCGACAGGGGCAACGGGTGCAAGCACGAATGCGCTGGCTAGCAGTACGGTAATGTGACGGCGGATCATGAAGCTCTCCCGGTGACGACGGTATAAAGCGACCTTACACCGTTGTTCCGGAGAAGCATCGATACCGCTCTGCGCCGAACGCGCCCAGCCCCATTCCTGCCGATTAACGAAACTAATGGTGGCGCTACTCTCCGTCGTGCCTGTTAGCTGCCGTTGAAATATCGTTATGCTACAATTATTTAGGTATGCGGTGACAACGTTCCCACCCCAATACGGGGGTAGAAGTCCGGGACGGCCCGGCAGCTCCGATGGAGACTGCTGTGGCGTGGATTGCACTCGTTTTTGCCGGTTTGTTCGAGATTGTCTGGGCTTCGGCCATGAAGCAATCTCATGGGTTCACACGGTTCTGGCCAAGCATCATTACTGGGCTGGGCATGTTGGTCAGCTTTGGCCTTCTTGCGTCAGCGATGCGGGTTCTGCCGCTGGGAACAGCTTACACAATTTGGACCGGCATCGGCGCGGTTGGCGCGTTCGTGGTCGGCATCATGGTCTTTGGCGAGGCTATGACCGCGATGCGCCTTCTAGCCACCGGGCTCATTATCAGCGGCCTCGTCTTAATGAAGTTGTCCACGACTGGGTGATCTTGAACGTCCGCAAGGAGCGCTAGCGCCTGGCCCGATGTTCCTAAAAAGGAACGGCAGTCGAGCCGGTATCGGCGTTCTCGGAATCGATCGTTATAAAGAATCATCGGGAGGGGTACGATCGGTTTGGACGATGCATAAGTCTTCCAGACAACAGTATAAGGCTTACACGCCTTTTCAGCCGCCCCCTGTGAGCGGTCGGCAGGCCGTCTTGGAAAGCGTATAACTGGCGAAAGGCTTCTCAACAGATTTGCGGTCCCGCGTGACAATCTGCCAAGTGAGGTGGTCGCCTAATATGCGCCATCGGTTCACGTAGGCCTTGTCCGGATATTGGTAAGTAATATCGAACCCCTCTGCCTTGCTTTCGCCGCGCCCCGCTACCGCGGACGCCCCGCCAAAACTGTCCGCCCAATATCCGACGATAGGGCCAGCTCCGGTTTTGGAAGGCTTACCGGTTCCTCCAAAAACCAGGTGGGCCGCGTACTGGTCCTGCGGATCGACGAGCGCGCTGCTTGCGGCTTCGACAGCCAGCATCGCATCCTGGACGATCGGATAGGCGTTCACCGCAATAGCGACGGCTTTGCCCATCACCGTACCCTGCCCCTCCCAACACCCCCCAAGTGCGTTGACCGAAGTGGGCACAGGCGTGACACCCGATTCTAGAGCGCTGCCAGTGGATGACGCCGCAAGCATAACCATTGCGATGCAAGGCTTTCCAATCATCAGTCCCTCCGTCCCCCGTTCCTGTCCAAGTGTCTAGTCCAAGCATCTGGTGCATCGGCTTGGCGATGAACCGGTCTGACTCTGACGTCCAGATTTCGGCGATGTATTTGTAGGGTTATACTCCAGATCGTGTAGGCCCATATGCATTATCCGGACACAGTTTCCGCAAACAATCGATTCCGAGAACGCTTTCCCCATCTCAAACGTCGTTCGTTTTCGGAAGCCAACCAGACCGTTGCCGACCCGGGGCGGATCTTGCCGGCAGGTTATTGTCGAAGGCGTTTCTCCCGCACGGTGCCAAGCTGCACGAGTGGTTCGCCACAGTTTCGGGGAAGCTCCCGGGTGGTACCACGCGGCCTTCAGGGCTAATCTGATCGCGTTCGAGCATGCGTAAGCGAGCGCGGGGAAAGCAAGAATATGCGTCATCGACTTGGCACAGTCGCCATTGCCGGCATGATCGCCTTAGCGACCAGTGCGGCTGCACAGGGACTTGCAACCAGAGATCTGACGGGCGTCGGTCAGGCGGCTGCCACGGCGTTGGGCTCCGGCTTCGAGGCAAAAGAGGAACCGCAGCGGGTCACCTTGTTCTGCGCGGATTGTGTGGGCGCACCGGTCGTTGACGTTCTGATTGGTCGTCAGGCGGATGGAACGGAGGAACGGGTTCGGTCGGGCACGACAAGCATCGCCGATCTGCAACAGATCTGTCGCGCACGCAGCCCTCGATGCACCGTCACGGCACTGGAGGTGGCGCCGGCTGTGGGTTGGGTAAGCGGGTATCCGCTGGGCGACCGTGCGGGGGCCACGGCGATCATCATCCGCGATGGCGATCTACTGACCGTTCGCTCGCTTGCACAGGATCCCGCATCGGCCAGACAGGCGATCGATCGCTTGTTGCCGCTGATCCGATCCCGGATCATCGGACCCTGATCAGTGACCCGGACAAAAAAATCCGTGATACCATAAGGGGCGAGCGATCACGTGCCGGGTGCTGCCAACGAGCATGAGAAGCTTTCCCAAAACTCGATCGCTTCTGCGATGGCCGTAACATATACCAAGAGGTTCGACGCCGATGCGGAACACGATAGCAATCCTCGTCGTGATGTCGGCGGCAGGTGCAATCGCCGCGCCGAGGCTTCCGGCGGGGATGGAAGCCCAGCTCCCATTGGGCTACGAGGTACTCGCCAGCGCGCGTGTTTCAGCAGGAGAGCCAATCCGCAGTTTCGAGATCGTCGCAATCGGTCGCAAAGATGAGGAGGCGCTCGCGAAATCGGGTGATGCTCCGGCTCGGCCCCTTATGATCTACGAGCGCAGGAGCGGTCGGTTTTTTCCGGTCGGCCGCAACGATCAAGTCGTGCTCAAGGCGGACGAGGGTGGACAGTGCGATCCGTTCCTCGACGGCGACACGCCGATCGCCACCAAAGGGCGCTACTTTACCGTCCAGAACGGCGTCGCCTGCGGTCAGCACTGGACCGACTATATCACCTTCCGCCTCGACGATCGGACCGGCTTCGTCTTCGACAACGAGCGCACGGAATCATGGACGTTCAATCCTAGCAACGACCCCAATGCCGAGGCGCTTGTCCGCGACGGCCCGCCCCGCGTCTTCCGCGACCGTCCAGGCCATATTACTGCATTCTCCAAGTGGCGTCCCGTGCATTGATTTGGGCGCGTCGGCCACAAGCGACGCTATAGCGTTAGCGTGTTGGGCAACTCCTGTGCGGGTACGGTTAAGCTGCGGTGACCGTGGGGCGCTCGAAGCGTTCGCCGAATTTCAGCATGCGTGCATGATGACGGAAAGCTTGCGCGCAACCGCGATGGCGGCACGCTTGATGGTAGTACCAGGTCGACAAGGGGCCAGTCTTGAACACGACCCGGCTCACGTCCGGTGCGCGCTTGCGGATCACTTCCGTCAGCGCCCGAGGATCAGACGGGCATTTGCCGTGCCAGATCCGCCGCCCGTCATCGCGGACCGAGATGAATGTGTCTTTCAGTGAAACATCCAGACCGATATACTGCGCCACGGCTGTTCTCGGTTCGATGGTTGGGCCCTGCGTCTAGTCGTGAGCCCGTTTCGTCATCTTATCGGGGAACAGCCACTCCCGGAAATACGCAGCTTCTTGCAATGCCGATCAAATTCCAGGCGAATCGCTATCCCCGCGATTACGCATGTTTTCCGATCGTTTTCGAGAAAGGGGCCTCCGTATCGACGGGGCGGCTGGCTGGCGCGGCTAATCTATCGCATTGTCGGTTGATATGACCCGTTACTCTTCCTCAGGCGTCGCGACGCTGCTCGCGTTGGCGCCAGCGGCGCTGGCCGCGCCGCCCGCCGTCCACACGCCAGCTCCGGGAAGCCCGGAACGCACTGCGATCGTCAAGACGCTCCATGCGGGCGACGATAGCACGCGATCGCGTTTCACCTTCCGCGCGTTTCGGGTCCTTTGGGCGGGCCCGGGTGCGGTTGCCTATGTTCGCGCCGAAGGCCCGGTTGGCACCTTCCAGGCCATCCTGAAGCGCGACGGCCAAGCCGGATGGCGCAAAGTATGGGGCGAGGGCGATGGCGGCAGCAACAGCTGCGAAGTCGGCGCGCGGCATTATGCGTGGGCCTTGCAACTTCTTCGGACCTACACGGCCACCCCCGACGCGATCTTCCCGGGCATCGTCGCGCGGGCCGGGGACTTGCAACGCATGGCGAAAGCGGAGCCCGACGTGCAATGCGTCGGTGATTTAGACGGCGGCCCCAGCTGATGGCGGGACATTGATCCCCCACTTGGCGTTATTGATCGGACGCCGCTCTCGATGCCGCCTCCATCACGGCCGAAACCTGTTCCGCCATCTGCCTGCAGAGCGTGCGTTCGGACGACTTCTGCGCGCGGGCGTTGTCGGCCAGCGACATGGTCTGTCCTTCGCGAACCTCTTCGGGGCGGGCGTGGTTGCTCGAGTCCATTAGGCCGATCACCTGCGGCCCGACAATGTCGCCGCGTCGACCGACGGCTTGCTGGGCAAACGCCTTCGGGGTCACGGTCATGCCTGCGATCGTCGCGACGACCGACTTGCGCGTATTGGCGACGTCGACGGCAGTGGCGAACCCCTTGCCCATGCAATATTCCATCAGGCCTAGGTGATTGTATACCGAACCGAACGCGGTCTGCAGTTGTTGGTCGGTCGCCAGCTCCTGCGCCTGCAAAGGGCCAAGCGCCAACGCGCCGGCAAGAATGGCGGCGGTCGTACGCCCGGCGAGCGCGGTGCGAAATCCCTGCATTCGAGTCTCCTAAGCCGGTGAGAGAACACTTTCGATGTTAGGCCGCGGCAGTACCGGCGGCGTGCTGTCAATGTATGTCAGCCAGTGGAGCCAGATGGTGTATGTCCGCATGCGTGTAAGCCGTATCTGGCAATTCAGTGCCATGCTCCCTCGAATGCTGCCACCGATCCAGTTCTCATAGACCGCGCCGCATTCGGATGTTCGATAGGCCACCCATGACCGCTCGGCACGAACAAGCATCTGCTCCGATGCGGTTTCACGCTCTTCCCGAAGGCGCTTGATCGTGGCCTGATAATAGCGGTTCAGCTCGGCATCGGCCTCGTCGAAACGACTTGCCAGGCAAGCGTCGACTTCTTGCGTCGACGACCCGGGGCAATGGCCGGCACCGGGCACTGCTGCAGCGCCTAACGCCAAAGCAAAGATCGCTAACATCATAGGCCTCCAGTCGCGGATATCTGAGCGCCGATCCGGTGCCTGAAGGGGGCGGGCTTTGCAACGCACCCGCGCCGGTCCTGGAGCTTTGCGTCGCTTAACTGTTATAGGCCTACGGTAGAGTCGCGCGTGGGAGACGCAGCGATGACCACGGGATGACCGCCCAATCTGGCGCGTCGCACGGGCGCTGCGCTCTCGGGAAATATGCGCCGAGCCACAGGCCCTTTTCGGAAAGCGCCCATGCCGGAAAATCCCAGACTTCGGGATCAGAATAGTCGCATGCGTCGTCGTCGCCCTTACTCGGCGGTACCATCTCGTCTCGATGAAAGCGCTTTAGCAACGCGACAACGCCCGGCGCGAAGCGGTTGCTGCGATATTTGTACCACTCGTCGCTATCTTCTGCAGGAACTGATTCCGATCCGAAGGGGAGCACCGCATCCAGGACCAACTCTCTGCCAGTAGCCATGTCATAGCTATGGCCATCAGCGCCGAAATCCGGGTGCGCGGTACCCGCGCAGCTCCAGCTTGCCGTCCAGACATAGCTCATATGATCGACCCCGAGCCAGGGCTTGTCCGCCTCCGCAACATCGGTGCCGGGCTGGCCGTCCGATCCGGTGCACGCGAACCAGGTGGAGACGTTCTGCCATTGATTGCGGGCAAGAGTGTGGTTTACCGCGACCATCGCCGCGGTGGAGTAGCCGCTTTCGATCCGGAACAGCCGGATGCCGGAAAGCGGCTCCCGATACCACCGGATTGTCCTGCCGTGGATCGTCTCGGCCGGCTGCGAAGTAAAATGAAGACCGGCGAGACGCCAACGTTCATAAACGCTGAGTTCGGTCGGCAGGTCGGCCGGAAGCGCGGCCGGAACGGCTGCTGGGTGCACGCTTACGGCTAAGCGCCTGCCCTTTGCAGTTGTCAGCGTGCCGTTAAGGTTCGGTCCAATTCGCTTTAGAAGCAGGTGATCGCCGGTCGTTCGCGACTCCAGAGTCAGCGTTGTGCCCGTAGCAGTGCCGGAAAGATCAATGTCGAGCCGCGACGTCTGGTAGAAATAGTGACCATCGACCTCGCCCTTGTCCTCCGTCATCGCGACGACGATGCGCGCGGTACCGGCCACGCCTTCAAACACCGTTTCCGGCGCAGCCGAAGCGCTTGCTGGCAGCATCAGAACGCAGAACGCAGCGGCTAGAGCATGAAGTCGATGCATGGGAAGACGGATCCACAGGAGGGGCGCGAGCCCCGCGTTAAGGCATCTCTACGCCGACGGCGACCGCAGTTGCCATGTCGAGTGGGCTGCAAGTCGGGGCGGACCCGCGCCAACTAATGGTCTGCTCGGCGGCAAGCGGCATCGTATGCAGTGGCTTTTCAGCGCCACTGCAATCACAGGGCTCACCAACTGCACCTGTTGCGCGAAAACGCTCGGGTTATACGCGTTTGGCGTAGCAGGGGAGAAGCACGATCCTGTTGTTCCGCGTTGTAATTTTTACCGCCATCGTTGCCGCGGCTGCGTGGACACCCGTGCGCATTCACGCAGAACCCCGTGCTCAGGCGCGCGGGCGCCTTCTCCCGCTGAGCGATCAGGACGAACGGTCTACGCAGGAGACCGGGTGCACATCGACGTTCACCCTCGGCAGGTACGACTATCTGCAACTAGTCGGCACCGAACTTCTCCTCCGCGACCGGAATGAGCTGCATTCGTGCCGCTTTACGACGGTCGCCATCGAGGATCTGGAGACTGGGCGGGGCAACGTCTCTTGTGCAGGCTATCGGCTGCGGATTCGATCGTTCGGCAAAGCCACCTCGAACCTCGCGTCGGACAGCAGCAGCAGACGCGCCGTCCTGACGATCGACCGGGACGGCGTGGCAACCAGCATGCGCGGTATCTGGGGCGTGGCATGCTGAACGCGACATCTCGATCCTGCGTCCTGAAGACCATCGAGGCTGATCCTAGCTGGAACAGATACGCTCCCACCTCGACTTCGTCCGCGACGTGCGCTTCATTCCTGCCGGTGCGCCCAGCGACGCAACCTACTGCGACACATTTGCGTCCGAGCACCTCGCCACGGCGCTCTTCACCAAAGAGACTGTAACGATGACGTTGCGCTTTGCAGCCTCGACGATGATCCTTGGGGCGTTGGTGTCGCCTGTAGCTGACGGCTCGGCAGCAACAGCGCGAGCCATATCGACGATCGACTTATCAAAACCGTTTGCGACACGATCACCCTGGCGGTTCACCGCTACCCAGGGTGAGGACGTCGAGGGTTTATCGGGCGAGGAAGCACCAGGACCAGTCTCGCTGTGTATCAGCAACGATAACGGTCAATCTTGCCGCCCCGACGCCAACTACATCCTCACGCCAGAAGACGGGAAAGATGCGTTTTCCGAACCCCATGTTCTGGGCAACGTGGCATTGGTGCATCCCAGTGACGCAAGGACCCTGCTGCTCGTCGAGATCGGCAGTCTCTCGGCCATGAACGGCGATCGACGGGTCGCAACGCAGCTGTTCGGATATGATCGCGGGCGGGATGTGTTTACTCGGGTTTACGCGCACGTGACCCGCAGGAACAACAATCAGGAAATACGGTACATCGCCAAAGGCGTGCTTAGAGGATTCGTCATCTCGGCCGAACCAACCAGCGACGCACCGTTCGGTTTTTGGATCATCGTCAACCGGTCCGTCGCGTCGGGCGTCTACAAGCAGGTGTTGCGCTACCGCAGCGCGACGACGTACGGCGACGGAAACCGTCTGGCGGTGATCGACTCCGAGATGCCAGGTATCCAACGGCGACTCGGCTTGTGGAGGGTGGGACAGCCCTTGCCGCTGCCGCAGTCCGGCTGCGCCAATCCCCATATGCGGCATGGTGCATTGTGGTGTTAATGCCGTTGCAGTTTCCATCGCCTTTCGCCCGGTCGGATGGACGGTTGACCGCATTGCCTGATCAGAAATGCTAGGAGGAGAAAGATTGAGTAGGCTATCCCGTAGCGTAGTTGGGACGACTGCTTTGATCGGACCCATGGGGGTTGCAACAGCAGCCTCCGAACACTCGCGACACGGGGACGAGAGAAAGGGCTCTATCCGTGCCCCGACCGCGCACTCGACGCCGATGGACGCCCTTGCCGAAGCGATCCTTGCGTTTAGTCCTGAGGCCCGCTCGACCCGCTCTCCGACCATCGCGATGCTTCGGGCGAAGGCCTCTTAAGTCCGGTGGACGGATCCCCGTTCTCATACGGATAAAGACGGCCGGCAGGTCGGAACCTTGGCAGGCGGTACGGTGACAATTCCCCGGAAAGCGACCGTGCCGGAGATGACTTTCGAATGGTACGCGCCGGAGGGGCAGCCGCTGACCTTCAATCCCGTCCAAGCCTTCAGAAACGCGGGGTTCAAGGTACAGGCCTTGTACTGCGCACCGATGGTTTCTGACGGAACGAATTATTTCTTCGTGTCGGCACCTGGTAAGCGGCCAGGCCTCCTGTCGGTCTATGCATTCGACGCGCCGACGGCCACCTCGGTAGCAAGCTGGTCGATCAGCTACAGGCTGGACGGGTACATCCCGTCGCTTGCCGAGGTGCAGAGCGGTGGTGACCTGCTCGCGACCAGCGATTGTTCAACGGAAACCTTCGGGCGTGTCGAACAGATCAGTCATTCTGGCGCAGTCGCTTTGATGAAGAGCATGACATTGGGCTCTGGCACCAGGGCGCCGCGATGACGCGACGCCTGGCGAACAGAACCGATCGCATGGGAACTGGCTAGGCAGGATTAGTCCGCGACCCCCGACGATCTGATCGGCAATGACGCTTACCGCATGCGGTAAGTATGCTGTCAGGCGATCAATAGGATCGCCGCAACACGTCCCTTTTCAGCTGTCTACACACGGCGCCAGTTGCCAAGCGCCATGCGCTTGATCGAGGCACTTAGGAGTGTGCGTAAGCCCGTCCTGATTGTATCAGCCTCTGCCGGGAGGTGTTGCCCGGCACCGCGATGTGGGTGGCCGGGTCGTATTCCTTACCGATCCCGGGCGAGTCCGTCGGCACCCAAATCTCGACGACGGTGTTCGAATAACTGTTGGGCAAATAGCGAATCCAGTAGCCGTCGGGATGGTGGCTCCACCGCCCGGTAGGCACGCCGATGCTTCCCTCACCTAACGGCGCCATCCCAGCCAACACTGCGACCCGCTCCAGTTCACCGTAGCTGGTTCCTGGCGTCACCAACATACGGCGCAAGTCAGCCTCAGCCTGCATCACGGCGCGCACCTCTCGTGGAAGGTTGTCCGCGATCGGGCCGGTTGCCAGCATATCGAACACACCGCGGTTTAGTCCGGCGAGCTGGCGGGGGGGCAGCAATTGTGCTGCAGCGATCTTCTGCTCGCTCGATAGATCCTCAATCCTGGCGCGAGACAGGATTGCCCACAGCAGCGCTTGTATCGTGTGCTGATCGATCTCGGGATGCTGAACCGAGTTCCGAACGATCGTAATCACAGCATCCTTGGCGGCACCAAGCGTTGGCCCGTACAGGTAGCCATCGCCCTTTCCTGGACCGTGCGTCCCGGCATGCAGGCAATAGCTCTGACCGTTGAAGCTGAAATATCCCGGTTCTAGAACAAAACCGCCGTTTGGTGTATGTTGCAACCTGGACAACTCGCGCTTCGCCATACGTGGAACGAAGCTGTCTTGGCTGGGGTCGCCCCACCGGGCATCCGCCAGGCTGGTGGAGATAGGCTCCTTGCGAAGGCTTGGCATCGAGATGCCGGCTTTCTTCGCCAGACCTCCCAAAATACCGAACTGAGCATCGACTGGTGTGGCACTCACGGCGATCATTGAAATCGACGCTGCTGCTGCTACCCAAGCGGTACGTAAAGTCATTCGCCCCCAGTTCCCCAACCATAAGATCGCATTGTCGTAACGGCATCGAACTGACGTGGGAAGCCGGGGCATGCGACAGCAAGGCCTAAATTCATAAAATATTGGCCGATGGCGCAGGGCTAAGGGCAGGCAGAGCGATCGCTGTGAAGGCGAGTGTATTAACATCTGACGGCAAGGCCTATCGGATTTGTGCCGCATCTGGCCTATCAGCGGGAACCTCTTGGCCACCAGCCCCTATACTGCTGCAGAAAGCAATGTTGTTCCCACTACTCTTGCAGAAACCTTCTTAGCCCGACCAGCGTATCGGTCAGGTCGAGACCCGCGCAAAGCATTTTGCGTTGTCTCTCCCTTGAACTGCGAACCGGCAAAGCCCAGCGGGGCATATGTGCTGCACCGCTGGGCTTCGAACCTCATCGTCTCAAACGCGACCTTACGACTTGAGCGACTTGGCCATGTTAAGATGAGCGGCAACCGTCGGTGCCAAGCCCGAGGCGAACGTCTTCAGCTCGGGCACACCACCGGTTGCTGCATAACCCTTGAGCGTATCGAGGGTCTTCTGATGCCCTGCCACCTGAGCAGCCGCATACGCCGTGTCAAAGGCGGTGCCCTGCTTGGTCTTCAGGTCAGCAAGCTTCTGCTGCTGCTCAGCGTTGAGTGCCGGGTTGGGTGTCAAGGCTGGCGACAGCGTTGCCGTCAGTGCCTTCAGCTTCGCTGTCGAACCCTCATGAGCGGTGATCATCTGACCAGCGAACTTCTTCACTGCAGCAGATGCTCCGTTGGTTTCAGCCAGCTTCGAGCTCTCGATCTCGAACGCATCGCTTGCAGCCGCCATGTTTACGAAAGCCTGCCCACCCGAGGCGGGTACTGCCATGGTATCATTGGTATTAGCCGCGTTCACGTCCATGGCAGTCGTGTTGGCATAGGTGCCGTTATCGACGGCGGTCGAATCTTCGGCCTTCTTGCCGCATGCGGCCAATGACAGTGCCGCTACCGATACCAGTGCCAGGGTCTTGAAGTTCATCATCGTCTCCATCTGCTCGCATATTGCCGCTGCCCGCTCAACGCGTGCCTTCGAGGGACCGTTCCGGCCCAGCAACAAGCTCCGGACCGATCGTAACGCGCGTTCGTTCTGGATGTCTGCCGGCACAGCTGCCGGCCTTATTGGGATACGGCAATGAGCATCTTCAGCACGATCATGAACAAGGTTTTTCACCACAAGGCCGCGCCGGCTGCTGCGCCAGCTCAGTCTCCTGCAGCTGCACCGCAGGCTGCACCACAAGCCGCGCCAACCGCTACCGCTCAGCCCGTCCCAACGGCGCCTCAGCAGTCCGTCGATGTCGGCGCGGTCCTTTCCGAGATGGCGTCGATGAAGGATGGCGGCGGCAACTATCAGAGCTCGATTGTCGACCTTCTGAAGCTGCTGGACCTTGATTCCAGTCTGACGGCACGCAAGGAGCTCGCGAGCGAACTGAACGTCCACGCCGCAGCCGACGGCTCGGCTGAGCAAAACATCGCCCTTCACAAGGCCGTGATGCAGAAGCTCGCTGAGAACGGCGGTATCGTTCCAGACAGCCTGCGTAACTAACTCACACAATCCGGAGGGATCTGCACGCTGTGCGGTTCCCTCCGGACTTGGATCGACACGCTCCCGACATTAAGGGGCAGACCCCGTTTCCGGGGGCGCCGTAGCTACCGTTCCTTGCGCCGCTTGTGCTTGGAGTGTCTGACTACCTCGCGGCGGGCCGTTCGGTTCGTTCTGGACGCTCTTTGCGACCAGCCAGCAAATCGTCACGACGAGAACCACGATCATCGCGAAGATGATAATCGCCACAGGGCCGGCCCGCTTGTTTCCTCGTCTCCGCATCACATGCGTTCCCCGGTTAGGCTTCCAACGTCGGCGCTCTGTTGGAACCACCTTGCTGCGATGTTCCGGCTTTTTTAGACACGCCGGCTCGATCGGCCGCAGCCGTCTCGGACCGGACAGCCCTATCGCCGCTCGCCAAAGACGGAACCAAGAATACCTCCCAGACCGCCACCAAGACCGCCCCCGGGCGCCGTGTCAGCGGCTCCAGCACTGCCAAGGCTACCAAGTACAGATCCCAGGATCCCGCCTAGACCGCCCTGCTGCCCGCTGGAGCGCCCCGTGAGATGACCTGCTACGAGCATCACCAGGATCGGTAGCATCTGCTTCAGAAGCTCGGGCGTCAGGCCGCTGCCCTGCGCTGCGTTGTTGGCGACCTCACGGCTACCGTCCTTCGATCCGAAGATACCGCCGAGGATCTGATTACCGCGATCGATCGCGGTTGGCTCGTTGCCCAGCACATTAGTTGCGAGATCTGCGCCGCCGAGTGAGTTCACACGAGTATCCAACTGCTCCGCGTTGTTTCCCATGCCGCCTAGAACCGACGGCAGCAACGCCTCAGCGCCACGCTGGGCTTGGTCACGCGGTATGCCAAGTTGGGCAGCAAGTGCATCGATGCCACCATCCGGCAGTATGTCATTGAGGTTCATGTGGGGTTCCTTGTCGTGAAGCGTACCAACACATGCTAACGCCCATAGGTCCGATGGTCTCAAGGTGGGGTATGGCAACCGGATTGGCAGACGTTGGCAACCTGCGCGGTTTCGATCAGACAGCTCAGTTGCACGGGAGCTTTTCGGTAACCCTGGAAGCGGATTTAGCCCCCCCAATGGCAAGCAGCCCTGCCCATAATCGCCTTGTCACGGCGTCGAAGGCGGAGAACATTACCGCTGCTTCGGTTCGCGCGCAGAAAATGACCACGTAGGAATCGATCTCGCCAGTATGAGACCGATGCAAGGGTGCGCTGGGAACAAACGTTCCACGCATTCCGAGATGCAATAATTCTTAATCCATGTTACACCGAGATATTGCCGCCCCATTTCATGGCGTGACGGCAACCGAGGGCACTTGGAAAGTCTTCGCCTTTCGGAGATCTCAATGGAAAACGCAAAAGCGCTGCTTGCGCACCTTCAGGTTGCGCTCGACATAGCCGATACACAGGAAGATCATCTGATTAGCGCTCACCTGAGTTTGCCGATGCAGATTCTGGCTGACCGCATCGCACACGGGGAACCGCCAACCGAGCCCGACTGACCAAAGAACCACGCCTGATAACCTAGACTCTCTAACAACCGAACGGCTTGCGTAGCCAGCCAATTGTCCCAGACCGATAATAGGTCCTCACCGGTCCTTTTTACGATACCCCGTCGACATATCTACGAGTTGATTGAGATCACGGGTTAGAGCGTTATCATAAATGAATTCGAAAGATGTCTCACTTAGGAGCGGCCCCAAGGAATTAAAAATATTATGCGCGATTGGCTGTCTAGCTTAGTGCCGAATAAAAGGCGGCATTCGAGTGAACTTTTAATCGAGCAATACGCCACGTTACGTCGTCAGATTCCACTGATGTACGCGCTGATGTTCATCAATGTACTCTTCCTAGGGATCGATACCTTTCGCGACGTCCCGCTGGGAATGAGCTTTGGTATTCCAGTGGCGTTGTCGGCCGCGATCGTCGCTCGCGCCGTGATATGGGTACGCCGCAGAGCAATCGTTGCGACGCCTGAGGATGTTCAATCGTACCTTCGAGGTACTATAATAACTGCCGCTCTTTTGAGTATTATATTTGGGAGCTGGGGAGCGCTGCTTTTCTCCGAAGGCGATCCTATTCGCAGCGTATCAATCGCGCTTTACGTATTTGTCGGCGCAATCAGCTGTTGCTTCTGCCTGCAGGCCCTTCCCCTCGCCGGGTATTTCGTAGTCCTTTTTGGCATTATGCCCGTAACCCTCCGTCTATTATCTTCCCCGAGCTGGTCATTGACCAGCATCGGTATAAACTTTCTTATTGTAACACTGCTGATCTTACGAACTTTGTCGACGAGTCATGCCGGGTTTAAGCATGGCCTGCAGGCGCGATCCGACATGCGGTTTGAACAAGACCGAGCACGCTCTGCGGAACGCACGGCGCAGGAACTGGCATACCAAGACCCATTGACAGGTCTACAAAACCGTCGCGCGCTTATTGAGCAACTAGATATGTTGACGTCGCGACAGGAGCATGCCTCGAAGACGCACCTTCTACTGCTCGATCTTGATCGTTTCAAAGGTGTAAACGACGCCCATGGCCACGGCGCTGGGGACAAGCTTTTGCAGGGCGTCGCAGGCCGATTAAGGGCAATCGTCGGGCAGTCCGGCAGCGCTTTTCGGTTGGGCGGTGATGAATTCGCTGTGGTGTCGGAGATTGCGAATAACCGGGCCGCACGAGATCTGGCAGACCAACTGATACAGGCTATGTCCACGCCGTTTTCGATCGATGGATTCCTGCACCACATCAGCGCCAGTATCGGAATCTCCCAATTTCCGTTTGACGCTGACGGCCGAGAGAGCCTGATGCAGTACGCAGACATTGCCATGTACGACGCCAAATCGCGCGGCCGTTCCAGGTACAGCATCTTTGAACCGAGCATGGGGCAGTCGCTTGCTGATCGCGCTGCCCTTGAGAGTGACATGCGCATTGACCTGTGTAGCGATGCGTTTCGGCCATATTATCAACCGATAGTGAATCTTGCCTCCGGATGCATTGTAGGTTTCGAAATGTTGGCGAGGTGGGAGCGTGCCGACGGCAAAATCATCGGTCCAGGGCAGTTCATTCCGATCGTCGAAGAATGTGGCTTGATTGGCGAATTGATGCTGAAGCTTCTTGAGCAGGTATGCGTCGATGCTGCGAACTGGCCGTCTGAATTGACAATCGCGATCAATGTCTCCCCGGTACAATTCCGCGATCCATGGCTGTCAGAAAAGGTCCTTGCGGTACTTACACGACGCGGGTTTCCATCGCGTCGGATTAGTCTGGAAATAACCGAGAACGCGTTGATTTCTGATCCGGTCGCGGCACAACGAATAATCGAGTCATTAAAGAACCAGGGTATGTTGCTCGCGCTCGACGACTTTGGAACTGGTTACTCTTCGCTTCAGCATCTTGGCATGCTTCCGTTCGACAAGCTCAAGATCGATCAGTCATTTGTGCGCAACGTAGACACCGACGAGAACGCTTACCGTATGGTTATGGCCATGATCCGTCTTGCGGACAGCCTGCATTTGAGCGTGGTCGCTGAAGGCGTGGAAAGCCGTTCGGTCCTTGAGACACTACAGAAACTAGGGTGTCGGGATGCCCAAGGCTATTTCCTTGGAAAACCGATGAGCATGGCTGACACAACTATCCTGCTTCGCTCCAGTCAATCCAAGACCGATTGGCTAAAAGCCAGGCTTCGGTGAGCCAGTATAGCGTTGTGAGATCAATCAGGGCCTATGCAGTGGGTGCCGAACAGTCCGCGCTTTGAGTAATGAGACCGTCATTAGATAGAGATTTCAAGGTGCGATTAACGTGCACAGCCGTCAGGCCGACAGCGTCGCCTATCTGCTCTTGAGTCATGGGCAAGTTGTAGATTCCTCCATGATTAATACCAAGAGCGTCTGAACGGACGGCAAACTCGCACAGTATATGGGCAATTCGTGCCCGGGCGTCTCGCCACCCGTTATTCAGTATCCATTCCCTGTAAATGGATGCTTCCACCATACTTCTTATAATGAATGCCGCATATATTGGCGGTCTCGCGAATATCAGAGACCGTAAAGCTGATATTGGAATTAGGACTACACTGCATCTGGCAAGCGCTTGCAGGTTGTGATCCATTGCCTCGAGGAAAAGGCTTTGTAGGTTAATAACTTCCCCTGCAAGGTGAATGGATACTATCTGGCGCTTGCCATCCTTGCTGATTTTGTGGCGGAAGGCGAAGCCGGAAATAAGAACGATGCATTGCGTCGAATGATCGTTGTCACGGTTCATATAGCTGCCGGGTTCGAACGATCGCACCTTCTTGGCAGGTTCAACAAGACGGCACGATCATCATCGGTCAGCCTCGAGTGCGTCGCCAGCTTTTGTACCATTCGCGCTAGCGACACCGAATTATCATCTGGCATTAACGCCCCCTGCAAAATGCAGGGCAAAATTGCGCGCACTTCAAAGGATACTGTTTCAAGCATCCACTGCTAAGATATAGTGCGCGCCGATACGATAACAACTATCATAGGATATGGTTTAGTATTACGTTTTATACCAAGAGCTTACAAATATGTCTATGCATGGGATATACATAACAGATAGTCAAGCGCCTGAAATAAACACTTAATGCCTGTTGAAAAGGTGCGGTTCTTTACATCAGCATAAGTGACCTATTTTTCACCGCCAACAATATTGCGCGATTCATCAAGAAACGTTCGTAAATTCGTCAGGGCATCATTCGACAGAGCTACAACGTCGTTAGTCTGTCTTGGCTCAATTTGTCCTTCTTCAACTAGATGCGCTATCCATCTACTGCCCGATGCCGTGCTGACCTCAGCGCGGGTCATCAAGGCTTGCTCTGAAATTATCTCGTTTTTGACGTAACCGACGAACAAGATGAGCAGCATGCTCCACGCATGCTCGTCGAATATATCGCTTGGGAATAGACGTTTGCGTAGAGCGCAAACCGCCAAAATGTCTTCAGCGGCCAAGCCGCGGTCCTGATCGTTTTTCATGCCGATAGTACCGCATTAAACAACGCGGTTGGACCAAACATATGTTTCCAGATTTAGTGTTTCGTATAGAGCGAGATTGTTGCGCAAGAAAAATATAGCGCTTCCATAGCGTAATGGAAAAACCCGAAGATCAAGACGCGCTATCACTCTACGCAGCGATAGCGTGGGCGCTGCATTTGGCAAATGTGCGTGGAGAGAGCCTAATCGGTGCTTTTTTAGCCGACGCTCTTCATCTTGCTGAGCAGATAACTGGAATATAGCAGGCGGTACCAAGCGCCCGCGGTCCGCGAACAGTCGACCAGCCGCTTTTATGTGAGTAATCTAAATTAGGTTCCGGGTGTCCGGTTGGCCAAAACGTAGTATTGTCGAGATAGCACCAGCGGGCCGCCAGCTCTCCGTGTGCAGAAAAGTTATGGAACGCTCAAGTTAGCGCGAATGCGGCAGCGGTGGTGCCGTTCCGCTGGCGCGGCGGATCAGGAAGCGGCATGCGGATCAGTAATTCCGAGGCCGGTGCAAGCGCTTCCCGACGCATGGAGGCCCCGTCGATCGGACGCTCGATGGAAGGCTCCAATGCCAGTCCCATGTCGCTCAGCGCGTATTTTACCCGCTTCCTCAGGAGCAGGTGGTCCGCATCCTTCCCAGTATCGCTATTCCGCAGTCCGATGTGCGGAAAACCGGTCGTGATCACAGCTGTTCGACAAACAGGTGATTTCGGACGGCAGCCTCCTGATCGTCGCAAAACGCAGTCGCCAACCCCGATTGGCGACTATCGGGCGTTTTGCGCCGCCTGCGCAGACCGGGCGGCGCTTAGACATCAAAGCGCTCTGGATGGGTGTGTCGGGTTGCACTTGGACGGACACCCGCTCAAGCCGCATCGCGGAAGAAATCAATCCCCAGCTCCACGGCGATCACGATGCACTCCACGACGCGCTGTACCAAGCCGAGCTCTTTCGGTTGATGCGGAGCCGGGAATCTCGCCTCGGTCGCGCTTTGTAACCGAACCATCCCGAAACCCGCCGAGGCCCTGTCTTCCTGCGCCACACTACGCCGATCGCGGTTAAGAACTTCCATCGTCGCACGACATTCGCTTTCAGTCGCTGACAATCCCAACGATTGCGGAGTCGACCCATGGAAATGCCTGGAAAAGGGACGTTCACCCGGACCATCCGACGCCAACAACTCAGAGAAATGGTGCCGCTCGCCGACAGCACTATCTTCGGCATGGAACAGCGAGGCGAGTTTCCACGGCGGTTTGCGCTCTCGTCCCGGTGCGTGGTTTGGGACCTCGCCGAGGTGGAGGCTTGGCTCGCATCGAGGAGAGCTCGCCCGATCCATCGCGGCCAACAGGTTGACGTCCGCTATCGGCGGACCCGCCCAGTCAAAGGCTAGGATCGGGTTCGAGCAGCGGCATCGCCGGCGGTATGATAACCGGCGCATATTTTCGGCCATCGATCCAGGCGCCGACGGTGTTGGACCATTCCTGCATCATATGGCGGCGCTGCACTTCGTACTCAGCCTTATTGTAGACGCCCCGCGAGGATCGACCGTCCTCATGTGCCAGGCATTTCTCGATCCAGTCGCTGTTGAAGCCGAGTTCATTAAGTAGGGTCGATCCCGTGCGGCGAAGGTCGTGGACCGTGAAGGGGTCCAGCGGCAGCCCATCCTTCTTCGCCTGATCGACCACCGAGTACGTGACGCGGTTGAAGGTCGCACGGGACATGGGGGCGTCGGCGTCATAGCGCGATGGCAGGAGGTATTTCGAATTGCCGGCACAGGTCTTCAGCGCGATCAGGATGTCCAGCATCTGCGTCGATAGGTAGACGTTGTGCGCCTTCGAGCGTTTCATGCGCTCCTTCGGGATGGACCAGACCGCGTTCTCGAAGTCGACCTCGTCCCATACGGCGTCCTGCAGCTCGCTCTTACGCACCATCGAAAGCAGGAAAAACTTCATGCCGAGCCGGATCGTGGGCAGGGTCGCCACCTTCTCGATCATTTTGAAGAGGACGCGGATCTCCGAGGGAGACAGCGACCGGTCCTTTGGCGCGAAGGTTGCGATCGACGCCGGGCCGACCTCGTCGGCAGGGTTAGCGATCTTCTCGCCGTGCAGAATCGCAAAGCCGTAGATCTGTTTGACGATATCGCGGACGTGGATTGCGGTCGCGGGCGCGCCGCGATCCACGATGGCAAGGCAGTGAGCGCGGAGGTCGCCGGGGGTGATCTCCAACAGGAGCCGATTGCGCCACGCAGGCAGCAGCTCACGCTCGAAGATTGAGCGGCGCATCGCGCGGGTGCTGTCGGCCATAGGCGCCGCAGCCAGCCACTTCTCGCCGAATTGGCCAAAGCTCTTGGCCTCCTTGATCCGGCGCTTGTCCCTTTGCTTTTCAATCGAAGGCGATAGCCCTTCCTGGACCATGCGCTTGGCGTCGATGCACTTTTCTCTCGCACGGGCCAGCGACAGGCCAGAAGGCCCGTATTTTCCAATGGTCACGGTCTCGCGCCTGCCGTTCAGACGGTAATCCAGGCGGAAGGAAATGGTGCCATTCGTCCCAACGCGCACATACATGCCGTCACGGTCCGAAACCTTGTAGGCTTTCTCTTTCGGTTTCAGATGCTTGAGTGCTGCATCGGTCAACATTGCCAGGGCCTCCGATCATTTTTACCGTCACCCCTAAAACGCACCTCTCCCGATCCGAAAAGCGCACTGCTTCCAGTAGCTTAGGCGGAAAAGATGACCGTCAGGGGCTGTTGTATCCCTGACGGTAACGGCGATTTTGGCGATGGACAAGAGGAGGCGATACCGTCAGATCGCCTGACGCATTCGAATGCTACCCACCGAATGTCGTTGAATGTCGCTGCGATAAGAATAAGTTTTATCAGATACTTACGGTGTATTGTGGCGTAGTCTTGGCCCCCTCTGGAGGGGCCTAAATCATTCCCACTCGATCGTGCCGGGGGGCTTCGAGGTGTAGTCGTACGTCACACGGTTGATGCCCTTGACCTCGTTGATGATCCGGGTCGCGACGTGCGGCAGGAAGTCGCCGGGGAACTGGAACGCCTGCGCGGTCATGCCGTCGGTCGAAGTCACCGCGCGCAACGCCAGCACGTTGTCGTAGGTGCGGCCGTCGCCCATCACGCCGACGCTGCGCACCGGCAGCAGCACCGCGAACGCCTGCCAGATCGTGTCGTACAGCCCAGCCGCGCGGATTTCCTCGAGGTAGATCGCATCGGCCTTGCGCAGGATGTCGCAGCGTTCCTTGGTGACTTCGCCGGGGATGCGGATCGCGAGGCCGGGTCCGGGGAACGGGTGACGGCCGACGAAGATCTCGGGCAGCCCGAGCTCGCGGCCGAGCACGCGGACCTCGTCCTTGAACAGCTCGCGCAACGGCTCGACGAGCTTCATGTTCATGCGCTCGGGCAGGCCACCGACATTGTGGTGGCTCTTGATCGTCACCGACGGGCCGCCGGTGAAGCTGACGCTCTCGATCACATCCGGGTACAGCGTGCCCTGTGCAAGGAACTCCGCGCCGCCGAGCTTCTTCGCCTCGGTGTCGAACACGTCGATGAAGGTCTTGCCGATGAACTTGCGCTTCAACTCGGGGTCGGTGATCCCGGCCAAGCCACTGAGGAACAGCTCCTCGACGTTCACGTGGATCAGCGGGATGTTGTACGCGCCGCGGAACAGGCTGACGACCTGCTCACTCTCACCCGCGCGCATCAGGCCGTGGTCGACATAGACGCAGGTGAGCTGCTCGCCGATCGCCTCATGGATCAGCACCGCCGCGACCGCCGAGTCGACACCACCGGACAGACCGCAGATTACCCTACCCTTGCCGACCTGCGCCCGGATCTCGGCGATCTTGGTCTCGCGGAATTCGGCCATCGTCCAGTCGCCGCTGAGCCCGCAGACGTGGCGCGCGAAGTTCGCGATCAGCTTGCCGCCATCGGGGGTGTGGACGACTTCCGGATGGAACTGCACGCCGTAGAAGCGCCGCGCCTCATCGGCGACGATCGCATAGGGCGCGCCGGTCGAGGTGGCGACGGGGGTGAAGCCCGGCGGGATCGCGTCGACCTTGTCGCCGTGGCTCATCCACACCTGATGACGTTCGCCCTCGGCCCAGAGGCCGTCGAACAGCGCGCAGTTGGACTTGACCTCGATGAACGCGCTGCCGAACTCGCCGCCATCGCCCGAGACGATCACGTTGCCGCCGAGCTGCGCGGACATGACCTGCTGGCCGTAGCAGATGCCGAGGATCGGGATGCCCGCCTCGAAGAAGCGCTGCGGGACGCGCGGGGAGTTCTCGGTGGTGACCGAGGCGGGGCCGCCGGAGAGGATGATGCCCTTGGGCTGCATCCGGTCGAACGCGGCCTCGGCAGACTGGAAGGGGGCGATCTCGCTATAGACGCCGGCCTCGCGCACGCGGCGGGCGATCAGCTGGGTTACCTGGCTGCCGAAATCGACGATGAGAATGCTGTCTGGGTGCTCCATGTCGGGCGCATAGCCGGATGAGCCCCGTAACGAAAGAGGCCGCGCCTCCCGTATGGGAAACGCGGCCTCTGATCGGACTAAAATCTGATCCTCCCCCGCCAGGGGGAGGTGGCGCCGAAGGTGACGGAGGGGGAGGATATGCAACCGAGGTTGTCGCCGCCTCCCCCTCCGTCAGGCTGTGCCTGCCACCTCCCCCTTGCGGGGGAGGATTGGGAGGTCAGCGCTTCGGCGAAAACAGATTATGCCGCTTCGTTGTAATCCTCGTCGGACATCACCGGACCCGAATCCTGGCCCTTCGCCGAGACGTCGCGGTCGACGAACTCGATGACGGCCATCGGCGAGGCGTCCGACATGCGGATACCGGCCTTGATGACGCGGGTGTAGCCGCCGTTGCGATCCGCGTAACGGGTCGCGAGCGTGTCGAACAACTTGATCAGCTGCGCATCGTCGAGCAGCTTGCCGTGCGCGAGACGACGGTTGGACAGGCCACCCTTCTTCGCCAGCGTGATCAGCTTTTCGACGTAGGGACGCAGTTCCTTCGCCTTGGCGACGGTGGTGGTGATCTGCTCGTGCTTGATGAGCGCGGCGCTCATGTTGCGGAACAGAGCAAGACGGTGGGCCGAGGTCCGCTGAAGCTTACGGCCGCCTACGCGATGGCGCATGTTTAATACCTTTTCGTTCGTTCAGGGGCCGTATGAGGTACCCGGGAGCTGGTGGCATTTAGGGCTGCCACCGTCACCCTAGTTGTCTCCCCGCGAAGGCGGGGATCCAGTCTGGGCACCCGCCTTCGCGGGTGAACAAGAGGTCGGGGCCGATATTACTCAGCCCCGAACCACTTATCCCATTATCTCTTGTTCAAGCTTCTTGGCCATCTCTTCGATGTTCTCAGGTGGCCAGCCGGGGATTTCCATACCCAGGCGAAGACCCATCGACGACAGCACTTCCTTGATTTCGTTCAAGGACTTGCGGCCGAAGTTAGGCGTACGCAGCATCTCGGCTTCGGTCTTGCCGACCAGATCGCCGATGTAGATGATGTTGTCGTTCTTGAGGCAGTTCGCCGAGCGCACCGACAGTTCCAACTCGTCGACCTTCTTAAGAAGGTAGCGGTTGATCTGCTGGGTGTCGCCAGCCGGCTCCGCACCACCGGCAGCGGGTGCTGCCTGGCCGATCGGGGCCGACGAACGCGTAACCGACGAATCGTCGAAGTGGACGAACAGCGCGAGCTGGTCCTGGAGGATGCGCCCTGCGTAACCCACAGCGTCTTCCGGAGTGATCGTGCCGTCGGTTTCGATCGTCAGCGTCAGCTTGTCGTAATCCAGGTCCTGACCGACGCGGGTCGGGTCGACCTTGTACGAAACCTGACGTACCGGCGAGTACAGCGCATCGACCGGGATTAGACCGATCGGCGCATCGGCCGGGCGGTTTGCGGTCGCGGGCACGTAACCCTTCCCGATGTCGGCGGTCAGCTCCATGTTGAGCGTCGCACCCTCATCGAGGTGGCAGATCACGAGATCCTTGTTCATGATCTCGATGTCGCCCGAGACGGCGATGTCGCCGGCCTTGACTTCACCCGGACCCGTTGCCGAGAGCTGGAGGCGCTTGGGCCCCTCGCCCTGCATGCGGATCGCGATCTGCTTCACGTTGAGGACGATGTCGGTCACGTCCTCGCGGACGCCGGCCAAAGACGAGAACTCATGCAGCACGTTCTCGATCTTGATCGAGGTGACGGCCGCGCCCTGCAGCGACGAGAGCAACACGCGACGCAGCGCGTTGCCGAGCGTCAGGCCGAAGCCACGCTCGAGCGGCTCGGCGATGAAGGTCGCCTTGCGCTTGGTGTCGCCACCGGCCTTTTTCTCCAGGCCGCTGGGCTTCTTGAGTTCCTGCCAGTTCTTTGCGTTGACAGACACATGCTTCCCCTAATTTGGGGGCCGACGAAAAGGACTTCCGCCGGCCATTAAAATGCATCCGCGACGCGCGTTCGACCTGATCAGGGTCAACCGTGCGCGGACAACGTCGGAGAAATCAGACGCGACGACGCTTCGAAGGACGAACGCCGTTGTGCGGGATCGAGGTCACGTCGCGGATCGACGTGATCTGGAAACCGACTGCCTGAAGTGCGCGCAGTGCCGATTCGCGACCCGAGCCGGGGCCCTTGACCTCGACTTCGATCGTGCGGACGCCGTGCTCGGCGGCCTTCTTGCCGGCGTCTTCCGCTGCGACCTGGGCCGCATACGGAGTCGACTTGCGCGAGCCCTTGAAGCCCATTGCGCCGGCCGACGACCACGAGATCGCGTTGCCCTGGGCATCGGTGATCGTGATCATGGTGTTGTTGAAGCTGGCATTCACGTGAGCGACGCCAGAGGTGATGTTCTTGCGCTCGCGCCGCTTAATGCGCTGAGGTTCGCGTGCCATGGTGTATTTCCTGACCTGTATCTGCGTGACGCCGGGCGGTCGCTAAGGACCAGCGCCGGCGGAGTAATCCGTTGAAAAGCGGATTACTTCTTCTTGCCGGCGATCGGCTTGGCCTTGCCCTTGCGGGTACGCGCATTGGTATGCGTGCGCTGGCCGCGGACCGGGAGGCCCTTGCGATGACGCAGGCCGCGATAGCAGGCGAGATCCATCAGGCGCTTGATGTTCATCGAGGTCTGGCGGCGCAGATCGCCCTCGACGGTGTGATCGGCGTCGATCGTCTCGCGGATGTGCAGGACTTCCTGGTCGGTCAGGTCCTGAACGCGTGCGGTGTCGGCGATGCCGAGCTTCGCGACGATTTCCTTGGCCTTGGTCGAACCGATGCCGTGAATGTAAGTCAGCGCGATCACCACGCGCTTGTTGGTCGGGATATTAACACCCGCGATACGTGCCATGAACTTGGTTCTCCTGCTCCACGAGGTCCGGCATGGCTGCACGAACCTCATCTCTTAGCGATGAACCGAAACGCACGATAGCGACGAACGCAAACAAGCGCCGCCGGAACCGTCGTGTCGGGGAGAGTTCGAATAAGCGCGCGCCAACGCGCTGTCAAGCGAGCGGTTCCGCTTGGGGCGGCACGGCTTGGCGCATCTTGAGCCAGCGGCGGAACGAGACGACCGTCCAGATGATTTCGACCACCCCGAACGGCCACGCACCCTGGAGGAAACCGTAGATCGAGCCGAGCACGCACCCGAACGCGAAGCCGAGCGTCCACCAGTGCGAGCCGGCTTCCTTGGCGTAGCATAGCAGGGTGAAGGATACCGCGGCTAGGCCGAATAGGGAGAGGGAGTCCATGGGAAGGTCATGCCCTGCGCGTCGCAAAGGCGCTACCCCGGCACCGTGATCGTCGCGCAGAAACGCGATGATCGTGGGGCAAGGATCTTGAGGTCAACGGCCGTCTAAACGGATCATCGGCCGAAGGTCTCGCCAGAGCGCAAGCCGCACCGGCGCTGTCTGGCGGGGGCGGTGGCCAAGCGCTACCAGCACTGGAGAGCCGCACGCGCTTTCGGTCCGGACGGGTCTCCTACCAGCCATCGGAGCATGCATGATCGTCCGCTTTGGCATCCTTGCCGCAGTGCTGTCCGCGGCGCCTTCCACCGCTACCCCGCCCTCAGCCATCCCCGCGCTGCGCCACGCATGGCCGGGAGACGCCCTCGGACGGGTCGAAGGCCTTGCAGCGCTCCAGACCCTCGAGATCGAATTGCTCACCCGCGACAGCGCCACGCTGGCGCTCGACGACTGGTGCGCGGCCCATCGGATCGATGCGCCGGGCAGCAAGATCGTCGCGGATCGCGACTATTCGGTCACCAAGGCCCCGACCGCCGATCAGCGACGCCAATTGGGCGTTAGCGACCAGGAGCCGATCCGGTATCGCCGGGTACGCCTGCGATGCGGCAGCCATATCCTGTCGGAAGCCGACAATTGGTACGTGCCGTCGCGGCTCACCCCGGCGATGAATGCCGCGCTCGACCATAGCGACATCGCCTTCGGACGCGTCGTGCAGCCGCTCCACTTTCGCCGCCAGACGCTGTCGGCACGGCTATTATGGTCGCCCCTGCCGATCGGCTGGGATCGCGGCACGCCGATCGTGGGCGCGACTCCGACGCTGGAGATCCCTGAACACGTCATAGAGAACCGCGCGCTACTCGTAACGCCGACGGGAACGCCATTCAGCGAAGTGGTCGAAACCTACACGCGCACCGTGCTCGATTTCGCCCCGCCGACGCTGAAATGAAGGCTGGCGACACGCGAGGAATGCGACATCGTCCATTCCTGGATGTTAGCACCGCAGCGTCCGCCCGCTGGGCGTAAGCGGTCGCTCGTCCGCGCTCGACGCAAACCATAGGCGCTATTTCATCGGCTACTTCCGCCCGAACAGCTTCTCGATGTCGCCGTGTGCGAGCTTTACCCAGGTCGGGCGGCCATGGTTGCATTGGCCTGAGTGCGGCGTGACTTCCATTTCTCGGAGCAGCGCGTTCATTTCGGGCACGGACAATATGCGGCCGGCGCGGACGGAGCCGTGGCAGGCCATCGTGCCGGCTACTGCGTCCAGGCGCTCCTTCAACGACAGCGCTTCGTCGAAGGCGGCGAGTTCGTCGGCTAGGTCGGTGACCAGGCCTTTGGGGTCGCTTTGGCCGAGCAAGGCTGGGGTGGCGCGGACCAGCATGGCGTGGGGACCGAAGCGTTCGAGGTCTAGGCCGAATTCGGAGAGTTCTTCGGCGCGGGCTTCGAGGCGGTCGCAGGCGGATTCGTCGAGTTCGACGACTTCGGGGATCAGGAGGGCCTGGGACGCGATGGTACCGCCGATCAGGGCTGCGCGCATGCGTTCGAGGACGAGGCGTTCGTGCGCTGCGTGCTGGTCGACCAGGACTAGGCCGTCTTCGGCCTCGGCGACGATGTAGGTTTTTGCGACCTGGCCTCTGGCCACGCCCATGGGGAAGGCGGTGGTCTGAGGTGGAGGCGTCCAGGCGGGTTCGGCTCTTGCCTGTGGGGGTGACGCGAAGAAGGTTGGGCGGGAATCGTTTACCGCGCCGTAGTGGCGATTTTCCAAGGGGAGTCTTTGGGGCGCGCCCTCACCTTCCCATCCGCTTTGCGGACGGGCCCCTTCCTCTCCCCCGGGGGGAGAGGAGATGTTTTCCGGTTGCCACATCGAGAGGGCGGACTCGCTGGCGCGTTGGCTGCGGTGACCGGCGGCGTCCAGGGATCGGCGGAGGCCGGAGACTATGAGGCCTCTGACCATCGCGGGATCGCGGAAGCGGACTTCGGTCTTGGCGGGGTGGACGTTGACGTCGACCTGATCGGTGGGGATGTCGAGGAACAGTGCCACCACCGCGTGGCGATCACGCGGGAGCATCTCGGCATAGGCGCCGCGGATCGCGCCCATCAGCAGGCGGTCCTTCACGGGCCGTCCGTTGACGAAGAGATATTGGTGGTCGGCGATGCCGCGGTTGTAGGTCGGCAGGCTGGCGACGCCGCCCAGCACCAAGCCTTCGCGTTCGAGGTCGATCGCGACCGAATTGTCGGCGAGCGCGCGGTCGGTGAGCGTGGCCACCCTGCCCGGCCGGTCCTCCACCTGCGTCGCCGATAGCGCGCGGCGGCCGTCATGTTCGAGCGTGAAACCGATATCCGGGCGCGCCATCGCGAGGCGGCGGACGACGTCGAGGCAGGCGGCGTACTCGGCGCGAGGGGAACGGAGGAACTTGCGGCGGGCGGGGACGCGGGCGAAGAGGTCCTCGACCACCACCCGCGTACCGGGCGGCAGCGCGGCGGGGCCTTCGCGCTCGACGCGGCCGTTGTCGACCGTGCGCGCCCACCCTTCGGCGCCGCGAATCCGGCTCTCGATCGTCAGCCTGGCGACGCTCGCGATCGAGGGCAACGCCTCGCCGCGAAAGCCCAACGTCACGACCGATTCGATAAACTCGTCGGGCAGCTTCGAAGTGGCGTGGCGTTCGAGCGCGAGCGCCATGTCTGCAGGCGTCATTCCGCAGCCGTCGTCGGCGACTTCGATCCGCGAAGTGCCTCCTTCGACAAGGAGAATCGCGATGCGGCCGGCGCCTGCGTCGATCGCGTTTTCGACTAACTCCTTCAACGCGCTGGCGGGTCTTTCCACCACTTCACCGGCGGCGATGCGATTGACCAGATGCTCGGGGAGACGCCGTATTGACATGGGTTTGCGTCTAGACCAAGCGACGGCATCCCGCGACCCGCAAACGCCACTTAATATAGTATAGGCACCCGGTGCTCGAAACCACCGGCGGGCTCCGCGAGATGATGTGTGTGCGCATGTTTTGCTGGCGGTCCGCCCGTCCGGCGGACAGGATTACGGGACCCTGATTGAATGGCCTTCTACTCGCGTTTCTTCAAGTTCATGTCGCACGACATGGCGATCGACCTCGGCACCGCGAACACCGTCGTCTACGTCCGTGGCCGCGGCATCGTCCTGAACGAGCCGTCGGTGGTCGCGGTCGAGACGATCAACGGCATCAAGCGCGTGAAGGCAGTCGGCGACGACGCCAAGATGATGATGGGCAAGACGCCGGGCAACATCGAGGCGATCCGGCCGCTGCGCGACGGCGTGATCGCGGACATCGACGTCGCCGAGCAGATGATCAAGTATTTCATCCAGAAGGTGCATGGGCCGCGCAAGTTCGCGCGCTGGCCCGAGATCGTGATCTGCGTGCCCTCGGGCTCCACCAAGGTCGAGCGCCGCGCGATCCGCGATGCCGCGTCGAACGCCGGCGCGTCGCAGGTCTGGCTGATCGAGGAGCCGATGGCAGCCGCGATCGGTGCGGACATGCCGGTCACCGAGCCGATCGGTTCGATGGTCGTCGACATCGGCGGCGGCACCACCGAAGTCGCGGTGCTGAGCTTGCGCGGCCTCGCCTACACGACGTCGGTGCGCGTCGGCGGCGACAAGATGGACGAGGCGATCGTCTCGTACGTGCGCCGCAACCATAATTTGCTGATCGGCGAAGCGACGGCGGAGCGTATCAAGAAGGAGGTCGGCATCGCCAAGCCGCCGGTCGACGGCATCGGCATGATTATCCAGATCAAGGGCCGCGATCTGGTCAACGGCGTGCCGAAGGAGATCCAGATAAACCAGGGCCAGATCGCCGAGGCGCTGAGCGAGCCGGTCGCGACGATCGTCGAGGGCGTCCGCGTCGCGCTGGAGAACACCGCGCCGGAACTAGCCGCGGACATCGTCGACCAAGGCATCGTGCTGACCGGCGGCGGTGCGCTGCTGCAGGGTCTGGACGAGGTGCTGCGCGACGAGACCGGGCTGCCGGTGACGGTCGCCGAGGACCCGCTGACCTGCGTCGCGCTCGGCACCGGTCGCGCGCTCGAGGATCCGTTGTTCCGCGGCGTGCTGATGAGCGGCTAAGAGGTTGGTTTTGCTTTAAGACACGCGGACACGAAATCGCGTCGTCCGAGTCGCGGGGGATCTGGCCCCTGCGCTTCGGCGGCGCCCGAGACAGGGGGACAGGCGCATGGCGCCAGCCCGCGACCGGCGCACGGGGTTTTCCCGACGTCGGCAATATGGTGTGTTCATGGGCTATGTGCTCGCCGTCGCTGGTGCGGTGGTGGGCCTGGTGCTGCTCGTCGCGTCCACGTTCAATCCGCCGGCGTTTTCGGCGCTGCGCATGGGTGTCGCAGGGGTGACCACGCCGGTCTCGACGGGCCTTGCCAAGGTCGGATCGTCGATCTCGGGCATCCCCGATGCGACCGGCAACTACTTCTTCGTGAAGCAGGAGAACGTCGCGCTGCGGGCGGATCGCGCGCGGACCCGGGCGCTGCTGATGCGGGCGCGGACGATCGCGTATGACAATCGACGGCTGCGCAGCCTGCTGGCGATCCGCGACCGTTCGCCCGAGCCCGTCGTGACCGCGCGACTGGTGAGTTCGAGCGCGTCGAGCGGACGGCGCTTTGCGCTGCTCAACGCGGGCCGGTGGAGCGGCGTGAAGCCCGGCATGCCGGTGCGCGGTCCCGATGGCCTGATCGGACGCGTGGTCGAGACCGGGCCGAACGCGGCGCGCGTGCTGTTGCTGAGCGACGGCGACAGCATCGTCCCCGTCCGCCGCACCCGCGACGGTCTGCCCGCGATCGCGGCGGGGCGCGGCGACGGGATGATCGACATCCGCTCGGTCAACGCGACCAACGTGCGCTTCAATGCGGGCGACCTGTTCGTGACGACCGGCACCGGCGGCATCTACGGCCCCGGCGTACCGGTCGCCCGCGTGACCAGGGCCGGCTCGGATTCGGTGATGGCGCGTACCTTCGCCGATCCCGATACGCTCGACTTCGCGCTGGTCGAGAAGGTGTTCATGCCGGTCCCGCCGCCGCGCCCGATCGCGCAGCAATGAGCATGCCGCGATGAGCCGCCCCCGCGTCGTCGACAGCGTCGACTACAAGCCGTTCGAGACCAAGCTGCCCGCCAGCCGCGCACGGGCGATCCCCTGGGCGACGGTCATGGCCGGATCGCTGGTCACGATCATTCCGGTGGTCGCGACGATCCCCCTCCTTCCGCCGTTCGGGTTCGTCATGCTGCTGGCGTGGCGGCTGCTCGCGCGGTTCGCGTTCCGGCCCTGGGCGGCGGCCCCGCTCGGGCTGTTCGACGATCTGGTCAGTGGCCAGCCGCTCGGCAGCGCGGTGCTGATGTGGTCGCTCGCGTTCGTCGGGATCGACATGCTCGAACAGCGCCTGGCGTTCCGCGATTACTGGCAGGACTGGCTGATCGCGAGCGGCCTGATCGCGGCGTGCATCCTGGGCGGCCGGTTCATCGCGGTGCCGGTCGGCGCGCATGTCGATACCGTGCTGATCGCGCAGATCGTCGTCACGATGCTCTGCTTCCCGCTCGCCGCGCGGATCGTCGCGTTCATCCAGAACAAGCGGGGCGGCGAGTGAGGAATACCCCGCGGATCGTCACCGAGATGTCGCAGGCATACACCTTCTCCAGGCGCGCCTGGATGCTGGGCGCGGCGCAGGGCGCGGTCGGCCTTATGCTCGCCGGGCGGATGGCGTGGCTGTCGGTCGCGCAGAACGAGCGCTACACGATGTTGTCGGAGAGCAACCGCGTCAACATGACGCTGCTGCCGCCCCGCCGCGGCTGGATCGTCGACCGTCACGGCGTGCCGATCGCCAACAACCGCACCGATTTCCGCGTCGACATCATCCCCGATCGCCTCCGCGACAAGGAGCGCGTGCTGCCGCTGCTCGGCCGCATCCTCCAGTTGCCGCCCGAGGAAGTCGAGCGGATCGCGATCGACCTTGAGCACGCCGCGGGGTTCCAGCCGGTCCAGGTCGCGGAGAATCTCGACTGGGAGCGGTTCGCCGCGGTCAGCGTCCGCCTGCCCGAACTCCCCGGCGTCGCCCCCACCCGCGGGTTCGCGCGCAGCTACCCGGCGGGCGCCGCGGTCGCGCATCTGACCGGCTATGTCGGCGTGCCCAATGCCGAGCAGTACAAGAAGACGCGCGACCCGCTGCTCGTCACGCCCGGCTTCAAGCTCGGCAAGGACGGGCTGGAGAAGATGCTCGAGCCCGAACTGCGCGGCATCGCCGGGGCCAAGCGCGTCGAGGTCACCGCGCGCGGCAAGCTGGTCGCCGAACTCGCCACCAAGCCCGACGTGCCCGGGAAAACCGCGCGGCTGACGATCGATGTCGGCTTGCAGGAGTACGCGGCAAGGCGTCTCGGCACCAACTCCGGATCAGTCGTGGTGATCGACACACGTACCGGCGAGATGCTGGCGATGGTGTCGATGCCGGCCTATGATCCGAACAGCTTTTCGGACGGGATCAGCCATCTCGAATGGCAGATGCTGAGCGACGACGATCACGTGCCGCTGATGAACAAGGTCACGCAGGGGCTGTATCCGCCGGGATCGACCGTCAAGCCGATGAACGGCCTCGCGCTGATGAACGCCGGCGTCGATCCGTCGACCCGCATCAATTGTTCGGGCGCGATGCGGCTCGGGACCAGCGTGTTCCATTGCCACAAGAAGAGCGGCCATGGCCCGCTCGACCTCAAGAACGCGATCATGCAGAGCTGCGACATCTATTTCTACGAGATGGCGCGGCGGGTCGGCTACAACGCGATCGCGCCGGTCGCGCGCGTGCTGGGGCTCGGCCAGAAGTTCAACCTGCCCTTCTCGACGCAGCGCTACGGCACGGTCCCCGATCCGGCGTGGAAGCTGAAGAAATACAAGCACGACTGGACCGTGGCGGATTCGCTCAACGCGTCGATCGGCCAGGGCTATGTGCTCGCCAACCCGCTGCAGCTCGCGGTAATGGCGGCGCGGCTCGCATCGGGGCGAGCGTTGCAGCCAAGCATATTGGCGAACCACGTCCACCGCGACTCCCCTGCCCTCGCGATCGATTCCGAGCATCTCGCGCGCGTCCGCGACGCGATGTTCGGGGTGATCAACCAGGGCGGCACCGGCGGCGCGGCCAAGCTGCTCATTCCCGGCGTCGCGATCGCGGGCAAGACCGGCACCGCGCAGGTCCGCCGCATCACGATGGCGGAGCGGCGCTCGGGCGTGCTGAAGAACGGCCAGCTGCCGTTCAAGATGCGGGATCATGCGCTGTTCATCGGTTTCGCCCCCGCCGACAATCCGCGCTATGCGCTGGCGGTGGTGCTCGAGCATAACGGCCACACCGTGCGCAACCTCGACACACCGATGATCGCCCGCGACATCATGACCTATATGCTCGACCGCGAGCGTGCTCTGAAATCGCTCGCCGAGGTCGAACCGACCTGGGGCGGCGATATCCGCACCCGCATGGCGGCGACCGCGGAGACGTACCGCAAGGCGCAGTCCGCCCCGCCCGCGGCGATCGCCACCAAGACCGACGCGATCGTGCCCAGCGACGCTCCGGCGGTGGTCAATGCCACCGACATGGCCAACGCGACGCAAGAGGCGCTCACCACGCCCGGCAGCACGGTTGCCGAGGACGATACGCGGGACCGCCAGCAATGACTCCCGACCGAATGATCCCCATCAGGCGCACGCGATGAACCGTATCGTCCCCGAACCGCTCGCCAAGCTTCCCTGGCTGGTGATCATCCTGGTCATCGCGATCGGCTGTTTCGGGCAGATCGTGCTGTATTCGGCGGCGGGCGGCTCGCTGCGGCCCTGGGCGCTGTCGCAGGGCATCCGTTTCTTCGTGCTGCTCGCCGGCGCGATGGGGCTGTCCTACATCCCCGAGCGCACGTGGAAGGCCGCCGCGCTGCCCGCCTATGCGCTGATCGTGCTGTCGCTGATCGCGGTCGAGATCCTCGGCAAGGTATCGGGCGGGTCGCAGCGCTGGCTCGACCTCGGCTTCATCCGCCTCCAGCCGTCCGAATTCATGAAGCCCGCGATCGTGCTGGCGGCGGCGAAATTCTACGACATGCTCCCGCCCGGCGAGACGCGCCGGTTCGGCGGGATCTGGCCCGCCGCGCTGCTGATCGCCGTTCCCGCGGCGATCGTGATGAAACAGCCCGATCTCGGCACCGCGCTGATGATCTGCTCGGGCGGCGCGACCGTCATGTTCCTTGCGGGCGTTCCCCTGCGCCTGTTCGTTGGCGGCGCGATCGCCGCGGCGATCGCGATCCCGCTCTCGATCAACTTCCTGCTGCACGACTATCAGCGCAACCGCATCCTCATCTTCCTCGATCCCGAGAGCGATCCGCTCGGCACCGGCTATCACATCAGTCAGTCGAAGATCGCGATCGGCTCGGGCGGAATCTGGGGCAAGGGCTTCCTCCAGGGCACGCAGAGCCATCTCGACTACCTTCCCGAGGGCCATACCGACTTCGTCTTCGCGACGATGGCGGAGGAATGGGGGCTGGTCGGCGGCTGCCTGCTGATCCTCGCCTTCCTTCTGGTGATCCGCTGGGGGATCGAGGTCGGCCAGCGCGCCAACAGCCGCTTCGCCAGGCTGACCGCGGCCGGCCTCGCCACGACGATCTTCTTCTACGTCGCGATCAACCTGATGATGGTGATGGGCCTTGCGCCGGTCGTCGGCATCCCGTTGCCGCTGGTGAGCTTCGGCAGTTCGGCGCAGATGACCGTGCTGCTGTGCCTCGGCATCCTGATGTCGATCGACCGCCAGAACCGCAAGACGGTCGGCTGGTAGGCCGGATAATTCGGCTTATTTCGCGAAAAAGCGGCTGGATCGACGAAAACGGACTCGGATCGACGAAAAGGGGGTTGCGGCCCCCGATGAGTCTGCTAACAGCGCGCCTCCAGCAGCGGGGCGCCACACCAGGGCGCCACTCAAAACCGCCCCGGAATGGACGCATAGCTCAGTTGGTAGAGCAGCTGACTCTTAATCAGCGGGTCCTTGGTTCGAGCCCAAGTGCGTCCACCATTCTTTCTTTTGCGTATAAGGCATTTAGCTCGGTTCCACCTACACGTCTGGGGCCGAACGGGCTCGTACTGTGACCAGTTTTGTGACCTCGACCGGGGCCTTCTCTCTCGGGCGCAGCGTGACCCGATTTGCCTCCGAAAATCAGCAGGTCTGCATAAGGCTGCAAATGCTTCACCGACATGTGCGCGTAACGACGCACCATCGCCTCTGATTTCCCGCCACCCAGCGCCTGCAGCCCCCATGGGGGCACGTCATCCTGCCCGAGCCAGTTCGTCCAGCTATGCCGCAGGTCGTGCCAGCGAAGGCTTTGCCGACATCCGTAAGCCCCTCTTCGTTTCGCTACTTCGGGCACTCCTTCATATCCGCGCGAGAGCTGGCGTGTATGAGTGATCGGACACTATTTCAGCAGGCGAGCGGGATTGCCCGCGACGGTCACGCCATCGGGGACATCGCGTGTCACGACACTGCCTGCGCCGACGATCGCGTTGTCGCCGACGGTGACGCCGGGCAGGATCAGCGCGGCACCGCCTATCCAGACGTTTCGACCGATCGTGACCGACCGCCCGAACTCGAGCATCTGGCCACGCTGAGCCGGGTCGCGCGGATGATCGGCGGTGAGGATCTGCACGCCCGGACCGATCTGCGTGCCCGCACCGATCCGCACGGGCACGACATCGAGCACCGTGCACCCGAAATTGAGAAAAACGCCCTCACCGAGATGAATGTTATAGCCATAGTCGCAGTGGAACGGCGGTCGGATCGTCGCACCACGCCCCGCGTGACCAAGCCCTTCCACCAGCAGCGCATGACGCTCCGCCGCGGTTGCTGTCGACGCGCGATTGTAGCGGTCGAGCCACTCAGCGGCGCGCGCCGCGTCCGCGACGAGTTCCGGGTCGTCGGCGACGTAGAGCTGGCCCGCCAGCATCCGTTCCTTCTGCGTCATCGCGATCAACTCAGGTCGTGGAGGTCCTTGCCCAACGGCGCGGTGATGCTCAGGTCGGAGAAATGCACCTCCAGTCCGGCACGTTCGGGCGTGCAGGCCATCGGTCCGACCTGATAGGCGGAGGCGATCGGAAAGGGCGCCAGTCTGACCAGCGGCCAGGTCTTGCCGTCCGCCGAGACCTGCAACCGCAGGACGCCCTTTGCCACGGTCGCACGCATCCAGAAGTCCTGCGCATCATGCTCGTAGGGGCCGGTTGCCCAATCGGACTTGCCGTCGGTCAGCACGCTGCTCAGCATGGCGCGCCCGTCGGACAATTCGATCCCCGCCTTGACCCAGCGTCGTTCGTCGACCCGCACCATGATCCCGGCCTGATCGTAGAGTTTCTGATACTGGCCGCGAATGCGCAGTTGGGCGGTAAACGCGGCAGGTGCTGTGAAGCCGAGAAAATGGCCGCTGTCCCGGGTGAAGCCGTAATGCGTCTCGCGCCAGAAATCGCTGCCCTTGTCGGTGACGAGCGTCAGGTCTCCGCCGGGTGCGACCTTCCAGGCTTTGGGCGCATTCAGCCAGCGACCGTCCCGGCGGCCAAGTGCCGCGGTTCCCGAGCCCTGCGCGGCCGCGACGCTGGCATTGCCCGCGATGGCAAGCGCCGCCACACCACCGATCACCGTCCGCCTGCTCACCCGATCCTCCGTCATGGCCGCTACCTTCCAATCATCCGCTATGTTATGTACATATGTACACATGCCGAGATCTAGGTAAAGAGGCGATGACCCAACAGTCCCGGCGCAACGATCCCGCTCGGCGGCAGCGCATCATCGATGCGACGCTTTCGGTCATTGCGGATCACGGAACCGCGGCAACGACCCATCGCCGCATCGCCGAGGCTGCGCAGGTGCCGCTCGGGTCGGTCACCTATTATTTTGCGACGCTGGAGGAGTTGCTCACGGCGGCCTTCCTGCAATTGGCCGCGGAATCCTCCGCTGCCTTTCGCGCCCGCCTGGAGGTCGCGACGGACCGCGCGACGGCGCGTACGGCCGTCATCGACATCATCGCGAACCAGGTCTGGGCGGAACCGCGCACGCTGTTGTTGAGCTACGAACTATACGCCTTTGCCGCGCGTCATCCGGCAGTCGGCGCCGTCATGCAGCAATGGATGGACAGCAGCCGCGATGCGCTGGGCCGTTTCTTCGATCCGCTCACGGCGCGCGCGCTCGACGCGCTGATCGAGGGTATCGGCATCCACAATTCGATCGATCGCGCGCCCCTCGACCGCGATGCAGTCAAGATCATCGTCGAGCGGATTGCCGGGCGTTAGCCGGGCCGATCCATCAGACTGCCCCAGCAAAACGGCACGACGGTCAGGATCAAGACCATGCCGAAAGCATCATTGCCGCATGATCGCGATCGGCCGCTGTTCCACGGTCTATCGGTCCTATGCCAGACCAAAGCAGCGCGCAGGGATTTAGCGGCATGTTTCGACACGAGCCATCAGAACACGATCTCGCCCCCCGAAGGACGCAGGTTACCCGCACATTGCCATAGCGCGGCTAAAGACTAAAATGTCGTAACATCGGTCACTTACTTGGCAGAGCGGTGCATATGCTCGCCAAAGGAAGCATCGGCGGCATAGCGTCCGCGTTTCACTGGGAAAAGCTACCAAAGGCTTAATGCTATTGATAATCTATCGCAGATATATAAGAGCGCCCACAGCGGAATGAGACGAAGGGGCGGAATATGGGGAAGTTGATTGTCGTGGCCGGTATGGCGAGCGTGCTGGCCAGTTCTGCGGCCTGGGCGCAGGATGCCGAGCCGGTTTCGCCGGAGAATGAAATCGTGGTGACCGGCGCCATTGCCGGCACGAAGACCGAAACCCCGCTGATCGAGTTGCCGCAGCCGCTGACCATCATCCCGGCGGACCAGTATCTGTCGCAGGGCGCAATCAACATCAGCGACACGGTAAAGTATGCCGCCGGCGTCCTCGCCAATCCCTATGGCCGCGATACGCGGGTCGATGGCTTCAACGTGCGCGGCATCAGCGCGCTGCAGTTCCGCGACGGCATGCGCGACATCTTCTCCTATTATGCCAGCATCCCCTCGGACCCGTATAATTTCTCGCGGGTCGAGATCGTACGTGGCCCGGCATCGGTGCTGTTCGGGCAGGGCTCGATCGGCGGTCTCGTCAACCTCGTTTCCAAGACGCCCGAGTTCCGCACCGGCGGCGAGTTGAACCTCGTCTATGGCAGCTATGACCGCAAGGAGGCGCTGGGGGATGTCAACCTGGCGCTCGGCGACACGCTGGCGATCCGTGCGGTCGGGCGCGTGCGGGACGCCGATACCTTCATCGATCATGTTCCCGACGACCGCGTGATGTTCGCGCCGTCGATCCGCTGGCAGCCGACGCCGGATACCGACCTGATCCTGACCGGCCTGTACCAGAAGGACGATACCGGCTCGACCTCGCAGTTCCTGCCGATCGTCGGCACCTTCGCGCCCAATCCCGACAATCCGGGCGGGCGGCTCGATCCCTACACCTTCGTCGGCAAGGCCGGCTGGGACCGGTATGCCGGCCGCTCGCTCCAGGGTGGCGGGTCGCTGGTCCACCGCTTCTCCGACAATCTCCGTATCAGCCTGAAGGCACGATACATCGACAGCGACCTCGAATATTTCACCCATTACGCCGACAGCTATACCAACCCGACCAATCCGTTCGCGGTCTATGGCACCGATGGTCGCACCATCGGGCTGTACGCCGAGGCCAGCGATGCGCGGATGAACGTCTTCTCGACCGACAACAACGTCCAGCTCAAGTTCAACACAGGCGCGAACATCGAGCACACGCTGCTGGCCGGCCTCGACTATAGCTGGAACAAGGTCGGCAAGCGGTTCGCGACCACGGCGCTGGAGACGGTCGATCTCTACGACATCGATTATGATTCGCTGCGGACCTACGACCCCAGCGGCCCGTTCGCCTATGATTCGCAGAAGCAGCTCGGCGTCTACGTACAGGACCAGATCCGCCTCTTCGACCGCGTGTCGGTGATCGTCGGCGCCCGCCGCGACCATGTGACCAACTCGTCGGGTCAGGAGGACAACGCCACCACCTTCCGCGCCGGCATCATCGGAGAGGTCGGCGCAGGCTTCTCGCCCTTCTTCAGCTACACCGAGAGTTTCCTGCCGATCGCCGGCCGGCTGACGGGCCCTGGCGGCGTCCCGACCGACCCCTTCAAACCGCAGTTGGGCACGCAATATGAGGCCGGGGTGAAGTGGCAGCCCGATCTCCGGACGCTGGTCACCGTGACCGGTTTCAAGATCAAGGAGCGCAACCGCGTCCTCTATCTGGCGAACAACGTGACCACCCAGTCCGGCGAATTGTCCACCAAGGGCGTCGAGTTCGAGGCGAGCCGCGTCCTGCCGGGCAATTTCGAGCTGCTGGTCAACTATGGCTACAGCCAGCTCGATTCCGAGGTGAACACCAGTCTCGACTATATGCCGCGCCACACCGCGTCGATCTGGTCGACCAAGACCTTTGGCGACACCAGCGGACCGCAGCTGAGGCTCGGCGCGGGCGTAGTCTATAGCGGCGAAAGCAAGTCGACCGGAGCGCTCGATCCCTATGGTCTCAACGCCGCGATCGCTCCCGGCACGCTGTACACGGTCGTCACCCCGTCGCGCACGACGGTCGATGCGCTTGCGGAGATCAGCTGGGACAAGTGGCGCCTGGCGATCAACGCGACCAACCTGCTGGACAACCGTGGTTTCGCCTCCTGCCTCGCGCGTGGGGACTGCTTCATGGCCGCCCCGCGCAACGTCATGGCGACGCTGGGCTTTCGGTTCTAGCAGGCGACGGCGTGGCATCACTGTTCGGGGGCATCACCGTTCGGCGGCATGGATGCCCGCCGGGCCGTCCGCCTCAGCCAACCTTGCTCCAGTGGTGCAGGGCCATGGCGTTGTAGCGGACCATCGCGTTCACGAGCGTGCCGCGCAGCTCCGTATCGACGAAATCGGCGGGCAGCAGCGGGTCCGAGTTGATCGCGCGGATGACGGATTGCCCGAGCAGGAAGGTTTCGCGCGCCGCCTCGGTGACCGGCATCCGCGCGGTCCTGGCCTGGCTGGCTTCCAGCTCGCCGATCCAGAAGCGATAGCCGTCCTCGAGCAGGTCGGGTGACCACAAGGCGCGGAACCGTGCATCGTCCGCCGACTGCGCGACGCATCCGGCGAGGATGGTCGCCTGCGCGTCGAGCCCCAGCCCCGCGAGTTCGCCGGCCAGCGACGCCGTATCGCGCCGCAGATTGTCCGGCCGCACCCAGGCGCCGGTATCCGCCTCGACAAAGCCGGTAAGCCGCAACGCCCGCTCGCCCGCCTGGAGCCGCGGCCGGTTGATGCGGCCCAGATGGTGCGTCAGCACGACGATCCACGCTCCGTCCCACGGACGCACGCCATCCTCGACGCGCGACCACTGGCGCGCCTTTGCATGCAGCGCGGCCGCGTTCGGGCCCAGCGAATAGACGCCTCTCTCGGCCTGGTCGGCGAGGCCCTCCCGCACCAGCCGCCCCAGCGCGACGCGCACCGCAGCGGGCTCGATGTCGATGATGCGGGCACGATCGATCAGCGTCCCGGCGCGCAGCGGCGCGGGCGCGGCTGTGGACAGGAACCACAGCGCGAGCGACTTCGGCGTCACCGGCGCGCGCCAATCATGTAACATCTTTTGACTCATACTGCGTTATCGTGTTACTCGGGCTGCGGAAGGATCGCCAGCATGAAGGTAACCGATTTTCTTGCAAGGGACGAACTGGCCGCATTGACGCGCCGGTCTAATCTGCGGGCGTGGTGGGCGTTCGCCGTGAACTGGGGGTTGATCGCAGGCGCGTTCGCCGTCGCGATCATCTGGCCCAACCCGCTGACGATCCTCGCCGCGATCCCGGTCATCGCCGCGCGCCAGCTCGGGCTCGGCATCCTCGTGCATGATTGCGCGCACAACGCGCTGTTCACCGACCGGCGCACCAACGAGGTCGTCGGGCAATGGCTCGCGGGGACGCCGATCAACCTGTCGCTCCAGGACTATCGCACCTACCATCTGGCGCACCATCGCCATGCCGGAACCCCCGACGATCCCGATCTCGGCTTCGTCGCCAGTTATCCGATCACCGCCCAGGCGCTGCGTCGCAAGCTGATGCGCGACGTGACCGGCCGCACCGGCTGGCGCGATCTCGTCCAGTCGCTCGCGCGCTTTACGATCGCCAAGCAATGGCCCTGGGTCGCCTTTCATATCGGCCTGTTCGCCGTGCTCGCGCTGGCGGGCGGCTGGTGGGCGTACGGTCTGTGGTGGGTCGCGCAGATCTTCGCCTATCCTGTGATCGCGCGCCTCCGCCAGATCGGCGAGCATGGTGTCGTGCCCGATCGCGGCGATGCAGATCCGCGCATGAACACCGCGACCACGATGGTATCCTGGTGGGAGCGGCTGCTGGTCGCCCCGAACCACGTCAATTATCATGTCGAGCATCACGTGGCGGCGGGTGTTCCGCCCTACCGGCTCGCGCGGATGCACCGCCTGCTGAAAGCGCGAGGCTTCTATGATGGATTCGATTCGCTGTCGCACGGCTATCGCGACGTGGTGCGCCGCGCGACCCGCCGGGCCGCCTGACAATCACGACCGCCGTGCACGACCGCCGTGCACGACCGCCGTGCACGACCGCCGTGCACAACCATCGTGAGATCCGGACCGCGAGATTGACGACGCATGCGGACGCTCTAGACATCGCGCATGGGGTCGGAGGGGCAACGCGCGCCGGAGTCGGGCGACAGGACGACGATCCTGCGTACGCTCGTCGATGCGTATAGCCGGCCACTCAGCCGCTATTTCAACCGTCGCGTCTCGGCACAGCACGACGTTCCCGATCTCGTCCAGGAGGTTTTCCTGCGGCTCAGCCGGCTCGCCGACCCGAACGATATCCGCCAGCGCGACAGCTTCATCTTCGTCACAGCCGCAAATGTGCTGAAGGATCAGGCGCGCCGGGATCAGGTCCGTGGCGCCGGCTTGTCGGACCCGATCGATGATTTTTCACTCGAAGGTTCGGATTTTGCGCCCGACCGCGTCTTGGCAAGCAGGCAGGTCGCACTTGCGTTGCGGCACGCGCTTGCCGAACTGCCCGAGCGCACGCGCGACGTGTTCGTGCTGCGGATGCTTGAGGGACTTAAGATGGCCGACGTCGCACATGCTCTGGCCATCTCGACGCGCGCGGCCGAGAAGCATCAGGCACGCGCACTCGCGCATGTCGCCGAGCGGCTGAAGGACTGGCGACCGTGATCGGGCCGCATCAGGGCGAGGCGGTGATGATCGAGGCCGCCGAATGGGCCGAGCGTCTCGACGACGATCCCAGCGACGCTACGCGCGTTCGGTTCGAAGACTGGCGGGCGCACGCCGGGCACGAGGCGGCGTTCGCGGCGGTTGCCGAGGCGCGCACCATGAGTGCCGCGCTGGCAGATCACCCCGAGATGCTGGCGCTGCGTCACGCCACGGTGGCGCGCATCGCGCTCGCGCGCGAGCCGCGCCGCGCTGCGCCGTGGATGCTGGCGGCGGCGGCCTGTGCCGCGGTGGTCGCGCCGATCGCCTGGTTACGTCTCGCCGACGATGCGACGACGACGGGACAGGCGGCGCAGATCGCAGAAGCGCCCGTGTATCGCACCGCGACCGGGCAACGGCTGATGGTGACGTTGACCGACGGGTCGCGGTTGACGCTCGATACCGACAGTCGGGTGCGGATTGCCTATAGCGATGCCGAGCGGCGACTGGTGCTTGAACGCGGCCAGGCGCTGTTCGAGGTCGCAAAGCATCAGCGACGTCCGTTCGTCGTCACCGCGGGATCGCAATCGGTGACCGCGCACGGCACCGCGTTCGACATCAGGCTCGACCCCGGTGCGGTACGGGTCGCTCTCGTCGAGGGGTTGGTGAGCGTTGCCTCCAAGGGCGGACACGCGAAGCCGGTTGCGATGGTACCCGACGACGTCCTGACAGCGTCCGCTGGCGGCGTATCGCTGCGCCATGTGCCGGGCATCGCCTTGGCGCTGTCGAGCTGGAGCGAGGGCCGGCTGGTGTTCGAGGACACGACGCTGCGTCACGCGGTCGCCGAAATGAACCGCTATGGCACGCCGCGGATCGCACTCGCCGACACGCAGGCCGGCGATGTCAGAATCAGCGGATCGTTCCGCACCGGCGAGATCCAGCCCTTCCTCGATGCGTTGCAGATGGGCTTTCCCGTGACCGTCGCGCGGAGCGCCGACGGCATCACGATCGCCACGAAAAAATAAATTCGGACGAGGGTTCGGGATTTAGGGACGCCTGCGTCTTTATCCTCGGATCGACCCCGGCAGAGGGATCGTACACACAGGGAGGGTTGCATGACATCCACAGGCAGGACCGTGCTGTTGCGCGGCATGATGATGACCGCATTGGCGCTAGGCGCAGGCGGCATCCCGATCGACGTGACCGCGCAGGCGGCCGTCGGCGTCCGGATTGCCCGACAGGACATGAGCACCGCGTTGCTTGCCTTCTCCCGCCAGAGCGGCAAACAGATCCTGTTTTCGCCGACGCTTGTTCGTGGGAAGACTGCGCGCGCGGTGACCGGCCGGATGGAGGTGGGCGACGCACTGGCGACGATCCTCAAAGGCTCGGGGCTCGGCCACAAGCTGACGCCGAGCGGCGCCTATCTGATCGTCGATGCACAGGATCAGTCCACCGGTGACGTCGCGACGGCGCGCGCCGTTGCGCCCACGCAGGATACGACCGCGACGCAAGCCGCACCCGAAGAGCCCGCTCCGGACATCGTCGTGATCGGCACCGCGGGCGCCGGCACGCGGCGGCAGGATGCAGCGTTCGCGGTGACCACGATCGACAGCACGATGGCGCAGCGGCTGGGCACCGCCAGCACCGCCGAGGTGCTGCGCGCGGTACCGGGCGTCAGCACCGAAAGCTCGGGCGGCAAGACCGGCGCGAACATCTTCGTGCGTGGCTACCCATCGGGCGGCGATGCGGAATACGTCACCTTCCAGACGCAGGGCGTGCCGTTCTTCCCGCCGCCGACGCTGTCGTTCCTCGAGAACACGCAGCTGATCCGGATCGACGAGACGATCCAGCGCGTCGAGGCGGTCCGCGGTGGCACCGGCGCGCTGTTCTCGAACGGCCAGCCTGGCCTGACCGTCAACCTCGTACAGCGCGAGGGCAAGCAGACGCCGGCCGGACTGCTGAAACTCAGCGGTACCGATTTCGGCGAGTTCCGCGTCGACAGCTATGTCTCCGGCCCGATCAACGACAGCACGACCTACATGGTCGGTGGCTATTACTCGACCTCGCGCGGGATCCGCGACGCGCAGTTCGAGGCGGAGCGCGGCGGTCAGATCACCGGCAACATCCGGCATGATTTCGACAAGGGCTCGATCCTGCTGTTCGGCCGCTATCTCGACGATCGCGGCCAGTGGCTGCTGCCGATCCCGGTCGTCCAGGACGGCGACAAGATCCGCGAATATCCCGGTTTTGACGCCGGTACCGGCACGCTCGTCGGGCGCGACACGCGGATCAGCGTGCGCAACGACGGCAGCCGGGTCGACTTGGCCGACGGACGCAGCGCGAAGACCTATAACCTCGGCGGCAATTTCGATTACGAACTCGGCAGCGGGATTACGGTCCGCGACCGCGGCAGCTGGATGGAGGGCGATGCCGACACGATCGGTCTGGTCCCCGGCGGCACCCCACCGATCACCGCCGCCGCCTATGCCGCCGGCAAGGGCGGGACGATCGGATCGCTCACCTACGCCACCGGCGGTGCCGCGGCGTCGCCCAACACCGCGGTCGTCGAGGCCGGGCTGTGGAGCGTCGAGAAGCATATCCAGGCGTTCGTCAACGATTTCGCGCTGGAGTGGAAATCGGGCGGCAACACGCTGACCGGTGGCGTCTATTACACGCGCTACAAGTCGCGCGACCGGTGGAATCTGGGCAACAGCATGCTGCTGACCGCCGAACCCAATGCGCGTCGGCTCAACCTGACGCTGGCGGATGGCCGGATCGTCACGCGCGACGGCTTCTCGGGCGGTTCGACGTTTAAGGTCAACGCGCGCTACACCGGCGAGGACGTCGCGGGCTATGCGGTCGACGAACTGCAGATCACCGACAAGCTGCGGATCGATGGCGGCGTCCGCTACCAGCATCACTCGGTCGACGGCACGCTCGAGAACCTTGCCGGCACGGTGCCGGCAGCGGGCGCGGACGGCAATCCGTTGACGCTGTACGACAATGGCGACGCGCAGTTGAACGGCACGTTCCGCACGATCCGCTATCGCGGCGATGCGTGGTCGTGGACCGGCGGCGTCAATTACGACCTGACCCGCCAGATCGGTGCGTTCGTCCGCTACAGCCGCGGCAACAGCTTCCCGTTCTTCGACAATCTGCGCGACGGCATCGACGTGGCGCCACAGGTCGACAGCTACGAAGGCGGCGTGAAGGTCTCGGCCGGGATCGCGAACCTGTACGCGACGCTGTTCCACAACACCTTCGACGGGCTCGCGACGACGGTCATCACCAGCGGCGCGCCGATCGCGTCGATTGGCGGCGCCAAGGCGACCGGCGTCGAGTTCGAGGGGCAGTTGCGGCCGTTCGCCGGCTTCACGCTCAGCGGCTCGGCAACGTATCTGGATGCCAAGTACCGCGACTTCTTCACCGATGGCGGCCTGACCGATCTGACCGGCAACCGCGTGCAGCGCCAGCCGAAATGGCAGTGGCGCGTCACGCCCGCCTACGATCTGGAGCTCGGCGGCGACACGAAGGCCGGCGTGTATGCGACGATCGGCTATGTCGGCGACCGGTTCTCCGACGTCCAGAACGCGCAGGTCCTGCCGGGCTATTACAAGCTCGATGCAGGTGCCACGCTCGACCTGACCCCGCAGATCCAGTTCCAGGTGATTGGCGACAATCTGACCGACGAGATCGGGCTGACCGAAGGCAATCCGCGCACGCTTGGGTCACAGGGTAGCGGCACGATCCTCGCCCGGCCGATCGTCGGCCGCTCGATCCGGTTCGCCGCTGCGTTCAAGTTCTGAGATACGCCGGATCGATCCCGCATCGCGCGGGATCGATCCGCTTTGCGGGGTATTCGTGACGTCATGAAAAATGTTCTCCGTTTTGCCGCGCTGGCATCGGTCGCGGCGATCGCGCCCGCGCAGACCGGCCCCGCTTCCGCTCCCTCATCGGTACGATCACCCGCCGACATCTATGGTCCGTTGTTTCGCGCGGTGCAGCAGGGCCATGTGTTCGCGGACGGCAAGACGTTCGTCGACGCCGTGCCGAAGCGCGCAGCCGATGCGATCATGGCGGATTACGCGCGAGCCAAGCCGGTAGGTGCGGCGCTGAAGGCGTTCGTCCTCGCCAACTTCACGGTGCCCGGGGAGAATGATCGCGGCGCGGACGATCTCAGGGCGCATGTCCGGGCCTTGTGGCCGCAACTGGTGCGCCAGCCGGTCGTCGCCGTCGCGGGCAGTTCCGCGCTGCCGCTGCCCGCGCCCTATGTCGTGCCGGGCGGGCGCTTCCGGGAAATCTATTACTGGGACAGCTATTTCACGATGCTCGGGCTTAAGGTCGACGGCCAGCAGCCGCTGGTCGAAACGATGCTCGACGATTTCACCAGCCTGATCGAGCGCTACGGCCATATCCCGAACGGCACGCGGACCTATTATCTCAGCCGGTCGCAGCCGCCTTATTACGCGCTGATGCTCGACCTTTCGACGAATACCGATCCACTGGTGGCAAAGCGCCGGTTGGCGGCGTTGCGCGCGGAACATGCGTTCTGGATGAAGGGCGAGGCTTGCCTGACCCGCCAGCCAGCATGCCTGCGTGTTGTGCGGATGCCCGACGGCAGTGTGCTCAACCGCCATTACGACGACCGCGACACGCCACGCGACGAATCCTATGCCGAGGATGTCGAGACCGCCGCCAAGGCAGGCCCCCGCCCCGCCACCGAGACACAGCGCGACCTGCGCGCCGGTGCGGAAAGCGGGTGGGACTTCAGCTCGCGCTGGCTGCGCGATCCGCAGTCGCTAGCGACGATCCATACCACCGACATCGTACCGGTCGATCTCAACAGTCTTTTATGGGTGATGGAACGCCGCATAGCCGAACGCTGCCGAACCGCCGCCGATACACTCTGCGCCACCACATTCACCACACTCGCGGCAAGGCGCAAGGCAGCGATCGACCGCTATCTCTGGCAGTCCTCGAGTGCGCGCTACGCAGACTGGAACCTGTCGACGCGCAAGCCGACCGCCAGCATCAACGCGGCGATGCTGCATCCGCTATTCGTCGGTCTCGCTTCGCCCGCACAGGCGAAGTCGGTGGCGACGACGGTCCGCAATTCGCTGGTCGCCGAGGGCGGCCTGCGGACGACCACGCTCAGGACCGGGTTGCAATGGGACGAACCCAATGGCTGGGCGCCGCTGCAATGGGTAGCGATCGCGGGACTCGAGGCGAACGGCGAGCCTGCGCTCGCGAAGGATATCGCCCGCCGCTGGCTTGGCACGGTCGGTGCGGCCTATGCCGAGACGGGCAAGATGCTTGAGAAATATAATGTCGAGCAGCGAACGCCGGGCGGGGGTGGCGAATATCCGGTGCAGGACGGCTTCGGCTGGACCAACGGCGTCACCAGCGCGCTCCTGGATCGTTTTCCCGACCTCGCACGGCCTTGAACCCTATTCTGCACGATGATGACGGATCACCGCTAGTTTTGCGCGCGACGGAGGAGCGGCGTCTTCCGCTCTGACGTCGCTACCAGCGCTGATTGATCGGCCCCGGTGGCGAACACCGGCAGCTATCGAACTTACCAAGGGTGATCAGCCGATCGGTCCGACGCTCGATCGGCTGGCGAAGCGCTGATCCCCCGCCCCTAACCCCAGAAAGTCTTGCGATCGAGAAGATCGTCATACGCCTCGGCCGCGGCGTCGATGATCTTCGATTTCTTACGATGCGCCAGCAGGCCCTTCGCCCCGGGGTCGTCGCGCAGGCCAACCCGGTCCAGAACCACCGGCGCCGTCGCCATATCGTTCAGTGCGCCAAGCTCGTCCTGCAGCGTCTCCAACGATCCCACGAACTTCCCATAGCGACGCGAACGCTTCTTGCTCGAGAATACGGAGCCGAGAAACTCCGCGCCATAGCGGAGCCGTTTGGCGGTCTTGCGGACTTCATGGCGTTCCTCGTCTGCCAGCGTCGCAAGCGACCGACCACGCTTCCTGATGCGACGACGCAACGCGTGCAACGTCTCCACCGCGAACTGCCGTGCCGACGCGTCCCGTGCGTCGCGCGTCGATGGCGCGGTGCGCCACGTCCCGCACGCCAGCCACTCCGTCAGATCGAGCATCAGGGCGCGAACCCGGTCCGAGCCCAGCACGGTGTCGACTGCGGCATAGGCAGCATCGCGAGCCTGGCTCAACCGCTCGAACAACGAGCCGCCGGGCTTCGCCTTGGCCAGCAACACATCCAGGTCACGCGCGTCGCCCAGCACCGAACCCAGCCAGCGCAGCTCGCTCTGGAAATGCGGCACCTCGTCGCCGTCGAGCAAGGGATTGAAGATCGAAAAGGCCGACCGCAACCGACGCAACGACACGCGCGCCTGATGCAGGGCCTCGGCATTGGCCTGATCGAGCAGGATAGTCTCGTTCAGGCGATATTGGCGTATGCAAGAGCCAGCGACTGCCTCGAAAGCATTCGCCGCGGATGCGTCCCGGCTCAGCGCGATCCGCTCCGCCTTGAACGCCCTGGATACGGGACGAAGCAGGTCGTAGCCGCGCTCGGACTTGGTCACTACGCCCAGGCGGACCGGAAACTGCGCCGCCAGCGTCCTGGCCAGCACGAACAGAGCGGCCGGCTCTCCCTGCTTCAACTCCAGCTCGAGCTCGCAGATCGGCGACTGGCGGTCACCCGCAGCAACATGACCACGGTCCAAGACCAGCTCGATCGACGCCTCGCCGCTGGCGATCATCCACGTCAGGCGCTCGACCGCGACGGTGAAGATCGGCGCGATTGTGCCGGCCTCGTTGCAGAGCAGCGCCGAGATGGGCGTCCGGTCGTCGACGACCGGCGTCATGCCGGCCACCTCGATTTCCCATTCCGATCGCGCGAAGAGACCCGCCGCCTTCGCATCCGCGACCTTGATCGTCTGCGTCCGCGTGTCGCCGGACTGCCGAATGCGCAACGAGACGCCGCCTTGTGAAAGCGCGAGATCGGGCGTGTCGAAATACACCGCCTGCATCTGCCGCATGCTCGCCGGAGCGCCGAACAGGTCGGACTCGGCAAAGACATCGGCCGCGGCGACGTCCAATACCAGCTTCAGCTCGACTTCCTGCGACACTGGCTACCTTCCCGTAAGCCCATGACACTTCATGCTCATGGCAACCGGCAATAGTCCTTCTGGTTCCCGGTGAGCCGCCCGCAAGACCTTGTTCGCTTCACCGCATTTGCATGAAAAGCGCGAGTGCGTTGCGGACGCTATCCGCGAAGCGATCGTAGATCACGCGTGCGACCTCGGCGATGACAGGCTGACGATCGCGTCCACCTCGCGCGAATATAGCGACTGCCACCCGGCGGCCGTCAGGCATTGTAATGAACCCGACATCGTTGGTGATACCGTCCAGCGTGCCGGTCTTGTCCTCTACTCGAGTACCCACGGGAAGCAGAGCGCGGATGCGGCGGGTTCCCGTCGCGCATCGGCTCATCAGTTCGAGCAGAAACGCGCGGCTTTGCGCCGTTAGAACGGTACCATTGTCGAGCTTGTTCAACAGCGTGACCATGGCAACCGGCGTGGCAACATCCTTGCTGTCGGCGAGGTGGCCGCGCTCTCGAAGCAACTGGGCTATGGTCCGGTCCATCCGGATGCCGGGTATCTTTTGGGAAGAAAGCCACTGCTGGATCGCGACGGGCCCGCCTAGCGCGGCAAGCAGCTGGTCGGTTGCCCGGTTGTCGCTGCGGACGATCATAAGCTCCATGACTTTCGCCGCGGGTCGGCCAACGATCATGTCGCCGAGGCTGCGTCGCCCTTGATCGACATCGGCGAGGTAGGTCGCTGCAACGGCAATCTTGACCGTGCTCGCCATCGGGAATTGGGTGTCGCCGTTGATGGAAACCATCGAGCCATCGCGAAGGTCGAGCGCTGCAATGCCGTAGTCTCCCGAGCGTTCCGCGACCAACTTGCCCAGCGCGCGCTCGAGTCCGATGAGTTCAGGGGAGCTTGCGGCCGCCGGTGCCGGGACAAGGATGCTTGCGGCGATACTCGAAAGGAGCAGGCGGAAAAGCAGGGACGCGCGCATCGATAGTCCTCGAATGTTGTCTTTCAGCGACCTGCTCATGGTAGACCGAAAAACCTGAACGCGTCATGTTGCATGCCGGTGAAGTTCGGACAACGGCGGCTCGCGACGCCGGTTGGTTATACCTCCGGCGCTGCGGCTTTTCGGGCACGCTGCGATTGCTGCAGATCGGAGAAACGAATTGCCGATCTCGCGGCGCAATGGAATGATGCCATCATGCAGATCCTCAAAGCGGCCGGCCTCGTCCTCCTCGCGTCAGTGCCCGCCAATGCCCAAATTGTCGCGCAGCCCTCGGCAGGAACATACCAACGCGCGGTAGCGGCCGGTTACAAGGCGGCGCTATACTGCTCCGGCATCTTCAACGCCGGTCGCACGCCTGCGCAGATCGATGCCGATGAACTGGCCGGCATCTACCCCGAATATGCGACGATCGTGCCGACTCTGACGGCGAGCGTCGACCGTGGTCTCCAGTCCGTTTCCGTAACTTTCGATCCCCAGCTACCGCCAAGACGCGCAGCCTGGACCAGCGGACGGGGTTGCGTGACGCTGCCGATCGGCAGCACGGCACCGTCTGGCCGCAAGTTGACAGCGGCACCGTCGATCACGGCGGCGGATTCCCGGCGCTGGCCACAGGGTGACGCTGGCATCGCACCGCACCCGACAGCCGCGCTGACCGGCGCCGTCGGCAAGGCATTCGGAACAACATATGGCGTCGGCACCAAGACGGTCGGGGTGATCGTCGTGAAAGACGGCGAAGTTCTTGCCGAGCAATATGGCCACGGCTTCGGGCCGTTCGTGTCCAACAGGACGTGGTCGGTCGGCAAGTCGATCGCTGGCACACTCATCGGCCTCAGCAATGCGAGCGCGTTGAAGGCTCCCGCAGCCGTGCCGCAATGGAAGACGGGCGATCCGCGTCGGGCGATCACGCTCGACAATTTGCTACGGATGGGATCCGGCCTGCACAGCGACACCGCCGGCAATCGCACCGACGCCATCTACTTCGGCGGCACCACTGTAGACGAACAGGCGGTGTCATGGCCTTTGGAGGCGCTGCCCGGCAAACGCTTCCGCTACGCCAACACCGATATCCTGCTCGCGGTCTACGCCACACGACAGGCAATTGGCGAGGCCCGGTACCGCGCATTGCCGGGCACCCTGTTCGGCCAGCTTGGCATGACGCACACCGTCGCCGAGACGGACTGGCACGGCAATTACATCCTCTCCAGCCAGGTCTGGTCGACCGCACGCGACCTGGCGAGGCTGGGGTTGTTCTGGTCGCAGGACGGCGTCTGGCAGAGCAAGCGCCTGTTGCCGGCAGGCTGGATGCGCATCATGACGACGCCGAGCGGACCGCAGCCCGCTAGCGGACCGGGCTATGGCGCGACGATGTGGCTGTTCGGCCCCAAGCAGGGCTTGCCCGAGGGCAGCTTCGCCGCACAAGGCAACCGGGGCCAGTATGTGATGGTTATCCCGTCCCGGCACCTGGTGGTGGTCAGGCGCGGCGAGGATCCCGGCGCCGCGCGCTTCGCCATCGCGCGCTTCGCGGCCGACGTTGCCGCCGCGTTGCCTTAGGCTTCTTACCCGAACGGCATACGCGGCGACCTAAGGGACAGGCGTAAGCCGTGGGCGCTAGCGTTTCGTGAACACCGCCTTGGGCAGGACGACGTGGACGCCCTTGTTGCGGTCGACGAGCTCGGTGATCTCGACATCGCCCGCGACGCTGATCAGCATGTAAGCGTCGTCGTGCGTCATGCCTTTTTCCGCGACGAGGAAGTCGATCATGTTGCGCAGCGCCTTGCGGGTCGCATGGCTGAGATCATCGTCGAAGCCCATCGCGATATAGGCCTTGGGCGTCTCGGCGCGCGGATAGCTGATCGCCGCCTTCTTGTGCAGCACGAACTGGAACGTGCCGGTCAACGAGGTTTCGAGGGCGGTGATATCGACCTCGCCATTGCCCTGCGCGGCATGACCGTCGCCGGCCTGGAACAGCGCACCGGGGGCAAATACGGGGAGGAACAAGGTCGTCCCGGCGACGAGCGCCTTGTCGTCCATATTGCCGCCGTTGATGGTCGGCGGCGCGCTGTCGTAGCGGCCGAATGCCGGTGGCGGCGCGACCCCCATGCTGCCGAAGAACGGCGCCAGCGGCACTTCGATGCCGGGCGCGAACAGGCCGACCATGCGCTTGGCATCCAGGGGCACGATCTTCATCCGCGCATAGGGGAAATCGTCGGTCAGGAACCCCGCCCCGTACCGAAACGCATTATAGGCATAGGGGATCGCCAGATCGACCTTGCGGATGCGCACTTCCAGCATGTCGCCGGGTTCCGCCCCTGCGATCGCGATCGGTCCGGTCAGGATATGGCCGCCGGGACCGCGCGCGCTGGCGGGTACGCCGTCATACACGGCACGCAGCGCCGGTTCGATCTGCGCGGGCGCAACGCCGGCCTTTTCCAGACCCGCCGGACTGTTGGTCAGCAACGTGTGGATCACCACCGTGTCGCCCGACCGGATCGTCAGTACAGGCTTATCGGTGGCGTCGTAATGACCCCAGGCGACCGTCTGCGGCGTCGCTTTCAGTTCATAGGTCGCAGCGCCCGCGGGCGTCGCCATCGCAGCCAGAGCGACCAGGATCAGGTGGCGCATCGTCATCCTCTCAATAGGCCAAAGCGCAGCCGTCGGCGCGCATCTCGCTCGCCGCGGCATAGACCCGCGTTGCACCGTCCATGCGGTGTTCGACGCATTCGTAGCGGCCGAAGCCTCCGTCGGGCTCGCCGATCGTCCAGCCGATGTCGGCAAGGCGCTGCTTCGTGGCGGCAGGCACACCCGATTCCAGCCGCAGCAATCCACGCGGCCCCAGCCCGGCCGAATCCTCCCCCATCGACTGCGACGAGCCCTCGTGGTGCCAGCGTGGCGCATCGCCCGCCGACTGGACCTCGAGCCCGTAGTCGACGCGGTTAACGATGATCTGCGTCTGCCCCTGCGGCTGCATGTCGCCGCCCATCACGCCGAAGCTCATCCAGGGATCGCCGCCTCGCGTGGCGAAGCCGGGGATGATCGTCTGGAACGGCCGCTTGCCGGGCGAGTAGATGTTGGGGTGACCGTCTTTCAAGCTGAACAACTGCCCCCGATCCTGGAACATGAAGCCGAGACCATCGGCGACCAGCCCCGACCCCATGCCGCGGAAGTTCGACTGGATCATCGACACCATCATGCCGTCCTTGTCGGCGCAGCTGAAATAGGTGGTGTCGCCGTGGCTGGGCGCCTGCCCGGGATGGACCGGATCGAGGATCCGGTCGCGACGGATCAACTTGGCACGCTGGCGGGCATAGTCCTTGGAGATCAGCCACTCGACCGGGACCTTGCTGAAATGCGGGTCGGCATAGAAGCGCGCCCGGTCTTCATAGGCGAGCCGCTTGGCTTCCGCCTGCAGATGGATCGACAGCGGCGACTGAAAGCCTGAATCGCCGAGATCGAAGGTCTCGAGAATGTTGAGCATCTGCAGCGTCGCGATGCCCTGCGTGTTCGCACCCAGCGCATGAACGTCGACGCCGCGATAGCCCGTCTTGTGCGGCGCGATCCATTCCGATCGATGCGCGGCCAGATCCTCGAAACGCAGCCAGCCGCCGATCCGCTTGAAGTAGCGATCGACGACACGGGCGATCTCACCGCTGTAGAACGCGTCACGCCCGCCCGCGGCGATCGCCCGATAGGTGCGCGCGAGATCGGGATTGCGGAACACCTGCCCGGTCGCCGGGCCCTTGCCGTCCACAAGGCCATAGGTCCTGAGCGCGTTCGCGGTTTCCTCGATGCCGTTACCCGGCCGACGGAATGCCGCCATGCTGCGTCGGATATAAAAAGCGATGATGTCGGGCACCGGCGCGCCCGCCTCGGCATGCGCGATCGCCGGCTCGAACAGCTGCGCCCAGGGCAGCCGGCCATAGCGTTGGTGCATCGTCCACCAGGCATCCACCGCACCAGGCACCGATACGGACACGGCACCCAGCGGCGGCAGCGCTCCGCCGCGTGCCCGCGACCGCACCGTTTCCAGGCTAAGGCCGCGCGGCGACGCGCCCGATCCGGCCAGCCCGACGACCTTGCGCTGCTTGGGATCCCAGATCATCGCATAGGCGTCGCCACCGATTCCGCTCGACGTCGGCTCTAGGAAACCAAGGCAGGCGTTGATAGCGATCGCGGCGTCGACCGCCGATCCGCCTCGCCGCAGGATGTCGATCCCGGCCTGCGTCGCCAGCGGATGTGCGGTCCCCACCGCGCCGTTGAGACCGTAGGCGGCGGTGCGCGAGGCGAAACTCGCGCCGACCGGGCGGTCCCCCGCGGCTACGTCGGGACGAAGGAAGCGGTCCTCTCCGGCGATCCAGCGCGGCGGCAGCGCGGCGGTCGCCGGCTGAGGCGCGCCACCCTGTCCCGGTCCCGGGACACCCTGCTTTCCTGCAACCCCGCGTTCGGGCTGACTACCCTGAGCCATGCCAAGGCCCGGCAGCAATGCGGCCCCTGGCAAGGCGGCGATGAAAGTTCGACGACGCATGATAGACGCTCCCGGTGCTGATGCCCGATCTTCGCTGGCTCCGTGAGCGAGTACAAGGGGTTGATGGGCGGTGCATCGCCGCAGCGCCCGCTCACCCAAGGTGGCCAGTCGCGATAGCTAGGTCGATCGTCCTTCAGTCGCGGGGAGCGCGGGCGAGCACGGACTGCGCCGAACGAAGACGGGCTTTCCATATCTTCACCGACGGATGCCCGGACGCCAGCCCGGCAAGCCGCCCTTCGATCTGAGCGACCTCTCGCTTTGCGGCATCGAGCTCGGCGGCCGTCGGTGCAGGTTGGATATTGGCGCGCGCGTGCGCGCCGGTGCGTCCCTTGCTCTTGGTCATGGACAAGGCGATGGTCTCAAATGCTAAGCGCCGTCAATCAGAGACGGCATGGCAGTTCGTCGTGGCGGCTGCCCGGAATGCGCCCCTCCCGAAAACGAGCAGATGCGGAACAGACCGATTGGCGGGCGTGTCGCCACAGTGCGGCTCGCATGGGACCGCCCGTCGGACGTCCGCTTGTCACGGCTGTAGAGCCTCTTCAGAATGCATCCGCTGGTCTGGTCTCTGAAGAAAGAGCCGGCCGATCGCCCATGCGTTCGCCGAGCCGCACCGGGCGCGTTGGCAGCCAGCTTGGATCGAACGCGATCGTTCCCGGCCGGAATAGCATCACGACCGTCGAGCCCAGCAGGAAGCGGCCCATTTCCTCACCCTGTTCGAGAACGATCTCTCGATCGGCGTAGCACCATTCCGCCAGCTTGCCGGTACGCTTCGCATTGACGGCACCGTGCCAGGCCGTGGCTATGCTGCCGACGATGGTGGCTCCGACCAGCACCATGACGAAGATGCCGTGCTCCGAACTTTCGAATACGCACACGAGGCGTTCGTTTCGCGCGAACAGATTGGGCACGCCGCGCGCCGTGACGGGGTTCACGGAAAACAGGCTGCCCGGAATGTAGCGCATACTGATCAATCTGCCCGCGCAAGGCATATGGAGACGGTGATAGTCACGCGGCGATAGATACAGGTTGGCAAAACTGCCGTGACGGAACTCCGCTGCCAGCGTGCCGTCGCCGCCGATCAGTTCGGTCGTGGTGAACCGGTGCCCCTTGGCCTGTACGATGTGATGGTCGTCGATCACCCCGACCTGGCTGATCGCGCCATCCACCGGGCAGACGAAATCGGCATGCGCCAGAGGGCGGATCCCCTTGCGCAGGGGTCGCGAGAAGAAGTCGTTGAAGCTGGCGTAGCTGGCGATGTCCGGATTTTCGGCTTCGCTCATATCGACCCCGTATCTGGCGACGAACCAGCGGATCAGCCGGGTGGTCATGGCACCGCCCCGCGCCCGGGCGATGCGACCGGCCAGACGGGTCAGGCGCTGTTTTGGCAGGGCATGTTGAAGCAGGATGGTGAAGCGATCGGACATCTTGGACCCTCGAATAGTCGCCAGCGGCTGTAACGGTCGATTGTTCCGCTACGCGAGCGTTTCATCAAGCAGATCCCTGCGGCACCCTCGAGCGGGTGCATTTTCAACAGCACGCGGAACCATCATAGTGCGAGCATCGGCGGTCGCGTGGAACGGCTCTGTGCTGGTGTCTCCGACCTGCCACCGTACCGCGCATGCCTTTGCGGCCAACCGCGGGTCTAGAACGCGTGCGACGCCCTCATGGGTCGTCGTCTGGATATTGGCTTCGATCCGAGCCCTGCCTGCGCAAGACGTGGCGTGGGGCG
>NZ_JACONT010000001.1 GCF_014358075.1 Sphingomonas albertensis | reverse complement strand
CCTCCCTTTCAGGGAGGGGGGCAAGAAGAACGTCAGTCGCCCGCGGGGATCCGCGCGAGCGCTTCCTGCTCGATCTTCTCCAGCTCGTCGCGGGTCTGGACGATCGCCTCGCGTTGCGCATCCAGCAGGTCGATCCGCTGGCGACAGCGTTCCGCCAGCGCGCGCATCTGCTCCACATGTTGCGGGTCGGCGTCGTAGAGGTCGAGGAACTCCTCGATGTCGCGCAACGTGAACCCAAGCCGCTTGCCGCGCAAAATCAACTGCATCCGCGCGACTTCGCGCCGCGTGTAGACCCGTGTCGTGCCGATCCGGCAGGGCTCGATCAGCCCCTTGTCCTCGTAGAATCGGAGCGTCCGCGCGCTCACGCCGAGCATGCGCGAGACCTCCTGTATGCCGGTCAGATCGTCCTGTCGGTCGTTCACGAATCCACTCCCCTCGCCTCCGCCGCTGCGGCCTTTGCGGCCTCTTCTGCGACAAGTTCCTTTTTGGATAGCTTGCCGATCAGCGTCTTGGGGAGACTGTCGCGGATTTCGACCTCGCGGGGAAGCTCGATCTTGCTGATCTTGTCGCGGAGAAAATCGCGCAGTTCTAGCGGGGTAGCCACCGCCCCTTCCGCCAGCACGACGAACGCCTTGGGGGCCTGACCGCGGTATTTGTCGGGCACGCCGATGACGACCGCTTCGAATACGGCGGGGTGTTCGTACAGCGCTTCCTCGATCACGCGCGGATACACGTTGTAGCCGCCAGCGAGGATAAGGTCCTTGATCCGGTCGACGATGAACAGATAGCCGTCCGCGTCGAGGTGCCCCACATCGCCGGTGCGCAGCGCGCCATCCGCGAACAGCTCAGCGGTCGCGGCGGGCTTGTGCCAATAGCCTTGCGTGATCTGCGGACCGCGCGCGCAGATCTCGCCATTCTCGCCGACCGGGAGCAGCCGGGTCGGGTCCTCGCGGTCGCGGATCTCGATCGTCGTGCCGGGGAACGGCAAACCCGCCGAGCCCGGCTTGTTGAGGCCGTCGATCGGATTGCAAGTTATGATCGGCGAGGCCTCGGACAGGCCGTAACCCTCGACGAGCTTGGCGCCGGTCGCCGTCTCGAACGCCACACGGACCTCGGCGGGGAGCGGTGCGCCGCCCGAGATGCAGGCGTGGATCGAGGACAGGTCGATCTTCTGCGTCTCCGCCGCGGTGGTGATCGCGGCGTAGATCGTCGGCACCGCGGGGAAGTAGCTCGGCTTGGTCCGGTCGATCGTCTTGAGCAATTGCTGCAACTCGAAGCGCGGCAGCAGGATCATCTCCGCGCCGGTGCGGATCGAATAGGTCAGCACGGTGGTCAGCGCGAAGACGTGGAACATCGGCAACGCGCCGAGCACGCGGTCCTGATGCGGCTGCTCGCCGCCGACGAACGTCACCATCGCATCGGCGTTGGCGACGAGATTGGCGTGGCTGAGCATCGCCGCCTTGGGCTCGCCGGTCGTGCCGCCGGTATATTGCAGCACCGCGACTTCATTCGGGGACACCGCGACCGGCGTAGGTGCGCCTTTCGCCTTCAGCAGCGCACCGAAGGTGAAATGGCGCGCGTCGCTCGGGGCATGGCCGATCTCGGCGCGCTTGAAGAGGCGGTAGGCGATCGACTTCAGCGTCGGCAGCGCACCGGCGATCGGGCAGGTGATGACGTGCTTCACGCCCATCTGCCCGGCGACCTTGAGGACGCGCGCGTGGATCTCGGCGATGTCGCAGGTGGCGATGATCGTCGCGCCCGAATCCTCGAGCAGATGCGCCAGCTCGCGCTCGACATAGAGCGGGTTGACGTTGACGACGATCCCGCCGGCCTTGAGGATCGCGAAGAACAGGATCGGGTAATAGGGCGTGTTCGGCAGGCAGAGCGCCACGCGCGTGCCCTTCACGACGCCGAGATCCTGAAGCCCGCGGGCGGCCCGATCGACCTGCTCGCCGAGCGCGGCATAGGTCAGCGTCCGGCCCATGAAGTCGAGGACGTTGCGCGATCCGAACCGGCGGACGGACGTGTCGACTATGTCGCCCAGCAGCCGTGGCTCGCCCTGCAACGGCACACCGATCGCTTTGCCCCCGGAACTATCCTGCATCTCGCTCTCCATAAGATGGTGTGCGTAAGCCATATTGTCGGCCGCTTCACCTTGACGTAAAGGTGAGGTATCGCACCTTAAGGGTAACCCGCAAGCGTTAACCGGGTCGACCGCAATATGAGAGGATCATCGTGACCAACGTCGTCATCGCCGGGTACGCCCGTTCGCCGTTCCACCTCGCCGGCAAGGGCGAACTCGCCCGCGTCCGTCCGGACGATCTCGCCGCGCAGACGATTCGCGGGTTGCTCGACAAGACCGGCGTCGATCCGGCCGAGATCGAGGACATCATCCTCGGCTGCGCGTTCCCCGAGGGCGAACAGGGCCTGAACGTCGCCAAGCTGATCGCGCAGATCGCCGACCTGCCGATCTCCGTCGGCGGGATGACGGTCAACCGGTTCTGCGGTTCGTCGATGAGCGCGATCCACATCGCCTACGGCCAGATCGCGGTCGGCGCGGGCGAGGCGTTCATCTGCGCGGGCCTCGAATCGATGAGCCGCGTGCCGATGGGGGGCTACAACCCCCTCCCCAACCCCGCGCTCGCGAAGAAGAGCGCCGGCGCGTACATGGGCATGGGCGAGACCGCCGAGAACGTCGCGCGGCAGTACCAGATCACGCGCGCGGAGCAGGATGCGTTCGCGGTCAAGAGCCAGGACAAGGCCGCCGCGGCGCGCGCGGATGGCCGCTTGTCGGACGAGATCGTGACGATCCAGACCAAGGCGGGCCCGGTCAGCCAAGACGGCACGATCCGCGCCGGCACGACGACCGAAGCGCTCGCCGGCCTGAAGCCCGCGTTCAGTGCGGAGGGGTCTGTGACCGCGGGCACGTCTTCGCCGCTGACGGATGGTGCGTCCGCGGTGCTGGTGACCTCGGAGGCGTTCGCTAAGAAGCACGGGCTGACGATCCTCGCGCGGATCAAGTCGATCGGCGTGTCGGGTTGCGCGCCCGAGACGATGGGGCTTGGCCCGATCGGCGCGTCGAAGAAGGCGCTGGAGCGTGCCGGGATCACCGTCGCCGACCTCGACGTGGTCGAGATCAACGAGGCGTTCGCGAGCCAGGCGATCGCCTGCATCCGCGACCTCGGGCTGAAAGACGAGACGATCAACCTCGATGGCGGTGCGATCGCAATCGGTCATCCGCTCGGCGCGACCGGCGCGCGGATCGTCGGCAAGGCGGCTGCGCTGCTGTCGCGCGAGGGTGGCCGCTACGCGCTGGCGACCCAGTGCATCGGCGGCGGTCAGGGCATCGCGACGGTGCTGGAGCGTGCATGATGGTCGATGCTGTGAAGAAGGTCTGCGTCATCGGCGCTGGCGTGATGGGCGCAGGTATCGCGGCTCAGGTCGCGAACGCTGGCATCCCGGTGCTGCTGCTCGACATCGTTCCTCGCGAGGGTGACGATCGAGACGCAGTGGCCAAGGGCGCGGTCGCGAAAATGCTCAAGACCGACCCCGCTCCCTTCATGTCGAAGCGTGCGGCCAAGCTGGTCGAGACGGGCAACATCGACGATCATCTCGATCGCGTCGCCGAGTGCGACTGGATCGTCGAGGCGATCGTCGAACGGCTCGACATCAAGCAGGCGCTGTACGCCAAGCTCGAAGCGCTAAAGCGTCCGGGTACCGCGGTGTCCTCGAACACCTCGACGATCCCGCTCGGCAATCTCGTCGAGGGGCGCTCGGACCAGTTCAAGGCCGACTTCCTGATCACGCACTTCTTCAACCCGCCCCGCTACATGCGGCTGGTCGAGATCGTTCGTGGCGAGCACACCGATGTTGCGGTCGCGGAGAAGGTCGAGGATTTCGTCGATCGCTTCATGGGCAAGCGGATCGTCCGGGCGAAGGATACGCCGGGCTTCATCGCCAACCGGATCGGCACCTACTGGCTGGCGATCGCGATCAACGCGGCGATGGACCAGGGGCTGACCGTCGAGGAGGCCGACCAGATCGGTGGACGTCCGATGGGCGTGCCGAAGACCGGGATCTTCGGGCTGGTCGATCTCGTCGGTGTCGACCTGATGCCGTTGCTGTCGAAGAGTCTGTCCTCGACGCTGCCGGCTGGCGACCCGTATTTCGATACGGTGCGCGAGTTGCCGTTGGTCGACAAGATGATCGCGGACGGGTTCACCGGCCGCAAGGGCAAGGGTGGCTTCTACCGCTTCGACAAGGCGACGCGCACGAAGCTGTCGCTCGACCTCGCGACCGGCGAGTACCGCCACGAGGCGAAGCCCGCGGACCTCCCCGGCAAGACCGGCAAGGACCTCGCCGCGCTGATCGCGGAACCGGGCAAGATCGGCACCTATGCGTGGTCGATCCTTGGCAACACGCTGTCCTATGCGGCGATGCTCGTCGGTGAAGCGGCGGACGATGTCGTCGCGATCGATGACGCGATGAAGCTCGGGTATAACTGGAAGTACGGACCGTTCGAACTGATCGACCGGATGGGGCCGGGTGTGCTCGCCGCGCGCCTCGCTGCCGAAGGTCGCGACGTTCCTGCGATCCTGACGACCGCGGGCGATCGACCGTTCTACCGCGTCGAAAACGGGCAGCGTCAGTATCTCACGGCTGGCGGCGAGTATGCTGACGTGCCGCGTGCGGATGGCGTCGAGTTGCTGGAGGACATCAAGCTCCGCTCACAGCCCATCCTCCAGAACCTGTCCGCCTCGCTCTGGGATGTCGGTGACGGCGTCGCGGCGCTCGAATTCCATACCAAGATGAACGCGCTCGACGATCAGGTCGTGGCGTTGATCAACGAGGCGATCCCGGTCGTGCGCGACCGCTTCAAGGCGCTGGTGGTGTATAACGAAGCGTCGAACTTCTCGGCTGGTGCGAATCTCGGCGCGGCGATGTTCGCGGTCGGGGCGGGCCTTTGGGACATGGTCGAGGCCAGCGTCGCAGACGGGCAGCAGGCGTACAAGGCGCTCAAATACGCGCCCTTCCCGGTCGTCAGTGCCCCCGCCGGGCTCGCGCTCGGCGGCGGGTGCGAGATCCTGCTACATTCGGACGCGGTGCAGGCGCATGCCGAGACCTATGCGGGGCTCGTCGAGTGCGGCGTCGGTCTCGTCCCCGGCTGGGGCGGCAATGGCGAGATGCTCGACCGTTGGACCAAGTCGGGCATGGTGCCGAAGGGCCCAATGCCGGTGTTGACCAAGGTGTTCCAGAGCATCTCGACCGCGGTCGTCGCCAAGTCGGCGGCGGAGGCGAAGGAGATGATGATCCTGCGCAAGGACGACGGCATCACCATGAACCGCGACCGTCTGTTGGCGGACGCAAAGGCCAAGGCGCTGTCGCTGGTCGAAGGCTATGTCGCGCCAGAGAAGCCGACCTTCCGGCTGGCGGGTGCGAGTGGCCGGACGGGCCTCAACATGGCCGTGGCGGACTTCCAGAAGAAGGGGATGGCGACCGACTACGACCTCGTCGTCGCGGATCGCCTAGCTGAGGTGCTGACCGGCGGCGAGGCCGATCTGGTCGACACCGTGACCGAGGACCAGTTGCTCGATCTGGAGCGCGCGGCGTTCATGGCGAGCGTGAAGGATCCGCGGACGCAAGCGCGGGTGGTTCACATGCTGCAGACGGGTAAGCCATTGCGGAACTGACCTCCGTCATCCCCGCGCAGACGGGGACCCATACTGGCAGATGGTGCGTCTCTATCGCAACCTCGGCCCATATGGATTCCCGCCTCCGCGGGAATGACGGCGCGTGCCGCATGAACACTTTTTCACCCCCTGGAATCAGTAAGAAGGCTTGACTTGTCTTCGTACAATTCTAGGCGGGACCGATAGCTGCCGTATACGGCAACAGGGTCGCGGTAACGTCGACGGCCTGACGAGACATTCGGTGACCGCACGCATGCGGCACCACCAACGACACTAGGAGAGGATAGAAGATGTCCCTGTTGATTATCGGTGCTTTGCTCGCGGGCGCTTCGGCCACACCCGACACCGTGATCGGTCGCTGGAAGACCGAGACGCACAACGCCATCGTCGAGATCGCCCGCTGCGGCCCGTCGATCTGCGGCAAGATCCTCACCTCCGACGCACTCCGCGCTAATTCTTCGATGAAGGACGCAAACAATTCCAACACCGCGCTCCGCAACCGGCCGATCCAGGGCATGCAGATGCTGAGCGGGTTCAAGCCCGACAAGGACGGCGTATGGAGCAGTGGTCAGGTCTACAATGCCGAGGACGGCAAGACCTATAGCGGCAAGATCACGCCCGTCGGCGCGAACCAGTTGAAGCTGCGCGGCTGCGTGTTCTTCCCGCTCTGCAAGACGCAGACCTGGACGCGCGTGCGCTGAGGCGCCGCGCTTCGTCTTCGATACCTCCCGCCTAAATCAGTATAGCTTTCAGGATCTTGTCCATGACTCTGCGTACCAAAGCCCCGCTTCTCGCGGTTTCTGCGCTCGTGTCCGCCTTCGGCTTCGCCAGCACCGCCTATGCCGACGCCTTCTATCTCCAGGCGCAGTCCGCACGCGGCGCGGGCCGTGCGTTCTCGGGCGAGGCCGCTGACACCGGCGCGGCGTCCTTGTGGTGGAACCCGGCCGCCATCGCCGGCATCCGCGACGGCAGCGCGACGCTTGCCGCGACCGCGATTTTGCCCAAGGGCGACGTCGTCGATACCGGCACGCGGATCTGCCGCCCGGGCCAGCCCTGCACGGGGATCAGCGGCCAGTCGAACTCGCGCGACCCGATCAACAAGGGCATCGTGCCGTCGGGTGCGGTCGCCTATCCGCTGAACGACCGGATCGCCGTCGGTCTCGCGGTGACGTCGCCGTTCAGCTTCACGACCAATTACGACTCGGACAGCTGGGCACGCTACAGCGCCGACAAGACGCGGCTGCGGACGATCGACATCCAGCCGTCGATCGGCGTCGTGGTGACCGACTGGCTACGCGTGGGTGGTGCGCTGAACGTCGAATATACCGACGCCAGCTTGAGCAACGCGCTGCCCAACCTGTCCGCGGCGCTGCCCGATGGACAGCAGGAACTGAAGGGCGACGGCTGGGACTTCGGCTGGACCGCGGGCGTACAGCTCCACAACGACTTCGCGACGGTCGGCATCAGCTACAAGTCGAGCATCCGGCACAACCTGAAGGGCGACCTGACGGTCAGCGGCCTCGTCGGTCCGCTGGCGTCGTCGAACATGACCGTGTCCGGTGCGAAGGCCGCGTTCAACACGCCGGGCCAAGTGATCGTCGCAGGGCGGTTCCGCGGGACCGACAAGCTGACGCTGAACGCGCAGGTGGTCGCCTACAACTGGAGCAAGTTCGACACGATCGATCTCGGCGCACCGCTGAACACCGCGATCCCGGAGAACTACATGGACAGCTGGAGCCTGGCGGGTGGCCTGGACTATGACGTCACGCCGAAGCTGACCGTACGGGCAGGCCTGCAGCGGACCAAGTCGCCGACGCAGGACGGCGAGCGCGACGCGCGCGTGCCCGACGCCGATCGCTGGACTTATGCCGCCGGTGGCTCGTACCAGCTGTCGCCGCACATCGTGCTCGACGCCGCCGCGCAATATGTCGACTTCGAAAATACGACGATCGACCGCGTCACGGCAGCGTATGTCGGTACGGCCGCGCAGACGAACATCCTGACCTCGGGCGCGCTGCGTAATGCGTCGGCGGTGGTGCTGTCGCTCGGCGGCCGGGTGAGCTTCTAAAAGCTTTACGATCCTCCCCCGCAAGGGGGAGGTGGCGCGAAGCGACGGAGGGGGAGGATACGGAACCGACGTGTCGCCTACCTCCCCCTCCGACTGGCAAGTGCCAGCCACCTCCCCCTGGCGGGGAAGGATTTCTACACTTCGACCAACCTCAGGCCCTCGGCATAGACGCGCTGCTTGCCCGCGTAGGCTTCGGCCGACATCTTCAGGCCGGCAATCGCTTCGGGGGATAATTGTCGCACGGCCTTGGCGGGCGAACCGACGATCAGGCTGCCGGCCGGGAAGATCTTCCCCTCCGTCACCAGCGCGTTCGCACCGATCAGGCAATTCTCCCCGATCACCGCGTTGTTAAGGATCGTCGCTCCCATCCCGACCAGCACGTTGTTACCGATCGTGCAGCCGTGGAGGATCGCGTGATGGCCGATCGTGCAGCCTTCGCCGATGGTCAGCGGCGCGCCTGGATCGGAGTGCAGCATCGCACCCTCCTGGATATTGGTCCGTGCACCGACGACGATCGGCGTGTTGTCCGCGCGGATCACCGCGCCAAACCAGACGCTGGCGCCCTCCCCTAGTCGCGCGTCGCCGATTACGTCTGCGGACGGCGCAACCCAGACGTCGTCGGCCAGCGTCGGTCGTTTACCCTCGATCGCGTAGAGCGGCATCAGGTGGCATCCCTCTCTTTTGCCCGCGCGCGGAAGGCATGGAGCAGCGGCTCGGTATAGCCGCTCGGCTGCGTGAGACCATCGAACACGAGCGCCCGAGCGGCCTGGAACGCGAGGCTGTCGTCCTCATGTCCCGCCATCGGCCGGTACAGCGGATCGCCCGCATTCTGCGCATCGACCTTCGCCGCCATCCGCCGCAGCGCCGCATCCGCCTCGTCGGGCGTGGCGATGCCGTGGAGCAGCCAGTTCGCCATGTGCTGCGAACTGATCCGGAGCGTCGCGCGATCCTCCATCAGACCGATGTCGTGGATGTCGGGCACCTTCGAACAGCCGACGCCCTGGTCGACCCAGCGCACGACATAGCCGAGGATACCCTGTGCGTTGTTCTCCAGTTCCTCGCGAACTTCGTCGGGCTGCCAGTTGTGCCCGGTCGCGACCGGGATCGTCAGCAGCGCATCGAGCGAGGCGACGGGCTCGGCCTTGCGCTCCGCCTGCCGCGCGAACACGTCGACGCGGTGGTAGTGCGTCGCGTGCAGCGTGGCCGCGGTCGGCGACGGCACCCAGGCGGTATTCGCACCGGTCATCGGATGCGCGATCTTCTGCCCGAGCATGTCCGCCATCCGGTCGGGTGCGGCCCACATGCCCTTGCCGATCTGCGCCTTGCCGCTGAGCCCGCAGGCGAGCCCGATCTGGACGTTGCGATCCTCATACGCCTTGATCCACGACGAGGACTTCATGTCGCCCTTTCGGATCATCGGCCCGGCGCGCATCGAGGTGTGCATCTCGTCGCCGGTGCGATCGAGGAAACCGGTGTTGATGAACACGACCCGGTCCTTCACCGCGGCGATGCACGCGGCGAGATTGGCGGAGGTCCGCCGCTCCTCGTCCATCACGCCGACCTTTATCGTGTGGCGCGTGAGGCCGAGCAGGTCCTCGATCGCGTCGAACAAACGATTGGTGAACGCGGCCTCATCGGGACCGTGCATCTTCGGCTTGACGATGTAGATCGAGCCCGCGCGACTGTTGCGGATCGGGCCGGTGCTCTTGAGGTCGTGCAAGCCGATCAGCGACGTGACGATGCCGTCGAGGATACCTTCGGGCGCCTCTTTGCCGTCGGCGAGCAGGATTGCGGGAGTCGTCATAAGGTGACCGACGTTGCGGACGAACATGAGGCTGCGGCCGGGGAGCGTGAACGCGCTGCCATTGGGGGCGGTATACTGCCTGTCGGGTTCGAGCGACCGCGTGACCGTGCGGCCGCCCTTGTCGAAACTGGCGGTCAGGTCGCCCTTCATCAGCCCGAGCCAATTGGCGTAAGCGGCGACCTTGTCCTCCGCGTCGACTGCGGCGATCGAGTCCTCGAGATCGGCGATCGTGCTGAGCGCGGATTCGAGCACGACGTCGGCGAGGGTTGCAGGGTCGTCGCGGCCGATCGGATGCTGAGGATCTATCACGAGTTCGATGTGCAGGCCGTTGTGACGCAACAGGATATTGTCGCCTGCGTGCCCGGCAAGCTGGCTGGGATCGGCAAGCTCGGGCGTACCACCGGTCCAGACGCTCCATGATCCGTTAGCTAACGGCACCGCATCGTCAAGGAAGGCCTTCGCCCAGGCAATCACCTGCGCACCTCGGGAGGCGTCATACCCCTTGCCCGACGCCTCGCCGGGAATCGCATCGGTCCCGTAGAGCGCGTCGTACAGGCTCCCCCAGCGCGCGTTCGCGGCGTTCAGCAGGAAGCGCCCGTTGAGGATCGGCACCACCAGCTGCGCGCCCGCGAGCGAGGCGACCTCCGGGTCGACATTAGTCGGCGCGACTGCGAACGGCGCAGGCTCGTCGACCAGATAGCCGATCTCGCGCAGGAACGCTTGGTACTCGGGCTGGTCGATCGGCTTGCCGGCGCGGGCTTCGTGCCACGCATCGATCTTCGCCTGTAGGTCGTCGCGAACCGCCAGCAGTGCGGAATTCTCAGGCGCGAACCTGGCGTAGATATCGGACACGCCTTGCCAGAACGCCGCAGCATCGAGCCCCGTACCCGGCAGCGCCTGCGTCTCGATGAAGTCCATCAGCGATGCGGCGATCTTCAGACCCGCCCGATTCTGATAGGTGTCGATCATCTCGGCCATGCTGCTCTCCTATACTTTGATGGCACGATAGACGCCCGCCACCTTCGCCACTAGACACTATAAACCGAAAGCTGTTGATCGCCTGGAGAACGAATGGATCCTGACATCGTCCTCTTCGCCGAGGTCGTCCGCACCGCCAGCCTCAGCGCGGCCGGGCGATCGCTGGGCATCTCGCCGGCCATGGTTTCGAAACGGATCGCTCGGCTGGAAGCGCGGCTCGGCGTGCGGTTGCTCAATCGGACGACGCGGCGGCTAGACCTCACCGCTCGCGGCGCGGCGTATTACCGCGACATGGTGGAGATCCTCGCCGCTATCCGCGATGCCGAGGCGCGCGTGTCGGACCGCGCCGAGACGCCCGCCGGACCACTCCGGGTCAGCGCACCGACCTCGTTCGGGCGTCTCCACATCGCGCCGCACCTGAAGCCGTTCCTCGATGCGCACCCTGCGATCGAACTCGACCTCGATCTGTCCGACGGCTTCTCCGACGTCATCGGCGACCGTCTCGACCTTGCTATCCGGATCGCGCCTGCGGTGCCGCCGAGCCTCACGGGTTATCGTCTGGCCGACAGCCGCCGCGTTCTCTGCGCCGCCCCAAGCTACATCGCGCCAAACGACGCAGCCGACCTTACGAAACACCGCCTACTTGCAGCAAAGGGCCAGATGCCGTGGCGGCTGACTGGACCAGACGGCGACGTCACGATCGACCGCCCGAGCTACGTCGCGACCAATTCCAGTGAGGTCGTGCGCGAACTGACGCTGGCGGGTGTCGGCATCGCACTGCGCTCGCTTTGGGACGTCAGCGCGGATCTCGCGAGCGGCCGCCTCGTCCGCGTATTACCGAAGTTGGCGGGGTCTGCGGACGTTGGGATCTACGCGGTACATGCACGCGGGGCGGTGTCATCGGGGACCACCGCGCTGCTCGATTACCTGCACGGTCTCTGGTCCCCGATACCGCCGTGGGACTCCTGAACCAAGTCGATCGTCACTGCGTCGATCCTTCGCAACATCGCGACGAACTGCTCGACCTCTGCGCCTGAGAATCCGGCGAAGATCCGGCGTTCCAGATCGAGCGCTTTGGGCGCGACCGAGGCGTAGAGCGTGTGGCCGTCGTCGGTCAGCCTCAGCAGGTGCGAGCGGCGATCTTCCGAGTTCGCATGCCGCTGCATCAGCCCACGTTCGACAAGGGCGATCGCCGCGCGGCTGACGGTCACCTTGTCCATCCGGGTCTGCTGGCCGATCTGCTGCTGCGTAATCCCGCCTGCCTCGGCTACCACGGTCACTAGCCGCCACTCCGGAATCGTCAGGCCGAATAGCGCCTCATATGTGTCTGCCACCGCCTCGCTGACGAGGTTCGACGTGATCGACAGGCGATACGGGATGAAATCGTCCAGGACGAGTGCGCGGTCAGCCATAGCGAAATCGTAACGATTGACACCAGTTGTTCAACCCGCCAGATTGGTAACAACGGATACCAACTGTCAGGATGTGATCATGGACCATATGGACGTAAACCCGATGGGTCTCGACGGGTTCGAGTTCGCCGAATTCACCTCGCCCGATCCCGATCGGATGGCCGCGCAGTTCGAGCAGTTCGGCTTCGTCGCCGCCTCGACCCACCCCACTAAGGCCGTCACGCGCTACAAGCAGGGCCGCATCAATCTGCTCCTCAACCGCGAAGACGGTGGCCATGCGGCGGCATTCCGGGCGGATCATGGCCCCTCGGCGAGCGGCATGGCGTTCCGCGTCCATGACGCCAAGGAAGCGTTCGACGCGGCGCTCGCACGGGGCGCCAATGCGGCCGATGCCAGCATGGGCGCGCTCGGCGAGGGTAGTTATGTGCTCGAAGGGATCGGCGGTTCGCTGCTGTATCTGGTCGACAAGCATGGCGCGGCCGGCAGCCTGTACGACGACTGGAACGCGGTTCCGGGCGCGGCCGAAGCGGAGGCCGCTAACAACGTCGGCCTCGATCTGCTCGACCACCTTACGCACAATGTGAAGCGTGGCCAGATGCGGACCTGGGCTGAGTTCTACGGTCAGATCTTCGGCTTCGAGGAGCAGAAGTATTTCGACATCAAGGGCAAGGCGACCGGTCTGTTCAGCCAGGCGATGATCGCGCCCGACCGCGCGATCCGCATCCCGCTCAACGAGAGCCAGGACGACAAGAGCCAGATCGAGGAATTCATCAAGGATTACAACGGCGAGGGCATTCAGCATCTGGCACTGACGACCAATGATATCTTCGAGACGGTCGAGAAGCTGCGTGCGCGCGGCGTCAAGCTGCAGGACACGATCGAGACCTATTACGAACTGGTCGACAAGCGCGTGCCGAACCACGGCCACGACCTGGAGCGCCTGCGTCGCAACCGTATCCTGATCGACGGCAATGTCGGCGAAGAGGGGTTGCTGTTGCAGATCTTCACCGAGAACATGTTCGGGCCGATCTTCTTCGAGATCATCCAGCGCAAGGGGAACGAAGGCTTCGGCAACGGCAATTTCCAGGCGCTGTACGAGAGCATCGAGCTCGACCAAATCCGCCGCGGCGTCATTACGGTCGACGCATGAACACTTAATACCCTCTCCCCTCGGGGAGAGGGAAAGGCGCGCCAGCGCCGAGGGTGAGGGCACGCGCTACGCCAGTACGTGCCCTCACCCTTCCGCCGCGCAAGCGCGCGTCTCCCTCCCTCTCCCCTGAGGGAGAGGAATAGAAAGAGTTTGAACGGCCGGCGGTTCGGGCGTTGATCGGAACAGGTGACGGAGAGGAAGCCATGACAATTCACCAGCCGACCAATGCCGCAGGCGAGACCGCCGGCCAGACCGAAGACCACGCGGCGTACCAGCCCGGCTTCGGCAACCACGTATCGACCGAGGCGTTCCCCGGCGCGCTCCCGATCGGCCGCAATTCGCCGCAACGCCCCGCGTTCGGTCTCTACACCGAGCAGCTTTCCGGTACCGCCTTCACCGCACCGCGTCACGAGAACCGCCGCAGCTGGCTCTATCGGATGCGCCCGACTGCCGAGCATCCCCCGTTCGAGCGCTATACCGGCGCCAAGCGCTTCGCGCCCGGCACGACCGACGCCCCGCTTGCACCCAATCGCCTGCGCTGGGATCCGATCGAGGCGCCCGCCCCTGGCACTGACCTGATCGACGGCATGACGACGATGCTAGCCAACCGGGACCCCGCCGATCTCGAGGGCGTGGCGCTGCACGTCTACGCCGCGAACGCCGACATGATTTCGCGCGTGTTCATGGATGCGGACGGCGAACTGCTGTTCGTGCCGCAGTCTGGACCTCTGCGGTTGCTGACCGAGCTCGGCCGGATCGACATTGCCCCCGGCCAGATCGCGCTCGTCCCGCGCGGTGTCCGGTTTCGCGCCGAACTCCCCGACGGCGAAGCGCGCGGCTATGTCGCGGAGAACCACGGCGCGCTGTTCCGCCTGCCCGATCTCGGGCCCATCGGCGCCAACGGCCTCGCCAACCCGCGCGATTTCGAGACCCCGGTCGCCTGGTTCGAGGACCGCGACGAACCGGTCGAGGTCGTCCAGAAGTTCATGGGCTCGCTTTGGACCACGACGCTCGATCACTCGCCGCTCGACGTCGTCGCATGGCACGGCAACCTCGCACCGTGGCGCTACGACCTGTCGCGGTTCAACACGATCAACACGGTCAGCTTCGATCATCCCGATCCGTCGATCTTCACGCTGCTGACCTCGCCGAGCGACGTGCCCGGCCGGGCGAATGCCGATTTCGTAATCTTCCCGCCGCGCTGGATGGTCGCAGAGGGTACGTTTCGGCCACCGTGGTTCCACCGCAACGTCATGTCGGAGGCGATGGGGTTGATTACCGGCGCATACGACGCAAAGGCCGAGGGGTTCGCGCCGGGCGGGATCTCGTTGCACAATCTGATGTCGGGTCACGGGCCGGATCTGGCGAGCTGGCAGGGTGCGAGTGCGGCCGACCTGAAGCCGCACAAGATCGACGGGACGATGGCGTTCATGCTGGAGAGCTGCTGGCCGTACAAGCCGACCGCCTATGCGCTGGAGCATTCGCAGCTCGATTACGACGCGGTGTGGTCGGATTTCCCCAAGGCGGTCCTGCCGAAGTGAGCCTGACGCTGCACGGCTATTGGCGCTCGACCACCGCCTACCGCGTCCGCATCGCGCTGGCCTTGAAGGGCGTAGCTTACGAGCAGGTTGCGCACGATCTCCGCACCGGCGCGCAACGCGAGCCAGAGTATCAGACGCTCAATGCGCAAGGGCTCGTTCCGACGCTGGAAACCGACGATGCAGTCCTGACGCAGAGCCCCGCGATCCTAGAATGGATCGACGAGGTGTATCCCGACCCACCGTTGCTTCCCGTCGACCCGGATGGCCGGGCGATCGTCCGCGCGATGGCGGCGACGATCGCGTGCGATATCCACCCCGTGAACAACCTCCGCATCCTGAACGCCTTGCGGACGGAGTTCGGGGCGGACGAGGCGGTGGTGAACCGCTGGATCGCACGCTGGATCGGCGACGGGTTCGCGGCGCTGGAAACGCTGATCGCGCGGCACGGCGACGGCTTCGCGTTCGGTGCGACGCCGACGATCGCCGACTGTCATCTGGTGCCGCAGATCTATTCGGCCGAGCGGTTCGCGGTCGATCTCTTGCCCTATCCGCGCCTCAAGAGCGCCGCCGACAAGGCCCGTGCCCTCCCCGCTTTTGCCGCCGCGCATCCGGATCTGCAGCCGGACGCCGACCGCGCATGAGCGACGGGGAACGGCTGACCGCCACGCCCGGCGGGATCAAACTCGCGCCGCTCGATGCGGTTGTCGAGGGGAAGGCGCGCAACTTCGTGCTCCAGATGCGTGCTGGACGCTTCCACGGTTTCGTCGTGCGCAAGGACGATGCGGTGGTCGGTTATGTCGATCGGTGCCCGCACATGGGTCTGCCGCTTGCGCAGGTGCTCGACGACTATCTCACGCCGCGTGGGGACCTGATCGCATGCAGTTGGCACTCCGCTTTGTTCGAAATCGACAGTGGCGCGTGTGTCGGCGGGCCATGCGGCGGCGCGCGGCTGACACCCTGGCCGGTAGCAGTGGTCGACGGGATGATCGTCACCACAGGCTGACGTGGGGGGCGACTTACGCTAAGGGGACGCACCTCCTCCCCTGTACGATGAACCGATGACCGAAACCCTGCCCATCCGCGTCGTGGCGCTGTACCGCTTCACGCCGTTCGCCGACATCGCCGCGATCCAGCCGCCGCTTGCGCTCGTGTGCTGTTCGAACGGGGTGAAAGGGACGCTGCTTCTCGCCGCCGAAGGGATCAATGGGACGATCGCCGGGTCCGAAGAGGGCGTCGACGCGGTGCTTGCGCATATCCGCGCGCTGCCGGGTTGCGCCGATCTCGACGTCAAGGAATCGCGCGCCGAGACGATGCCGTTTCACCGGATGAAGGTGCGGCTGAAGCGCGAGATCGTGACGATGGGCGAGCCTGCGATCGATCCGCTGGAGGGCGTCGGGCATTATGTCGAGCCGCAGGACTGGAACGCGTTGATCGCCGAGCCGGGGACGATCGTGATCGATACGCGCAACGATTACGAGGTCGCGGTCGGCACGTTTGCTGGCGCGGTCGATCCGCAGACGCGGACGTTCCGGGACTTTCCGGCGTGGTTTCGCGAGCACCGTGAGGAGTTGATCGGGGACGGGCCGCCGCCGAAGATTGCGATGTTTTGTACCGGCGGCATACGCTGCGAGAAGTCAACCGCGTTCCTGAAGGCCGAGGGGCTGGACGAGGTGTATCACCTCAAGGGCGGCATCCTGAAATATCTGGAGACCGTGCCCGCAGCGGAGAGCCTTTGGGAGGGGGAGTGTTTCGTGTTCGATCAACGGGTTGCGGTTGGACATGGTTTAGCGCTGGGAAGTCATGTGCTGTGCCATGCTTGCCGGATGCCGGTGAGTGTCGAAGACCGTGGCTCGCCGCTGTATGTCGAGGGGGTGAGTTGCCCGGCGTGTCATGATGCGCGGAACGAGACGCAGCGGGCGAGTTATGCGGAGCGCGAGCGGCAAATGCGGTTGGCGGAGGCTCGGGGCGAGGCGCATGTTGGGGCGGTGCTGCCGAAGACGCATGGGGCGGATTGATCCGCACTGCCTTGACCGGTTTTACCACCCCTGCGAAGGCCGGGGTCCAATTGGGCAACGGCGCTAACGAAGCGCAGTTTGCCATTACTGTGACTTTCCAATTGGACCCCGGCCTCCGCCGGGGTGGTAGCGTAGGGGCTAATCGGTCGTTGCGAAGCGCTCGGCCAAAGCCGCATTGCCCTGCGACACCGCCAGCGAATGCACGCTGTTCCCCGCCGAATCCACGATCGCCGGGTCAGCGCCGTGCTCCAGCAACATATCGACGATCACCGTCTTGTTCACCAGCGCCGCCATCATCAACGCAGTCTGGCCGACGCCATTCCGCCAATTCACGTCGGCCCCAGCATCGAGCAGGATCTGTGCGATCTCGGTATAGCCCTTGAAGCAGACGCCCATCAGCGCGGTGTTGCCGCGAGCATCCGCCGCGCCATCGACCTGCGCACCGGCCGCGAGGAGCGCCGCGGTCGCCTCGGCTTGGCCGTTGTAGCTGGCGATCACCAACGGCGTGTAACCCTTCGCATCGGTCACCTCGATATCGACCCCCGCCTGCAATAGCGCCGGGATCATCTCGTCGCGTCCCGTCCGGGCCGCATCGAACATCAGCTCGACTAGGCGCTCCATCGGCGGCAATGGCGGCAACTCACGCGCGTCAGTCATCATTCGCCTCGATGATATGCGGCACGAACCGCGCGAGATTGCGCGTTACGACCGTTTCATCTTCTCGAACGCCGATCCCCGCCGCTTCGTTGCCGACCATCCACGCACCGATCACCGGATGACGCCCGTCAAATACCGGCGGCGGCGCATAGGCCTGCCGGATCGCACCCTCGGCACCATAGCCCTGGTCGAGCAGCGCATGGCCGTCCTCGCCGATCACCTCGACGTTGGCGCCCTCTCGCGAGAATAGCGGCTTACGCACATATTTCGGCCCGAGGATCTTCGCGGCGGGGTCGTCGTCGAAGAACGCGGGGAGCAGGTTCGGATGCTCGGGATGACGCTCCCACAGCAGCGGGAGGATGCCCTTGTTCGATAGGATCGACTTCCACGCCGGCTCGATCCAGCGCACGTCGGCACGCGACAGGTTTGGCGCATAGGGCTCGCGTAGCATGAACTCCCACGGGTACAGCTTGAACGCGGCCTGCACCTCGAAGCCGTCGGTATCGACGAAGCGCCCGTCAGCAGCGAGGCCGATGTCCTTCATCTCGACGAACTTCGGTTCGATCCCGACCTGCGACGCCAGATCCTCGAAGAACCGCACGGTCTGGCGGTCCTCGATCGCCGACGCATCCGCGGCGAAATGGACGAAGCCACCGCTCGGGAACAGCGCGCGGAACCGCTCGCGCAGCTTGTCGAACAGGCTGTTGAACTGGTCCGTCCCTGCCGGCAACGCACCGCTCGCGAGCAGATCCTCCAGCCACATCCACTGGAACGTCGCGCACTCGAATACCGACGTCGGCGTGTCGGCATTATACTCGTAGAGTTTGGCCGGGCCTGTCCCGTCATAGGCGAAGTCGAACCGGCCGTAGAGCGACGGCTGGCGAGTCCGCCACGTCTCGGCGACGTAGTTCCACTGCTCGCGCGGGATGGCAAGGCGTTCCATCAGTTGCTGGTCGCGGACCACCTCGTCGACCAGATCGAGGCACATCGCGTGAAGCTGTTCCGCGGCGGGCTCGAGGTCGTCCTCGATCTCCGCCAGCGTGAAAGCGTAGGCCGCGCCTTCGTCCCAGTACGGTTCACCGTCGGTGTCGTGATAGACGAACCCGATCGCGTCGGCCCGTTCGCGCCAGTCGCCGCGCGGGTCGACCGCGATCCGGCGCATCAGGAGTCCGACGTCTTGTCGTCGCGCTGCTCGATCTGCAGCGTCTGGCCGACTTGCGGGGTCTTGGGTGCGGTCAGGCGCGCGAGCACATCGTCGGCGGACGACTGGCCGGGGCCGATGCCTGCCAGCCGCAGTTTCTCGTCGAGATCGGCACCGGTGCGACGATCTTCCAACTCGCCCGCCGCCTTGATCCGCTCGCCACGGATCGCCTGGCGTTCACGAATGCGCGCGAGGCTGTCAGCGGCCGAGCCGAGCTTGTTGCCCGCACCCATGCTGCCCGACGCGACTGAGGCCTGCGCCTTCTGTACCGACTCGTTGACCTTCACGACCTCGACCTCGCGGCGGAGCTGTTCGATCTTGCGGTCGGTCTGTGCGACGGCGGTGTGAATCTGCTCCTCGGCGGCGCGCATGTCCTCGACCTGCGGGGTCTTCAGCGCAATGTCCTGTTCGAGATCGGCGATCCGCTGCGCGACCTGTCGCGCGAGGTCCATGTTGCCCTTCTCGACCGCGATGCGTGCCGAGGCCTCATACTTCGCAGCCTGCGCGCGGAAGCTCTCGACTTCGGTTTCGAGGATGCGGCGACGGGCTACCAGCCCCGCGAGGTCGTCGCGCGCCTTGCCCTGCGCCTTGTCGGCATCGCGGATTTCCTGGTCGAGGATGCGCAGCGCGTTCGCATCGACGACCGCCGAACCCGCTTCGTGCGCGCCGGCACGACCGAGGGTGAAAAGCTTGCTCCAGATGGCCATGCCAGTCTCTCCGTTTGTATCAGTTCAGGCGGCAGGAACCTGCGCGTGGCGCAGGTCGGTGGCCGCATCGATCGCGTTCTCGGCAAGCGTGCGCAGTTCGATGATCACGGTATCGAGCCGGCTCGACGTCGCGAGTTCGCCGAACAGCTCGTAATAGTCACGGCCGTCGACGGTGCCGATCCCGAAGTTCGACAGCGGCACCAGCTTCTGCGATTTCAGCAGGAACGTGTTGAACGCCAATTGATCTTCCTGCTCGTCGCATGGCCACAGCAGCGTCGAGCACGCGATCTGCGCCTCGCTGACGTTGACGAACAGCTCGAGGTCGCCGTGGTGGTGCATCGTCACCAGCAATACCGGGTCCGCGCCTTCCAGGATCCGCGCGGTGAATTCGCCGGCTTTCGCAGGCTCGGACGTATCGAGCGCTGCCTTCAGGCTGCGGACGGTCCAGATGTCGGTCAATGCAAGAACTCCCGTGCTTGTCGCTCGCGGAGACACATAGGCGTTTCGCGAGCGCCTGCCACCCTCCCCACGTCCTCTTCCTTCCGTCATCCTGACGAAAGTCAGGACCCAGGGTAACCAACCGCAGCGTTTATGGCTCTGGGTCCTGACTTTCGTCAGGATGACGGGGGTTGCGCTTTGCGAGCCTGCGCGCTTTGGCCTAAGAGGCACGCCAACCACAGAGACGCGAGGATTGCATGTTCGATCGCCTGTTCGGCCGCAAGCCAGCGCTTGACGGCAACGCCCTCCCCGTCGTCCGCAACGTCACGCTCGGGCGCACGGTAACGGTCGATCCGCTTGCCTGGCGCCGGTTCGGTTCGGAACTGCTGTTCCCGTTCGACCGCGATACGCTGGTGATCGTCGCGCAGGGGCTGATCGACCTCAACGAAGGCGGCTTCGTCCACCGTTTCTACACCGACGACGACATCATGTTCCAGGCGGTGTCGAACGACCGCGACGGGCAGGACGTCACCGATGTCACGCTGTTCGCACCGTGGGACAGCAGCTATCCGTCGTCCGCCGCCGAGCGCCCGGCCTGGAAGAGCCGCCTCAAGGCGCGCACCTTCACCGCCGAAGGGCTGCCCGACTATAGCCGCGCATGGTTCGGTCCCGAGGCGAGCGAGCAAGAGCCGGTGACGTTCTGGGAGGAATTGCACGACGACCGCGACGGGATCGTCGATCGCCGCATCTTCCAGACTTGCATGTTGTTCAGCCGCGACCTGCCGGGCGACGACGGCCGCGAATTGTTGCTCGCGATCGACATGGAGACCGAGGCGGGCGAAGTCTCGTTCGAGATCATGCTTGGCGTGGCACTGGAACTCGGCGAGTTCAGGGCCTAGCGTCCGCAGCGAACGGCTCCGGGGGAAATGCCATGATCGATCAATACAGCTTCGGCGCCAGCGCGCTCGCCTTCCTGATCGCGTTCGTCGCGGCGGGGGCGTTCACGATTCTCTTCAAGATCATCTTCCAGGCGACGACGCCGTATCACGAAAAATCGCTGATCCGCGAAGGCAATACCGCCGCCGCGATTACGCTGGGTGCGGCGCTGCTCGGCTATGTCCTGCCATTGGCGTCGGCGCTCACGCATACCGTGACGCTGCTCGAATTCGCGGTCTGGGCCCTGCTGGCGGGCGTGATCCAGATCGTCGCCGCGCTCGTCGTGCGGCGGTTGGTGATGCGTGACATCCACGACCGGATCGTCCGTGGCGACATTGCCGCCGCGACCTATATGGGGAGCATCTCGCTGTGCGTCGGCATCCTCAACGCCGCCTGCATGACGAATTGAGGAAGCATCGATGAAGCGTTCCAGAACGATCGTCCTGACCAGCCTGATCGCGGGCTCGGGTGTCTCGCTGACCGCGTGCGACGGCGATGTCGGCGGCAAACCCGTCGAGGCGCAGAGCTATGCGTCGGTCGCGGAATGCCGTGCGGCGGGTGCGTTGTCGGCAGTCCAGTGCGATACCGCATTCGAACAGGCGAAGGCCGATGCTGCCAAGACTGCGCCCCGGTTCGAGGACAAACAAACCTGCGAGGAGCAGTTCGGTGCTGCGCAGTGCGAGCCGCGCAACAACGGCAATGGCGGCAGCTTCTTCACGCCGCTGCTCACCGGCTTCCTGGTCGGGCAGGCGCTCAACGGCGGCTTCGGCAATCGCGGCGCGCCGATGTACCGCGACCGGAACGGCAATTACTACGGCGGTGCGGGCGGCCGGATCAACCGCGACTATGTCACCGGTCGTACGCGCGTAGGGTCGGACGCGTTCACGCCGACCACCGCACGCGCCCCTGCCCGCGTCCAGTCGCGCAGTTCGGTGATCTCGCGCGGCGGCTTCGGCGGCGGCTTTGGTGGCCGCAGCTTCGGGGGATAACGCGGCCGTTACCCCCCTCGCTTTTGCGGTTAGCGGCGGGCGGGCATCAGCGGGCCGCCGATTTCAGTCGCTGCGATGAACGCCGGACGGGCGCGCAGGCGATCGAGATACGCCGCGACGTCGGGATGATCCTTGAGCAATCCGGCGCTCTCGGCGATCGCAAGGATGTAGCACATCTGGATGTCGGCCAGCATCAACTGCTCGCCCATTAAATACGAACCATCGCCAACACCCGCGCCGATATAGTCGAGCGTCTTGGTCACCTCGGGCCCGGTGAACTTGGCGAGGCCGTCGGGCAATCCGCCCATCCGCTTGCCGAGCGACGTCATCATGATCGGCAGTGATGCCGAGCTCTCGACATATTGCAGCCACTCGTCGTGGATCGCGGCCGCGTCGCTATCGACCGGCGGCGAGAAGCGACGGTCGCCATAACGAGCGTCGATATACGACAGGATCGGTGCGCTCTCGGCAAGCGTCAATGTGTCGTCGACGAGGACGGGGGCCTTGCCGAGCGGATGGATCGCCTTGAGTTCGGGCGGTGCGCGGAAATTCTCGTCGCGCTCGTATTTGACGAGGTCGTATTCGATGCCGAGCTCTTCGAGCAGCCACAGGACGCGGATCGAGCGCGAGTAGTTCAGGTGGTGGAGCGTTAACATAAGCGTCCTTCGACTAGGAATGTGCTGCATCGCGGAACGGCCGGGCGGCATCGAAGGTTTCGTCGACCGTGGCTCCGGAATTCTCCGGCAACGGAGAGACTTATGACCAAGCTGACCTGCGACGTGGCGATCATCGGCGCCGGAACTGCCGGCCTCGCCGCCGAGCGCAGCGCGCGTCGCAACGGCGCCAACACGTTGCTGATCGACGAAGGCTTTGGCGGCACGACCTGCGCGAGTGTGGGATGTATGCCCTCCAAGCTGTTGATTGCGGCGGGGAATGCGATGCACGCGGTGAAGCACGCTTCGGTGTTCGGCGTCGAGGCGTCGGGCAAGGTCGACGGCGTCGCGGTGATGGCGCGGGTCCGTCAGGAACGCGATGCGTTCGTAGCGGGTGTCGAGACCTCAATCGACAAGCTGCCCGAAGAGGTGAAGATCGAAGCACGCGCAAAATTTGCAGGTACGACGATTTTGTCACTGAGCGATGGCCGCAAGATCCATGCGAAGTCGGTGGTGATCGCGACCGGATCGAGCCCTGCGATCCCCGAGATGTTCGACGCGGTGCGCGACCGCGTGCTGACCAACGAGAGCATCTTCGAACTTGCCGACCTGCCCGGATCGATCGGCGTCATCGGCGCGGGCGCGCTGGGCCTCGAACTCGCGCAGGCGATGGCGCGGCTCGGCGTCGAGACGGTGGTGTTCGACACCGGCGAGACGATTGGCGGACTGAAGGACCCGCATGTCGCCGAAGCGTATCACGCGATCCTCTCACGCGAGATGCCGATCCTCCTCGGTGTCGAACTGAGGGTCGAGCCTGACGGTGATGGCGTCAAGCTGGCCTGGAGTGGCTCTGCATCGGGCGAGCAGCGCTTCGACTATCTGCTCGTCGCTACCGGGCGCCCACCACGGATCAAGGGCATTGGACTGGAAACTACCGGCCTTGCGCTCGATGACCACGGCATGCCGGATTACGACCCCGAGACGATGCAATGCGGCAGCGCGCCGATCTTCATCGCAGGCGACGCGGACCATGATCGTGCGGTGCTGCACGAGGCGTCGGCGGAGGGCATGATCGCGGGGCGCAACGCGGCAAGCTACCCCGAGGTCACGCCGGGCAAGCGGACGGTGCCGTTCGCGATCACCTTCACGCATCCCAACGTTGCGGTGATCGGCAAGATCGCCAAGGACGACGACGCGGACAGCGTGATCGGTACGGCCTCGTACGATGATCAAGGCCGAGCGAAGGTCGAGGCGTGCAACGCAGGGTTGGTGCGATTTTATGCCGATCGTCGCGATGGCCGGCTGACGGGCGCGACGATGGCAGGGCCCGCGGTCGAGCACAGCGCGCATCTGATCGCGTGGGCGATCCAGAGCGGCTGGACCGCGACCGAGGTGCTCGACCTGCCCTTCTATCACCCGACGTTCGAGGAGGGGATGAAGGGCGCACTGCGATCGATCTGTAGCGAGGTGCATGCCCCGACGCCGCCGGATCGCGACGACGGGTTTATTCCCGGGACGTAATCCGATCCTTCCCCGCAAGGGGGGGGTGGCTGGCGCTTGCCAGTCGGAGGGGAGGAAAGGGCAACGGCGATTCCATATCCTCCCCCTCCGTCACCTTCGGTGCCACCTCCCCCTTGCGGGGGAAAATCGAGGGGGTGGCGCTATTCCTCCAGATCGAGATACGCTACGACGTCGTTCTCGGTGGCCAGATACAGCCCCGGCTGGACATCCTCCTTCTGCTGCGCGGCGATTACCAGCGCCTCCTCCAGCGGCCCGTAGAACAGCGTCGTTGCCGCCCCGCCCTCGTCGCTGTCGTCGAGGTGGTAGAGCCGAACCGACACGCTGGAAGAGATCGTACGCATTCCAATACCTTGCTCAAAAATTTGGCGGAACAAAACCGACACGGCCCGGCGCAACTTTGCCGCGCTTCGTCCGTTCGGGTAACAGATACAGGGGTTTATATGCATCACGATGAAACTTTTCCGGTGTCGCGCCGTGGCGTGATCGCCGGCGGCGTCGCGTCGGCCACCTTGGCGGCCGCACCCGTCGCGCAGGCCCAGACGCAGGATCAGGTCCAGGGGACGACGCAACCGGCCCCGCCGACCATGCCGGTCACGCTCAAGGTCAACGGCCGTACGACCAAGCTGAACGTCGACACCCGCACCACGCTGCTCGACGCGCTGCGCGAGAATTTGAAGCTCACCGGCACGAAGAAGGGCTGCGATCACGGCCAATGCGGTGCGTGCACGGTGATCGTCGAGGGTCGCCGGATCAACAGCTGCCTGACGCTCGCGGTCATGCATGAAGGCGAGGAGATCACCACGATCGAAGGCCTCGGCACGCCCGAGAAGCTGCACGCGATGCAAGCGGCGTTTGTCAAGCATGACGGCTATCAGTGCGGATACTGCACCCCCGGCCAGATCTGTTCGGCCGTCGCCACGCTCGGCGAGATCAAGGCGGGCATCCCCAGCCACGTCACCGGCGATATCGCCGCGCAGCCGAGCGTCACCACCGACGAGCTTCGCGAGCGGATGAGCGGCAATATCTGCCGCTGCGGCGCATATTCGAACATCATCGACGCGATCCACGACGTCGCCGGTACGGAGCGCACGGCATGAAGGCCTTTACCTACGAGCGCGCGACGTCGGCGAAGGAAGCCGCCAGCGCCGCGGTCCGCACGCCGGGCGCGAAGTTCATCGCGGGCGGGACCAACCTGCTCGACCTGATGAAGCTACAGATCGAAACGCCGCAGCATCTGATCGACGTCAACGGCCTTGGCCTCGACAAGATCACGCCCACCGCCGAGGGCGGTCTAAGAATCGGCGCGCTGGTCCGCAATACCGACCTCGCCGCCGATGCGCGCGTCCGGAAGGATTACGGCGTGCTCAGCCGCGCGCTGGTCTCCGGCGCATCGGGCCAGCTTCGCAACAAGGCGACGACCGCGGGCAATTTGCTCCAGCGGACACGGTGCCCGTATTTCTACGACACCACCAAGCCCTGCAACAAGCGTCAGCCCGGCAGCGGTTGCGCGGCGATCGGCGGGTTTAATCGCAACTTGGCTATCATGGGCACGAGCGAGGCATGCATTGCCACGCATCCGAGCGACATGGCCGTGGCGATGCGCGTGCTCGACGCGACCGTCGAGACGGTGAACGCGGCGGGCGAAACGCGCGCAATCCCGATCGCCGACTTCCACCGCCTCCCCGGCGCCACGCCGAACATCGAGACGTCGTTGGCGCCGGGTGAGTTAATCACTGCCGTCACACTGCCGAAGCCGATCGGCGGCACGCACATCTACCAGAAGGTACGTGATCGTGCGTCGTACGCGTTCGCGCTGATTTCGGTTGCCGCTGTGATCCAGCCGGGGGGTCGCGGTCGTCTTGCCTTCGGTGGGCTCTCGCACAAGCCGTGGCGCGTCGAGGCGGCCGAGGCGCAGATGCCGAAGGGCGCCAAGGCGACCGCATCGGCGGTCCTCGCCGGCGCCCGCACCACATCACAGAACGCGTTCAAGCTGCCGTTGGTCGAACGCACCATCGGCGCCGTGTTCGAAGAAGCGAAGGCCTGACGCCCATGAAGTTCGATACCCCCGCCACGGCGAATCCGACCGACCGCATGAAGGTGCTCGGCCAGCCGATCGACCGCGTCGACGGCAAACTGAAGACCACCGGCTACGCCCACTATGCCTATGAGCGTAGTGACGTCGCGCCAGATGCGGCCTATGGCTATATCCTGGGTTCGGCGATCGCCAAGGGCCGGATCGAGAGCATCGACGACGCCGACGCTAAGGCCGCGCCTGGCGTGCTCGCGATCGTGACCTACAAGAACGCCGGCACGGTCGCCAAGGCGAAGGCGCATACCGCGCGGATGCTTGCCGGCCCCGACGTCCAGCATTACGACCAGGCGGTAGCCGTCGTCGTCGCCGAGACGTTCGAACAGGCCCGCGCCGCCGCCAAGCTGTTGCGCGTGACCTACGCGCGGACCGCCGGCAGCTTCGATCTGGAAGCGGTCAAGACATCGGCCACCAAGCCCAAGGACGGTACGCCCGACACCGCTGTCGGTAATTTCGCAGGGGCCTTCGCCAAGGCGGCCGTCAAGGTCGACGAGCGCTATACCACGCCCGACCAGAGCCATCAGATGATGGAGCCGCATTCGACCACGGCCGCTTGGAAGGGCGACAAACTGACCCTGTGGACGTCGAACCAGATGATCAACTGGGCGGTCCGGGACATGAGCGAGACCTTGGGCATGCCGAAGGAAAACATCCATGTGATGTCGCCCTATGTTGGCGGTGGTTTCGGGTCGAAGCTCTGGATCCGCAGCGATGCGGTGATGGCGGCGCTCGGCTCGCGCGCGATCGGCGGGCGTCCGGTGAAGCTGGCGCTCGCGCGTACGCAGGTGATGAACAACACCACGCATCGGCCGGCGACCATCCAGCGTCTCCGCATCGGCGCGCAAAAGGATGGCAAGATCACCGCGATCGCTCATGAGAGCTGGTCGGGCGATCTGCCCGGCGGCGGTCCTGAGACCGCACCGAACGCGACCCGTCTGCTCTACGCCGGTGCCAACCGCATGACCGCGACGCGCCTTGCCGTGCTCGACCTTCCCGAGGGCAACGCGATGCGCGCGCCGGGCGAGGCCGTCGGCCTGCTCGCGCTCGAAGCGGCGATGGACGAGCTTGCCGAGAAGCTGAAGATGGACCCAGTCCAGCTCCGCATCATCAACGATACGCAGGTCGATCCGGAAAAGCCGTCGCGCCAGTTCTCGCAGCGGGACCTCGTCGGCTGCCTGAAGACCGGCGCCGAGCGCTTCGGCTGGAACAAGCGCAACCCCGTCCCCGGCCAGGTCCGCGACGGTCGCTGGTTGGTCGGCATGGGGATGGCGTCCGCGTTCCGCGACAACGTCACGATGAAGTCGGGTGCACGCGTCGGGATCGACAAGAAGGGCGTTGTGACCGTCGCCACCGACATGACCGACATCGGTACCGGCAGCTACACGATCATCGCGCAGACCGCAGCTGAGATGATGGGCGTCCCCGTGGACAAGGTCATCGTCCTGCTCGGTGACAGCAGCTTCCCGGCCTCGTCGGGTTCCGGCGGCCAGTGGGGCGGCAACAGCTCGACCGCTGGCGTCTACGCAGCGTGCATGGCGCTACGGGACTCGGTTGCGCGGAAACTCGGGTTCAACTCGACCGACGTCGTGTTCGAGGACGGCAAGGTGAAGTCGGGCAACCGCAGCGTCTCGCTGTCGGAGGCCGCCGGCGATGCCGGCCTGTCCGCCGAGGACTCGATCGAGTTCGGCGACCTGACCAAGACCTACGCGCAAGCAACGTTCGGCGCGCATTTTGTCGAGGTCGGTGTCGACTCGGCGACCGGCGAGATCCGCGTCCGCCGGATGAGCGGCGCGTTCGCCGCGGGTCGTATCCTCAACCCGAAATCGGCGCGCAGCCAGGTGATCGGGGCAATGACGATGGGCGTCGGCGCGGCGTTGATGGAGGACGCGATCGTCGACAAGCGCTTCGGCTATTTCGTCAACCACGACCTCGCCGAATATCACGTCCCCGCCCATGCCGACATTCCGATGCAGGACGTGTTCTTCATGGACGAACTCGACGAGAAATCCTCGCCGATGAAGGCCAAGGGCATCGGCGAACTCGGCCTGTGCGGTGTCGGCGCGGCGATCGCCAACGCGGTCTACAACGCGTGCGGCGTCCGCATCCGTGAATACCCGCTGACGCTCGACAAGGTCATCGGCAAGATGGCCTGATCATAGGCTCCCCGATGTCATGCCGAATGACGCCGGGGAGCACATGGCGGAATGCTGCGATCGACTATTCCGTGGCGATACCGCGCAACCCTGCCAGATCGAGTATCCGTATTCGGGCATAAGCGACCGCCACGATGCCCTCGCGCTCGAAGGTCTTCAGGTGGCGGTTCAGGGTTTGGCGGGCGATACCGACAATTGCCGCAAGTTCGTCCTGCCGGATGATGACGCTGCCATTGCCGGCGACCGAGGCGCGCAGAAGCGCAAGGGCCAGTCGCACGCGGATGCTCTGGCCGATGCTGTTGGCGATAAAGCGCAGCGCGGTGCGCTGATGCGCGCAAACCAGCAGCCCGAGATCGCGATACAACTCCGGTTTCAACGCGGCCGCCCGGGCGAACGCGGGCATCGGCACGTGGAGCAGGCGGGCGGACCCGAACGCCGTCGCCTCATGAGGACGCGGCAGCCCATCGAGCGTCGACAGCTCGCCAAACCAGGTTCCCGGCCGCACGATCAGCGCCAGCAATTCGGCGCCGTTCACGGACAGGCCCTTCAACCGCACCTGGCCCTCCAGCACCGCCCACAGGCCGTTTGGCGGATCGCCTAGCCCATAGATTCGCGCACCAGCCGCGAGCAGTTCGACCCGGGTCTCACGCAGCAACGCCTCGCGACGCTCCTCAGCCATGGTTTCGAACCACGGATCGGCTGCCAGCGCTTCGATGTCCAAATCGCCCATCGGATCATTTTTACCTGGTTCGGCGAGATTGTCACCATCGCGACATTCTTATCGCGCCGACTGCCGTATCCTTCGCTCAACGATAAGGAGACGGATGATGGCTACGGCACTCAAGGCGATGGAAACGATACAGGATCAGGTATCCCCCGAGGAATGGGCGCTGCGCGTCGATCTGGCGGCGGCCTATCGGCTGGTCGCGCTCTACGGTTGGGACGATTTGATCTTCACGCACCTGTCCGCGCGCGTGCCAGGGCCCGATCACCATTTCCTGATCAATCCGTACACGCACATGTTCGAGGAGATCACCGCGTCGTCGCTGGTGAAGATCGACGTCGACGGTAACAAGGTCATGGACACGCCAGCGCCGGTCAACCGCGCCGGCTTCGTGATCCACTCCGCGATCCATGCCGGGCGCGACGATGCGGTCGCGGTGCTGCATCTCCACACCCCCCATGGCCAGGCAGTATCGGCGATGGCGGAAGGTCTTCTTCCGCATACCCAGACCGCGATGATTGCCGGGCACGACGTCGCGTATCACGATTTCGAGGGAATCGCGACCGAACTGGAGGAGCGCGAACGGCTGGTCGAGGACCTCGGCACGAAGAACTCGATGATCCTGCGCAATCACGGCACGCTGACCGTGGGCGAATCCGTTCCGCAGGCCTTTCTCCGCATGTATTTCCTGGAGCGAGCGTGCGAGGCGCAGGTCCTGATGCTGAGCGCCGGCCGGGATAACCTGAACAGGCCGAACCAAGGCGTCGCCGAAAAGGTCGAGGGCCAGTCGAGCGGTCCCGGTATGCGGATGCTTGCCGATGGCCTGGCCTGGCCGGCGCTGCTGCGCAAGCTCGACCGCGTCAATCCGGGCTATCGCGACTGACGGACGCCGTCGCCTCCCGTCAGGTGGAGGCGTCCGCGTTCCGCTAGATGTGCGCATGGTCGCGCGTGCGATCGCCAGCATCGTGCCGGCGACCTCGAACGCGGCCATGTGCATGGTCACGCGGAACTTGCGGGCAGCCAAACGCTCGAGTTGCGCGTTCAGGCGGACCAATACGGAGAGACCAGCGATGAAACTCTATTACTCGCCCGGTGCCTGCAGTCTGGCCGATCACATCGCGTTGCACGAGGCAGGGCTGTCGTTCGACCACGAGAAGGTCGATCTGAAGACCAAGCGGACCGAAAGCGGCGCCGATTACGTGGCGATCAATCCGAAGGGCTATGTCCCTGCGCTTATGCTCGACACGGGCGAGACGCTCAGCGAGAACATCGCGATTCTCGACTGGATCGCACATCAGGATACCGCGCTGAAGCCGACCGGGCCGATGGGCCACACGCATCTGATCGAAGCCCTGGCGTTCATTTCCACCGAGATCCACAAGAGCTTCGAGCCATTCTTCGCCGGTGGCAGCGACGAGGAAAAGGCCAAGGCCGGCGCGGTCATCGTCAAGCGGATGACCTATCTCGCCGACACGATGGAGGGCGACTATTTGTTCGGCACAGCGGTCAGCGCGGCGGACTGCTACCTGTTCGTGATGCTGTTGTGGGCAGCGAAGAACAAGCTGGATGCACCGGCGGCGCTCGTCGCTTTCCGCGAACGCATGATGGCGCGCCCGGCCGTGCAAGAAGCGATGCGCCACGAGGGGCTCGTCTAGACCGGCGCGACGCCTCGTGCGGGGCGGCGGGCGTGGAGGAAGCGGCCTCACCCGCCCCGTAACATCCCGACAAGAAGGCGGGCTGGAACGCAGGACGGCGCCGATCCGGTTCTGCCGGATCGACGCCGCCCTCGGCGCAAGTCTTTAGCTACGGTCAGCCATGCAGCGACCGGCGGAACGTTTCCGGCAGGAACACCAGGCCGACCAGCGCCGTCACCGCGCAGGCGAGGATCGGGTACCAGAGGCCGTAATAGATATCCCCGGTCGCCGCGACCATCGCGAACGCCGCCGTGGGCAGGAACCCGCCGAACCAGCCATTGCCGATATGGTAGGGCAGCGACATCGAGGTGTAGCGGATCCGCGTCGGGAACAGCTCGACCAGCAACGCCGCAATCGGGCCGTAGACCATCGTCACGTAGAGCACGAGCAGGACGAGGATGGCGATGACCATCGGCTTGTTGATCTGCGCCGGGTCCGCCTTTTCGGGGTAGCCGACCGCGGTAAGAGCGGTCTTCACTTCGGTACCGAACGTCTTGATCGCCGCTGCCTTTTCGGGCCCCGAAACCACCGCCGGATTGACGACCGGGATGGTCGCGCCGCCGATGTTGATCTGCGCGACGGTGCCGGCGGGTGCGATCACGTTGGTGTACGAGATGCCCGCCTTTGCGAGGTACGACTTGGCGATGTCGCACGAACTGCTGTCGAACTTGTTCTTGCCGACCGGGTCGAACTGCACCGAGCATTCATCGGGGTTAGCCACCACAGTCACCGGCGAATTGGCCTGTGCCGCATAGAGCGCCGGGTTGGCGGCCTTCGACAGCGCATGGAACAATGGCATGTAGGTCAGCGCGGCGAGCGCGCAGCCGGTCAGGATGATCCACTTGCGGCCGATCTTGTCCGACAACCAGCCGAAGAAGATGAACGCAGGCGTGGCGATCAGCAGCGCGATCGCGATCAGGATGTTGGTGGTCGGCCCGTCGACGCGGAGGTTCTTCTCGAGGAAGAACAACGCGTAGAACTGGCTGGTGTAGAACACGACGCCTTGGCCGACGACCGCACCGAACAGCGCGATCAGCACGACCTTGAGGTTGCTCCACTGCCCGAACGCCTCGGTAAGCGGTGCCTTCGAGGTCTTGCCCTCGTCCTTCATCTTCTGGAACACCGGGCTCTCTTCGAGCTGCATGCGGATCCAGAGCGATACCGCCAGCAGTGCGATCGAGACGATGAACGGGATACGCCAGCCCCATGCCGCGAACGCCTCTTCGCCGACGAGCGTGCGGACACCGATCACGATCAGGAGCGCCGCGAACAGGCCGAGCGACGCGGTGGTCTGGATGAAGCTGGTGAACAGCCCCCGCTTCTTGTCGGGCGCGTGCTCTGCGACATAGGTCGCGGCACCACCATATTCGCCGCCGAGCGCGAGGCCCTGCAACAGGCGCAGCACAACGAGGGCGATCGGCGCGGCGACGCCGACCGACGCGTAGCTCGGCAGCAGGCCGACCAGGAAGGTCGACAGGCCCATGATCGCCATCGTCACGAGGAAGGTGTTTTTCCGCCCGACGACATCGCCGATCCGCCCGAACACCAGCGCGCCGAACGGGCGTACCGCGAACCCGGCCGCGAACGCCGCGAGCGCGAAGATGAACCCGGTCGTCTCGTTGACGCCCGAGAAGAACTGCGCGGTGATGATCGTCGCGAGCAGGCCGTAGAGATAGAAATCATACCATTCGAACACCGCACCCAAGGAAGATGCGATGATGATCAACGGCTGGCTCTGCTTCACGTGACCAAGGGGCGATGCGTCCCCGGTTGTCGTTGCCATGGCGGTATCCTCTCAGGTGGAGCGGTGGGGATTCTGGAGCGTTGGGCAATCAGAACCCGTATTTGAAGGCGAATTCCAAGCGGTCGAGCGCGCCGGTGTCACCCGAGACCAGCTCGCGGACGGCGTGGCGATATTCCACGCCGATGTCGAAGCCCTTGCCCGGCGACCAGAACAGGTTGCCCGCGCCGCCATAGGACTTGGCGTTGGCCAGCCCCGTGACGATCACGCCCGCCGGATAATCGGCCGACTGGTAGCTGCCCATGAGCGTCGAGTGGATCGCATCGGTCCAGCCGATCCGCAGCGCAGCGAAGCCCGCGAAATTGTCGATCCGCTCGAGCCGGGTCGCGGTGCCGCCATAGATCGCGTCGGGGACGTATCCCAGCCCCAGGTACCGGCCGATGCCTTGCCCGTAGGTCGCCATGAAGCGCAGGTCGTGACGCTTGCCGATCGGAATCTTGCCCGATCCGGAAACGCCCCAGCCGAAGGCGGTATCGCCGCTGCCCAGCGTATCGGTGCGGAGCTCGCGCGCGATGCCGGCCAGCGCGAAATCGCCGAATGTCGGCTTCCAGTTCACGCGTGCCACCACGTCGGGCAGGCGATCGTCGTCCGTGTCGACCAGCGCCGCGTTGGCCGGCAGCGCGGTTTCCGTTTCGGGGTTCTCGGCCGCGATCTGCAACGTCAGCCCGGGTCGCAAGGGGATGGAATAACGGACCAGCGCCTGGCGGTTGAACACCGTGCCGTCCAGCGGTCCGACGAAATCCGTCGTCTCCGGCAGCACCGCGATGTTCTGGAAGGTCGACCATTCCTGCCCGACCAGCAGGTTGCCATATTCGATGAAGCCACGGCGGAAGGTGGGCGTGTAGGGATTGGTCGCGCGCTGCGCGCCGACCGGTGCCGTCGCGAGCGCGAAATCGAACTCCACCAGCGTCTTGATTTCGGTACCGTTCATCGGGGTCGCCGTGCTGAACTGCAGGCGGGTCTGGCGCGCGGAAAGCAGCAGGTCCTGACTGGAGAACCCGCCGCCGACCGGAATCTGCTGCGGCAGGAAGAACTCCTTGCCCAGCCCGCCGACCGCGGCCTCGCCATCGCTGTAGCGGCTGGCAATGACGTTGAGGCGAACGAAGCCGCCCAGCTTGACCGTGGTGTTACCCACGCGAAAACCGTCGGTCGGTGCCGACTTTGTCGCGACAGGCCTGGCCTCGGCCACATTGGTCGCGCCGGGCGAGCGGCCTGGCGACGCGGATGCCGCGCTCATCGAAGACGCGGTCATGGGATTGGCGGTCATGGGAGGCGCGCTCATCGGAGCTGCGTTCGTTGAGGTCGACGCGATCGGTGCCGCAGACGTCGCGCGTGCCGCGGTCAACTCGCCGCGCAGATCCTGCACCGCCGCTTCGAGCGCCTTCAACCGTGTCTCGAGCTCGAGCTCGCGTGCCGTCTGCGCCTGCGCCATACCCGGTACCAGCGCAGTACCGCTAAGCAACGCGGTCAAGGCCAGCCTCGTCTTGAATGCCATCGGTGTCATCCCCGTCTCCGCGCTCTTCCACTGGTCTTACGCGTGGAATGAGCGTCGTGATCATGGCGCATTGCGAACGCTGGGCCATCCCTTACTTTGGTGCGGGATGATCGCCCGAACGCGACCGCGTACAGCGCGACAAAAGGAGAGCCAGATGACCGAGGCCAGCTATCCCGTCCCCGCTGAATGGGCGAAGGACGCCCTGATCGACGCCGCCGCCTATGACCGGATGTATGCCGAGGCCGCGACCGATCCCGATGCATTCTGGGCGAAGGAGGCCAAGCGCCTCGACTGGATCGTCGCGCCGACCAAGATCAAGGATACGTCGTTCGACGAGAGCGACTTCCACATCCGCTGGTTCGAGGACGGTCAGCTCAACGTCGCCGCCAATTGCGTCGACCGCCACGCCGACGCCCGCCCCGACGCGATCGCGATCCTCTGGGAAGGCGACAACCCCGACGAATCCCGCAAGATCAGCTATGCCGAACTGCGCGACGAAGTCTCGAAGCTCGCCAACTGCCTGAAGTCGCGCGGCGTCACGAAGGGCGACCGAGTCACGATCTACCTGCCGATGATCCCCGAGGCGGCGTTCGCGATGCTCGCCTGCGCGCGGATCGGCGCGATCCATTCGGTGGTGTTCGGCGGCTTCTCGCCCGAGAGCCTGTGCAACCGCATCCACGATTGCGACAGCCGCATCGTCATCACCGCCGACGAGGGCCTGCGTGGCGGCAAGACCGTGCCGTTGAAGGCCAATGTCGACGCCGCGCTCGACCACGGCGATCTCGCGGTCGAGACCGTCATCGTCGTCCGCCGCACCGGCGGCAAGGTCACCATGACCGAAGGCCGCGACTGCTGGTATGCGGACTGCGTCGAGGGCCAGTCGACCGACTGCGCGCCCGAGCCGATGAACGCCGAGGACCCGCTGTTCATCCTCTACACCAGCGGATCGACCGGCCAGCCCAAGGGCGTGCTCCACACCAGCGGCGGCTATCTGGTCTGGGCGTCGATGACGCACGAATACGTCTTCAACTACCGCCCGGGTGAGATCTTCTGGTGCGCAGCCGATGTCGGCTGGGTGACCGGCCATACCTATTCGCTCTACGGCGCGCTCGCGAACGGCGCGACCACCGTGATGTTCGAGGGCGTGCCCAACTACCCCGATCACAGCCGCTTCTGGCAGATCGTCGATAAGTATGAGGTCAACATCCTCTACACCGCGCCGACCGCGCTCAGGTCGCTGATGCGCGAGGGCGACGACTGGGTGACGCGCACCAGCCGCAAGTCCCTCCGCCTGCTCGGCTCGGTCGGCGAACCGATCAACCCGGAGGCGTGGAACTGGTATCATAACGTCGTCGGCGACGGCCGCTGCCCGATCGTCGACACCTGGTGGCAGACCGAGACCGGCGGTCACATGATCTCGCCTTTGCCGGGTGCCACTGCGCTGAAACCCGGCAGTGCTACCAAGCCATTGTTCGGCGTGCTCCCCGAACTGGTCGACGCGGACGGCAAGGTGCTGGAGGGCGCAGTCGAGGGCAATCTCGTCATCGCCGACAGCTGGCCCGGCCAGATGCGGACCGTTTGGAACGATCACGATCGCTTTTTCCAGACGTATTTCTCGACCTATCCCGGCAAGTATTTCACGGGCGACGGCTGCCGCCGCGACGAGGACGGTTATTACTGGATCACCGGCCGTGTCGACGACGTCATCAACGTCAGCGGCCACCGCATGGGCACCGCCGAAGTCGAGAGTGCACTCGTCGCGCATTCGAAGGTCGCCGAGGCCGCGGTGGTCGGCATGCCGCACGACGTGAAGGGCCAGGGCATCTACGCCTACGTCACGCTCAACGCGAACGCCGAGCCGAGCGAGGACTTGCGCAAGGAGCTGGTCCAGTGGGTCCGCCGCGAGATCGGGCCGATCGCGACCCCGGACATCCTCCAGTTCGCCCCGGCACTCCCGAAGACGCGCTCGGGCAAGATCATGCGGCGGATTCTGCGGAAAATCGCGGAGAACCAGCTCGACCAGCTCGGCGACACCTCGACGCTGGCCGATCCTGCGGTGGTCGACGCCTTGATCGCCGGACGCGAGGAGGCCACTTCAGTCCCGGCATGACGCGCACGATCCTTATCGCGGACGACCACCCGCTGTTCCGCCAGGCTCTCAAACTGGCGGTCAGCCGCGCCGCGCCCGATGCGGTGGTGATCGAGGCGGGGCAACTCTGCGAGGCGGTCGACGCGGTGCGGGGGGCGGAACAGCTCGACCTGATCCTTCTCGACTTGCGGATGCCAGGCTCGGAAGGTTTTGCAGGCGTGGCGCTGCTCCACGCTGAACGCCCCGACACGCCGATCATGGTGATCTCGTCGGCCGATGAAGCCGAGGCGGCACCGCGTGCGAGAGCGTATGGCGCAATCGGCTTCGTCTCCAAGACCGCCGACCTAACCACGTTGGAAAACGCCGTAGCCCGAGCGTTGGCCGGCGAACGTGACGCGCCGATCGAAGGGGCCTCCGTCGATGACATGGCGACGCGTGTTGCGAGCCTCACCCCAACCGAACTCAAAGTCCTGCTCGGCGTGCTGGCCGGCCGCCTCAACAAGCAGGTCGCGTTCGACCTCGGCATCTCCGAAGGCACGGTGAAGGGTCACATGACCGCCATCCTCCGCAAACTCGGCGTCCAAAACCGCACGCAGGCCGTCCTTGCGGCACGGGCAATGGACATCCACTTCGCCGATTAGCCCTACACCGCCTGCCCCTCCTCGAACGTCATCCTGACGAAAGTCAGGACCCAGGATACCACCCGCACCGTTCGTGGCTCTGGATCCTGACGTTCGTCAGGATGACGGGGTATGTCCGCGGCGTGATTCTCCCCCGCCAGGGGGAGGATCAACTCCCCTGCGCCGCGGCCGCAGACGCATCCTCGATAAACCGCCACAAGTCCGCCGGCACCACCGGCTTCGTCAGCACCACCAGCCCACCACACCGCGGATCGTCGGCAACCGCACGATCCGCCGTCACCAGCGCAATCGCCGGCGCCGGTACCATCGCCCGCAACCGCGCGACCACGTCGAGCCCGTCCTCCGCCTCGTCCAGATGGAAGTCGACGAGCGCCACGTCCGGCTCCTCGTCCGCCGCCAGTTCCATCGCCTCGGCAATCGTCGCCGCCAGCAACGGCACACACCGCCGCGCCCGCAACGCCGCATCGAGCGCCACGAGGATCGTCGCATCATTGTCGAGACACAGCACCCGCAACCCCGGCACCAGCGCACGCGTCGCCAACGGAGTTGGCAACGCCACATCCAGCCCGGCCGGCGCGAGCGGCACCCGCACCGCAAACGTCGTCCCCCGTCCCAATTTCGACCGCAACTCGACCACCACCCCGAGCAGACGAGCGATCCGGCGGACGATCGCCAACCCCAGCCCGACGCCGCCGCCCGCGCTCCCCTTGCTCTCCAGCCGCTCGAACTCCTCGAAGATCCGCTCGCGGTCCGCCGCGGCGATCCCCGGCCCATTGTCGCGAACCTCGATCAGCACGTCGCCACCCCGCCGCCGCGCGCCGATCCAGATCCGTCCATCCGCCGAATAGCGCACCGCGTTCGACAGGAAATTCTGCAGGATCGAGCGCAGCAAGGATCGGTCGGTCGCCACGCTGAACACGCCGGGATGCGCCGCCAGCACCAGCCCGCGCTCGCCCGCCAACGGCCGGAACTGCACCGCCAGCTCCTCGATCAGCGCGCCCAGCGCGAACCGCTCGACCTTCGGCACGACGCCTCCCGCATCGAGCCGCGACACGTCGAGCAGCGCGCGCAGCAACGTGTCCGCAGACCCGATCGCACCATCGATCGCGCGCACCAGTTCGCCCTGATGCGGTGCCTTGCCTTCGTCCAATGCAGCGCAGAACAGCCGCGCCGCGTGCAACGGCTGCAACAGGTCATGGCTAGCCGCCGCGAGGAACCGCGTCTTGTCGCGCGTCGCGGTCTCCGCCACCGCGCGCGCCTCGTCCAGCATTTGGTTCGACCGCGCCAGATCCTCCGTCCGCGCCGCAACTCGCGCCTCCAGATCGGCCTGCGCCTCCTTCTCCGCAGTGATGTCGGTGAAGCTCTGCACGTACCCGCCGCCCGGCATCGGCCGCCCGACCATCTTGATCCAACGTCCCGATGGCCGTTGCCGCTCGAAACTGTGCGGCGTGCCCCGCGCGAGATGCCCCATCCGCCGGCCGACATGCGCCGCGATATCGCCGACCCCCTCGCGCTCGGCATTGTAGCGGATCAGGTCGGCGATCGAGCGCCCGACCACGACATACCCCTCGGGATAGTCGAACATCTCGACGTAGCGCGGATTCCACGCGACCAGCCGCAAGTCTGCATCGATCACGCTGACACCCGGATCGATCGTCTCCAGCGTCGCCGACAGAAGCGTGCGAGAAAACCGCAGCGAGCGCCCGCGCTGGTCGAGCAGGCGAACCACGTCGCTGACGTCGATCGCCGACCCGGCAATGCTCGACGCGACGATCTTCCGCGCCGACGGAGCACCGATGACGCCCGCGATCAGCCGCTCGGCCGTGCGTGCGGCGGGACCATCGATCGGCGCACGCAGGTCGGGCGACGCCACGCCAATCGCCTCCGCCTCGCCGTCGCCGACGAACCGCGCGACCAGCATCCGCAATTCGCCGAGCGTCGTGACGTGGTCCAGCGCGGCGTTTCCCCGATGCCGCTCGCGCAGGTGCAAGCCCGTCATCAGCGCGACGTTGACGCCCAGGCTCCACACCGTGCCATTCACCAGCGGCGAGCCGATCCGCCAGCCGAGCAACGCGTCCGGATCGAGCCAGCCGCGCGTGAACTGCGCCAGCATCGGCCCGATGCTCTCGCCGATCGACGGCAGCAACAGGCAGTAGATCCAGACGATCACCCCACCGATCAGCCCGGCACGCGCCGCGGTATGATTGGCGAAGTTCCAGCCGACCGTCGCGATCAGCGCAGGCGCGAACTGCGCGACGCCTGCGAACGCGATCAATCCGATCGAGGCTAGCGGCAGGTCTGCGCCGAGGCTCCGGCCATATAGTAGCGCGACCGCGACGATCGCGGCGATGATGACCCGCCGGACGCGCAGCATCCGCCGACCGAGCTCGCCCTCCCCCGCCTCGCCGTGCCGCCGGAGCAGCAGCGGCGCGAGCAGATCGTTGGTCGCCATCGTCGACAGCGCGATCGTCTCGACCACCACCATCGCCGTCGCTGCCGAGAACCCGCCGATGAACGCGATCAGCGCGACGAGGTTCTCCCCCTGCTGCAACGGCACCGCGAGCACGTACAGATCGGGCTCGGCATCGCTCGGCAGCAGCGTCATCCCTGCCAACGCCAGCGGCAGGACGAGCAGCGAGATCACCACCATGTACGCGATGAACGGCCAGCGCGCCCGCGCCACCGCATCGGGGCCCCGCGCCTCAATCACCCCGACATAGAATTGCCGCGGTAGGCACAGGATCGCCAGCGCCGACAACACAGTCCGCACCCAGAAGTCGGAGGTCAGCGCTCCCCAGGTGAAGCCCGACTCGAGCCGTGAGAGCGGTGCCGCCAGCGTCTCGGCCGGAACATCGACCAGCAACGCCACCGTCACCACGCCGAGCACGATGAAACACAGCAGCTTGATCAGCGACTCCGCCGCGATCGCGGCGACCACCCCAGGATTGCGCCCCGCCACCTCGTACCGCCGCGCGCCGAACAGGATCGCGAACACCGCCAGCAGCAGCGCGACGAACGTGCCGACCTCCGCCGAACTCCCGACCCCCGCGATCGCCCCGAAGCTCAGCGTCACCGATCGCAGCTGGAGCGCGATGTACGGCACCGACGCGAGCAGCGCCGTCCCCGCGACGATCGCCGCAGTCCCCCGACTGCGCCCATAGCGCGCGGAGATGAAATCGGAGATCGAACTAGACCCCTCCTCGCGCGCCAGCCGCACCAGCCGCGCGAGAAACTTCGGCGCGAGCAAGAACACCAGTGCTGGGCCGAGGTAGATTGCGAGATAATCCCAGCCGCGCGTCGCCGCGGTGCCGACCCCGCCGAAAAACGTCCAGCTGCTACAATATACCGCCAGCGACAGCGGATACGCGATCCGCCCCAGCCGCTGCGACATGCCCCGCCGATCGACCACCCACGCGATCCCGAACAGCAGGATGCCATAGCCGAGGATGGCGAGGATCACACTTGGCCCGACGATGGTGGTGCTCCATTTTCCGCAGTCTGATGATGCTCCCTAGCACAGGTTAGGCGGAGCGCCCGCGTCCACGGGTACGCTCGTCAGACTGTCGCCTCGGCCATGCGCCACTGCCAGTAGCCGATCACCGCGAGCGCGATCATCGCCGCGTAGAGACCGGCGGTCAGCGTCAGGCCTTTGACGAGGAACATGCCGACATAGAGGACGTCGACGACGATCCAGAGCAGCCAGTTGGCGGTGTGACGGCGTGCGGTCCAATATTGCGCGACCAGGCTGAAGCTGCTGAGCGCGGCGTCCATCCAGGGCAGCGCGGCGTCGGTGAAGCGGCTCATGAACCAGCCGATCGCGACCGCGCCCACCGCGCCCGCGGCCAGACTCGCGATAGCATGCGCGGGGCGAAGCGGTACCACGACGACGTCGCCGGTGGCGTCCTTGCCGCGGGTCCAGGCGACCCATCCATAGAGGATCGCGAGCCCGAACAGCGCTTGCAGGACCATGTCGGCGTAGAGTCGGACGTCGAGGAACAGCCTGAAATACAGCGCGCAGGCAATGAGGTTGACTGGCCAGCACAGCATGCGCCGGGTTGCGGTCAGCCAGATGCCAGTGACGCTCACCGCGACCGCGACGATCTCGAACGCGGTCATTGTGGAGATGCCCCCGCCTGAAGTGCGCGAAGAAAATTCTGACCTGGAGCGGACTGGAACCACTCTGCGTGGCCGATCAGATAGCCGCCCCAGGCCAGCTCGGCCGATGCCGGATCTTCGACCACCGCGGTGAAATAGTCGATCTCCGACAGCGCGAACTCGAGGTGGACCAGCTGCAGCAGGCGCACGACCGCCGCAACATCCGCGGGGCCGAGCGGCGCGACCGTGGCATAGCCTGCGAGCAGCGCCAGTGCCGCCGCCGGATCGGCGATGTCGGCCGTCCCCTGCCCCAGGTCGAGCCAGCGGACGGCCGTGCGCTCGATCGCAGTGGCGATGTCGTGGACGGCACTGGTGCGGTCGGCGAGCCCGAAGTCGAACACGGTTCGGACACTGCCGTCGCTCGCCCAGAGCAGGTTGGAAGGGTGCCAGTCGTTGTGTGTCCACAGGGGCGTTTGGTCGGCAAGCAAAGGGGTCAACCCCTGCCCCAAGGTTTCGAACAGGCTCGCGAGTTGGCGTCGCCAAGGCTTGGACTCGAGGAACGCGACCAGCGCGGGACGGGACGCGACATAGGCCTCGGCCGCGGCGATCGGATCGGCGGCCGGGAGGATGGTGAAGCTGGCAACCAGCGGCTGCGATCGGCGTGCCGGCGCGGTGAAACTGCGCGCCGCCTCGTGCAGCGTGGCGAGCGTCACCCCTGCGGCATGGGCATGCGCGAGCGAGGCGAACGGCGTCCACGACAGGCGGTCGCGGTACAGGTCCGCGCCGGGCGCCGCGCGGTGCAGTTCGTACGACCAAGCGCCGCTCGCCACCGCCGTCACGCCCTCCGCAGTCGCCATCACCTCGGGTACCGACACGCCTGCGCCAGCAAGGTGCGCGATGAACACGTGTTCCTCCGTCAGCCCCTCGACCGTGCGGACGCTGCGATGGTGACGCTTCAACAGGAACGCGCCCTGCGTCGTGTGCGCCAAGGTCGCGGCGGAGAAGGGGCGCGGGGAGTGCCAGTGAAGCCCGGTCAGCCGGCCCGCCGCCGGAAAGCGGGCGACCACTGCATTTGCCTCGTCGGCGGTGATCGCGGGCCAAGTCGGCGCCTCCATCGCGGTGCCCATGCCGTGGACGAGATGCGCAGGCTGCGACGCCACCTCAGAACGCCCGCGAGATCGTCGCCATGACCGCCGCACCGCTGCCGATATAATAGGCCGGGGGGGAGCCTGCGATGACCGTGCCGTTGCGGCCGATCGTGTCCTGTGCGTTGGTGCTGACCGACTGGACGCCGGCGAGGACATTCGGATCGGTGACGTTGATCGCGTTGACGCGCAGGTCGGTGCGCTTGCCGTCGAGCCAGTCCGCGAGGTGCATGCCGACCGACAGGTCGAGCGTAGCATAGCCCTTGATGCGCTCGTCGTTCATGAAGCTCGCATATTGGCGGCCGATATATTTCGACGCGACGCTGCCGAAGAACCGGCCGTCGTCGTAGATCCCGCCGGCGCCGAACTGGACGGTCGGGCTGGACACCGCGTGCTTGCTTCTGGTCGGCAGGAAGTCCGCGCCGACCGGCAGGTCGTCGTCGATCCGCGCGCGCAGATATTCGCCCGAGAGGTACAGGCTGACGCCCGCGACGGGGCGGTAATCGATCTCCGCATCGACGCCGTACGATGTCTGTCCGCCGGCGTTGATCGTGGCGTTCACCTGCGCGCCGCCCTGGTCGATCACGGTCGCCAGCTGGCGGTTGCGGAATTTGTAGTGGAAGCCGGTCACCGAGGCGGAAAGCTGTTCGCCGATGAAGCGATAGCCGATCTCCTGCGAGACCGAATATTCGTTCTTGAGTGCGTTCGTCCCACGCACGACGACTTCGCCACCGAAATAGCTGTTGTAGAGCGTGAACTCGTTGGGGGTGCGGAAGTTGGTGGTGATGTTGGCGAACAGCTGCTGGCGATCGTCGAGCCGGTAGTGGATCGCGGCGCGGGGCAATGCGGCGAAGCTGTCGTTGCGCACCTTGTCCTGCGGTCCTGGCAGATAGGTGCGGCCGTTGCGCAGGACGTTCACGCCCTTGAACCCGGCATCGATCGTCAGCCGCGGCGTCAGCGCGATGCTGTCGGCGAGGAAGAAGCCCTTTGTCACGGTGACGGTGCGCTGGTTCTCGTAGGCGAGCAGGCGGCCGTCGGCGGTGCGGATCGCTTTCGCGCGATAGCCCCAGCGGTCGAACGGCTGCCCATCGGCGTCGATCGACGTGTAGGATTGCGTGACGCGATCGGTGCCGTAGTCGAACCACAGCCCGGCGGTGAGCGTGTGCATGCCCGTCTTGAGGGTCAGCTTGCTGACGTTGCCGACGCGCATCTGGTCGCCGGTATAATTGCCGAGCACGGTCGCGACGCCGTCGACTGCGCCGGGCAGCGCGATCGGCTGTGCCAGTTTCTCGGTGCCGAGGAAATTGCCCTCGGTCGTCAGCTGCGTCCCGTAGGGCGAGTTGCCGTAGCCGAACTGGAGATAGGTGGTGGTGTCGAGCGCAAGCCGGTCGTTCAGCACGAGGTGTACCGGCGCGGAGGCGTAGAGGTTGCGGAACGGCGCGCGGTACAGCCGCCAGTAGTTGGTGTTCCCCGCCGTGTAGCGATCGTCGAAATTGAAATCGCGGCCCTGCGCGTTCCACTCGGCGAGCGTCGGGCTCGGGTAGCTCGACGAGTTCGCGTCATTGTACGACAGTGCGAGGCTGGCGCGGTTGCCGGCGCCCCATTCGTTGAGGATCTTGGCGTCGATGTGCTGGCGCGTGTCGTAGCCCGCCCCCCGCCAATTGTCCGCGCGCGTGTTCGAATAGGACAGGAAGGCCTTCAACCCGGTATTGCCGATCGTCCCGCTATCGATCCGGACGAACGCACGCCGCGCCGCGTAGCTGCCGAGCGACAGGTCGACCAGCACGCCGGGACGTGTCTTCGGATCGTCGAGCGCGAGCGACAACAGCCCGCCTGCCCCGCCGAGCGTGGGGGAGTCGATATCGACCGAGCCTTGTGCGAGCGAGATGCGCTTGAGGTTCTCGGGGTCGGCGAACTGTGACGGGTAGGCGTAATAATAGCCGATGTCGTTCTGCGGTGCGCCCTCCATCAGCACGCCGATCTCGTCCTGGCCTAGACCACGCAGCGTCAGGCTGGAGCTAGTCGACAGGCCATAGGGATCGCTCGACGCGACGTTCGCGCCCGGCAGTAACGTCACCAGCTGGAACGCGTTGAGCGTCGGCGCTTGCTTGACGATGAAGTCGGCAGAAATCGCACTTTGCGCGCGTGGCACCTTTTGGTCGGGGAGCAAGCCGGCCGGATCCTGCTTGCCGACCACGCGGATTTCGGCGGGTTCGACCGGGTCAGCCACCTGCGCGCCTGCCGACGATGCGGCGAGGGTCGCTGCGACCAAGCCTAAAAGCCTGCGCTCGCGCCCGGCGGAAGTCACAACGAAACCAGCACTGAAAAACGTCACGTCCACTCCAATCGGAGGGACGACGGGCCAGCCGCAGACCCTCCCTACGCCGGTATAAGCCGGATCAGGTTCAGCGGGTCATGGGCTGCAGCCCACCTCTCAGCCGCGCATCAGCGGCCCCCCGGGGATTCCCGTCGCTTAGGCGCTCGATCGGCCGTTGGAAAGCGTCATCGCCACCGTCGCGCCAGCGTGTGCGGCGGCGATACGCACAGGCGGTGCTGGCTATGTGGCGGGAAACACGTCACGCCCCCTGCGGACCGCCAACAGCCTGGACGACCGCGCATGTGCTTTTCGGCGACTGCAAGCTTCGCTGCCTCCGGGGTGCTCGCCACGATCGGCGTAGCCACGTTGCGGCACGTCCGCGAACCACGCGCGCTGCTCTTCGCATCCGTGCCCCTGTTGTTCGCCGTCCATCAATTCAGCGAAGGATTGGTGTGGCTGGCGTTGCACGGCGAACTGGGCAAGGTCGCGCTCGATCATGCCGTGCTGCTGTTCACGGTCTACGCGCTCGGCATCCTGCCGGTGCTGATGCCGGCCGCTGTGGTCTTGATGGAGCCGCCCGGCTGGCGTCGCACTGCAATCGTCGCCCTGACGATCACCGGCGCGCTGGTCTGCCTGTGGGACATCGCCGGGCTCGTGTTGTTTCCGACACAGGCTTTCATCGAACAGCATTCGATCGCGTATCGGAACGCGATGACCAGCAACCTCGTCGTGTCGATCTTCTACATCCTGGCGACCTGCGGCGCGCTGCTGCTGTCGAGCCACCGCGTCGTGCGGACCTACGGCGTCGTCAACGTGATCGGGCTGACCATCGTCCATCTGGTCAAGGGCTATGCGTTCGCGTCGGTCTGGTGCTTCTACGCCGCGATCCTCAGCGTGATGCTCTATTGGCAGTTCCACCGGCGGAAGATCGATATCCGGACTCCCAACGGCGTCTCGGTGGCCGACCAGCCTTTCCTCCTCATCTGGCAGAGGCGCGCACGGTCACGGGCTACGTCGCACGCCTGAGATGCGGGCGTCGTTGCCGGAATCTGCCGTGTCGTACCGACAGATGGTCTTTCGCCGTTTGCCGCCTTACGCTGCGTCCATGACCACGGTTCTTCGACGCGCGCGCACTCCGCTGATCCTGTTGGCCCTGTTGGGTACGCCGCTTGCGGCTCAGCGTGGTACGCCGCCAACCGAGCGGACGCGGTGGCAGAAGCAAGCCGCTCGCGTCACGATCACGCGCGACGATTGGGGGATCCCGCATATAGAGGGGCGATCGGATGCCGATGCGGTGTTCGGGCTGATCTATGCGCAGGCGGAGGACGATTTTCCGCGGATCGAGGCGAATTACCTGACGGCGCTGGGCCGTACCGCCGAGGCGGCTGGCGAGGACGCGATCTGGGCGGATCTCCGGCAACGGCTGTTCGCCGATCCGGTCGAACTCAAGGCGGACTATGCGGCAAGCCCCGCGTGGTTGCGCACGCTGATGCAGGCCTGGGCGGACGGGCTGAACTATTATCTCGCAACGCATCCGCAAACCAAGCCGAAGGTGCTGACCCGGTTCGAGCCCTGGATGGCGCTGAGCTTCACCGAAGGCAGCATCGGTGGCGATATCGAGCGTATCTCGCTGAGCGATCTGAAGACCTTCTACGGCCGCCCGACCCCGCCGACCCCCGAGGAACTCGGGACGATGCCGCGCGAACCGTCGGGCTCGAACGGTATCGCGATCGCGCCGCGGCTGACCACGAACGGCCATGCGCTGCTGCTCATCAATCCGCACACCAGCTTCTATTTCCGGTCCGAGGCGCAGATGACCAGCGCCGAGGGGCTGAACGCGTATGGCGCGAGCACCTGGGGGCAGTTCTTCATCTATCAGGGCTTCAACACGAAGGCCGGCTGGATGCATACCTCGTCAACGGTCGACAATGTCGATGAGTTCGCCGAACGGATCGCGCGGCGCGGCGACGGCTATACCTATCGCTACGGCAAGGTCAGCCGCGCGGTCACGACGAAGATCGTGACGGTGCGATACCGCAAGCCGGACGGCACCACCGGCGAGCGCCGCTTCACGACCTATCGCACGCACCACGGTCCGATCGTCGCCATCAAGGCGGGACGCTGGATCGCCACGGCGTTGATGTGGAAGCCCGTCCCCGCGCTCGAACAGAGTTACCTGCGGACCAAGGCGACCGATCTCGCAAGCTATCTGACGGTCGCCGAGCGCAAGGCCAATTCCTCGAACGACACGCTGTTTGCCGACAGCAAAGGCGAGATCGCCTTCCTGATGCCGCAGTTCATGCCGGTGCGCGACGACCACATCGATTACACCCGACCGGTCGACGGCAGCGACCCCGCGACCGACTGGCGCGGACTGCATACGCTGCCCAGCTTGCCGAGCGTGCTCAACCCGCGCACGGGCTGGGCACACAACACCAACGACTGGCCGTGGAGCGCCGCTGGTCCCGACAGTCCCAAACCGGCGGACTATCCCCGCTACATGGATCAGGTCGGCGGCAATGCGCGCGGCGTGCATGCCGATCTGTTGCTGACGGGCAAGTCCGGCTGGACGCGCGATACGCTGTGGGGGGCGGCATTCGATCCGTATCTGCCGGCGTTCGCCCGGCTGCTGCCCGGTCTGGTCATGGCCTGGAGCGCCCTGCCCGCCCATGATCCGCGTCGCAAGGCGCTGGAGGCACCGATCGCACTGCTCAGGTCATGGGACTGCCGCTGGAGCTACGACTCTACCGCGACCAGCCTCGCGGTATTCTGGGGCGATCAATTGTGGCGCGAGGTCGGTAGTTTTGCGCAAGCCGAGCGGCTGAACGTCCCGGACTATATCGCCACGCGGGTCGGTCCCGATGCAAAGCTCGCGGCGTTGACGGCCGCCGTCGATCGGCTTGGTCGCGATTTCGGCGATTGGCGGACGCCTTGGCAGGACATCAACCGATTCCAGCGGCTCGATGATGCAATCAAACCACATTTCGACGATGCGCGACCCTCGATCCCGGTGCCGTTCACCTCGGCTCAATGGGGCAGCCTGGCATCGTTCGGCGCCAAGCCCTGGCCGGGAACGAAGCGTTATTATGGCACCAGCGGCAACAGCTTCGTCGCGGTCGTCGAGTTCGGCCCGCGCGTAAGGGCATCCGCGGTCATGGCCGGCGGCCAGAGCGGCGATATCGCCTCACCCCATTTCGCCGACCAGGTGACGCGGTACGCACGCGGCGATCTGCGCCCGGTCTATTTTTATCCCGACGAATTGAAGGGCCATGTCGAACGCCGTTACCGTCCCGGACGGTGACCGCAGGGACAGGCCAGGTCAGATACCCAGGTTGCGACGCTTGAGTTCGCCGAGCAGCGCCTCGGCAACCGGATTACCGACCTCGCCGCCCGATTGCCGGTAGGCAGAGGACAGGTCCTCGTCCGAAGCGGCCTGGAGCAAGCCACTGACTTCCGCGCTGAAGCCGTCGACTTCCTCGGCCGCCGCCTTTGCCGCGTCCTCGCTCGTGACGGCCGGTTCGTGTCCGGCTTCCGGCGCATGCGCCATCACGGCATCCTGCTTGAAGATATCGAACGCCTCGGCGGCCTCGTTGCGCTCCTCCAGCGCGATTTCGAGAAGGGTGAACAGGTCGAGCGAGGGTGCGGTGTTTTCCATAGCCCATCCTAAGCGCCGGCGGACGTTTCACGCAAATCATTGCGGGTCTCAGCGCGAAGATCTTGCCGATGCCTCGCCATCCGTCGCCGCCCCCGGGGGATGGACCGGACGATGACGTGCGCAGCGCGGACCTCGTAAGTGTCGACGATCCGGCCCTTTCCTCCGTGGCTGCAAGCACCAGCGAACCCGGTTGCGCCCCGCCCGCACCTGCGTCACTGTGGCGACATGCGCAAATATCTCGGTCTTATTCTTCTCGTCACACCGGCCGCAGCCCCGGCCCAGAGCATCGCTCCAGGCCGTTGGGATATCGTCTCCACCGCGGTCGATCTGGTCATACCCGGCGCACCGGGCTTCCTGTTGAAGATGATGAAGGGTCGCTCCAAGACCGAGCACAAGTGCGTGACGCCGGTATCGGCCGAGACCGGCGTCGCGGCGCTGCTGGTCCCCGACCCGAAGGCGCAATGCCGGGTCGACCACGTGCAGATCGCCGGCGGTCGTTACGCGCAGACGCTGACCTGCCCGCAGAAAAAGGGCGGTCCGATGCAGATCACGCGCGCCGGCACCTACACCGCCAACGGATTCACCGGACGACTGAAAATGGCCGGACAAGCCCCCAAGGGCCCGCTAGCGATCACGATCGATCAGTCCGCGTCGCACGTCGCAGGCGCCTGCCGCAAGTAACCGCCTCGAGGCGCCGCCCGCCTCGACGAACGGCGCCGCGACCGGTCAGAATGCGACCTTGAACTGACCGCCGATGATCCGCGGTTCGTTGATCATGCCGGTCAGGTTGTTGAAGTCGATCGCGCTGATGCTGCGATACTGGTTGGTGATGTTGCGGACGAAGGCGCCGACTTCATACCCCTGCGGCGACTTGTAGCCGACCTTCAGGCCGCCTTCGAGGGACGACTTGCCGGTGAATTCGACGGCCTCGTACAGGAAGAAGTTGATGCGGCTGCGATAGACCCAGTCGGTATAGGCATAGACTTCCCCGCCGTTACCGAGCGGGATCCCGTAGCGCGCCGTCCAGTTGGCGATCCAGCGCGGCGCCTGGGGAAGATCGTTGCCGTCGATCACCGCGAACCCGTTGACGATCGGATCGAGTACCGTGCAGGTCGCGCATACCCCGACGCCGATGTTCCGATCGCGGATTTCGGTGAAGTTGTAGCTGCCGCTCGCGGTCAGCGTGAGATCTGGCAATGGCCGCGCCTCGAATTCGCCCTCGACGCCGTAGCCGATCGCCTTGTTCGCGCTGATCAGCCGTGCCGAATTGCTGCTGCCGCCGACCGCGGTGATCTGCAGGTCCTTGGTGCTGTACCAATAAGCGTCGAGCGAGAAGTTCACTTTCCGATCGAGCAGCGTGCCCTTGAACCCGCTTTCGCCCGAGAAGGTGGTCTGCTTGGGCGCTGTGCTCTGGACGCTGCCGAAAGTCACGCGATCCTGGATCGCCGGGCCCTGATAGCCGGTCGCGAGCCGCGAATAGACGTTGATTGCCGGCGTCAGTTCGTAGGTTGCGCTGGCGTCCCAGGTGACGTTCGAACCGCGAACCACCGCGCGGGCCGGCAGCGTGTCGCTGATCCCGGTGCCGGGGATCGGCGCGGTGACGAGGTCGTTGCGGTAGTCGTGCGAATAGCGGACGCCGGCGCGCAACGTCAGCAACTCGGTCAGCTTCGCCTCGATCGACGCGAACGCGCCGTAATTCTCGTTGCGATTGTCGTGGAAGATATCTTGCGTCAGGTCGGTCGCGCGCGAACCGGTGCCGCCGAACGCATAGTCGTACTGATTGTACCGCAACGTCTGATGGAAATAATACAGCCCGCCCTGAAGGCGGATGCCGTTCATGTCCTCGCTCGCGTAGCGCAGTTCCTGGCTGAACTCCTTCGGCTTGGTGAGGCCGCCGGTGTTCGACGGGAACAGTCCGACGCCGATCGCGCCGATCGTGCCGCCAAGGAACGTGTAGTTGTTGCCGCCGTCGACATCGCCGGTGCTCTCGACCTTGGCCTGTTCATAGCCTGTGACCGAGTAGAAGGTGCCGATGCCGTCGAGATGATAGTCGAGGCGCAGGTTCGTGCCCCACTGCGTCAGGCTCTGGCTGGTATAGCCGTCGAGCGCAGCATGCTTCGGGTCGAAGCCGGTGTTGAAGTCGTTGGTGCCCGGCTTGAACAACCCGGCGCGGAAGATGCGCGGTGACCCGGTTAGGTCGCGGACGTGGACGTTCAGCAACGCGTTGAAATCGCTGCTGGTATAGCCGAGCTGGAAGCGGCCGGCGACGTCGCGATAGCCTTCGAGCTTGCGGTCGGCGTTACCCGTGGCGGAGTCGTTGGTGACCCAATCGTCGCGCGACTGGATCAAGCCAGACGCGCGGAACGCGAAGCCGTTGCCGATCGGCAGATTGATCGCCGCCTCGCCGTTGATGGTGTTGTAGGTCGCCCAGGATCCGGTCGCGTAGCCTGACACCTTGTCGGGATTGGGCTTGGCGGAATTGATCTTCACGACCCCCGCCGGCGTGTTGCGCCCGAACAGCGTGCCCTGCGGACCACGAAGAACCTCGACGCTCTGCAGATCGAATACCGGGAAAGACTTCAGCATCGGATTTTCGAGCGCGACGTCGTCATAGACGACCGAGACGGGCTGCGCTGCGTTGGGATCGAAATCGGTGTTGCCGAGCCCGCGGATGTAGAAGCGCGGGAAGGTACGGCCGAACGACGACTCCACCTGTAGGCTCGGCGTGCGACCGGCGAGGAACCGGATATCCAGGCCGCTCGAGTTGAGCACGTCGAGCTTCTCGCCGCTGATCGCGGTGACCGCGAGCGGGACGTCCTTCGAAGATTCCTGCCGGCGGGTCGCTGTCACGACGATCTCGCCAAGACCCTGATCGCTGTCCGGAGCACCGACGGCCTGGCCTGTCGGGGCCTGGTCCTGTGCGGCGGCAGGTACGGCGAAAGCGAGTAACGGCGCGCTGGCGGCCAGCAGGCGGGCGATGGCAGACGTACGAACGGGCAAGCGAATCATGGATGGTCCCCCTTGGGTTTCGAGCATCCTCCTGCGTCGATCCGTGTGCCCCGGACCCGTCACCGATCGGTAACACCACTGTAACGTGCGGCAATAGGGCGGATCAGGCCCGATGCACTTTTGCCGACCACCGCGACATCTTTGCCCCAGTCGGCTCAGTACCAGTCGGCAACATCGGCGCGGCGAGGTTCAGCGCGGTAAAGGCCGCATGTAGAGCGCACGCATGCCTGCCTCCAGCTTCGCGCGGTCGACACGAAGCACGACACTCTGCGCGCGTTCTCCCAGATGCGGGCGGTACGCGTCATGCCATGACAGCGTATCGCCGTAGCCAGCGGTCTGGTTCGTGTCGAAATCGACGTAGAGCGTTTCCGCTCGCGTGACGATGGACGGCTCCAGCCAGACCATCGCCGCAATCTCGTCCCACATCGGAAAACCCGGTTCGAGCCCGGTCTGGAGCGTTTCTGTGAGCGTGGTACGAGCGGGCTTCAAGCTGTCGAGAAAGCTGCGCGTCCACTGGGTCCCGGTCGACGGATCGACCGGCACCATCGTCACCTTCGGCCACGCCCCGTGCGCCATGATCCGCGCCGCTTCGGGGTCCCAACGGATATTGAATTCACGCCGCGGCGTATTGACGAACTCACGCGCGAACGCCGCGGCCGCCGGCGTGTCGAGCGTCTGTTGCGGATTGAGACTACCGCCCATGTAGACCAGTTCCTTCACATTCGCGGCAAAACTCGGATCGAGGCTCTGCGCGATCGCGATGTTGGTCATCGGACCCGTAGCGAACAGCGTGATCTGGTGCGGGTATGCGCGGACCATTCGGACGAGGAACGCGGCGGCGATCTCGCGGGAAGGCCCGGTGACGGGATCGCCGATCGGCAGGCTGGGCACGACCGAAGGCGACGGCGTACCGAGCGAACCGCCGGACACGGGCTCGGTCCACGGCCCCTTGAACTCGAGCCGTCCGTACAGCCCCTCCCACCGCTTGGTCAACTCCTGGGTGTTGTGCAGCGGATAGGTCGCGCCCGGCACAACCGGCACGTCGGTACGCCCGAGGATTTCGACCGTCCGCAATGCGTACGCCGTGGCGGTGTCGCGCCATACCGAGCCGCTAGTCGTCGTGATCCCGAGCACCTCGACATCGGGCGCCTGGAGCAGCAGCACGGGCGCACCGTTCAGTCCAACGACGTCGTCATCAATTATGACGAGGCGTTTGGCTGGCGCATTCTTTGCGGCAGTCGCTCCCGGCGTTCCGAGGATCATCAGGCCGACAAGGCACACCGTCCAAACGTACCGCAATGCCATCGCGCAACTTTCCCCCGCCAAGCCAGCAAACCGTAGACAGACGCAGGAAGGACCGACCGGCGACGCTGTTCTGTCAGATCAGCACCTTGTCCAAAGTGATCGGCAAGTCCCGTACGCGTTTTCCCGTGGCGTTGTAGATCGCATTCGCCACCGCCGCCGCGACTCCGGTGATGCCGATCTCGCCCACGCCGTGCGCGCCCATCGGGGTATGGGGGTCGGCGATATCGGTCCAGATCACGTCGATCTCGGGCACGTCGAGATGCACGGGCATATGATACTCCGCCAAACTCGGGTTCATGATACGGCCGTTGCGCTCGTCGAACTGCGTCTCCTCCATCAACGCCATGCCGAGCCCCATGATGATCCCGCCGCGGAACTGGCTGCGCGCGGTCTTCGGGTTGAGGATCCGCCCGCAATCGAACGCACCCAGAAAACGGCTGACGCGCGTTTCGCCGGTAACCGCGTTGACGCGCACTTCGCAGAACAGCGCACTATGCGAATGCATCGACCAGTGCATCAATTCGAGCGGTTGCGATGCCTCCTCGGTCACGACGACGCTGTCGCGCTGCGCCCGCTCCAGGATCGAGACATAGCTCTCGCGCCGCGAGGGATCGTCGAGCTTGGTCAGCCCGCCGTCCTCGCTTCCGACCTCATCTGGCGACAGACCTGCGAGCGGCGAGTCATTGCCCGCCAGCTTCAGCAGTTCGGCGACCAGCGCATGATGCGCGGCGATCACGGCTGCGCCGATCGCTGCGGTCTGTTGCGATCCACCGGCCAGGATCGCGCCGGGAATGATCGAATCGCCATAGCCGACCGAGACATAGTCTAGCGGCAGCCCCAACCGATCGGCTGCCACCATCGCGGTGGTCGTCGCGGTGCCCATCCCCATTTCCTGCGCGGCAACCTCGACCAACGCATGTCCGTCCCGGCGCAGCGTGATCCGCGCGGCTGCCCCCGGCATCCGGTAATAGGGATAGGTCCCCGTCGCGCAGCCCATGCCGATCAGCCACTCGCCTTCCCGACGCGTACCCGGCTGAGCACTCCGCTCGCTCCAGCCGAACCGCTCCGCTCCGGTGCGCCACGCCTCGACGATATGCCGCGACGAGAACGGAAGGCCCGAGGTGGGATCCTTGTCGGGCTCGTTGCGGATGCGGAGCGCGATCGGGTCGATGTCGAGTTCGATCGCCAGTTCGTCGATCGCGGATTCCAGCGCGAAGGTGCCGACGGACTCGCCCGGCGCGCGCATGAACGTGTTGGCGAGCATGTTCATCGTCACGGTCTCGACCGACAGCTTGAAGCTGTCCGCTGCATAGCCGCCACGCGTGCCGAGGATGAACGGCTCGGGCATGTTGTTGTGCGGGGTCATCGCGGCGACCCCGGTGTGGATCAATGCCTTGAAGCGGCCATCGGCGTCCGCCCCGATCGCGACGCGCTGTTCGGTCAGCGTCCGGCCACCGACGATGCGGTAGACGCCTTCACGCGACAGCGTGATCCGAACCGGTCGCCCGGCCAGCTTGGCCGCGGCGGCGCCGAGAATCTGATGATCCCACAGGCATTTGCCACCGAACCCTCCACCCACGAACGGGGAGGTAAGACGTACCTGCCCCGCCTTCAGGTCGAACACGTCGGCAATCGTCTGTGCGGCAGCGGTGACGAGCTGGCTCGCGTCGTGGACGATCAGGTCGTCGCCGACCCACGCGATCGTCGCGGCATGCGGCTCGATCGCGTTGTGGTTGTGAGGCGGCGTGCGATAGACGTGATCGACCTTGTGCGGTGCCGCCGCCAGCATGGCGTCCGCGTCGCCGATCTCGTTCAGCAACGGCTGCCCCATGAACAGCCCCGGCTGCGGGCCCGCCGCCTTTGCTGCCTCGAACGACGTGGTCGACGGTTCGGTAGTATAGGTCGGGACGATCAGCGATGCCGCGTGATCGGCCTGCTCCTGCGTCTCGGCGAGCACCAGCGCGATCGGCTGGCCGTTCCAGTGAACACGGTCGTCCTGCATCACCGGCAAGTCCGCCGGGCCCGCGGCGGTCGGCGACGATCCGAACACCGCCGGCTTGTTCATCCGCGGCGCGTTGCGATGCGTCATCACCAGCACGACGCCCGGCGCCGCCTCGGCCGCCGCGACGTCGATCGCCGCGATCCGCCCGCGCGGGATCGTCGCATAAGCGAGCGCGGTATAGACCATGCCTTCCAGCGAAAACTCCGCCGCGAACGGCGCCGCACCGCGCACCTTTAGCGGACCATCGAGCCGCGACACCGACGTGCCGATCAGTCCGTGCTGCTGACGGATCAGCGGATCGGGCAAGCCGCCCGGAATCCAGCTGTCGGGTGCCATTGGAACCAGCTTGCTCATCGCGCCCTGCACCAGACCCTGCGCGGTTTCCTTGACCGTATCGACAATGCTCATGCTGCTGCTCCGGCAAGGTCGCCAAGGACGGCGACGAGAGCGCGCTTGGTCAGTTCGATCTTGAAGCCGTTGTCGCGGAGCGGCACCGCGTCCGCCATCTCGGCGACAGCGGCGGCATGGAACGCCTCTTCGGTCGCGGGTCCGCCCCGTAACGCGGCCTCCGCCTTCGACGCCCGCCACGGCTTGTGCGCGACCCCACCCAGCGCGATCCGCACGTCCGTGATGCGTCCGCCCTCGATCTCCAGCGCCGCCGCGATCGACACCAGCGCGAAGGCATAGCTCGCCCGGTCGCGCACCTTGCGATAGGTCGAGTTGGCCGCCAAACTCATCGGCGGCAGTTCGATCGCAGTGATCAGTTCACCCGGTTCCAGTACGGTATCGAACTCCGGCCGATCGCCCGGCAACCGGTGCAGTTCTACGAACGGTAATGTTCGCGCGCCGCCCCGCCCGTGCAGGTGAACGATCGCGTCGAGTGCGGCGAGCGCCACGCACATGTCCGACGGGTGCGTCGCCACGCAGTCCGTGGATGCACCGAGAATGGCGTGCCCCCGCGTGAACCCTTCGATCGCGTCGCAACCAGACCCCGGCATGCGCTTGTTGCACCGCGAACCGTCGGTGTCGTAGAAATAGGTGCACCGCGTCCGCTGGAGCAGATTGCCGCCGACGGTCGCCATGTTGCGGATCTGCGCCGACGCGCCCGCCAGGATCGCGCGCGACAGCACCGGGTAGCGCCTCCGAACCTTGATATGCTCGGCAAGCGCCGTGTTGCGGACTGCTGCGCCGATCATCAGGCCGCCGCCATCGGTTTCCTCGATACCGCCGGACAGTCCGGTCACGTCGACCAGCCCGGTCGGACGCGCGACCGTCTCGCGGATCAGGTCGACCAGATTGGTGCCGCCGCCGAGATAGGCCGTCGCGTTTGCCTGCCCTAGCCGCAAGGCATCGGCGGCGTCTTCCGCCCGCGCATACGTAAACGGGGTCATACCACCATCTCCATCGGGCCGCGCTCGGACGTCAGGGTTTCGCGGATCGCGTCGATAATCCCGTTATGCGCGCCGCAGCGGCACAGATTGCCGCTCATCCGCTCCTGCAGTTCCTCGCGGGTCAGCGTCACGTGGGCGGCGAGATCCGCGCTGACATGGCTCGGCACACCGCGCTTGGCCTCCGCCGCCATGCCGATCGCCGAACAGATCTGCCCCGGCGTGCAGTAGCCGCACTGGAACCCATCATGATCGATGAATGCCTGCTGCAACGGATGCAGGGCATCGCCGTCGGCCAGCCCCTCGATCGTCGTGACCTCGCGCCCGTCATACTGAACAGCGAGCGCGAGACAGGACACGATCCGCTCGCCATCGACGAGGACGGTGCACGCGCCGCACGCACCCTGATTGCAGCCCTTCTTGGTGCCGGAGAGATGCAGACCCTCGCGCAGCAGATCGAGCAGCGAGACACGAGGGTCGTCAGGCGGCGCTACTGCTAACCCGTTGATGAGTATCGACATCGCCACTCTCCTGCGGACCCTGCGGTAACGTTTCGACCGCTAGGAAAACACTTCAGTACCGAGCGGTATAGTCGGTAGCCGCGACATGCGCCAGAACTACTCGACTTTTTGCAGCGCTCGACATCGTGGCCGATCGGACAGGCGCCATCGCCGTCAGATTCGTCGCGAGCTCGGTGCCGGCCACCGTGTGATGGTGGCATTTGGACCCGCCCATCCGCCGCTCGCCATTTGGTGCGGCGCCGCATAGGATGACGGCATGCGGATCGCGATCATCGACACGAGCACGACGCGGGCGGCGATCATCTCGGACGGCCTGCGCGAGGCGGGGCTCGACGATATCGTGGTGATCGACGGCACGCTGGGGATGGTCGCCGCGCTGGAGAAGGCCGCGCCGGACGTGGTGCTGATCAACCTCGAAAACCCGAGCCGCGACATGCTCGAGGAATTCTTCGCGGTATCGCGCGCGCTGGCGCGGCCGATCGCGATGTTCGTCGATCAGAGCGATGCGGAGTCCACCGCCGCGGCGGTCGATGCAGGCGTGTCGGCGTATATCGTCGACGGGCTGGCCAAGCAGCGGATCAAGCCGGTCATAGACCTCGCGATCCGCCGGTTCCAGGCGTTCGCACGATTACAGGCGGAGTTGCACGAGGCTCGCAGCGCACTCGCCGATCGCACCACCGTCGACCGTGCCAAGGCGATCCTGATGAAACGCCGCGGGATCGACGAGCCGACCGCGTACGGCCTGCTCCGCGCGCAGGCGATGCGATCCAACCGCAGGATCGCCGAGATCGCCGACGCGATCATCACCAGCGATGCGCTCATGGGAGATTTGTGATGGCGCTCGACCGGGTCCGCATCGGTTTCCTCCCGCTCGTCGATGCGGCGCTGCCGATCCTCGCGCGCGAACGCGGGTTCGCCGAGGCCGAGGGACTGGAGATCGAACTGGTCCGCGACATGACGTGGGCGACGGTGCGCGATCGGCTGCTGTACGGGCATACCGATGCCGCGCACATGGTCGCGCCGCTGGCGATCGCGACCGCGCTGGGGCGCGGACGACCGGCGGTGCCGATGGCGGTACCGTTCGTGCTGGGGCTGAACGGCAATGCGATCACGCTGTCGCTGCCGCTCGCCGCGGAGGTGCTCGACGGGGATGCGCTAGGCGATCCCGTCTTGCTCGGCGCGCGATTGAAGACGGTGGCGATCGCGCGCGTCGCAGCGGGCCGGCGGCTGCGGTTCGGCGTGGTGCATCGCTATTCGAGCCATAACTACATGCTGCGCTACTGGCTGGCGGCAGTCGGTATTCGTCCCGACACCGATGTCGAGATCGTCACGACCAGCCCGACCTTTGCGGCCGATGCGCTGGCCGCGGGCGAGGTCGACGGCATCTGCGTCGGCGAACCCTGGAACGGAGTCGCGGTCGATCGCGGGGTCGGGCGGATCGCTTTGGTCACCGCACAGGTCTGGCGGCGTGGCGTCGAGAAGGTACTGGCAATGCGCGCCGCGACGCTGGCCGAGCGTGGCGACGTCGTCCACCGGCTGATCCGTGCACTGCACGCTGCCGCCGCGCAGTTCGTCGATCCGGACACGCTCGAGGAGAATGCGGCGATCCTGTCTCGCCGAGAGTATCTCGATGCCCCGGTCGATGCGGTGTCCAGGGCGATCGGCGACCGGGTGCGGCTGGTAAAGGACGCGGTGCCGATCCACGTGCCCGACTTCATGTTCCAGTACCGCGAGGCGGCAAACTTCCCGTGGCGCAGTCAGGCGGCGTGGTTGTATTCGCAGATGGTGCGCTGGGACGGTACGCCGTTCTCGGCCGAGGAGGCGGACGTCGCGCAAGGGGTTTTTCGTCCTGACGTGTATCGTGCGGCGCTGGCGGGCTCGGGCGCGCCGCTGCCCAATGCGAGTTCGAAGCTGGAGGGGGCGATCGGCGCGGACAGCATCGGCGCGGGATCGACGCAGGGGCGGCTGATCCTCGGGCGCGATGCGTTCTTCGATCGGCGGGCGTTCGATCCGGATGATATCGAGGGGTATCTGGCTGGATTGCCATAAAGGCGACCGCAGTCCGCTCCTCCTTGTTCTCCCGCGAAGGCGGGAGCCCAGTCTGGGTCCCCGCCTTCGCGGGGAAACAATCTGCGTTTGGGTAGTGGCGATGCCGCCCCTCCCAAATCTGCTGCACCCGCGAAATGACGCTTGCGCGATACGGCCACTTCGGTCATCTTCGCAGCGTCCGGCAAGGGAGTCGGACACGAAATCATCGCGAGACCGGTTCCAACGACGGGACCCGACCGCGTAGGACGATCGACCGATCGTCCATAGGCAACGAAGCCGCTCCGATGCGTCCGCAAGGTCGCCGTCGGGGCGGCTTTTTCTTTGTCCATCGCAGATGGGGGACCGACCATGTTGTTCGCATCACCGGGTATCGACACCGCCGCGCCGAAAGCCACCAGGATCGACCTGTTCAGCGCCGCCACGCCGCAGATGCGCGCGTTCCATGTCACGTGGCTCGCGTTCTTCGTGTGCTTCTTCGCGTGGTTCGCCGCCGCGCCGTTGATGCCGCTGATCAAGGCCGAGTTCGGCCTCAGCAAGGATCAGATCGCCAATATCAACATCGCCGCGGTCGCGGTGACGATCCTGGTGCGGCTGGTGGTCGGGCCGCTCTGCGACCGGTTCGGTCCGCGGCGCACCTATACGTGGCTGCTGCTGATCGGTGCGATCCCGGTGTTCGGGCTGGCGTTCGCGCAGACCTACGAGACGTTCCTGTTCTTCCGCCTCGCGATCGGCGCGATCGGCGCATCGTTCGTCATCACGCAATATCATACGAGCGTGATGTTCGCGCCCAACGTCGTCGGCACCGCGAACGCGACCGTCGGCGGCTGGGGCAATGCCGGCGGCGGCGCGGCGCAGAGCCTGATGCCGCTGGTAGTCGCGGCGCTGGTCGGCCTAGGCGTCGAGCACGCCTTCGGCTGGCGCGCGGCGATGTTCGTACCCGGCGTGGCTATGGTCGCGATGGCGTTCGTCTATGCGCGCTACACGCAGGATACGCCGCAGGGCGACATCGTCGACCTCCGCGCGGCGGGCATCGACCTCGACGGCGGCAAGGCGACCGGCATGGCGATCTTCCGCCGCGCCGCCGCCAATTACCGCACCTGGATGCTCGCTGCGACCTATGGCGCGTGCTTCGGCGTCGAGATTTTCATCCATAACATCGCCGCCAGCTATTACGTCGACCGATTCGGCCTTTCGCTGACCAATGCGGGCCTCGCCGCCGGGATATTCGGCGGTCTCGCGCTGTTCGCCCGTGCGCTCGGCGGGATCGCGAGCGACCGGATCGCGCTCGTGAAGGGCCTCGATGGCCGCGCGCTGCTGTTGTTCGCGCTGATGCTCGGCGAAGGCGTCGGGCTGGTGCTGTTCGGTCATGCCGGCAGCGTCACGCTCGCGATCCTGGCGATGACGATGTTCGGGCTGTTCACGCACATGGCGTGCGGCGCGACCTATGCGCTGGTGCCGTTCATCGACCGCAAGGCGCTGGGCGGTGTCGCCGGGCTGATCGGCGCGGGCGGCAACATCGGCGCGGTCGCGGCGGGGTTCCTCAACAAGGCGTCGGCCACCCCGCAGCAATGCCTCATCGTGCTCGGCTACGTCGTCGCAGGCACCGCGGTCTGCGCGCTCGCCGTCCGCTTCTCGGCCACGCACAAATCGGACGAGCGCGCGCTGCTCGACGCGGCGCTCGACGCACGCCGCACCAGCGACCGCTCGGTCAACCGCGCGCTCCCCGCATGACCTCCCTTCCCCGGCTCCAACCCGACTGGACGATCTGATGGACCACCAAACCCCCTCCCCCGACACCCGCGAACACTTGGTCGTGATCGGCAACGGCATGGCCGGCTGCCGCGCGGTCGAGGAACTGATCGCGCGCGATCCGACCCGGTACCGCGTGACGATCTTCGGTGCCGAGCCGCACGTGAACTACAACCGCATCATGCTGTCGCCGGTGCTGGCGGGCGAGAAGACGTTCGAGCAGATCGTCATCAACGACCACGCCTGGTATGCCACCAACACGATCGAACTGGTGACCAGCGATCCGGTCCAGGCGATCGACCGGACGGCGAAGACCGTCACCGCGCGCTCTGGGCTGACGGTGTCGTACGACCGGCTGCTGATCGCGACCGGCTCCGATCCGTTCATCATCCCCGTCCCCGGCAAGGATCTGCCCGGCGTCATCTCGTTCCGCGACATGGCAGACGTCGACCATATGCTCGCCGCTGCTGGAAAGGGTGGCGCCGCGGTCGTCATCGGCGGCGGGCTGCTCGGGCTGGAGGCCGCACACGGCCTCACGTTACGCGGCATGAAGGTCACGGTGATCCACCTGATGCCGACGCTGATGGAGCGGCAGCTCGACGAGGCGGCGGGGTGGTTGCTCAAGTCGGCGCTGGAATCGCGCGGTCAGGTCATCCTCACCGAAGCCAACACCGCCGAGATCGTCGGCGATACCCGCGTCGAGGGCGTGCTGCTGAAAGACGGCACGCTGATCCCCGCCAGCCTCGTCGTCATGGCAGTCGGCATCCGCCCCTCCGTCGCCCTCGCGCGCGACGCCGGGCTCGAAATCGGCCGCGGGATCAAGGTCGACGACCACATGGTCACCAGCGACCCATCGATCCTCGCGGTAGGCGAATGCGTCGAGCATGACGGCAACGTCTACGGCCTCGTCGCGCCGCTGTGGGACATGTGTCGCGCGCTCGCCGACGGGCTGACCGACAGTCACAGCGGCTACCGCGGATCGGTGACCTCGACCAAATTGAAGGTCGCCGGGCTCGACGTGTTCTCGGCAGGCGATTTCTCGGGCGGTGCAGGCGCGGAGGACATCGTCCTGCGCGATGCCTCGCGCGGCATCTACAAGCGCGTCGTGGTCAAGGACGACCGGATCGTCGGCGCGGTGCTGTACGGCGACACGACCGATGGCGGCTGGTATTTCGACCTGCTCAAGCGGGCGGAAGACATCGCTCCGATCCGCGACATGCTGATCTTCGGCCAGTCCTTCGCCTCTGGAGGGGCGCAAGCGGACCCTAAGGCGGCCGTTGCGGCGCTCTCCGACGATGCAGAGATCTGCGGCTGCAACGGCGTCACCAAGGGCAAGGTCGTGGCGTGCATCGGCGCCGGGAACGCGACGCTCGATGCGGTCCGCGCGACCTGCAAGGCGTCGGCGTCGTGCGGATCGTGCACCGGGCTGGTCGAGACGCTGCTCGCGGTCACGCTGGGCGACGAGTATTCGGGCGAACGTTCGGTCAAGACGATGTGCAAATGCACCAGCTTCGGCCACGACGACGTCCGCCGCGAGATCGTCGCGCAAGGTATGCGCTCGATCCCCGAAGTCATGCAGAAGATGAGCTGGTCGACGCCGGACGGGTGTTCGTCGTGCCGGCCTGCGCTCAATTACTATCTGCTCTGCGCGCTGCCGGGCGACTACAAGGACGACCAGCAGAGCCGCTACGTCAACGAGCGCGTGCACGCCAACATCCAGAAGGACGGCACCTATTCGGTCGTGCCGCGGATGTGGGGCGGGCTCACCAACCCGCGCGAGCTGCGCGCGATCGCCGATGTCGTCGAGAAATACGATGCGCCGATGGTCAAGGTGACGGGCGGCCAGCGGCTCGACATCTTCGGGATCAAGAAGGAGGATCTGCCAGCGGTCTGGGCGGATCTGAACGCCGCGGGGATGGTCAGCGGGCATGCGTACGGCAAGTCGCTGCGGACCGTGAAGACCTGCGTCGGCTCGGACTGGTGCCGGTTCGGAACGCAGGATTCGACCGGGCTCGGCGTCAAGGTCGAGCGGATGACCTGGGGCAGTTGGATGCCGCACAAGTTCAAGATCGCGGTCAGCGGCTGCCCGCGCAACTGCGCCGAGGCGACGATCAAGGATTTCGGCATGGTCTGCGTCGACAGCGGCTACGAGCTGTCGGTCGGTGGCAATGGCGGGATCAAGGTCCGCGCCACCGACTTCCTGTGCAAGGTCGCGACCGAGGAGGAGGCGATGCAGTACTGCGCCGCGTTCATCCAGTTGTACCGCGAGGAAGCGCGCTATCTGGAACGAACCGCGCCGTGGATCGAGCGGATCGGCGTGGAATACATTCGCGAACGGATCGCCGACGATCCGGAGGGCCGCGATGCGCTGGCGGCACGGTTCCTGTTCTCGCAGCAGTTCACGCAGGACGATCCGTGGGCGGCGCGCGCGGCGGGCGAGCATCGTGAGCAGCATGCGCCGATGGCGCGGTTTACTCCCCTGGACGCAACGAGGGAAATGGCATGATCGGCGAATGGCTCGATATCGGCTGGATCGACGAGATCCCGGTCCGCGGCAGCCGCACCGTGCAGGTCACCGGCGGCGACGACATCGCGGTGTTCCGCACCGGCGACGGCAAGGTCTTCGCGCTCGCCGATCGGTGCCCGCACAAGGGTGGGCGACTGTCGCAGGGGATCGTGCATGGCGGCGCGGTCGCGTGCCCGCTGCACAACTGGCGGATCGCGCTGGATACGGGCGAGGCGCTGGGCGACGACAAGGGGTGTACGCCGGTTATTCCGGTGAAGGTGAGCGGTGGGCGGGTTTTGCTCTGCCGCACCTCGACCATGAAAGCGGCGGCGTGATCGTGCCACTGCTCCCTCTCCCCTTTGGGGAGAGGGTCGGGGTGAGGGGTTGGGGCGCGTGCTGCCCGTCCCAACTCCCCCTCACCCAACCCTCTCCCCAAGGGGGAGAGGGCTAATGGCGGCCGTTCGCACGACGTGCGCGTATTGCGGTGTCGGTTGCGGCATTCTCGCGACTCCTACCGGCGAGCGGTCCGTCACGATCAAGGGCGACCCGCACCACCCCGCCAACACCGGCAAGCTCTGCTCGAAGGGCACGCATCTCGGCGAGACGACCGGACTCGAAGGGCGCCTCCTCACCCCGATGATCGGCCAGCGTCGCGCCTCCTGGAACAAGGCGCTCGACCTCGTCGCGAAACGATTCCGCGACACGATCGCACAGCACGGCCCCAACAGCGTCGCCTTCTATGTCTCAGGGCAACTGCTCACCGAGGATTACTACGTCGCGAACAAGCTGATGAAGGGCTTCATCGGCTCGGCGAACATCGACACCAATTCGCGGCTATGCATGGCGAGCGCGGTCGCGGGGCATATGCGCGCATTCGGCGAGGATATCGTCCCCGCGAGTTACGACGATCTCGACGCTGCAGACCTGATCGTGCTGGTCGGATCGAACACCGCCTGGTGCCACCCGATCGTCTATCAACGCATCCGCGCGCGCTGCGACGCGGGCGCGAAGCTGGTGGTGATCGACCCGCGCCGGACCGAGACCGCGGACGAGGCCGACCTCCACCTCGCGATCCGGCCCGGCACCGACGTCGCGCTGATGAACGGCTTGCTCGCGTGGTGTCGCGACGCGGGCGTGGTCGATTACGACTATCTCGCCGCACACGTCGCGACGCCCGATGCGTTCTGGGACCAGTTCGACGAGGGCAGCGACCTGTGGTCGGTGGCGCGCATCTGCGACGTTCCGCCGCAGGACCTCCGGCGCTTCTTCGAACTGTTCGCCGCGACGCCGAAGACCGTGACAATGTTCAGTCAGGGCGTGAACCAGTCGCTGTCGGGCACCGATCAGGTCAACGCGATCACCAATCTCCACCTTGCCACCGGGCGGATCGGCAAGCCGGGTGCAGCCCCCTTCTCGATCACCGGCCAGCCTAATGCGATGGGTGGTCGCGAGGTCGGCGGACTCGCGTCCAGCCTCGCCGCGCACATGGATTTCGCACCCGAGAACGTCGCCCGCGTCGGCCGGTTCTGGGCCGCGCCCAACATGGCGACCAAGCCGGGGCTGAAGGCCGTCGACCTGTTCCGCGAACTCGGCAACGGCCGGATCAAGGCGCTGTGGGTGATGGCGACCAACCCCGCGGTGTCGATGCCCGACGCCGGGCGCGTGCGCGAGGCGCTGGCCGCCTGCCCGTTCGTCGTCGTCTCCGACGTGATCGAGACGACCGACACCTCGGTCCACGCGCACGTCCGCCTGCCCGCCGCGGCATGGGGCGAGAAGGACGGCACCGTCACCAATTCCGATCGCACGATCAGCCGCCAGCGTGCGTTTATGGCCGCGCCGGGCGAGGCGAAACCCGACTGGTGGATCATCTCCGAAGTCGGCCGGCGAATGGGCTGGAAGACCGCGTTCTCCTATGACCGTCCGGCCGAGATCTGGCGCGAGCATTGCCGGCTGTCGTCGTATGAGAACGATGGCAAGCGGCTGTTCACGCTTCCCGGTCATGCCGCTAAGGGCAATGCGGAATATGATGCGATGACGCCGTTCCGTTGGGGCGGCGCGCCCTTCGCGGACGGCCGATTTTCGACGCCGGACGGACGCGCGCGCCTCGTCCGGGTCGTGCAAAAACCGGTTGCCGCCCCGCTTACGCAATGGCCGATGACGCTCAACACCGGGCGCTACCGCGACCAGTGGCATACGATGACCCGTACCGGCCTGTCGCCCAAGCTCGCGCGCCACCGCGAGGAACCGCTGGTCGAGATTCACCCCGACGACGCGGTACGGCTGGGGATCGTTGATGGCGGCTTGGCGCGCGTCATCACGCCGCAGGGCGACAGCGTCTTCCGCGCGACCGTCGTCGCGACGCAGCGGATCGGCGAGCTGTTCGTGCCGATCCACTGGACCGACCGTACCGCGAGCGGCGGCCGCGCCGGGCTTCTCCCTCGCCCGCTCGCCGACCCTGTCTCGGGTCAGCCGGGTTTCAAATCCACGCCCGTTCGGATCGAGCACGTCGCGACCGAGTGGCGCGGCTTCGTCGTGGTCCGCGGCGAACTGGCGACGCGCCCCGATTGCCTGTGGGCGACGCGCGTCGCGGTACCGGGTGGAACGGCGTGGGACATGGCGGGCAACGGCGACGCCGCCGCACTCGACGCGCTGCTGCCCAAGGGCCAGCGGATCGAAGCGGTCGATGCGGCTCGGGGCTCGCGCCGGATCGCGATATTGGAGAGCGGCAGGCTCGCCGCCGTCCTGTTCGTTACCCGGGACGGCATGCTCCCGCCCCGCGACTGGCTCGTCGCGCAACTGAGCGAGGCCATCGCTGCGCCCACCTTGCTCGCCGGCCGCGCGCCGGGTGCTCAGGTCGATCGTGGCCCGATCGTCTGCGCGTGCTTCGACGTCGGGCTGAAGACCATTCTCGCCGCGATCGCCGACCAGCAGCTCGCCAACGTTCCCGCAATCGGTGCGGCGCTGAAGGCCGGCACCAATTGCGGATCGTGCCGCCCTGCCCTCGCCAAACTCCTCGTCACGCAAGGATCAGCCCATGTCGCATGATTTCCCGCCCGGTTCGGTCTGGCTGGTCGGTGCCGGCCCCGGCGATCCCGACCTCCTCACGCGGAAGGCCGAACGGCTGATCGTCGCCGCCGACATCGTGTTCTACGACGCGCTGGTCGGCGCGGGCGTCCTCGCGCTCGTTCCGGCGGGAACCGAGATGGTAAGCGTCGGCAAGCGATCGGGTCGTCATTCGAAGGATCAGGTTTCGATCAACGTCATCATCGCCAGCGCAGCGCTCGCCGGCAAGCGCGTCGTCCGCCTGAAGGGCGGCGATCCCTCGATCTTCGGCCGCTCGACCGAAGAGATGGATCATCTCGCCGCCAATGGCATCGCGGTGAAGATATGCCCCGGCATTACCGCCGCCAGCGCCGCCGCAGCCTCGGGCGGCGCCTCGCTGACGCTGCGCGGCCTCGCGCGCAAGCTCACCTTCGTCACCGCGCACGCGCGCGCCGGCGAAGCGCTCGATCTCGACTGGACCGCGCTCGCCGCGCCCGACGCAACGCTCGCGGTCTACATGGGCCGCGCCGCCGCTGCCGAAGTTGCGCGCAACCTGATCGCGGCGGGCCGCGCGGCCGACACGCCGGTGATGGTCGCGGTCAACGTCTCGCTTCCGACCGAACGCATTCTGCGCGGACGGCTGTCGGCACTGGCGTTTCTGGTCGAGACGATCAGCGACCATGATCCCTCGCTGTTGCTGATCGGCGAGGCGGTCGCTTCGAGGACGCTCGAAACCGTCGAGGAAACGGGGTTCGTGTCCTCGCGTTTTGCTAGCGTCGGTGGCGATTAACCTCACCCTCCCGTTCCCGCCGGCAGTCTGCCTAGCCCCACCGAGAACGGGAACGTGACGCGCGACGCTGCCGCGGATATCATCGCCGGCGGAGCAGGCTGTCCTCATGGATCGACGGCCCCGGCAGATATCAACGCCATGCGGCGTGGCGACGAGGTACGGATGACGCACACGACTTCCTACGACGTTCTGATCGTCGGCGCGGGCCATGCCGGGGCCCAGGCCGCGGTCTCGCTGCGCCAACGCAAGTATGAGGGCACCATCGCGCTGCTCGGCGACGAACCCGACCATCCCTACGAACGGCCGCCGCTGTCGAAGGAGTATCTGTCGGGTGACAAGCCGTTCGAGCGCCTATTGATCCGTCCACCGGCGTTCTGGGACGAGCGCGCGATAACGCTGCTGCCCGGCCGTCGCGCAACCCACGTCAATCCAATCGCAAAGACCGTGACGCTCGGCGACGGTTCGGCGATCGGCTATGAATCACTGGTCTGGGCGACGGGCGGATCGCCCCGGCGGCTGTCCTGTACCGGGCATGCGTTGCGCGGCGTCCACGCGGTCCGCAACCGCGCGGACGTCGACCGGATGATCGCCGAACTCCCGGGCGTCTCCCGCGTCGTGGTGATCGGCGGGGGGTATATCGGGCTCGAAGCCGCGGCCGTCCTGAACAAACTCGGCAAGCACGTCACCGTCCTCGAAGCGCTCGACCGGGTCCTAGCGCGCGTCGCCGGCGAGCCCTTGTCGCGGTTCTTCGAAGCCGAGCATCGGGCGCACGGTGTGGATATCCGCCTAGAAGCCAAGGTCGCCTGCATTGAGGAACGCGACGGTGCAGCCAGCGGCGTGCGTCTCATCGACGGGGAAATACTGGCGTGCGAGATGGTGATCGTCGGCATCGGTATCGAACCCGCAGTCGAGCCGCTTCTAGCGGCAGGCGCGGAGGGTGACAACGGCGTGCTGGTCGACACGTTCTGCCGCACCAGCCTGCCCGATGTCTTTGCGATCGGCGATTGTGCGGCTCATGCCAATGCGTATGCGGGCGGCGCCGTCATCCGCCTGGAATCGGTCCAGAACGCCTCCGATCAGGCGAACGTCGTCGCCCGAACGATCACCGGCGATCCGCAACCCTACCACGCCGTCCCCTGGTTCTGGTCCAATCAATATGATCTGAAACTGCAGACCGTCGGGCTTTCGGCCGGCCACGACACGGTGATCATCCGCGGCGAGCCCGCGACGCGATCGTTTTCGCTGATCTATCTCAAGCACGGTCGCATCGTCGCGCTCGACTGCGTCAACGCGACCCGCGACTATGTGCAGGGTCGGGCGCTGATCGGCCTGCTTGCACCGACCGACCACGCCGATCTGGCATCGCCCGCCATCCCGCTGAAGGAATCGGCCGCCCGCTTGCAGTGACAGCCGACCGCCACAGCCGGGTCAGGTCGCGACCCAGATCCGGTCGTGGCCGAGGTCGAAGATCACCCGCATGTCCTTGAACGCAGTGAGCCCGACCGACGGGATAGCGCCGCGTGTGATGACGACGTTCTTCAGGACAGCATGCCCGAGCGCGACGGCGCCGGCGGCGGTCGGCGCGGCCACGTCGGTGGCGTGGGCAAGATCGAGCACCGCCGCGGTCGGTGGCGCAGCGTCGAGCGTTAGCGGCACCGTCATCGAGCCGTCGGCCTGGTGCGTGACCGGGATCGCGGTCATCCTGCGTTCGGCGTGCGCTGCTTCGCCGGGCAGCAAAAGGCGGAGTTCGTGGTGCGGAAAGTCTATCTCGATCGGGTTGGCGTCGAGGATATCCTGGCCGATCCGCAGCTCCGCGCCTGCCGCCGGATCGGGTTCGACCGCGACGATCGGCGCGTAGAGATACTCCGCGCGGATGCCGATCTTGACCCGGCCGCGGTGCACGATCCGATCGGCGAGCGTGGCGCCGATTGCCGAATGCGGCGAGCCCGGTACGATCGCGATCAGGGTGCGTGCGTTGTCGACCCTGCCGTGAAACAACAGGGTCGCCGCCATCAGGACGAACTTGCCGCTCGTCGCGCCGGTTATCCCGCCCATCGATTACCCTCCCGAAACGCCGCCGCCCGCGGCCTGGAACAGCGCGACCGTGTCCGACAACCGTGCGGCGCGCGCCTGCACCGCCTGCGCGCGGGCCTGCGCGTCGGTGGCGGTGGCGTTGAGCAGCGCAGGCGTTCCGACATCGCCGAGCGCGAGCTGGCGGCGGACGAACCCGAGCGCTCGCCCCGACGCATCGGTCGCCCGCGTGGCGGAGTCGAGCGCGTCGGCGTCGGTCCGCAGACCGGTCAGCGCGTCGGATACGTCGCCGAATGCCTGGAGCACCGCGGCACGATATTGCGCCTTCGCCCCCTCCAGCGCGGCCTCAGCGGCGTGCTGCTGATGACGGAGCGCGCCGGCGTGGAAGATCGGCTGCGTGATCCCGCCGATCAGCGTCCAGAACGGGTTGCCGCTCTTGAATATGTCGCCGAACCGTTCGGACGTGCCGCCCGCCGATCCGCTGAGCGAGATCGCGGGGAGCCGCGCGGCGATGGCAGTGCCGACATCGGCCCCTGCCCCTTCGAGTTGCGCCTGTGCGGCCAGCACGTCGGGGCGTCTTGCGACCAGATCGGAGGGGACTACCAGAGGCAAGTCGCGCGGCAAGGTGAGCGATGCGAGCGTTGGTAGCGGCGGCAGGTCCGAGCCTGCCGAGCGCCCGATCAGCGTTGCGATCACGACGCGCTGATGCGCTTCGGCGCGGACCAGCGGGGGGAGTGCGCCTTCCGCTGTCGCCAGTGCCGCCTGCTGCGTCGACACATCGGCAGCCCCGACCGCGCCGAGCTGCTGACGCCTGACCAATGTCTGCAGGATGTCGCGGTTGACCGCGATCGCGGTCTGCGCCGCGACGATCTGCTCGGCGAGCGAGGCGCGCTGGATCACCGCCTCGACCAGATTGGCGATCACCGTCGTCCGCGCCGCCGCGAGCCGCTGCCGCTGCGTCTCGGTCGCGGCGCGGGCGGAGCGGATCTTCGAGCGCGTGCCGCCGAACAGGTCGGGCGCATAGCTGACCGTCACCTGCGCGGTGTAGAGCGTGTAGAGCTGCTGGTTCTGGTCCGCGACCGCGGGCGACAGCGCGTTCGAGATCCGCGTGCGCTCCGCCTGATAGTTCACATCGGCCTGCGGCAGCGCCGAGCCGGCCGTGGCGGAACCCTGCTCGCGATATTGCCGCAACGTCGCCTCCGCCACGGCGATATCGGTCGCATGCGCCTGCGCCTCGCTCACCAGCGTATCGAGCTGTGTGCTGCCGAAAGTCCGCCACCATTCGGTCGGTACTGCTGGAAGCGTAGTGGATTGGGCGGCGGCGCTTGCAGGCGCAAACGTCTGCACCGCGGGCCCGGGCGGCAGGCTGGCATGCGCGTCGAGGTTGCGCGGACCGATCGTGCAGGCGCTCGTAACGCCGGCGAGCAGGAGGATGGCGAGACGCATCATGCTTGAGCCTCCGGATGGGCGTGATGGCCGACGTCACGCCCGTGCGCGCCGCGATCCTCGGGCGGTACGCGCTTCGAGAAGCGGTCGATCAGCACCGGCAGCACCAGCAGGATCAGGATCGGCGCGAGCGTCATCCCTCCGACCACGACCAGCGCGAGCGGCTTCTGCACCTGGCTGCCGATCCCGCTCGACAAGGCAGCGGGGAGCAGGCCGATCGCTGCGACGAGGCAGGTCATCACGACCGGCCTGAGGCTATGGCGTACAGTCGTCGCCAGCGCGTTCTCCCGCGCAAACCCTTCGTCGACTGCGTGATTGTAGGTCGTGACCACGAGGATCCCGTCCATCACCGCGATCCCGAACAGCGCGACGAAGCCGATCGCCGACGAGATGCTGAACGCGGTTCCGGTCAGCGCCAGCGCGAGCACGCCGCCGATGATCGCCATCGGGATCGCCGAGAACGCGAGCAGGCTGTCGCGGATCGAGCCGAAATTCGCGTAGAGCAGCAGCAGGATCACCAACAGACTGATCGGCACCACGACTTCCAATCGCGCGACCGCGTTGTTGAGGTTGTCGAGTTCGCCCGCCCATTCGAGGTGATAGCCGGGTGGCAGGTGGACGGTCCGCTCGATCCGCGCATGCGCCTCGTCGACCGCACCGCCGAGATCGCGGCCGCGGACCGAGAACTTGATCGGGATGTAGCGCTCCTGATGCTCGCGGTAGATGAACGACGCGCCCGAGGTGAGCTTGACGTCGGCGACCTCCGACAGCGGCACCTGGATCGTGCTGGCACCATCGGGTGACGGCGCGCCGATCGTGATCCGGCGGATCGCGTCGATCGTGTCGCGCTGTTCGGGTTTCAGCCGGACGACGATCGGGAAGTGGCGATCGGTGTCCTTCTCGTACAGGTCGACGTTCGACTTGCCGCCGATCGCCGCGGCGACGGTCGCGTTGATGTCGTCGGGGGTCAGACCGTAGCGCGAGGCGCGCGCGCGATCGACGTCGATCCGCACCGTCGGCTGGCCGAGCGACTGGAACACGCCGAGATCCTCGATCCCGCGGACCTTGGACATCTGCGCCTTGATCTGGTCGGCGTATTTCTCGAGCGTCGTCAGGTCGGGGCCGAACAGCTTGATCGAGTTCGCGCCCTTCACACCCGAAGCCGCTTCCTCGACGTTATCCTCGACGATCTGCGAGAATGAGAAGTCGACGCCGGGATATTTGGCCGACAGCCGCTTCGACAGTTCCTCGGTCAGCGTCTCCTTGGTGACGCCACTCGGCCAGGTGTCGAACGGCTTCAGCGGCACGAAATACTCGGCGTTGAAGAAGCCGGTCGAGTCGGTGCCGTCGTCGGGACGGCCATGCGCGGACAATACCGCCTGCACTTCGGGATATTGCATCAGGATGCGGCGGACGCCGTTGACCACCGGCTGCCCCGCCTCGAGGCTGACCGACGCGGGCAGCGTCGCGCGGATGTACATGTTGCCCTCTTCGAGATGCGGCAGGAACTCGATCCCGAGGGACCGCACGCCGACCAGAGCGACCGCCATCAGCAGCAGCGCGCCACCGATCGCGACGACCCGGTTGCCCAGCGCGAACGCCGCCGCCGGCTCGTAGACGCGGCGCAGCTTGCCGACGATCCACGTCTCCACTTCCGACAATTTGTCGGGCAGCAGCAACGTCGCCAGCACCGGCGCGACCGTGAAGGTGGCGATCAGCCCGCCGGAGATCGCATAGGCATAGGTCTTCGCCATCGGCCCGAAGATATGGCTCTCGACGCCGGTCAGCGTGAACAGCGGAAGGAAGCTGGCGATGATGATCGCGGCGGCAAAGAAGATCCCGCGGCTCACCTCGGAGCTGGCGCCGAGCACCGCCGAGAAGCGGTTGGCGAGCGTGTAATGGCCCTTCCCGTTTTCCACATGCGCGGATCGCTCGACCATGTGGCGGAAGATGTTCTCGACCATGATGACGCACGCATCGACCACGAGCCCGAAATCGAGTGCGCCGACCGAGAGGAGATTGGCGCTCTCGCCCTGCAACACCAGGATCAGGATCGCGAAGGCGAGTGCGAACGGGATCGTCGCCGAGACGATGATCGCGCTGCGCAGATTGCCGAGGAAAATCCACTGGAGCGCGAAGATCAGCAGGATGCCGACCACCATGTTCTCCAGCACGGTGTGAATCGTCAGGTGGATCAGGTCGGAGCGATCATATACCCGGTCGAGATGGACGCCCGGCGGCAGGATGCCCGACGCGTTGATGTCGGACACTTCCTTCTGAACGGCCAGGATCGTCGGCATAGACTGCGCGCCGCGCTGCATCAGGACGATGCCCTGAACGATGTCGTCCTGATCGTTGTAGCCGGCGATGCCAAGCCGCGGTTCGTTGCCGATGCGGACATGCGCGACGTCCTTCAACAGGACGGGCTGGCCGCCGCCGGTGCCGACCAGCACGTTCTCGATCCCCGACACCGACTGGATCAGGCCGATACCGCGGACGATCGCCGCCTGCGACCCGAAGTTGATCGTCTGGCCGCCGACATTGCCGTCGCTCTTGCCGAGAGCCGCCAGCACCTGCGCGACCGTGACGTTGTGCGCGGCGAGCCGGTCGTTGTCGATCACCACGTCATAGGCGCGCAGCTTGCCGCCCCATCCGGTGACGTCGATCACGCCCGGGATGCGCTTGAACCGACGCTGGAGGACCCAGTCCTGCAACGTCTTGAGGTCCATCACCGAATAGCCCTTCGGCGCGGTGATCTTATAGCGGAAGATCTCGCCGACCGGGCTGGTCGGGGACAAGGTCGGCTGGGCACCACCCTGGAGCGGGGGGAGCTGCGACAGGCGGTTGATGACCTGTTGCTTGGCCTGATCGTTGGTCAGGTCGTAGCTGAACTGGATCTTGATGTCCGACAGCCCGAACAGCGAGATCGCGCGGATCGCGGTCAGATGCGGAATGCCCGCCATGCCGACCTCGATCGGGATGGTGACGTTGCGCTCCATCTCCTCGGCCGACAGGCCTTGCGTCTGCGTGATGATCTCGACCATCGGCGGGACCGGATCGGGATACGCCTCGATATTGAGATTGTAGAAGCCGACGCCCCCCGCCACCAGCATGGCCACGAAGATCCCGACGATCAGCAGCCGCTGACGCAGCGCGAACTCGACGATCCGGTTCATTCGCCGAGACCGGCTTCGTTGACGAACAGCGCGCCCGCCGTGACGATGCGCTCGCCTGACTTGAGCCCGGCGACGATCGCGACTTTGCCGTCCTGCTCCTCGCCGGCCGTGACCGTGCGCGCGACCAGCAAGCCGTCGGGCCGGACCACCCAGACGCGGGCATCGTCGCCTTCATGGATCACCGCCTCGGCGGGGACCAGCAGCGCGTCGCCGCTGTGCGGGCGCTGGATCGAGAAGCTCGCGAACATCTGCGGTTTGAGCGCGCCGTCCGGGTTGGCGATGGTCGCGCGCACCGGCAGGCGGTGGCTCTGCGGATCGAGCGCGGCGCCGACCAGGTCGATCGTCGCGTGGAAGCTGCGCCCCGGCAGCGCGGGCGTCGTCACGGTGACGCTGTCGCCGAGATGCACCGCGCTCGCATCGCCCTCGGCGAGTTGCGCGATCAGCCAGACGCGCGACGGATCGGTGATCGTCATCACCGGCTTGTCGCCGCCCTGCGACAGATATTGTCCTGCGGACACGTCGCGCGTCGCGATCAGACCGGAGATCGGCGCGTGCAGCGTCGTCACGTCATGGATGCCGGACACTTCGCCGACGCTCTCCAACCGCGCGATCTCGCCCTGCGACTTGCCGAGGATCGCCAGCTTGTCGCGTGCTGCCCCCAGCGCGGCCTGCGCCGTACGCGCGGTCGCCTGCGCGGCGGCGAGATCGGTCTTGGCCTGCTGATAATCCTTCAGCGCGCCGCCGGCCGTCTCGTAGATCTGCCGCTGGCGCTCCGCGGTCCGCTCCGCGGTGGCGAGTTGCGCCTGCGCGTTCTGCGCCGCCGCGCGTGCCGCGAACAGGCCGCTGCGCGCATCGACGAAATCGCTGGTCTTGATCAGCAGCAACGGCTGGCCCTGCGTCACATGCTGCCCGGCGTCCGCGAGCACGCGCACCACCTGCCCAGAATAGGGCATCAGCACCGGCGTGCTGCGGTCGCCGTCGACGGTGATCGCGCCACTCGCCAGCGTCCGCGCATCGGACGCGCCATAGCCGACGCGCATCGTCGTCAGACCGGTCATCTGGTCCTTTGTCGGCCGGAACGTTCCCGCCGGCGCGACCGGTGCCGGCGCGGGTTCGTGATGCGTGAGCTTGCCGATCAGCGCGACGATCAGCACCAGTCCGACGATCATGGCGGCCGCGATTCCCAGCCAGCGTATCTGCGCGGAACGAGACAGCGCGCGGGTCGGGGGGAGCGTTTCGGGTGTCGTCGATGCGTGCATAATCAGCCCCTTGGGGATTAGACTGGAGCCGGTAGCGTCGCTGGCTTACAGCGCGCTTACGGATGCTGCGCTGCACCCAAACGAGGCGAAGATCGATGCGGGTATTGCTGATCGAGGACGACCGCGATCTCGCCCAGGCCCTGACCGCAGCGCTGTCCCCGCGCGGCTTCGCGGTCGATCTCGCGCGCAGCGGCGACGAAGCGGACGCCTATCTCCAGCACGGCGACTATGCCGCGATCCTGCTCGATCTGGGGCTGCCGGACGAGGACGGGCTTTCGCTGCTGCACCGGTTGCGCGGGCGCGGCGACACTCGCCCGGTGCTGATCCTCACCGCGCGCGGCGCGATCGAGGCGCGCATCCGCGGGCTCAACGAAGGCGCCGACGATTACCTGGTGAAGCCGTTCGACGTCGATGAACTCCACGCCCGCCTGCTCGCGGTGCTGCGACGCCAGGGGGGGTATATCGGCCGGTCGCTGACGTGCGGCCGCCTCAGCTTCGATCTCGAAACGCGGCTGGTGCGGGTCGCGGACGCGGCGATCGCGCTATCGGTGCGCGAGACCGAGCTTCTCGAACTGCTGCTGCGGCGCGCCGGCAACGTCGTACCGAAGCGGATCGCCGAGGATCATCTGTTCGGACTGGGCGGCGATCTCGGCTCGAACGCGGTCGAGGTCTATGTCCACCGCCTGCGGAAGAAACTCGACGATGCAGATAGCGGCGCGCGGATCGAGACGGTGCGCGGCGTCGGCTACATGATCGTCTGCAAGCCGTGAAGCCGAGGTTGCCCCGATCCCTGCTGGGTCAGTTCGTCGCACTCCACATCGTCACCGCATTGATCGCGACGATCGCGCTGTCGCTCGGCGTCGCAGCGCTGCTCCATAGTACCGCCGATCATTACCAGCGGCGGCTGCTCCGCCAACAGGCGGCGATCGTCGCGAGCGCCCTGCCCTCGTACGCCGCGCTTCGCAGCGACGCGCTGACCGATGGCATGGCGATCGCGGTCATCGACCGGAACCGCGCGGTCCTGTTGGCAAAAGGGCCCGCCCGCCCGCCCGTCATCGCCGCGGCAACGCTGGATCAGGGCTCGCATTTCTTTCGCCGCGGGGTGGTCGAGGCGTACAGCCTGCCGACGCGAGGCGGCCGGTGGATCGTCGCCTCGCAGGACAGCGCCGCGCCCGAAGTCGTCACCGACGATATCGTCAGCGCATTCCTGAAACGGTTCGCGCTGCTCGTCCTGCCGATCGCCGCGCTGGTGCCGCTGATCGGCGCGCTGCTGACCCGACGCCTCACCCGACGGATGCAGGCGGTGTCGGCGACCGCAGCCGCGATCGGCCCGCGCACGCTCGACACGCGGTTGCCACGCGGCACGCTGCCGTCCGAGGTCGAGCCGCTCGCCATGGCCACCAACGAGGCGCTCGACCGCCTAGAGGACGGCTTCCGCACGCAGGCCGCGTTCGCCGCGGACATCGCGCACGAATTGCGCACGCCGCTCGCGGTGATCCGCCTGCGCGCGGATGCGGTCGACGACGCGGCCGTGAAGGCGGGGGTGCTCGCCGCGGTCGACCGCGCCGCCCGCGTGGTGACGCAACTGCTCGCACTCGCCGATCTCGAACGGCCGGTCGAGGAGGACGGCGAACCGCTCGACCTCCTCGCACTGGCCGGAGCCGTGGTCGCCGGTCGCGCGCCGGAAATCATCGGAGGCGGACGAACGATCGCGCTCGAAGACCAGTCGTCGGACGTCGGCGGCACCGGCTATCCGGGCGCCATCGTCCTCGCGCTGGAGAACCTCGTCGACAACGCCGTGCGCCACACCCCGCCCGGCACCGCAATCGTCGTCCAGATCGGGCCGGGCCCCTCCCTCAGCGTCACCGACGATGGCGACGGCGTCGCGCCCGACCAACTCGCACGGCTGAAGGACCGCTTCTGGCGCACCGACGGCTCCCGCTCCGAAGGCTCGGGGATCGGCCTGTCGATCGTCGACCGGGTCGCCCGCGCGCACCACGGCGTCCTCGACGTCGCGACCGGTCCCGGCGGCAGGGGGCTGCGGTTCACTATGACACTTGGCCCACGCTCGTCCTGAAAAGCGCCTCGTTCAACCCTGAACTTCGCAGGCCTGCGCCGCCTTCCAGTCGCGCTTGATCTTCTTGGCGAGGCTCCATTTATGGACTTCGGTCGGGCCGTCGTAGATGCGGAAGGCGCGGATCTCACGGAACACCTGCTCGACGATAGTATCGCCGGTCACGCCCGTACCGCCCATTACCTGGACACACCGGTCGGCGATCCGCATCAGCGCCTCCGACACCGCGACCTTGGCCATCGAACTTTCCGCGGTGCCGAGCGATCCGGTATCGAGCACCCCGGCGCACCAGTCGATCATCAGTTCGGCCTGGCGGAGGTCGATCATATTCTCGGCCAGCATGAAGCCGACACCCTCGTGATCGATCAGCGGCTTGCCGAACGCGTGACGGCGACAGGCATAATCGACAGCGATCTCGTTGGCGCGGATGCACGCGCCGAGCCAGCGCATGCAGTGCGACAATCGTGCCGGGGACAGCCGCACCTGAGCGTAGCGAAACCCCTCATGCGGCGCGCCGAGGATCGCGTCTGACGAGACACGTAGACCGCCGATCGCGATTACCGCGTGACCGCCCGGCATCGAGCTGTCGATCGTATCGAGCACGCGTTCGATGCGGATCGCCGGATCGGGCAGGTCGACCAGGAACATCGTCGCCGCGAGCTTTCCGTCGCCCGCGTCCGTACGCGCCATGACGATGCCGACCTTCGCGCCGTCGGCCCCGGTGATGAACGCCTTGCGCCCGTCGATCACCCAGTGGTTGCCGTCGAGCCGCGCGGTCGTCTGCATCATCGACGGATCGGAGCCTGCGCCCCCTTCTGCCGCCGGCTCGGTCATGAAGAACGCCGACCGCGCATGGCCGGCGATCATCGGCGCCAGGAAACGCGCCTTCTGCGCCGTCGTACCGGCCTTGCCGATCAGGTACATATTGCCTTCATCGGGGGCCATCGTGTTGCAGGCCAGCGGACCGAGCGGCGACAGGCCCGAGCGGATCAGCACATACGCGGTCTCCGCCTGGGTCAGGTGCTCGCCATCGCCGAGAATGTGCGGCGTCAGCACGCCGGCCTCGCGTGCCAGCCCCCGCATCTCGTGGACGAGATCGTCCGACGGGCCATGGGGGCCGCGCCGCGGATCGTGCTCGAAGGGTATGACTTCATCGCGCACGAACCGCTCGACCCGCTCACCGATCGCGACCGCCCGTGCGGTCGGGGCAGCACTCATGACAACCATCCGTCGTCGATCATGGTATCCGAACGGGGGGTGCCCGCGCGCTTGGTGAACGGTAGGTCGGTCGGCATGGCGTCCAGCGATCCTCTCTCGGCAATTCACACCGTCTTCGGTGCCCTTCACCACCTTCGCTATCGCACCAGACGCTGGCAAGTTCCGATCCATTCTCGGTGCGCGACACAGCGGCGCAGGATCGACAGAGGCGCGCAAACCGCGCATCGTACCGGGCAACATGACAATTCCCGATCAAACCTCGCGGTGCCCGACATGACGATTTCGGGCGTCACGCGCTGTCGCTGGGCGCAAAGCGATCCGTTGCTTGCCGCCTATCACGATGCCGAATGGGGCGTGCCCGAACGCGATCCGCGCGCGCTGTGGGAAAAGCTGATGCTCGACGGGTTTCAGGCCGGGTTGGCCTGGATCACGATCCTGCGAAAGCGCGATGCGTTTCGTGCGGCATTCGCGGGCTTCGACCCCGAGACCGTTGCTGGGTTCGGCGAGGACGACGTCACGGCGATGCTTGCCAATGCCGGCATCGTTCGCTCGCGCGCCAAGATCGAAGCGACGATCGGCAACGCCCGCGCCTATCTGGCGATGCGCGACGCCGGCGAAGATTTCGCCGATTTCGTCTGGCGCTTCGTCGACGGCTCCCCTGTCATCGGCGATGGCGAGAAGGCGCTGACCCGGTCGCCGGCATCGGAGGCGCTGTCCGCGGCGCTCAAGCAGCGCGGGTTCAAGTTCGTCGGGCCGGTCATCGTCTATGCGTGGATGCAGGCGTGCGGGCTAGTCGACGACCACGAGGCGTGCTGTTTCCGGCGAACCACCGCGTGATGCGGCGCGGCTCGCCGTCAGCCGCCGCGCAATAGGCGCATGACGAGCGTGCGGATGCGCGCGTAATTGTCCTTCGATTGTGCCCCGAGCACGCCGTGCTGCTCGACGGGCAGGAAGGACAGCGGGTGGCCGTCCGGGCGGAACACGTAATGATCGAACCACGCGCGCCATGCCTCGCGCTCGGCAGGCGGCCGCTCGGCGATCGCGAGCATGGACATCAGCATCGCGGTGTATGGCTGGTCGGGCCCTGTCGCGAAACCATCCCACCAGAAATTGACGAGCACGTTGACCTCGCTGAGCGCCTCGACCTGATGCCACCACAGCTTCGGGATATAGAGGGCGTCGCCGGGATCGAGTTCGACGACCAATGCCCGGTCCCTCGCCTGCGCGAACTTCGGGTACCGCGGATCGCCCGGTTCGCTGCCGACCGCGAGGCTTATCGGTTGCCCGGCCAGCGTGTGGTCGATCGGCCCGACGTACAAATCCTCGATCGCATCGGGCGGAAACAGCGTGAAGCGACGCCGACCCACCGCCACGCACGCCACATTGTCCATCGTGTCGTAATGGCAGGCGACCGTCGATGCGTGACCGATCCAGAACCGCGGACGGACGGCGACCGGCACGAACGGCAGCGGGGTCGTCTCCTCGATGCCGGGGAAATACGTCTCCGCCGCCAGCGACCCCATATACATGCTGGGCCGCCCGGGCTCGGACGCGCTAGCGAGGATCTGCGTGAGCGCATCGTCGAACCGGATCATGCTCCGATCGAAATTGAAGCCGGCCATCGACGCATCGTAATTGTACCGCGCCGCGATCTCCGGTTTGCCGACGAACACCTCCGCCAGCCGCCCGGCGTCGAAGCGCCGGAATTGGTCGACGACCCCGGCCAGGTTTTCGCCCGGTGCCGTAAGATCGGCCAGCATCGCCCAATCGCGCGCCGCGCCGCGCATGATCGCTGGTTCTCCGCGTTCCATGACGATCGTCCGGAAATGGTCCGGATCGCGCAAAGCACTCGCGGGCGGCTCGTAGATCATCGGCCGATGTCTGCCAGCCGGTCGTTCCGGCGACGTCCCAGCGTCCGCAGATGGCGCACCGACCCCGTCTGGGCATAGGCCAGTTGCAGGTCCCCCCTGTGGAAGAGGTCGAGCGCGGCCGCGTCGGGCAGCGCGTGCAGAGTATCGAGGCTGATCGTGTACAGCCCCTCGAGCGTCAGGCTCTCGCCGTCGTCGAATGACATGGAGACGTCGATCGGTTCCAGCAGGCGGTGTTCAAGCAGGCGTCCGATCACCGCGTCGGTTTCGGGAAGACCTGTCTCCAACATATGCAACGCGTGCTGGACCCGTTTCAATGGTAGCGCTGCCTCTCCATCGATATTGAATACCGGCTGGCCATCGGGCCCGACGAACACCGGATGGTCGCGATCCACGACCAACTGTCCCTCGGCGATGTAGAAGCCCTGGCGCTCCAGATCGGCAGGACGATAATCCGCCAGAACGCCCTCCTTGGTCAGCAAATTTTGTCCCGGCTCCAGCCCCATCACGACCCCGGCATAGAACGCACCCGTCTCCGGATGCTTGGTGAAGAGGATGGGATAATAGGGCGCGGCCTGCAAAAACTCGTCCGCGACGATCTGCGCAAAATGCCGCTGGCCATCACAGGCCCGCGATACGCGAAGCGACGCATGCTGTTCGTGGTTCAGCATTTCCCAGGCCGGCATCGTCTTCTCCCTATCCTGTAATCGTCTTTGTTCCTCAGATCGCACAGCGCGGCGCCGTTGCAAAGGCGCGGCGCGATCACTCATACAAATGCTTGCAACTACAAACCGTGTGCGTATTATGTGAGCGCTAACGGTGATGGCCGGGACGGTTCGTAGAGCGCCTGATTCGCCCATCACGAAATTTGGTCGCGCATGCTTCTCACAAGAAGAGCGGAGCGACGTTGCATGAGGGGATGACTGGATATGACCACGAATTTTCGTGATTTGGGCCTTCACAGCTTGTCGCGGCCAAAGCACACGCTCGCTTGTGCTACCAGCGTGATGGCGTTAATGTGGTCGATCCCTGTTCTGGCGCAGGACCAGGCTAGTCTGCAGAACAGTACGACCGTTCAGCCGACCGCCCCGCAACCCGCAGTCCCCTCGACCGCGAACACGATCACCGCAGTGCAGGCTGGGCAACCCCAGGACGCCGCAACCGCTCCCGACGCATCGCAGGGCAACGCTGCCGGCGAAGGCGATGAGATCATCATCACCGGGCTACGCGGCTCGTTGCAGCGCAACCTCGATCTGAAGCGCACGTCCTCGGGCGTGGTGGATGTCATTTCGGCCGAGGATATCGGCAAATTTCCCGATTCCAACGTCGCGGCCGCCTTGCAGCGCCTTCCCGGCGTATCGATCCAGCGATCGGGTTCGCGCGGCGAGCCCACGGGCATCACCGTCCGCGGGTTCGGCGGCGATTTCAACACCACTCTGTATGACGGTCGTCGTATCTCGACCGCCACCGGTGGTCGCCAGATCGATTTCAGCACCGTCGGCGTCGACTTCATCGGCCAGCTCAGCGTGCTGAAGACCCCGGACGTATCGCTGTCGTCGAGCTCGATCGGTGCGACGGTGGACATCCAGTTCCCGAAGCCGTTCGATCATCCCGGCTTCCGCCTCGCCGCCACCGGCTCGGGTTCGATCCAGGAGCGGGCCGGCAGGATCGTGCCGACCGCGGGCCTGCTGATCAGCGATACCAACGCGGACGAGACGTTCGGCGTGCTGGCCGACGTCATCTATACGCGGCGTGATACCGATACCAACCGCGTGTACGTGTCCGGCTGGCCGGGCGGTAACTTCGCGCCGTGCCAGCTGGCCGGGAACGCCGGCGCCGGGGCGTGCTCGCCGACCAGCGATACGGCATCGGCTGCGTACGCGAACCCCAACAACCGCCAGAACATCCCGGGCTGGTTCCCGCAGCAATATGGCGCGGAGCAGCAGCGCGTGAAGGACGAGCGCGTCGACGCCCGTGTCGCCTTCCAATATCATCCGACCGACGACCTGATGATCACGCTGGACAACAATTTCTCGCGCCAGGAAATCGTCCAGAACAATTACGCGTTCGGCGTCTGGTTCAACCAGGGCGACCTGCGCAACGTGACGCTCGACGGCAACGGGACCGCGGTCGACTTCACGCAGGCCGGCACGCCGACCGACTTCACGGCGGCGCGCAACACCGAGATCCTGCAGACCAACCAGACCGGCCTCAACGTCAAATACGACGTGACCGACAATCTGACGCTGGAGGCCGACGGATCCTATGCGAAGAGCTGGCGGAACCCGGGCAACGTCATCGGCAGCCAGAACGGCGATATCGGTTATGGCAGTGCGCTGGGCAACACGTTGCAGTTCACGGTCGACGGCAACAGCAGCGGTGCGTTCCCGACGATCAGCAACTTCGGTCCGGCCGGCAACAGCGCCGCCTGGGCGGACACGTCGCTGATCGGCACGCACGTCGCGGTCAACCAGACGCAGCGCAACACCGACGAACTGATGCAGTTCCGCGGCAATGCCACCTGGAAACAGGACGACCTGACGATCAAGGCCGGCGGCCAATTCTATCAGGACACGTTCAACTTCCGGAACACCAGCACCTTCACGAACAATTTCTGGCAGGCCTATGCCGGCTACGGTGCGCCCTCTGCCGGCACCTCGGGCGTCGCGCCCCTGCCGGGCAGCCTGTACCAGGGCTCGGTCAGCCTCAATAACTTCATCCCGGGGTTCGACGGCAGCCTGCCGCCATCGGTGTTCGTGTTCAGCCCGGTCGCCTACCAGAACTATCTGACCAGCCTGGGCAACCCGCAGGCGCAGAACGTCCCGGGCTTCAACTACGGGAACGTGACCGGCTTCACCGGGACCTTCGACGAAGCGGTCGATCCGGGCAGCATCTTGCGGGTCCGGGAGCGGACGTGGTCGCTGTATTTCAGCGTCAACTTCAAGACCGAGATCGGCAGCCTGCCGTTCACGTTCAACGCCGGCGTGCGTAACGAGAACACCAACCTCGTCTCGACCGGACAGGGTCGCCTGCCGACGTCGCTGGTGACCAGCACGGCGGACCGGACGCTGCTTAGCATCCCGACCTACACCGACGTGCAGGGCGTCACGAGCAACAGTTCGTACTCGTACCTGCTGCCCAGCATGGATGCGAAGCTGGAACTCACGGACAATCTGATCCTCAGGTTCGATGCCTCGCGGACGCTGACCCGTCCGTCGCTCGCGCTGCTGAACCCGGTGCTCAACGTCGGCAACGGCCAGCGCATCGGCGCCCTGTCGGCAAGCGGCGGCAACCCGGACCTCAAGCCCTATCTCGCCGACAATTTCGATATCGGGGCGGAATGGTACTATAAGCGGAACTCGTACCTGTCGGTCGGCTTCTTCCTGAAGAACGTCAGCAACTTCGTGGTCGGCGGCGTCACGCGACAGACGATCAACGGCCTCGTCGATCCGACAACCGGCCAGCTCGCCAGCTTCGCGGTCACCCAGCAGGTCAACGGACCCGACGCCACCGTACGCGGCGTCGAGCTCGCCTGGCAGCAGGTCTTCGGCGACACCGGCTTCGGCTTCCAGGCCAATGCGACGTTCGTGAACACCAACCGGCCCTATGACGACAAGAACATCTCGCAGACCGGCTTCGCGGTCACGGGCCTGGCGAACTCGGCGAACTTCGTCGGCTTCTACGACAAGGGTGGGTTCCAGTTTCGCACGGCGCTTAACTGGCGCGACAAGTATCTGCTCCAGTTCGGCCAGAACCAGAACACCGGGTCGTTCGGTGCCGAGCCGACCTTCGTCAACCAGAGCTTCCAGATCGACCTGACGACGAGCTACGACATCAACAAACACTTCAGCGTGTTCGGCGAGGCGCTGAACATCAACAACAACCAGCAGAGCACGCACGGGCGCTACGACAACCAGCTGCTCGATGTGTTCGATTACGGCCGTCGCTACACGGCCGGTATCCGCTACCGCTTCTGACCCTCTCCCCCCTGGCGGAGCACGATTTGTTCGTGCTCCGCCTCTTTTCGATTACGCTGCACCATGCACGAAATTCAGAACATCGTTATCGTCGGCGGCGGCACCGCGGGGTGGCTGACCGCGGGCGTCATCGCGGCTAAGCATCAGGCCCGTCGCCAGCACGGCTTCACCGTGACCCTGGTCGAATCGCCCAACGTGCCGACCATCGGCGTCGGCGAAGGAACATGGCCGACGCTGCGTTCGACGCTCAAGAAGATGGGCGTGTCGGAGACCGAACTGTTCCGGCAATGCGATGCGTCCTTCAAGCAGGGCGCACGGTTCAACCGCTGGACCACGGGCGCCTCGGACGACGGCTATTACCATCCGCTGATGCTGCCGCAGCACTTCGGGCAGGTGAACCTCGCGCCGCACTGGCTCGCGGACGAGGGCAGCACGACGTTCTGCGACACGGTCACGCCGCAGGGCCGGATCTGCGACGAAGGGCTCGGCCCCAAGACGATCGCGACGCCCGAATATGACGGCCACGCGAACTACGCCTATCACCTCGACGCGGGCAAATTTTCGCATTTCCTCCAGCGGCATTGCTGCGACACGCTCGGCGTCCGCCATGTTAAGGCTGACGTCACCGAGGTCCGCCTCGACGAGAGCGGCGACATCGCCAGCCTCGACGCCGAACAGGGCGTTTCGATCGCGGGTGACCTGTTCGTCGACTGCACGGGCTTTGCTGCGCTGTTGATCGGTGGCGCGATGAAAGTGCCGTTCCGCAGTTGCACCGACGTCCTGTTCTGCGACACGGCGCTGGCGATGCAGGTGCCCTATGATCTGCCCGACGATCCGATCGCGAGCCATACGATCTCGACCGCGCAATCGGCGGGCTGGATCTGGGACATCGGCCTGCCGACACGACGTGGGGTCGGCCATGTCTTCTCCAGCAGTCACATCAGCGTGGATGCCGCCGAGCAGGAACTGCGCGACTATATCGGCCCGGCCGCGCGCGACCTGACTGCGCGCCGGCTGGCGATCCGTGCCGGCCACCGCGAGCAGTTCTGGGCGCGCAACTGCGTCGCGGTCGGGCTGGCCGCGGGGTTCCTCGAACCGCTCGAAGCCTCCGCGATCGTCCTGATCGAGCTGTCGGCGAAGATGATCGCGGAACAGATGCCGGCCTGCCGCGAGGTGATGGACGTCGTCGCGCGCCGCTTCAACGACACGACCAGCTACCGCTGGGGCCGCATCATCGACTTCCTCAAGCTGCATTATGCGCTGACCAAGCGCACCGACACGGAGTTCTGGCGCGACAATGTGCGGCCGGAAACGATCCCCGACCGCCTGATGGGCCTGATGGAATTGTGGCGCTTCCAGTCGCCCTGGGTGCATGACGAGTTCGATCGCGCCGAGGAGGTCTTCCCGTCCGCCAGCTATCAATATGTGCTGTACGGCATGGGTGCGCGAACTGCGGTGATGCCGGGCACGATCGACGACGACCTCGCGCTGGCGCGGCGTGCGCGACACGACAACCAGATGCAGACGCAGCGACTAGTCAGCAGCCTGCCCGGCCACCGCGATCTCATCGACAAGATCAAGCGGCACGGCCTTCAGTCGATCTAGCCGTCAGGGGAACATTATGCGGACCGTCACAGCGTGCCTGGCCATCGGCGCGATCCTAACCATCGGCGCGACCGCAGCGTCGGCGGCCCCGCGCCTCGACGGTATCCTGAGCGATCACGCGGTGATCCAGCGCGGCCAACCCGTCGTCCTGACCGGACAGGCGGCGGCTGGCGAGACGGTGATGATCACGCTCGCCGGCCGCAGCGTCACGGCCAAGGCAGGACGCGATGGCAAGTTTTCGGCGAGCCTGCCCGCCCTCCCCGCCGGCGGTCCCTACGACCTGACGATCGCCGCGCCGAGCGGTGCGGCGGTCCTCCGCGACATTCTGGTCGGCGACGTGTTCCTGTGTTCGGGCCAGAGCAACATGGAACTCCGCGTCGACCAGGGACAAGGCCTGTTTCCCGATGCGCACCCGGAGGTCGATGACAAGCTCCGGCTGCTGACCGTCGAAAAGGTCTCCGCCGCTGCACCGGTCGCGCGATTTGCCCAACAGCCGGCATGGACGGTGTCCGGCCCCACCACGGCGCCCAGCTTTTCCGCCGCGTGCTTCTACATGGTCCAGGCGCTGCGTCGCACGTCGGGCGTACCGATCGGCGCAGTGCATTCGAGCTGGGGCGGATCACGGATCAGCGCGTGGATGAGCGATACTGCGCTGCGTCAGGCGGGGCTCGGCGACCCCACCGACCTGCTCGCCCTTTATGCTCGCGATCCCGCCGCGGCCAACCGACAGGCATCGACGATCTGGGAAAGCTGGTGGCGCGCGGGCTCGGGTGATGCCGCCGGCCGCGAACCGTGGCAGCCCGATGCCGCACTCGACTGGCAGCCGGTGCCGGCGATGACCAATTTCGAGACATGGGGCGTGCCAGAACTCGCCAATTACAACGGCATGATCTGGTACCAGCACGAGGTCCGACTGACCGCCGAGCAGGCACGCGGCCCTGCGACGCTGGTGCTGGGCATGGTCGACGACGCGGACCGCACCTGGGTCAACGGCGTGGGCGTCGGCGGCAGCAGCCTCGCCTCGCAATCGCGCGTCTACGCGCTGCCCGCCGGCAGTTTGAAAGCCGGGCGCAACGTCATCACCGTCAACGACGACGACGTCTACGCCTATGGCGGAATGACCGGCCCCGCGGATGCGATGCGGCTGTCGTTCGCCGATGGGACCAGCGTACCGCTCGGCACCGGCTGGCGTTATGCGATCGCCAAGCGGCTGGCGGGCGCCGCACCGCGCGTGCCGTGGGACGACATCAATGGCGCGGGCACGCTCTACAACGCGATGATCGCGCCGCTCGGCGCCACGAAGTTCGCCGGCATGGCCTGGTATCAGGGCGAGTCCGACACCGGCATCCCCGGTTACGATCGCCGGATGACGGCGTTGATCGCCGACTGGCGGCGCTGTTTCGGCACGCCCGAGACCGGCTTCGCGATCGTCCAGCTCGCCAATTACGGCAGCCCGGCGATTGCGCCGAGCGAAAGCGGCTGGGGCGACGTCCGCGATGCACAGCGACGCGTCGCGGCAGCGGACCCGCATGCCGGCATCGCCGTCGCGCTCGATCTCGGCGATGCTCTCGACATCCATCCCGGCGAAAAACGCGAGGTCGGGCAAAGGCTCGCCCGCGTGATGCGCGCGGCGGTGTACGGCGAGAAGATCGCTCCCTCCGGCCCGGCAGTCGCCGATGCGCGGCGTGACCCGGATGGCAGCGTCACGGTCCGGTTCAGCGGCGTCACGGGCGCGTTGCACGCTCGCAGTTCCGCGCAGGCGATCGGCTTCGAGCTTTGCGGTCCTGCGGTCGGCACCTGCCGCTACGCCGCCGGGCGGGTTGCAGGTTCGACCGTGACCCTGCCGAGCGACGGTCAGCCGGTCACGCGCGTCCGCTACGCCTGGGCCGATGCGCCTGCGACCAACCTCGCGGACGACGCACCGCTGCCGGTCGGCACGTTCGAAGTACCGGTCTCGCCGGGTCGATAAGCCCCGAACGGGCGCGAAGAACACAATCGGCCGCTTGCGCGTGCCGCAATGGGGGATAGTGACGATGCGCAGGACCATGACGGCGAGAGCGCTCGCGACGGCCGGGCTCGCGCTCGCATTTTCGCCAGCGGTCGCCCGCGAGCCAGCGGCCACGCCGAGCCAGCAGACCGCCAGCGACCCCGCCGAGCAGATGGCCCGCGCCATCGTCGCGCGGATGACGCACGACGAGAAACTGCCGCAGTTGCTCAACGTCGCTCCCGCCATCCCGCGGCTCGGCGTTCCCGCGTATAACTGGTGGACCGAGTCGCTGCACGGCGCGCTCGGCCCGCTCGCAACCACCAACTTCCCCGAGCCGATCGGCCTCGCCGCGACCTTCGACGGTCCGATCGTCCACGACGTCGCGGGCGCGATCAGCGAGGAGGTGCGCGGGCTGCATACGCTTGGTCGCGAGACCGGCAGGAACGGGCATATCGGCACCGGGCTCGACACCTGGTCGCCTAATATCAACATCTTCCGCGATCCGCGCTGGGGTCGCGGACAAGAGACCTATGGCGAGGATCCGTTCCTGACCGCGGCGATGGGCGTCGCCTTCGTCCGCGGGATGCAGGGTCTCAACCCCGATCGCCCGCGGGTGATCGCCACGCCGAAGCATTTCGCGGTGCACAGTGGCCCCGAGGGCACGCGGCATTCGGCCAACGTCTTCGTGTCCGCGCACGACCTGGAGGACACCTACCTCCCCGCCTTCCGCGCCGCCTTGGTCGACGGACGCGCGGCGTCGGTGATGTGCGCCTACAACCGCATCGACGGCCAGCCTGCCTGCGCCAGCGACCTGTTGTTGAAGGAGCATCTGCGCGAGGCGTGGGGCTTCAAGGGCTATGTCGTGTCCGATTGCGACGCGGTGAAGGACATCGCCGACAATCACAAATACGCGCCCGACAGCGCCGCCGCGGTCGCCGCTGCGATGCGCGCGGGCGTGGACAACGAGTGCAACGGCGAGACGCTGGGCGATACTGCGGGCCTGGAGACCCGATACCGCGAGGCGCTCAGCCGCGACCTGATCACCGAGGCGGACGTCGACAGGAGCCTCATCCGCCTGTTCGCCGCACGCTACCGGACCGGCGATCTGCCCGGACTTGCCGGTGCACCCAAGGCGCTACCGACCAGCGTTGTCGGGGCACCGGAACATCGCCGGCTGGCGCTGGCCGCGGCCGAGCGATCGATGGTGCTGCTCAAGAACGACGGCATCCTGCCGCTCAAGCCCGGCGTGAAGCTCGCCGTGATCGGCCCGCTGGGCGATGCGACGCGCGTGCTGCGCGGCAATTACTCGTCGCCGCTGTCGGGCCGGCCGGTGTCGGTGCTGGAGGGTCTGGAAACCGCGCTCGGTGCCAGCCAGGTCACGCTCGTGCCGTTCGGCGAGTCCGTCACGGACGGCGACCGCGTGCCGACCTCCGCTTTGCTCACCCCCGACGGCAGGCCCGGCCTGCTCGCGCGCTATTTCAATCCGACGACGCCGATGCCCGCACAATACGCACCCGGCACGCGCGAGAAGCTGGTCGCTGCGGCCAAGTATCAGACCCAGCCGGTGGTCACCCGCATCGAGCCCGACGTCGGCGACCGCAACCTCGATCTGGCGCGCGTGGCCGATGTCCATCGCACGGAATGGACCGGCTTCCTGGTGCCGCCCGAAAGCGGCACCTACCGCGTCGGGCTGTCGGGTTCGGGCGGTACGCTCACCCTCGACGGCAGGATGATCTCCGACCGACGCAAGGCGCGCTGGAACGACCTCCCCGGTATGACGACGCTGAAACTCGAAGGCGGCAGACGTTATGCGATCCGCGCGGAGGGCAGCGGGATCGACTTGGTGTGGAAGCGCGTGTCGGATGCGCCGTCCGCCGAGCTTCGCCGCGCGGCGGCCGCCGCCGACGTGCTGGTCGCGGTCGTCGGCCTCACTTCCGATCTCGAAGCGGAGGAGACCGGCGTGACGGTGCCGGGCTTCTCGGGCGGCGACAAGACCACGCTGGACCTGCCCGCAGACCAGATCGCGATGCTCGAACAGGCCAAGGCCAGCGGCAAGCCGATCGTGCTGGTCGCGATGAACGGCAGCCCGATCAACCTCGCCTGGGCGAAGGACAACGCCGCCGCCGTGCTGGAGGCTTGGTATCCGGGCGAGACCGGCGGCACGGCCGCGGCCAACATCCTCACGGGACGCACCAACCCGTCGGGACGCCTGCCGCTCACCTTCTACCGCAGCGTCGCGGACCAGCCGCCGTTCGGCGACTACGCGATGAACGGCCGCACCTATCGCTACTTTACGGGCACGCCGGTCTATCCGTTCGGCCACGGGCTCAGCTACACGCGGTTCGGCTACACGACGCCGACCGTGACTCCCGCACGCGGCGGCGCCGAGGCCGGCATCCGCGTCACCACGCGACTGACCAATCAGGGCGATCGGCCGGGCGAAGAGGTGGCGCAACTTTACCTGAACTTCCCCGATCGGCCCGGCACGCCTCGGATCGCACTGCGCGGCTTCCAGCGTGTCGCGCTGCGTCCCGGCGAGACGCGCACCGTCACCTTCGACCTGTCGCCGCGCGATCTGAGTTCGGTGGCCGTCGATGGCACGCGCTCGGTCGCGGCGGGCAGCTACCGCGTCACCGTGGGCTCGGGCCAGCCGGGAACCGGCGCGCCGGTCCAATCCGCGCGCTTCACCGCCCGCCAGTCGAAGGAATTACCGAAGTGAAGCGTATGCCATCGATGATGATGATCGGCGTGGCGCTGGCCGCCTTGTGCGGTCCGCTCGCAGCCGCAACAGCAGCCGCCGCCGACCCGATGACGCCAACCGGCAAGTGGAGCGCCAACACCGATGGCTCCGCGCCGGTGCCGCCGATGGGCTGGAATTCGTGGAACGCCTTCAACAGCGACGTCGACGAGGAGAAGGTGCTCGCCTCCGCACAGGCGCTGGTCGATACCAAGCTGCGCGACATCGGCTATCGCTACGTCAACATCGACGATGGCTGGTGGCTCAAGCGCCGCCAGCCCGACGGGCGGTTGCTCATCCGCACCAGCCACTTCCCGTCCGCCGCGACCGGCGCGGACACCAGCTTCCGCCCGCTCACCGACCGGCTGCACGCGATGGGGCTGAAGGCCGGCATCTATTCCGACATCGGCCGCAACAGCTGCGGCCAGATCTACACCCCCGATTTCAAGAACCAGCCCGAGGGCAGCGTCGCGGAGCGCGAAGTCGGGCTATACGGTCATGTCGACCAGGACATCCGTCTGTTCTTCGCCGAATGGAATTTCGACTTCATTAAGGTCGATGGCTGCGGCGCGCGCGGCCTTCCGGCGGACGCACCACGCGTGAAGTCGGGACTCTATCGCGCGCTGACGCCGCTGGTCGACATGCAGTCGCTCGGCGGATCGGACGTCGCGGGCATCCGTGGCCTTTACGAACAGGTCCACACCGCGCTGCACACGCACGCCGGCGACCGCCCCTATGTCTATTCGCTGTGCCTGTGGGGCGCGGGCGACGTGCGCGCCTGGGGCAAGGACGTCGGCAATACCTCGCGCACCAGCGACGACATCCAGCCGGTCTGGCCGCGGATGCTTACCAACCTCGACACCGTCACGCACCGCGCGCTCTATGCGCATCCCGGATCGTGGAACGACCCCGACATGCTGTTCGTCGGCACCGGCGATTTCGACGCGGCGCATCTGACCGAGGCGCGGTCGCACTTCTCGCTATGGGCGATGGTCGATTCGCCGCTGATCATCGGCTACGACCTGCGCAAGCTGACGCCGGACCTGCTCGCGATCTTCGGCAATGCGGACATCGTCGCGCTGAACCAGGATCCGGCCGGCAACCAGGCGGTGCTCGCCTATGATTCCGGCGAGGTGCAGACCTTCGTCAAGACGCTCGCCGACGGCAGCAAGGGCGTCGCGCTGTTCAACCGTACCGCCTCGCCCGCCAAGGCCGTGCTCACCGCCGAGCAACTCAAGATGCTACCGACCGCCGACGTCCGCCTGAAGGACCTCTGGACGAAGAAGGACCAGAGCTTTCGGAAGGAGGTAGCGGTGACGCTCGCGCCACACGAAACGCTGATCTTCCGCGCGACCGGCACGCGGCGCCTGCCGGGCGGGCTGTACCTCTCGGAGCAGACCGGCCGCGTCAATCCGGCCGCCGACGGAGTGGTCGTGCCGCAGCCCGATCCGACGATTTACCAGTCGATCACGCCGTGGACCGGCACGCGGGGCGGCGGCGAACACCCGCAATATGGCGGTTGGGGCGGCGCCGAAGCCGACCGCGCGCCGTATGGCAAGTTACTGCGGGTGGCCGGCACCGACTTCGACACGGGGATCGGCGTGCTGGCGAACTCCCGCCTCGAAGTCCGCAACCAGGGTTACGCTCGGTTCGCGGCCAACGTCGGCATCAACGATTCCGGCCAGCCACGCTCGGGCACGACCGTGTTCGAGGTCTGGGGCGATGGTCGCCTGCTCGCCAAGTCGCGGCCGATGGGGTTCGGCGAGGCCGCTGCGCCGCTGGAGGCGAGGGTCGCGGGGGTGCGGATCGTGGAACTGGTAGCGCGGGGGAGTGGTGCAGCGGCAAATGCGGGGACGCCGCAACCTGCGATCTGGGCAGACGCCGCGCTCTATACATAGGGACAGGGGAGGCCGCCCCCTCCCCCGTTCGCCCTGAGCGTAGTCGAAGGGTACCCCTCGACCTTGCGTACACGCCTGTTGAGAGCGGTGCTTCGAATTCGCTCAGCACGAACGGAAAGGTTTGAAAACGACGCTAACGCACCCGTTCCGGCTTGGCCGGCGGCAAGGCCGACAGCGTGAACCGGTCGACATCCAGCCACCCCCGGCTCTCGGTCGGCGCGTAGCAGAACAGCGCGAGCTGCTCGCCCTGGAACGTCCCCGTCCGCCAAGCGAACGCCAACGGGAAGTCGCCGCCGAGCCCGGTCCAGCGCCGCCCGTCCACACTATACGCCATCCGCGCAAGATCGGTCGTAAAGTCCATGTCGGTCCGCAACCACAGCGCCTCGGTACGCGGCAACGGCGCAGTGGCGCGAACTTCTGTCCGGGCGCCCGCGACCGTATCCTCGGTCACCTCCATCGCCAGCGTCGCCTTGCCACCCGCCGCGCCTTGTACCGTGATATTCCCGCTGAACTGGCCGAACGTCCCGAACCCGCAACGATCCCCCGCCGCCAGATGGCGGATGTCGAGCTTCACCTCGGCCCGGCTCGCCGGCCCCTGCCCCTTCTGCACCAGCGTGTTGCGCGCGCTCCAGAACCCGGTCGCGACCGTCGGCTTCAACCGCAACCAGCCCGGCCGCTCGGTCAGCGACCATCGCGAAAGCTCGGGATTATGGTTCCACTGCCACTGCAACCCGAGCGTCCGCTTCCCGAAATCATCCGACGTCGCCGGTTCCGCAAAAGCACCGCCAGGGATCGGCTTGGCCGCACGCCGCGGCACGCGACCGGATGCTTCGCGCGTGCCCCATACCGGCCAGTCGTCCTGCCAAAACACCGGGCTGAGGTTCGTCATCCGCCCGATTGCGCCGCTATCCTCCATCACGAAGCCGAACCAGCGGCCATCGGGCAAGTCGACCAGCGCACCCTGGTGCCCACCGGTCTTGTCATCGATCTGGTCGCGCGTTTCCCACGGCCCGAACAGGCTGCGCGCCCGCGAGACGCTAAGCGCGAGCCGCGGCGGCAGCGCGTTGAACATATAGTAGTACGCACCACGCCGGATGATCTTCGACCCCTCCGCGCCCTTGATGTAATGCACCTTCTGCGACGCGGTGACGTGCGCCAGCGCCTTGTCCAGCGTCAGCAACGTAATCGTCCCGTCCGCGGTACTCGCGGTCGCCAGATACGCGCGCCCGTCCGGCTCGATGAACAGCCCGGGATCGAACGCCTCACGCTCCAGTTCGTGATAGCGCCACGGCCCGCGCACGTCCTTCGCGTACCAGATCCGCGTCTTCTGCCCGACCGGCGTATTGGCCAGATAATAGGTGCCAGCGTGGTAGCGTAAGGAGGAGGCGTAGAGCCCGTGCCGGTACGCGTTACCGCCCTTCAGGTCGTATTCGGGCTTGCCCTCCAGCCGATCGACGAGGTGCGACGCGAGCGTCCAGTTCACCAGATCGCGGCTGTGCAGAATCGTAATCCCGGGCGTATTCGCGAACGTCGTCGTAGCGAAATAATAGTCGCTGCCGACGCGGATGATGTCAGGGTCAGGATAATCCGCGAACAGTACCGGATTGCGGAACGTCCCGTCACCCTGGTCCGATCGCCACACCTGCGCCGACGCGGCGGTCGCCATCAGCCCGAGCGCGATTGCCAACCCGACCCTCACTTGCCGAACGCCAAGGCGCGCGAGAAGAACGGCATCATCTTGTCCTGCACGCGCCCCGCGACGCCGCTGGTATGATCGCCCGGATACACCTCGAAGCTGTTCGCAATCCTGTAGCTGTCCAGCGCTGCGTGAAGCTTGCCGGCATCGTCCTTCAACCCGTCGCGATCTCCGACGTCGATCCCGATCGCCGCATAGCGCCGCATGTTGCCGACATATTGATCGAGCATCGCCAGCGGCGCATTGGCCGCCCAGCGCGCCATCACGTCAGGCTGCGGCACGCCGTCCTTGATCGGCAGGTCTAGGTACAGCGGCGGCGCCTTGGGATTGGGGGACCACGCCGCCGCGGTCGCAAGTTGCGCTCGCAAACCCCATGACAAGGTCGCGCTCTCCGCCGGCGAGCGAAGCGCTCGGATCGCCGTCTCGGTCGCCGCATCCGGCGTGCCAAGCGCGCGGGTCGACAGGCAGCACGGGCTCATCATGTAGAGCGCGCCGAACACGTCCGCATGCTTCATGCCGATCCGCGCGGTGCCGTAGCCGCCCATCGAATGCCCCGCGAGCCCGCGGCTGCGACGGTCCGCGATCGTCCGGTAATGGCCGTCGACATAGCCGACCAGATCGCGCGCGACGAACGTCTCGAAATCGCCGACCGTCACCGAGCTCGAATAGAACGACCCGTTATGCGCGGTCTTGCTGTCGGGCAGCACCACAATCATCTCGCGAGCACCCTTGGCAAACGCGCCCTCGATCGTCTGCGGCACGTGGATCTCGCCGATCCACTGTTCGACGCCGATCGAATAGCCGTGCAGCGCATAGACCACCGGATAGCGACGCTTCGGGTCGGCGCGATAGCTCGGCGGCAGGACCACCAGCACGGCCCGGTCCGGACTTTCGCCTTCCAGATTGCCTTCGATCGCGGGCGAGTGGACGGTAATCCGCTCGATCGTCACCGGGCGTGCACCGGCGACGGGCGGCGGTGCCGGCGTCTTGACCTGCGCCGATGCGGGATCGATCGACAGCATCGCCAACGCGGTGCCGAATGTGGCAAGAACTCTGTTCACGGACATCCCCTTTTGCTTGTTCATGCGCGCGTCTGATCACTACCGCGCAGCCTGACCGCCTTGCCCGGCGTCAGCACGACCTCGACCCGCCTCGTGCCCAAGCGAATCACGCGGCGTTCCGGTAGCTCTCCACGAAACACCGCCTCGACCAGTTCGCCGCCCCGCCACTCCAAATCGACCGCACACCGGCCGCGGGCGCGTAATCCGGTCACCGATCCAGTCGGCCATGCACTCGGCAGTGCCGGCAGCAGGAGTATCTCGTCACCGCGGCTCTGCATCAGCATCTCGGCGATCGCGCGCGTGCCGCCGAAATTACCGTCGATCTGGAAGGGTGGATGCGCGTCGAACAGATTGGGATAGGTCCGCTCGGGCCCCAGCAGGAACGCGAGGATCCGATGCGCATGGTCGCCGTCGCGCAGCCGCGCCCACAGGTTCGCGCGCCACGCCGTCGCCCAGCCGGTCGACTCGTCGCCGCGCAGTTCGAGCGAACGGTGCGCCGCCTGCGCCAGTGCGGGCGTCCGGTCGAGGTCGATCTGATCGCTCGGGAACAGGCCGTAGAGATGCGATACGTGGCGATGGTGCGGCTCTGGCGCGGCCGCGTCCCAGTCGCGCTGCCACTCCTGAAGCTGACCCTCCGCACCGACATGATCGGGTGCGAGGCGCGCGCATGCCGCCGCTATCTCCGCCGCAAACGGGGCATCGATCGCGAGCAACGCCGCCGCCCGCCCAACCTGATCGAACAGATCGCGCAGGATCTGCATGTCCATCGCCGGCCCCGCGCAGATCGAGGCCCCCGCCGGATGGATGTTCTCGGGCGACAGCGACGGGTTGGTCACCAGCGCGCCGGTCGCAGGATCAGTCTGGAGCGTATCGAGGAAGAACAACGCCGCCCCGCGCATCAGCGGATAGACCGAGCGCAGATAGGCGAGATCGCGCCCGTAATCGTAGCGATCCCACAGATGCGTGCACAACCACGCGCCGCCGGTCGGCCACAGCCCCCACTCGGCCCCGTCGATCGGCGCGGTCGCCCGCCACAGATCGGTGTTGTGATGGCAAACCCAGCCGCGCGCGCCGTACATTTTCTGCGCGGTGCGTTCGCCGGCGACCGCCAGTTCGCGCACCATCCGGACCAGCGGCTCGGTACATTCGGCGAGCGCGGTGACCTCCGCCGGCCAGTAGTTCATCTCGGTATTGATGTTGACCGTGTATTTGGACTCCCAGGGCGGCTTGATCTGGTCGTTCCAGATGCCCTGCAGATTGGCGGGCTGGCTGCCGGGCCGCGACGACGCGATCAGCAGATAGCGGCCATAGTCGAAATACAGCGCGGCGAGCGCCGGGTCGGCGGCGGCATCGTTCGCGCGGATACGCTCGTCGGTCGGGCGGTCTGCAATCGCCGTCCGCCCGAGATCCAACGTAACGCGGCGGAACAGCGCCCGATGCGCAGCAATCGTCTCGGCGCGAATACGGTCGATCCCGCGCGCTTGGGCCAGATCGAGCGTGGCGAGCGTCGCAGTTTCGGGATCGCCACTCACGTCATCGAAACGACGATAGCTCGTCGCCATCGCGATCGACACGGTAACCGATCGCGCACCGCGGACGCGCAGACTGTCGCGATCGGCGACGATCGTCCCGCCGGTGGTCAACACCTGCGCGCGGGCCGCGAACCTCAATCGCCCCGCGAGACCCGCGCGCTCGCCGTTACGCCCGGTCAGCGTCAACGCCGCCCCGCTCGCCGAGACGACCGCGCCGGGATGCGGCGACGTCAGGCCGATGCGGATATCGAAGGGGCGATCCGCGGTGACCTCTACGACGATCACCTGATCGCCCGGTGCGGCGAACACCTCACGATGGAAACGCGTGCCGCCTGCGGTGAAGCTGGTCGTGGCGATCGCCGTGTCGAGATCGAGGTCGCGCCGATACGCCGCGACCGCGCCGATCCCCGGCATGTCGAGCAGCAGATCGCCGACCGGCTGGTACGCCATCTGCGTCCGTGGCACGCCCATCAGCTTGGCGTTCGCCAAAGCCTGCGCCTCGGCGAACTTGCCGGTATCGATCAGCCGTCGCACTTCCGAAAGCGTATCCCGCGCCGCCGGGTTGACCGGATCATAGGGCCCGCCCGTCCACAGCGTGTCTTCGTTGAGCTGCAACCGCTCGCGCGTGGTGCCCCCGAACACCATCGCCCCGAGCCGCCCATTGCCCACCGGCAACGCCTCGGTCCAGGCGACGGCCGGTTGGCGATACCACAGCCGCGCGTCCTTCCCCGCCGCCGCCGCCCAAGCAGGCATAGGCAAGACCAGAGCCGCGGCGCTCGCCGCTGCCCCCTCCAGCAGATCGCGCCGTGAAGGACGGCTAGGCATCGGTCCGTCCGTCCAGTTCGCGCGCGCCAGCCGATCGATCGGCGGTCCCCCGTGCGAGGGTACAAAGCCGCGTCATCGCCGGAAGGAGGTCCGGCGCGTGGACACTATGCCGACTGGACGGTCGATACGGCTTTGCGGGGCGGTGGCTGATCAAGGTCATGCAGTCGCTTTCGGCTATGTCTTCGCGCAACTCTGTGTGTCGGTCATCAGGTGAGGCCAGCCTCGGCGACGGCGCTAGGGTTGCCGAAACGTCCATCGGCCGGCGGGACTGACCGGATCGAACGGCGCGAGCGTAGGCGTGCTCGCGCCGATCGCCACGAGCGCGAGGCCCGGTTTTCTCCCCGGTGCCGCTTTCGGCGCGATCCGATAGGTGCCGTCGGTCAGCTGATCGATCTGCCACAATTGCTCGCTGGCACCCGTGAAGGTCGCCACGGTCTCGACCTCGCCCGCGGCATTGGCGGCAAGCGCGCGATCGGTACCGGCGATGACGATACTGTAGAACGGCGCGCCGAAATAGCCGCCTGCACCGGGCACGGGCGCGATCGTCCACCGCTGGCGCGGCCGGTTCATGTAATCACCAAGATCGACGCGGATCGATCCCTGCGGCCAGCCTATTGATTCCTCGGCGAGCGTCTGGTCCGCGATCGGCGCCACCGGATCGCTCGGCTTCGCCATGAAGCTGCGGCGCGCGTCGAACGCTATGCGGACGACATCCGTCGCGAGTTGCAGCGCGTAGCCGCTCCGCTCCGACGCGATCTCATACATGCCGGGCGCGACATTCTCGCCAGCGACCGGCCAGCCGTCGGTCCATCGAAGCGGCGCGATTCCCAAGACGCTGCGCCCGCTGCGATCCATGTCCGCCTCGTAATGCATCGAGAATTTTTCGACGCCGTTGCCGAGCTCGATCAGGCCGAAATGACCGGGACCCATGTTTCGCCCGCGCGCGCTGATCACCAGCTTGCCGCCGCCGCGCAGCAGCGGCGTGCCCATGTGATCGACATACGGACCGAGCGGGCTACGCGATCGGCCGACGCGGATGTGATAGGTGGAATTGGGACCGTCACAGCAGGTCCCGTGCGTCCCGAGCAAATAATAATAGCCGTCGCGATGCATCATCGCGGTGGCCTCCATGTCGATCGCGACATCGACCGGCTGGTTACCCGCCAGCCGCAGTCCGGTCTTGGGATCGAGCTCGATGATGCGGATCGGTCCGAAATAGGTTCCGTATGTCAGCCACAGGCGCCCGTCGACGTACAGGAATGCCGGGTCGAACGCGTCGGCGGTCTCGACGCCGTCGCTCGAGGCGACCACGCCGATATCGTGGAATTTGAACTTCGGCGATTTCGGGTCGAGCGAATAGGTCCACATCATCTTGACCTGGCTGGCGTGTCCGCCGCCCATGCCGCCGCCACCGACCGCATAGGCCATGTAATAACGGTCACCGATCTTGATGACGTCCGGGGCGACGCCGCCGCCGGGACGCTCCGGCCCGCCATGCCATGTCCAGCCGTCCTCGGAGACCAGGCCGCCGCCGCGCGTGCCGAACGTGTAGTATCTGCCTTCCGACAGGGTCACCGTCGAAGGATCGTGGATGAAGGTCTCGCCCTGCAACTGTGCCCTCGCCGGCACAATGCCGACCGCCAGGATCGTGCAGAGCCCCAGGGCCCCCGTAACCAGACGCTTCATACGGCCCTCCATTTTTTCGGCTGAGCAGGTCGAGACCGACGTCATCGGACGTCGATCTTCAGATCGGTGATCGGCCGGCCGTTGGCGCCGACAAAACGGATGCAGAAATCGCTGAGGCCCGGTCCGTTGATCACCGCACCGCGGATCACGTTGCGGCCCTTGCGGAGCGTCACCCGGTCCGACAGCACGTCGTCCATCACCATGCGGCGATCGTTGAAGAGGCCGACGGTCTCTTTCCCGTTCAACCACCACATCGATGCCGAGTTTGAGCCCACCGCCAGCCGCACGTCGCGCATCTCGCGCGGGCTGTCGACGACCGTCACCGCCCAGAAGATCACGCCGTACGTCGGCTTGCCGAGCGCCTTGGCGAAGTCGAACAGCTTCACGTCGAACGCGGTCGAATCGAGCGCGTACCAGCGTAACGGCGCGGCGGCCTTCACCAGCTGCCCGTCGCGCGGCACCGCCCCGAACTGGCCGGGAAAATAGTCCGTGGTCAGCGCCTGCCGGACATAGGTGGCGGTGAAGCCCGAATTGCTCCGGTTGGGCTTGTCGATCGGTTCCAGCAACAGCCAGCGACGCAGGAACCCGTCACTGTCCGGCGTGGTCGCGCCGGGCGTCACCCGCGCGAAATGCGGCGCTAGCGCTGTGGTGGTGGCCGCCTCCTGCCCCACGGCGCCCGATGCCAGCCCCGCCAACATGCCCAGCGCAAGCAACGGCGCGCTCCGCCATGCCCTTCGGCCTATCCCTGCAATCGTCATACCCGTGTCCCTCCCCCCATCGTCACGCGCGCGGTCATCGACGGACCAGCAGTTGGTTGGCATCGAGCCAGTGCATGAAATCCTCGAACCATCCGGTGCTGGTCGTACCGGTCTTGCCGAGCCCGAAACCGTGGCCACCACCCTGGTAGAGATGGAACTCGACCGGCCGCCCCGCCTTCTGCCAGGCCTCGACGAGCCCGAAGCCCTTGTTCGCGAACAGCGGATCGTCCGCGGCGAGCACGGCGAACAACGGCGGCGCACCCGCTGGAACCGGGACCGCCTCCATCGACCCATAGATCGGCGCCACGAACGCCAGCCGCGTGTCCGGCGCCGCGAGCGCGGTCGCCATCGTCGTCATGGCGCCTGCCGAAAAGCCGATCATGCCGATGCGCGCCGGGTCGATCTTCCAGCCGTCGGCCCGCGCCCGTACCAGCGCGACCGCAGCGCGCGCATCGGCGATCTGATCGCCGAGCCCCGCGATCGCATCCGCAGGCTTCAGTCTGCCCTGCGGCCGACCGGCGCCCGCGAACATCGCGGTCACCGCTTTCTCGAAACCGATCATGTCGGGGGGCGTCGGCTTCAGCCGGTATTTCAGCACGAAGGCCGCGATGCCCCGTTCGGCGAGCGCCTTTGCCACACGCCAACCCTCATTCTCGATCGACAGCATCAGGAAACCGCCACCAGGCGCCACGATCACCGCGGCACCGGTCGCCTTGGCAGGATCGGGCAGGAACGGCGTCAGCGTCGCGGTCGTCACGTTGCGGGTCATCGCGACGCCATATTGGCGGAACCACGCCTCGGGCGCGGTCTGGTTCTCGACCGAGCCGGTCCCGAGCGGGATCGCGGTCGGCTCGGCCGGCGCCGCCATCGCCGTCATCCGCGCGTCCTGCGCCATGACCGGCGCAGTCAGTGCGAGCATGGCCGCCGCAATTCCAAATCGTCCCGTCCAGCGCATCGTCGTTTCCCTTCGAGAGCCGCAATCAGCCGAGCAGGATGCGCCGCGAAGCGCCTTCCGGATCGTCGACCATGCGGGAGTTGGTATCGAACACCATCGTCTGGCAGCGCTGCGGATCGCTCGGAGTCCAAGCGAGACCGGGCTGGCTCGGATTGCCGGTTCGCGCGAAATTCGCCCACGCCGTCGCCATCGTACGCGCGAGCCGTCGCGCGTCGGGCGTGTTGCCGGTGCCCTGGTCGCACAGCCGCGTATTGTCGCAGCAGAAGGCGAGATCGGCCGTGTGCCACGCCCCCGCAACGCCGCCAAGCTGCGGCGACTGCCACTGGAACAGATATTGATAGACCGGCGCGGCGCGCTGGGCGTGCTTCAGCCGCACCATGTCCTGCACGCGGTTGCGGTTCTGCAGTCCCTGGACACCGTAAGCCAGCGTACGCACCGCTTTTTCAGGGTGCGCCTGCTGCATCGCCGCGATCAGGTTCGCCGCCTTGCCCGCGCCGATCTGCGTGGTCAGGTCGGTGCGCCACTGCGCTTCGGACGGCGCATAGCCCCAGCGCATCCCCTCCTCGCTGGTGTTGCCGATCATCATCGGCACGTCGCGCGACACCTCCGGCGCGACCTCCGAGAACGAACGCACGTCGATCACCCTGCCGTCGAGCGTCGGATTCCAGCCGACCCGCGGCGTGAGCGATGGCCCCATCGGCCCACGCGGGCCGTTGATGTCGTTCGCGACATTGTTGCCTGCCTCGAACAAAGGCTTCCATGCGATCCTCTGAAGCGCGCCGATATCCCTCGGACCGATGTTCAGGGCACGCAGGACTCGCCGCGAGAAATCGCGCGATTGCTCGGCCGTCGGCAGCGCGCCGCCGCCGCCCGATTGTACGGCCGCACGGTGGATCAGACCCTTGCCGCTCGCCATGCCGAGCAATGTCGTGACCTTGGATCCGCCGCCCGACTGTCCGTAGATCATCACGGTGTCGGGATCGCCGCCGAACTGCGCGATATTCTCGTGCACCCATCGCAGGGCGGCGACGCAATCGGTCATACTGACGTTGACCGACTCCTCGTAAGCCGCCCCGCCGACCTCGGTCAGGTCGAGGAAGCCGAGCACGTTGAGCCGGTGGTTGATCGACACCTGCACCACATCGTGATGCCGCGCCATCTGCGCGCCATCGTGCGCAGCAAGTTCGTACGACGATCCGAACGCGAAACCGCCGCCGTGGAAATACACCATCACCGGTCGCTTGCCCGACAAGGCCGGCGTCCAGACGTTCAGCTTCAGCATATCCTCGCCGACGAAACCGTCGGTCCATTGCTGGAGGAACGTGTGCTCGACTGCGCTGAAGTCGTGGAGCGTCTGCGGGCAGTTCGCACCGTAGGACAGCGTATTGCGCGGCTCGGTCCATCGCGTCGGCGGCTTGGCGGGCAACCAGCGATTTTCCCCGCCGGTATCCGCGCCGTACGGGATGCCCTTGAAGGTAAAGACATCGTCCTGAACATAGCCGCGCAAGGGACCATATTGCGTCCGGGCAGTCGCTGACTGGGGGGTGGAACAGGTTCCGGTGCGAGACCCGGCGGGCCGTGGCGCAGCATCCGCCGCACCGGTTGCGGGTAGCATCAGACCCGCTCCGGTAGCGATCGATGCACGCATGGCACCACGACGATCGACGATCAGCCCGGTCATCCTCTTCTCCCAGGGACTGCTGCGGGGTCCTTTGTACGGCCTCGCCGACGATCGTCGCTGCCGGACCACTCTCGCGTCCTTGTCGGAGTGATATGGTGATACCGCTATCGAGTCCAGTGATTAGCCGGACCGTGAAGTTATTCCCGAACGCTGTCGACAGCGGCTAGCGCGCCCCGCTGTTAGCGCTATAGTTCTGGCAAATGCGACGCGGTTAGACGGCGCGCGAAGACTTGGGAGAGGATCTGACTATGACGGCAAGACCCGTATTCTGCGTATTGGCGACACTGCTCGCCACCGTGTCACCCGTGATCGCTCAGACAAAGCAAGCGGGCAAAGCACCGGAGCTGACGCTGAACGCGGCCGGCTATTACGAAGCGCCCGCCGCCAACGTGCTCGTCTTCTCCAACTGGTATGACGGGCTGTTCGCCGATTCGAAGATCAGCGGCGTCGAGATCATCCAGCAGGGCGAACGGATCGCGACCAATGGCGATGTCCGCCTCTCCGCCACCCCCGGCCAATGGGATGCGATCGGTCGCCTGATAGACCGCAAGGTCGACGCAGCAACCGGCGCGATCACGGTGACGCTCGAATATCCCGACTATAAATGGCAGTACCGGGTGCGATCGGAAAAGCGCGGCGGGGCGGTCGCCGTCTCGGTGATCCTCGACCAGCCGGTACCAGCCGCGCTTGCCGGCAAGGCCGGGTTCAACTTGGAATTCCTGCCCACCGCCTATTTCCATCACAGCTATATGGCGGACGACGCCACCGGCACTTTCCCGATCTATCCCGCCGACACGATGGTCGCGACGCCGGACCGCAACGCGGCGAGCGGCCGTGCCGAAGGGCCCGGCGCCGAGCCGACCGCGATCGCCAAGGGCACTCGCTTCGTGCTCGCGCCGGAGGATCCTGCCCGGCGCGTGACGATACGGTCCACCGCCGAGGTGCAGCTGTTCGACGGTCGCAACCAGGCGCAGAACGGCTGGTTCGTGCTCCGGTCGCTCCTGCCCGCTGGACGCACCGGCACGGTCCTCGAATGGACGATCCAGCCGAACAGCGTACCCGGTTGGCTGCGTCCTCCGGTGATCGCGCATTCGCAGCTCGGCTACACGCCGGATGCGCGGAAGGTCGCGACGATCGAACTCGACCGCAACGATCGTCGAACGCTGCCCGCGCGCCTGCTCCGCGTCGGAGCAGACGGCAGCATGACGCCGATCCGCACCGCGCCGGCCAAGCGCTGGGGCGAGTATCTGCGCTATACCTATCTGCAGCTCGATTTCAGCGCGGTCCGGCAGCCCGGCACCTATGTGCTCGAATATGGAGCGACCCGCACCGCGCCGTTCCGGATCGCCGCCGATGCCTATGCGGGCGCGTGGCATCCGACGCTCGACGTCTATTTTCCGGTCGCGATGGACCATATGTTCGTCAACGAAGGCTACCGGGTCTGGCACGGCGACGCACACCGCGACGATGCGCGCCAGGCACCCGTGAACCATGAGCATATCGATCTCTACGCGCAGGGGCCGACCACCGACACGAAGTTCAAGCCGGGCGAACACATACCGGGCCTCGCGGTCGGCGGATGGTTCGACGCGGGCGACTACGACATCCGCACCCAGTCGCAATATCAGGTGATCCGATCGCTGGCCGATAGCTGGGAACGCTGGCGCCCGACGCGCGACACCACCGCGATCGACTGGACACGGCGCAAGACCGAGATGCACGTCCCCGACGGCACGCCCGATCTCGTCCAGCAGATCCGCCACGGCACGCTGCAACTGATCGCGCAGTTCGATGCGGTCGGCCATGCGATCCACGGCATCGTCGAGCCCGACGTCGCGCAATATACCCATCTCGGCGACGCATCGACGAAAACCGATGGGCTGATCTACGATCCGACCCTCAAGCTCGGCGAGGAAAAGGGGGGACGCAGCGGTACGCCCGACGATCGCTGGGCGTTCACGACCAAGGCGTCCGCGCTCAACTATGGATCGATCGCGGGACTTGCCGCGGCCTCGCGCGCGCTGGCCGATGTCGACCCTGCCCTGTCGAAAAAGGCGCTCGATATCGCGACGCGGACCTGGGCCGAGGAACAGTCGCACGCGCCCGATCTGTACCAGCACGGCAACACGACCGGTGGGCCGCTGGAGGCCGAGCAATTCTCCGCCGCCGTCGAACTGCTGCGGTCCACCCGCGACCCGCGCTATGCCGCCGCCGTCCAGTCGCTATGGCCCGCAATGGAGAAGCGCTTCGCCTTCACGCTGCGGGATGCGGTCGCCGCGATCCCGTTCATGCCGCCAACCTACCGCGAAGGCATGGTCCCGGCGGTCCGCGCCTATGCAGCTACAACGGCTGCTGCGGCGAAGGCCAACCCGTTCGGTGTGCCTATCACCACCGGCGGCTGGGCGGGCAGCGGCACCGTGCTGGGAACCGCGCTCAACGTTTATGCGCTGCACACCGCGTTTCCGGAGATCATGCCCGCCGACGCTGTGTTCCGCGGTCTGGAATTCCTGGTCGGGCATCACCCCGCATCCGACATATCGTTCGTATCGGGCGTCGGCACCGTGTCGAAGGAAGTCGCGTACGGCAACAACCGCGCGGACTTCTCGTTCATCGCCGGCGGCGTCGTGCCGGGCGTGCTGATCGTCAAGCCGGACCTGCCCGAGAACCACGAGGATTGGCCGTTCTTCTGGGGCGAGAACGAATACGTCATTCCCGAGGGCGCGATGTGGATCGAACTCGCGCTAGCCGCGCAGGATCTCGCCAATCGCTCCGCCGGCCCAAAGTCGACCGCAACCGTGCGCGCGGGCGCCGTTCGATGAGGACCATCATGAAACTTCAAACGCTTGCCCTGTTGCTCTCGGGTGCCGCCCTCGCATCGCCCGCCATGGCCAGCGATGCGCCGCGGTTCAGCCGCTTCAGCTATGACGGCCACGCACAGGAGAAGGTGACCGTCGGGCCGAACCAGTACCGCAACCCGATCCTGTCCGGCTATTATCCCGATCCTTCAGTGACGCGGGTCGGCGACGATTATTACCTCGTCCTGTCGTCGTTCGCGCATTATCCGGGCCTGCCGATCTTCCGGTCGAAGGACCTGGTGAACTGGACGCAGATCGGCAATGCGATCGACCGGTCCGAACAGCTCGACTTCACCGGCATGCGGACGTCGCAGGCGGTGTTCGCGCCCGACATCTCGTACCACGACGGCGTGTTCTACATCGTCAACACATGCGTCGAGTGCAAAGGCAATTTCGTGATCACGGCGAAGGACCCGGCGGGACCGTGGTCGAACCCGATCTGGCTACCCTTCGAAGGCATCGACCCCTCGATCTATTGGGAAGGCGACAAGGCCTATATAGTCAACAATCGCGCGCCCGCCGAGCCGCCGCGCTATGACGGCCACCGGGCGATCTGGATCCAGGAATATGACTGGCGCGCAGGCAAGATGGTCGGGGACAGCACGCAGCTGATCAACGGCGGCGTCGACATTTCCAAGAAGCCGGTCTGGATCGAGGGCCCGCACATCTTTCGCAAGGACGGCTATTATTACCTGACCGCGGCCGAGGGCGGCACGAGCGTCAACCATTCGCAGGTCGTGCTGCGCTCCAAGTCCCTGCGGGGGGCTTTCGTGCCGTACGCCGACAATCCGATCCTGACTCAGCGCGATCTCGACCCTGCCCGCCCCAATCCGATCACCTCGGCGGGCCACGCCACGCTGTTGCAGACGCAGCATGGCGACTGGTATGCGACCTTCCTGGGCGTCCGCCCGTACGAAGGCGACTATTACAATATCGGCCGCGAGACGTTTCTCCTGCCGGTCACGTGGAAAGACGGATGGCCGATCATCCTGCCCAAGGGACAGCCGATACCGTTTGTCGGGACGAAGCCGCGGCTGCCCGCGAGCGCGGCCGGCCCGCTGCCGACCAGCGGCGACTTCGGTTATGTCGACGACTTCGACGGCAGCACGCTGGGGATGCAGTGGGTCGGCGTACGAACGCCGAAGACGCCGTTCTACCGGCTCGAGCGCGGCGACCTCGTGCTCGGTCACGGCACGCCGATCGGCGACCTGAAGGGTGTTCCGGCGTTCGTGGGGCGGCGCCAGCAGCATCACGTCGCAACCATCTCCACGACGCTGCGATTCTCGCCCGACACCGACGGTGACCGCGCAGGCCTCGTCGCGATGCAGAGCGACCTGAACTACCTCTTCTTCGGCATGACGCGGATCGCGGGCAAGCCGGTGGTGGCACTCTACGCCAGGGACAAGGGGACGGAGCGGATGATCGCATCGGCACCCGCAACGGCAGGTCCCGTCACGCTGACCATCCGCGCCGACAAGGATCGCATGGCCTTCGACTACCAGACTGCCGCCGGAAAAAGCACGTTGGCCGAGAACGTCGACGTCCGGTTCCTGAGTACGAAGGCCGCGGGCGGGTTCGTCGGTACGGTGGTCGGTCCCTACGCCTGGTATCGCTGAGGATCCTCCCGGCTCCGGGAAATAGATCGAGATTGGTGGCACTATAAAGGCTTCTTAACGAAATTCCGCTCTTTGGAGGCAAGCCGGCGATGGCGTCGGCTGCGGGAGTATTTCATGAAGATCGTTGCGTCGGCAGCTGCCATTATGGTGGCTTGTATTTCTACGTCTGCCTTTGCCCAGGACATCGTACCATCGTTCGACGGCCCCCGGATCGAACTGCGCGCCGGTTGGGATCATCCGGATGTTCGCGTGACTCTGTCCGATGGCGTCGACAGCATCAGCCGAAGCGCGGGCAAGAGCGGCGTGACCTATGGCGGCGAGATCGGCTACGACGTCCGCACGAACGGCAATTTGGTGATCGGCGCCTATGCCGGCATCGATGGCTCCACGACCAAGGCCTGCGGCGAACTTTACGGTGAAGATCGTCTGTGCGTCCGCGCCGGCCGCAACATCACCGCCGGTGCCCGCATCGGTACCGTCGTCGGTGATTCGTTTCTGCTATACGGCAAGGGTGGCTATTCGAACGGCCGCGTCTCGGTCGACTATCAGGACTATGAACTGATCCTCGCCGACCAGAACGAACATCGCAACTTCGACGGTTTCCATGTCGGCGGCGGCGTCGAGGCGGCGATCACCGGCGGCGTCTATGGACGTCTGGAGTACATCTACACCAACTACGGTCGCGTATCGGCGGCACTCGACGGTGCGACCGCCAGCCTGAAGCCGACCCGGCATCAGGTGGCCTATGCGATGGGCGTCCGCTTCTGATCCGAACGCTGAAGCCCACTCCGCCCGGACAATCCGGGCGGGGCAGCTTCGGGCGGTACAGTAACGCCGGTTCGCCAGCGGGTAACTTGTGGTTTGGTCAGCGCGCGAGCCAGTTCGTGATGCCGGCCTGGCTACGGAAGTCGTCGACGCAGCGGGCTTCGACCGTCGGATAGCGCGCGCGCATCATGTCGGCGAGCGCGGTGCCCGGACCGAGTTCGAGCACCCGGTCGACACCGCGCTCGACCAGCGCTTCGAGCACCGCGGCCCAGTCGATGGTCGTTGCGACCTGCTCCGCCAGCCCTGCAACGCCGCTTGCACCACGCACGATCGAGGCGTCAGCCGCGCCGATCAGGGTTCGTCCGCAGGTCGGCCGAGCGGGTTCGCTGTCGTCGAGCTGCTTGCGAAACACCGCGACGGCCGCCGCGAGGCGCGGGGTATGCGAGGCGACATGCACGGCGATCGGTCTTGCCGCCGCCGCTCCTTCTCCCAGTGCGGCTGCACAACATCGCTCGACCTGCCGACGCTCACCGCCGATGACGAACACAAGGTCCGGGTTGATGATCGCGATCGCACAGTCGAACCGGGTCACCAGCCCTTGCACATGCTCGCGTGCCAGCCCGCGAACGAAGCCCAGCCCGTCGTCCGCCCCGCTCGCCGCATCCATCGCCTCGGCGCGAACCGCCGTCAGTCGCAGGGTGTGCTCGGAAGACCAGATCCCGGCGACTCCCCATGCGGTCATCTCGCCGACGCTATACCCAGCGATGACGAACGGCGCCGTCGGCGCCACGCAGGCAGCCGCAATGAGGCCGCGGGTCACGCAGAGGATCTGGCTCGTCCGGTTTGCGAACAGCGCGGAGTCGGGGGCATGGCTTAGCAGGGTCCGGATGTCCTGACCCAGCAGCGTGCTGGCCTCCGCCAGAATCGACGCCGCACGCGGATCGTCTGCGAACAGATCGAGCATCGCCCGATCCTGCCGCCCCTGTCCCGAGCAGAGCAGAGCGAGAGTCACGCCCCGCGCGCTTCGACGAATAGTGCCATCGCGAGCAGGTCGGCGCACCCGCCAGGGCTCAACCGCTGTGCCGTGAAAGCCTCGTGCATCGCCACCGCCCGCGCACGCCAGTCGGGGATCGCGACGCTGCCAGAGGCGAGGAACGTGCGGGCACGGGACTGCGCGAACGCCAGCCCTTCCGTGCCGCCCCGATAGAGCAGGTTGGTGTCCTCCACGCCGACGATCAGCGCGATCAGCGCATGGACGCGGCGAGCCTCTTCCTCAGCCGTCAGCAGTCGCGCTTCGGCGAGAGCGGGCAACGCGATATCGTACAAGGACGGAAACCCGGTCGCCGCCTCGGCGCGCGCGCCGCCGGCGGCATGACGGCGCGCGGCGGTGCTGCCGTGGCTGTGCAGCGCCACCGGGCCGCGGCGAATCTCGGCGCCCCAGCGGTGCGCGACGATCTCCCCCAACGTGCCGGAAGCGCGATACGCGGCGCGAAACCCCGCGGCTGCACAGAGCAATCCCATCCCGAAGATCGCGCCGCGGTGTGTGTTGACGCCACCGGTCGCCGCCATCATCGCGACCTCCGCCTCGATTCCGATCGCGCGGAGCCGGTCCATGCCCGCGCCGGCCGCGCCTGCATCGGCCAGCCTTGCGAAGAACGGTTCGAGCGTCTCGGCGCTGCGGTTCATCATCGCCGCGTCCATGTCGTCATGCGCGCCGGTATCGACCGGGCTGACCAAGCCGGGCTTGGGATAGGTGGCGATTTCCAGCTTGAGGCAGTCCGTCGCGATCCGGCCGATGCTGGCGGAGTCGATCGCCGTTGCCGCGCGAGCCAACGCGGTCATGCGAACAACTCGGTTCGCGCGATCATGCGGTTGCCGTCCGCGGCCTTCACCAGCATCTCGGGCGCGGCGGAAGCGAGTTCGCGCCACTGCACCGCGAGCCCGGTGGGCGTCACGATCTCGCCATCCAGCCGCACCGACGCCTCCGCGTCGATCCGCACCAGTGCAGCAGCCAGCCGCGCAGCGGCGTCGGCGGTCGAGACCTGCCAGACGAGATCCAGATCGGACGCCTTCGACAGATACGGAAGGCCGGTCAGATGCGCCCACGCCAGGCTGCCGAAGCACCGTGTCTCGGGATCGAGTGCGACCAGAGCCGCGATCGTTGCCTGCCACGCCACCGGAGCGGTCCGCCCCGCGTCCGCGAGCAAGGGCGCCGCCGCATTCGACAGGATCCCATCCGCTGGTACGGCGACGGCAAGACGTTGCTTGCCGAGCGATGGCGGTAACGGCAGGCCGAGCGGAACCAACCGCGCGGTGTCGTAGCATATCGGGCGACGCGCGATCAGCGGATACCCCTTCGCGACCCAGTCGATGACGACTGGGATCACCTGAAGCACTGGATGGGCGGCCAATATCTCGCCCCAGCGCGCCGGATCGAGATAGACCAGGCGGTGCCGGTCGAACCGCATCACGCCTGCGCCGCCGCCGCGACTTCACCGGCGATACGCGCGGATTTTGGTCGTCCGCGTCGCTTCTCGCCCAGCGCGGCGCGATCGTCACCGTCGCGCGGACATGCCAGCAACGCCTGCAACTGGTCCGCAAGACTGTCGTCCGCATCCCAGACCGCCGCGATACCGCCGACGCTGACGAGGTTGCCGAGACCCGGCGCAAAGACCGGCGTGGTCTTTGCCTTCGCCTCCAGCACCTCGATCGGCAGTTTCGTCACGCGTGACATCGAGGCGAGATCCATCACTTCGGGGTGCGCACCAGGCAATGCGACCAGCGTGCCACAAGCGAGCGCGGTGGCGATGAACGCGCCCGCCGCGCTGCCGCCGTAGAGCAGTCCGATCGTGCGGTGGCCGCGCGCTTCCGCCAGCAGCAGCGACTTGGCGAGATGCGCGAGATATTCGCTCAGCCCGAGCAGTTCGTCGCGGCGGCTCATCCGCTGGCTGGCGCTGTCGACGAGGAACAGGATCGGCGCGGCATCGTCGCTGCGCGCGATCTCCAGCACCGCGCCGGACAGCCGGATCGCCTGATCGATTCCGATCGGCGCGCGCGCGGTTGCGCCGACGACGTGGACGACCGCACCGCCGGGCAACGTCCCTTGCCCGAACAACAGGTCGCCCTCGGCCGATACCGAATGGCCGGACGGAAACAGCGAGGCGAGGATCTCAGCGGGCGTCATCGGCGCTCTCCCGATACTGGGCGGCAAGGGTGGCGAAGGCGGCGGCAGGCATATCGGGGACCGCCTTAGGATCGTCGATCCCGAGCGTGCGCCAGATGTCGGTGGCGTCAACTGCATCCCCAAACCGCGCGATCCGGCGCTTGAGGCGCGCCTGCTCAGCCGCTAGCGTCTCTAGATCGAGAATGGATCGCTCCCCGCTCCCGTACGTGCTGAGCGAAGTCGAAGCACCGTCGATTGAGCCTAGCCCTTCGACTTCGCTCGGGGCGAACGGGTCAGGCGAGGCGCTCCGATCTGACATCGGTCGAGCCGACCGCACCAACGCCGCACGCGCCGCGTCGCGAAACGCCGCCGCGTCGTCGTCGACGAACACGTCCGCGCCGCCGATCAACGTGCGGTGCTTGCCGCCCATTGTCCGCCAGACCAGTGCGCGATCGCGTGAATCGAACTCCTCGACGCCCATGTTGGTCTCGATCACCTCGGGGCCGGTCACGCTGATGCGGCCCTGTTCGGACACGATCAGCGTCGAGCAGCATCCCGCGATCAACCCGCCGCCGCCGTAACAGCCGGCGCGACCGCCGATCAGCCCGACGACGCGGACGCCCGCCATCCGCGCTTCGGCGACCGCGCGCATGATCTCGGCGATCGCGATCTCGCCGGCGTTGGCCTCCTGCAAGCGAACGCCGCCGGTGTCGAACGCGATCACCACGTCGCGCCCGAGCGCCTTGGCCGCACGCAACAGCCCGGTGAGCTTGGCGCCGTGCACCTCGCCGAACGCGCCGCCCATGAAGCGGCCCTCCTGTGCGGCAATGAGCACGGGTGTGCCGTCTAGCGTCGCGCTGCCGACCACGATCCCGTCGTCGAACTGCGCGGGCAAGTCGAAGATGCCGAGATGCGGGCTCGTTTCGCGCTGTTCGGGCCCGACGAACTCGGCAAAACTCCCGGTGTCGACCAGCGCCGCAATCCGCTCGCGCGCGCCCGCCTCGTACCAGCTCTGGTGCACGTTGCTCATGCCTCGGGCTCCTCGATCATGCGGACGCCCTGGGCGAGCCGCAGCGACACGGTGTCGGGTCGCGCGCCGCCGTCGTTGATCGCGATCCGCAGGCCGCCGACCGCACGCCTGCCGACGAAATCGGCGACCACTGCGTCCCACAGGTCGCGAAAGCCGTGGGCGGCAGTGCTGATCTCGATCGCGCATCGATCGGGTGCGTCGCCGCGCTCGACCAGCACCTCGAGATTGCCCGACGCGACCACGCCGACCAGCGCCATTGCGCGCGTGCCGCCTGCCGGGGTCGGCGCGGCGATATCGAAATGGAGAATTTCCATGATTGTCCTACCAGTTCCGGAAGCGGCTCGGTGGCCGGTACAGCCCGCCCGAGGCGAGCATGAGATCCTTGATCGATCGGGCGGCGAGCATATTCCGGTTCGCGTCGAGTGGGTCGATGCCCAGGTCCTCGGGCCGCTGGATGATCTTTCGTGCGCGCAATCGCTCGACCATCGCCTTGTTGCGGCCGCGGCCGATCTCGGTGAAGCCCGCGACGCCGCGGATCGCCTGCTCGCGCTCGTCGGCGGTACGGCACAGCAACAGGTTGGCGATGCCCTCCTCGGTGACTATATGCGTGGTGTCGTCGGCATAGACCATGATCGGTGCCAGATCGAGATCGAGCTTCTCGGCAAGTTCGAGCGCGCCGAGCTTCTCGACGAACAGCGGCGCGTTGCCCTCGCCGAACGTCTCGCCGATCTGCACCACCAGTTTCCGCCCACGTCTCAAGGGCGCCGCCGTATCCGGGTCGGCCTCCGCCCCCGCCAGCAACCAAGGCGAGCTCGGATGCCGCCGCCCACGCGCGTCCGATCCCATGTTGGGCGCGCCGCCAAAGCCGGCGATCCGGTTCGCAGTGATCGTCGAGCTATGCCCGGCGAGGTCGATCTGGAGCGTTGAGCCGATGAACATGTCGCAGGCATAAAGCCCAGCAGTCTGGCTGAAGGCGCGGTTCGAGCGGAGCGATCCGTCGGGGCCGGTGAAGAAGATGTCGGGCCGCGCGGCGAGGTAATCCTCCATGCCGACCTCGGAGCCGAAGCAATGCACCTGCTCGACCCAGCCCGCCTCAATCGCCGGGATCAGCGTCGGATGCGGATTGAGTGCCCAGTGCGTGCAGATCTTGCCCTTCAGCCCGAGCTTTTCGCCATAGGTCGGCAGCAGCAACTCGATCGCCGCGGTGTTGAAGCCGATCCCGTGGTTCAGCCGGCGCACGCCATAGGGTTGGTACAGCCCCTTGATCGCCAGCATCGCGGTCAGGATCTGCGTCTCGGTCATCGCCGCGGGATCGCGCGTGAACAGCGGTTCGACATAGAAGGGCTTGCCCGCGTCGAGCACGAAATGGACCTGGTCGCCGGGGATGTCGACGCGCGGCAGCGTATCGACGATCTCTCCGACCTGCGCGATCACCAGCCCGCTGCCGAAGCTGGTCGCCTCGACCACCGTCGGCGTGTCCTCGGTGTTGGGGCCGGTATAGAGATTGCCGTGGCGGTCCGCGCTGACCGCGGCGATCAGTGCGACCTGCGGGGTGAGGTCGACGAAATAGCGTGCGAACAATTCGAGATAGGTGTGGATCGCGCCCAGCTCGATCTTGCCACCGAACAGCATCTTCGCGATCCGCGCCGATTGCGGGCCCGAATAGGAGAAGTCGAGGCGCCTCGCGATGCCGCTGTCGAACACGTCGAGATGCTCGGGCAGCACCACGCCCGACTGGACCATGTGCAGATCGTGGATCCGCGCCGGGTCAATCGCCGCCAGCGCCTTCGCCAGCACGTCCGCCTGTTTCTGGTTGTCGCCCTCGAGACAGACCCGGTCGCCGGGCCGCAGCACCGCCTCGAGGAAATCGACCAGCGTCTCGGGATCGACCAGCTTGCCGGTGGCGAAGCTCGCCCCGGCCGCGATCCGCTCCTCGCGCAAAGCCTTCCGCGTATTCCACTGCCGCACGCATCGCCTCCTGACGCTAACTCGGCACTCTTTGTATTCTCTATTGCTCCAAATGCAACCCTGTGCATACTTAAAGGCGTATAAGAAGAAAGATCGAATACAGTGAGAGGATCCGCCATGAGCCAGTCCCTACCCGTCCCAGCCCCCAATGCGGGACACGGCGCATGATCGCCGGAGTCGCGCTGCTCGCGATCTGCACGTTGATCGGGCAATTGCTCGGCGAAGGCCTCGGCGCCCTGCTCGGCGTGAAGGCCAATGTCGGCGGAGTCGGCATCGCGATGATCCTGCTGATCGCCGCGCGGATGTGGCTGAAGTCCCGGGGCCGCTACGTCGAGGGCGTCTCGCGCGGGATCGGCTTCTGGGGTGCGCTGTATATCCCGATCGTCGTCGCGATGGCGGCCCAACAGGACGTCGTCGCCGCGGTCGAGGGCGGACCGGTGGTGCTGATCGCCGGCGTCGGGGCGCTGCTGGTGTGCTTTAGCGCGGTTGCGCTCATCAGCCGCCTGTCGGGTACGCCCGAGACGATGGACGAGATCGAGGCGCGCGAAGCCCGCGAGGCTGAAGTTGCCGCCGTCGCGCGCCCCTCCCCTGCAACCCAGCACTGAGGCGCATCGACATGGAAATGATCACCAAGGTGCTGACCGCCAACGCGCTGCTCACCGCGTTCGCGGTCGTCGGCATCGTCATGTGGCTGTCGAACATGCTGTCCGCCAAGCTGACGATGGGGCGGGTTCACGGTTCGGCGATCGCGATCCTGATCGGTCTCGCGCTCGCCTTCTGGGGCGGGATCGCGACCGGCGGGCACAAGGGGCTGGCCGATCTGCCGATGCTCGCGGGAATCGGCCTGATGGGTGGCGCGATGCTGCGCGACTTCGCGATTGTCGCCACCGCCTGCGAGGTCGATGTCGAACAGGCGAAGAAAGCCGGGCTCATCGGCGTCGTCGCGCTGCTGCTCGGCACGGTGCTGCCGTTCATCGTCGGCGCACTGGTGGCGGCATCGTTCGGCTATACCGATGCCATCTCGATGACGACGATCGGCGCGGGCGCGGTCACCTATATCGTCGGCCCGGTCACGGGTGCTGCGATCGGCGCGAGTTCGCCCGTCATCGCGCTGTCGATCGCGACCGGCGTGTTCAAGGCGGTCATGGTGATGGTCGGCACGCCCTTGGTCGCCGGGTTGATCGGGCTGAACAATCCGCGCAGCGCGATGGTGTTCGGCGGGCTGATGGGCACGGTCAGCGGCGTGTCGGGCGGGCTCGCCGCGACCGATCGCCGGCTCGTGCCCTATGGCGCCTTGACCGCGACCTTCCATACCGGGCTAGGATGCCTGGTGGCGCCGTCGATCCTGTACCTGATCGTCCGCGCGATCGTGGGGGGCTGAGGCTAAGTGGCAGTTATCGACATCGAAGACACCGGGCTGTTGTCCGATCGGATCCGCAATGCGCTGACCGATGCGATCTCGTCGGGCGAGCTGGCGCCGGGCACGATGCTCGACGAACAGCAACTGGCCGATCGGTACGGGGCCTCGCGCACGCCGGTCCGTGAGGCGCTGCGGCAGTTAGCGACCAGCGGCATGGTCGAGGTCCGCCCGCGCCGCGGCGTCATCGTCCGCCACGTCACCGCCGAGGAGGTGATGGACATGTTCGAGACGATGGCCGAGATCGAGGCGGTGTGCGTCCGTCTCGCCACCTACCGCATCACGCCGCTCGAGCGCAGCCGCCTGCTCCGCATCCACGAGGCGAGCGAGTCCGCGGTCGAGGCGGGCGATGTCGACGCGTATGACGCGCTGAACCGCGAATTCCACGAGGCAATCTACCGCGCCGCGCACAACGACTTCCTCGCCGATCAGGCGATCGCGGTCCGCACCCGTCTCAACGCGTTCCGCCGCATGCAACTCCGCCAGGACCAGCGCCTCGCCAGCTCGCGCGCCGAACACGAAGCGGTGATGCGCGCGATCGCCGAAGGCGACGGCGACAAGGCCGCTCGCCGTATGCGCGCGCACATGCTCAACGCGGCGAGCGCGCTCGACAGCTACATCGCGCACCAGGACGCGGCTCTGACCATTTTAAAAAAGGACTGAACAGCCATTGGGCGTCGGCGTTGACGTTGGCTTGCCAGTTGCTCGGTCAGTCCAAGCCCCGCCCATACGCCAGACCCAGTTCCAACCCGCGCAATTCGGCGAGCCCACGCAGACGCCCGATCAACGAATAACCCGGGTTGGTGCGCTTCGTCAGATCGTCGGCCATCTGGTGACCGTGATCCGGGCGCATCGGCAGCGAACGACCGGTCCGCGCCTGCACGGTGGCCAGTTCGGTCAAGATCGCCGGCATGTTCGCATCGCCTTGCAAATGCGCCGCTTCGTGAAACGCGCCGTCGGGCTCGCGCTGCACCGATCGCAGATGCACGAAGCCGATCCTGTCGCCCAGCCGCCGAACCATGCCGGGCAAGTCATTGTCGGCGCGAGCACCGAACGAGCCACTGCAGAAGCACAGGCCATTGGCTGCCGACGGTACCGCTTCGAACAGCGCGCGCACATCGGCTTCGGTGCTGACCACGCGCGGCAGGCCGAAGATCGGGAACGGCGGATCGTCGGGATGCACCACCAGCCGGATACCCTCGGCCTCGGCAACGGGACAGACCGCCTCGAGGAAGGCGACATGATTGGCGCGCAACTGCGCTGCATCGATGTCGGCATATGTTTCGATCTGTTCGAGCAATTGCGGCGAACTGAAGCTCTCCTCGCTGCCCGGCAGGCCTGCGATGATCGTCCGCTCCAGCGTCGTACGGGCCTCGTCGTCCATCGCCCCAAACCGCTCGGCCGCGATCGCAACGACCTGCGGCGCATAATCGCGTTCGGCATGGGGGCGGCGCAGGATGTGGATGTCGTAGGCGGCCAGTGCGTGCAGTTCGAACCGAAGCGCGCGGGCGCCGTCCGGCAAGGCCCAGGCCAGGTCGGTCCGCGTCCAGTCGAGCAGCGGCATGAAATTATACGTCACCACATCGATGCCCTGCGCTGCGAGATTTCGCAGGCTGGCGACATACGCCTCGATCAGCCGCGCCCAGTCGCCCGAGCGCGTCTTCAACGCCTCGGCTACGGGAAGGCTTTCGACGACCTTCCACTCCAGGCCAGCGTCTTCGATGACGGCCTTGCGAGCGGCGATCATATCGGCAGTCCATACGTCGCCATTGGCGACCTCATGCAGCGCAGTGACGATCCCGGTGGCACCAGCCTGGCGGATCGCATAGAGGGGCACCGGATCGTTCGGGCCAAACCATCGCATGGTCTGGGTCATCATCATCTGTTCGGTGTCCTCGTCCCGTTCAATGCCGCGTCTCGACGCGAAACCAGTAAAATGTCGATAGCAGCCGTCAAATTGGTCTGACAACTTCTAAAGATCGGCAGCACGACGTCGCGTCAGGCGTGCGCACCGCCGCCATATCGCTGCCGCGTGGTCGCAAGGGCACGCCGGGCCTGCTCCATCGCCATCTCCTCGGTCCTGAAAAGGAGATAATCCATCACCGACGTCAGATGCGCCCGCATCGCCGCACGTGCTCCCGCCGCGTCGCGCGCATATGCGCCATCATCGCGGTGGTGAACGCCTCGAAGTCGCCGCCGCCCTGGACGCTGGCGCCGCTCGCCACCTTGACCATCGGATAGCCGCTCGGCGCGCGCGCGAAGATTGGATAGCGTGCGTTGACGTCGGCCGCGTAATCGGGCCGCATCTCGCCGCCGCAGCCCCAGGTCTCGTTGCCGATGCCGAAGACTGGCACGCGCCACGCCTCGTCGCGGCCGTTGGACTTGCGCTGCTGCACCAGCGTCGATTCCGGCTGGTCGGAGGTCATGCGTGATGTCGAACCCGCGCTTGCGCCGGTCGAAACGCACCGCGGCGGCCAGCGGAGAGGCCATCAGCCCTGTGGCGACCGCGCCGCCCATCATGTTACGGCGCGTGATCATCATTTCGTCTCCACGATCGTGGAGCGGGGCGGCCGTATCGGGACCACCCCGCCTGCCTACTAGCCCGCGTGCCTACTAGAACGTGCCGCGCAGACCGATCAGGAACTGGCGGCCGGGCTTGTACTGCGTGAAAGTCGCGTTCTCGAACTGGAAGTACGACCGCAGCGTCGCATCGGTAAAGTTCGCGACGTTGATCGTCAGCTGCGGCGCACCCGCAAGACCGAAGATCTTGTCCAGGTCGAACGACGACGAGAAATCGTACGTCGTATAGTCCGTCCCGAACAATGCCGCTGCCGGAATGCCGTTCTGCGCCGCGCCGCTGTTCTGCGATCCTTCACGCGAGGTCGTCGAGACCCGCAGCATCACGCCGTTCTTCTCGTAATAGCCGGTGATGTTGTAGGTGAACGGCGCCACGCCGAACGCCTGGGCCGGACCATCGCTGCGCTGATCGACGACCGTCGCGTTGGCGTTGAAGCCGAAGCCGGTGACGCCGATATGCTTGGTGATGAAGTCGAGCGGCTGGACCCACTGGAATTCGAGGCCGTTGATCGTCAGCTTGTTGGGGACGTTAACCTGCGACGTGACCTGCACCTGCGCGGCGCTGGGGCCACCACGCGAGTTCAGCGCGATCTGCTGTGTGGGGTTCAGCGTATCGTACGTGATGCCATATTGCGCCAGATCGGCGAATGGCACCGTGCTGATGAACGTGTTGGTGAAGCCTTCGATCGACTTGCGGAAGGCGTTGAAGCTGACCACGCCCTCGCGGCCGGTATAATATTCGAAGCCCAGATCGAGGTTGGTCGAGAGATAGGGCTTCAGTGCGGGATTGCCGATCGTCGCCTGGTCCGCCGAGGGGGCGCCGAAATTGACGCCCGGCAGCTGCGCGGACGGATCGGGGCGGGTCATCGTCCGCGAACCGGCCACGCGAACCACGGCGTGCTCGCTGACGTCGTAGGCAAAGGTCGCCGCCGGCAGCCACTTCGCATAGACGTTGCGCGTCGAGACGTTGCTGACGAGGTTCGGATAGCGGCTGCCGTCCGGCAGCGCGGCGCCGGTCGACGTCGTGTTGCGCGGATCGGGCAGCGACACGCGCCCGGTGATCGTCTGGATCGTGTCCACGTAGCGCACGCCGACGTTGAACCGCAGCATGTTGCCGCCCAGTTCCTGCTCGCCGTTCACCGTAGCGAATGCCGATTTGACGACTTCGCGGATCGCACCGCCGCTTGCACCCGTGTTGGCAGCACCGGTTTCCGGGGCGTTGTCGTGATAAAAATCATAGTTGCTGGCGGCCGCGAACTTCGGCCAGTCGACCGTCACGAACCCTGCCGGACCGGGCGTCAGATAGGTCGGTGCCGCCGAATTCGGGATCAGCGAACCCCCATAGCTCACCGGCCCGCTCATGCCCGCGGTCGCTCCGGTGCCATAGCCAGGATAGGTCGGATAGCCGGCCGGGGCTGCGCCGGGCGCGTTAAGGCCTTCGCAGGGCGGTTGCGAATTGGGCGAGCCAACAAATACGTTGGGATTGTTGCCGCAAACCGCGTTCTGCCATGCCTGACTGTTATCGTATCCGCGGATTCGACGAAACACGTCGTCGAACGCACCGCCGACCTTTAGATTAAGTGCCTTGCTACCCCAGGTCAGATCGCCGCGCCCGCCCTTGCTCGTGTTAAGCCGCCGCTCGTCCTGGATATTGACGCGACTGCCCGCGTTCCAGCCGAAATTGGCCGGATCATTGAGGTCCAGCCCGCTCTGGATGGTCGGGATACCGCCGTCATTAGTATAGGTGACCGTGTTACCAACACCCAGCGGCGTCGTCAGGCCGACCGACGGGCTTTCGCGGTGGAACGTCGAGCGCGCATAATTGCCCTGGAGGTTGAGCTTCAGCGTGTCCGAAATCTCCCATTCACCGCCGGGATTGATGCTGAAGAGCTTCGTCGTCTCGGTATAGGGGCGGAATTCGTTGAAGAACTGCGCGTTGGCGAAGGTACCGCCGGTGACGACGCAGCCGACCGTGCAATCCGCCTTGTCGAACGTCAGGTTCGTCGGAATGATCGCGCTGTTGCGGACGATCCACGCGACATTCTCGCGGATCAGCTCGTTCTTCTTGTAGCCGTAGAGGCCGTCGATGTAGAAATGCAGCGTATCGGTCGGCTGCCATTCCGCGCTCATGATCGCATTGATGCGATCGCGGGGACCGCGGATGCTGGTCGAGCGACCCAGCCGCGGCAGCAGCGCGTTGTCGATCTGCTGGATCGTCGCACCGGGGTTGTTCGCGAGCAGGAACGCGCTGGTGATCGGCGTGCCGGCGACCAGGCCCGCGCCAGCGCCGACGGGCACCGTCGCCGGGATCGTCCAATTGCCGCCGGCGGTCGAGTTGCAGCCCGTCGCCGCACCGCACTGCGCCGCGGTCAGAGCCGGATTGGTATAGCCGATCGTCTCGAAGCCGCGCGTGTCGGTGAACAGACGCTGCGCCGAGACGCCCGCCAGAATGCCGAACGTATCGTTGCGCCAACTGCCGATCAGCGAGCCACGCGCGCCGATCCGGTCCTCGGGCGACTGCTTGGTACCCTGCACGTTATAGGCGAGAAACGAAGTCGCACGATCGAACGGCCGCGCCGACCGCAGATCGATGTTACCGGCCGCGCCACCTTCGAGAAGGTCCGCGGTATAGCTTTTGTTGACGGTGAGCTTGGTGAAGAGATCGGTCGGGAAGAAGCTCAGATCGACCGAGCGATCGGTGCCCTGCGCATCGGTCGCACCCGACGACGCCACCGCGATCGTCGCACCGTTGAGCGTCACGTTGGTGAAGTTCGAGCCAAGGCCGCGGATCGCGACGTTCGTGCCTTCGCCGGTCACGTCGCGCGTGATCGTGATGCCGGGAATACGATTGAAGGACTCCGCAATGTTCGTGTCCGGGAACTTGCCGATATCCTCTGCGAAAATCGAGTCGGTGAACCCCGTCGCGGCCCGCTTTGCATTGGTCGACTTGGCGAGACTGGAGCGATAGCCGGTGACGACGATGTCGGCACTGTCCGTCGCGTCGACCGTACCCGGAACCTGATCGGAGCTTGGCAAGCTCGCGGCGGGGGGCGCCGCGGTTGTGGAAGGCGCCGTGGGGGCGGCAGGTTCCGCTGTGGCAGGCGCGGCATCTTGCGCCACGGGCGGCGACGGATCCTGCGTCGGCGGTATGGTCTGCGCCGTCGCGATGGTCGCACACAGCGCGGCCATCGTCGTCGCACACAACAGGCCGGCGCGCGTCAAACGAGGTACCGTTTTATAGGGTGTCATGGTCAGGATCCTCTCTGGAACCTCGCCGTCGTTGCGGCGAGACGCAGTATTTTATGGTTATCGAAATGCTCGGGACGTGACGGCGCCCGGAGAATGCGGCGCATGATCCGGTATCTGAGCTGAATTTGGATAGTGCCTGGTCACCCTACTCCCGATCACGTCTGTCTAGGCAGCTCGTTGATAGCGGTACCTTACGATCGTTGGTCAACGAGTCAAGGTAGTTCGGTTAGGCCAATTTTCGGCGGGCTAGCCTAGTAAGGCAGACAAATTGCCGTGGGGTAGCGATATCTTGAAGCTGATCTAGATGACCAATTGAAGAGATTGAGGTTCGGTAGGTCAGCGCGACTAAGCCAGCACCGATGGCCAGTCGTTGCGGCGATCATCGCGCGCCATGCGATAGACGGACCTGGGTCGAGCGCCGCGCACCTCGGTTCAGTGCTTGGCGCTCGGCCGAACGCCTCCTAGAGCGCGCCTGTGAACAACAGGGTCTTCGCGTCGGCAGCGATCTGATTGGCGGCACCAAGGCGTTCGATCAGCTGCGCCGGACGGCTGCCGCGCAGGCCGGCGGTCGTGAGCGTCTTGTCGCGGACATAGGTGTAGACGCCGCTGACGGCGAACGCCGCGACATGGCCGATATGCGCCTTCTGATCCTCGATCGTGTTCTGGAACAGCTCCGACGCGAAGAACTGCCGGCGCGTCAGCGGCGTTTGGAAGGCGAGTTCGAGGATCGCGATTTGCGCGCGTTCGGGCGGCACGTCGTGGCCGACATTGGGCGCTGGCGGTGCGGGATTGGCGTTGTCGTAGCGGTCGGGCTGGTGGAGCCTGACCTTGAGTACCGCCGGATCGCCGGCGAGCGTCTCGGCGAACCCGCGCATGAACGTCGCGAACCTAGCCGGATCGGTCTTACCGGCGCCGAAGTGGACGTGGATGCGGTCCAGCCCGTCATCCTCGTTCGGGATCGGGTCTGCGACACGGTCGACTAGCGTGGTCGAGCCCTTTGGCAGGGCGTAGGCGATCGTCGCCGCGAACATGTTCTGTTCGTCGGCGAACAGGATCGGACACGCGTCGTTGAACGCATTCTGGTCGGTCTGCGTCGCGAAGCCGATCTCCACGCCGCCATCTAGGACATAGTCGTCGAATGGTGCGATGCCGTCGATCGCGGGCCAGAGATGCGCGTCCTGCTCGCGGTTGAAGTGGTTCTGGACGTACCAGCCTAAACCCGGAATGCGCGAGCAGAGCGGGCCGTGGACATCGCGCCAATAAGTCGCGAACACCTCATGCGGGACGCTGGGGCGGCGCAAGACGGTGGTGTAGGAATTGATCGCGATGCTGGCATCGCGCTCGGCATAATCGTCGGTGGTGGAAATCTTGGTCATGGGGTGGTCCTCGGGGAAGTGTCGGTAACGGTCGAGACGGCGCCGATGTTCAGCGCGGCGGGTCCAGCTATTGCCTCACGACCGCCGGGAAATGCGGCAGGACATGCGTCGCGAGTTCGTCGGCGACCTCCGCGAACGGCCGCTGCAACGGCTTGGGATTGAGCGCGACATGGTTCACGCCCTCGTCGCGCTGACGTTTCCACATCTCGATCAGCGCGTTGCGGCCGCTGCGAATGCCGCCGCGCGCGAACTGCAGCGGCGCGGTCGGGTCCGCGAGCAGATCGAACATCGCGCCATAGCCGTACGACTTGAACGCCTCTGTCGCGGTCGCCCGCCCCCACCGGGAAATCACATCGGGCAAGCGCGCGGGATCGCTGAGATGCCAGATCCAGCCGTCGGTATTCTCCCCGATCCAGTCGAGCGTCTGCCCGGCCCGGCCGATCGCCAGGATCGGCAGTCGCGGGCCGACCGGCTTGGGTATCAGGTCGAGCGAGCCGTCGAGTTCGCCGTGCTGCGTCGAGCGATGCGTCGCGAACGCCTGTTCGGTCGACGCCTTGATGATCGCCAGCGCATCCCGGTAACGCTCGGCGCGCGTGTCGATATCGCGGCCGAACGCCTTGAACTCGGACGGACGATCGCCGGTCGACAGGCCGAGCAGGAACCGCCCGCCGGACAGCTGGTCGATGCTGGTCGCCTGCTTGGCGACTGCCAGCGGATCGCGCAGCGGCAGGACGATGCCCGCGGTGCCGATCGCGACGGTGCGCGTCTTGCCGGCGAGCCAGCCCGCATAGACCATCGGATCGATGATCTGGCCGACGTCGCCGAAGCCGGGATCGTAGAACGGCACGTCGCGCAGCCAGATCGCGGCGAACCCGGCCACATCGACCAGCGCGACTATCTCCTCATGTCGCGCCAGCGTCGGCCAGGGTGCGGTCGGATATCCCTCCAGCGGGGCAATGAAGCCGATCGTCAGCTGCCCGGGCTTAAACACCCGCGCATAGGCAGGATGTCCGGCCAGATCGGGTGCGATCGCAATGGGCGCGGTCATGCGTCTGTCCCCTTCGCCTTGAGGCGCGCGACGAACGGGATCATCGCCGCGCCGACCAGCGCGATGAAGGCGGCGACATAGCCGATCGTGGCGAGCCCCCAATGCTGGATCACCGCGCCGCCGATCACCGCACCGAGGCCGATCCCCGCATTCGCCATCGAGACGTTGAGCGTGCCCGCAAGCGCCTGCGCATGCGTCGCCGACTGCATCACACGCACCTGGCAGATCGGATACAGCGCGGTGTTGGCGAGACCCCAGACCGCCAGCGCGACGACCAGCCAGCCGTGATGCAGCGCCAGCGGCGTGGTCGCGGCGATGCCGAGTGCGAGCACCAGCAGCGCGATCAGCGTCACGTTCAGCGGATTGCGCGCGACGAAATACCCGCCCAGCCAATTGCCTGCGAGACCGACGATCCCGAAGCCCATCAGCCACCAGCCGACCTGCCCCACCGGAATCAGCGCGATGTGCTCGAGCGTATCGGCGAGATAGGTGTAGGCGGTGAACATCGCGGTGAACACGACCACCGACAGCACCACGTTGCCGAGGAAGAACGGATCCTTGAGGATGCGCGCCTGGTCCGCGAGGCGGACGCGCTTCGGCCGTGCGAGCGTCGGCATGACCGCGAGCAGCAGCACCGCCATCACCAGCGACAGGCCGGACAGCCCCCAGAACGTCCCGCGCCAGCCGAACGCGTTCGACGCGAGCGTGCCGAGCGGAATGCCGAATACCATCGCTCCGGAAATCCCGAGATAGACGTTGGCAACCGCCTTGCCGGCCTTTTCGGGTCCGGCCAGCTCGCCTGCGGTCTCGCTCGCGGTGCCCCAGAACACCGGCAGCGCGAGCGCGGGCAGGAAGCGCCCGAGCCCCAGCACCCAGATATCCGGCGCCGCGGCGGCCAGCGCGTTGGACGCAGCGAAGATCAGCAGGATGACGACGAACAACCGCTTGCGCTCGAAATGCGAGAGCATCGCGGTCAGTACCGGACCGAACAGCATCACCGTGAAGGCGAACAGCGTCACCAGCTGTCCCGCGGCGGAGATCGAGATCCCGAGATCGCGCGACAGGCTGGGCAACAGACCGACGATGATGAATTCGGTCGTGACGATCACGAACGCGGAGACCGCCAGCAACAGGACGGCCAGGCCATTGCCCGGCGCGGTAGCCTCGCTCGATCGGGTGGGTGGGTGCTGGACGGAAACGGGCATCGGCGGAACTCCTGTTGAAGCTCGCCTACATAAGAGCGATAAAAATTCACGCTTGCGGCATTAATTCCGCATTGTCGCGACGGATATTCCGCAATACGCTAGTCCCATGATCCCATCCGAACGATTGAAGGGCATCGAGGCGTTCGTCGTCTCCGCCGATACAGGCAGCTTCACCGCCGCCGCCGAGCGCCTGAACCTGACCGGTTCGGCGATCAGCAAGGGCGTCGCCCGGCTCGAGGCGCGGCTCGGCAGCCGGCTGTTCGAACGGACCACGCGCCGGCTGGCGCTGACGGATCAGGGCGCGGCGTTCTATTCCACCTGCGTGCGCGTACTGGCCGAACTGGGCGACGCGGAGGCGGTGCTCGCGGCACACAAGACCGAGCCGGTCGGTCGGCTGAAGATCAACGTGCCGGTGGCGTTCGGGCGGATCCAGGTGATGCCCGTGCTGCTGGATTTTTGCCGGCGCCACCCGAACCTTCGCCCCGAGATCAGCTTCAACGACCGGTTCGTCGATTTGATCGAGGAGGGCGTCGACGTCGCCGTCCGGATCAGCGCGTCGGACGTCGGCGGTAACGGCCTGGGACGCCGCGCGCTCGGTCACGAGCACCTCGTCTTCTGCGCCGCACCCGCCTATCTCGCGCGCTGTGGTACGCCCATGTCGGTCGAGGCGCTCGCCGAGCACGACTGCATCCTGTACGGTCGCGGGGACGGCAGCACGATCGACTGGCGCTTCGGCTATGACGGCGGCACCGTCGAGCAGCGGACGATGACCGGCCGGATGACGCTGGGCAGCGCCGAGGCGCAGGTCGGCGCGGTGCGGGCCGGGTTCGGTATCGCCCAGCTCGCGACATGGCTGATCCGCGACGAACTCCGCCGCGGCGAGCTGGTCGAGATCCTGCCCGGCCACGCTACTGCCGGACTGCCGCTGCACCTCGTCTGGCCGCGAAGTCGCCAGCTCAATCCGAAGGTCGATGCGTTCGTCGAGGCGCTCGCGGACGGCCTGCGTATAGCCTGAGGTAGCACGCTGGCTCGACAGCTATCGCTCGCTCTTAGTTTACCCAAGTCGCCTTACGCGCGAACATCGCCTTAGGCGTGGTGTCCGAAATCATGCTATCGCTTCCCCAAAGGGCGCAGGCCTGCGATCAGGTACCGAGGGGGGCGGTGCAAGATGACAATCGATTCCATATTGGCCGAGTCCATCTTGGCGAACGCCGCTGCGGCCGATCCCGGATCGGTCGACACCGACAGTGCCAACGCGAAATCGAACCAGCGCCTCGTGCGGCTTGTCACCGACAGCCCGATCCCGTCGGTGATCAGCGATCCCCGCCTGCCCGACAACCCGATCGTGGCGTGCAACCAGCCGTTCTGCGACCTGACCGGCTATCCCGCGGACGAGGTGATCGGGCGCAATTGCCGGTTCCTCTCGGGGCCGGCGACCGAGCCCTGGCTCTCGGAAGAGATTCGCCGCGGGGTGCGCGAGCACAAGCCGGTGCTGGTCGAGATCCTCAACTACAAGCGCAACGGACAGCCGTTCCGCAACGCCGTGCTGGTCGCGCCGCTGTACGACGAGGAAGACCGGCTGCTATATTTCCTCGGCTCGCAAGTCGAGATCGATACCAACGCCGCGCCGCCGACCAGCATGCGACGCATCCGTGCGGCGGAGATGGTCAAGGCGCTGTCGCCGCGGCAGGGCCAGGTGCTCAAGTTCGTCGCGCAGGGCCTGCTCAACAAGCAGATCGCCGCCGAACTGGGGTTGGCCGAGAAGACGGTGAAAATGCACCGCGCGATCCTGATGGACCGGCTCGGCCTGACGACCACCGCGGACCTGATCCGGCTCGCGGTCGAGGCCGGGCTCTAGGCCATATCGCATGTCGCATATGGGCCAAGGTCCGTATCGCCCCCTGCCCCACCCAGGCGTATTTGGTTCTTGGTCGTCACAGCGGCTGGGTCTCGGACCGTATTAGCCATCGGTTCCGCGGCTCGGGTGGAATTCCCTCCGTTACCCTTTGAAGTCGCTGTGGCGCCATCCCCGGGTGGACCGAAACCGATCGCTCCGTCGGCCCTCGCTCTCCCGCAACAAGGCCGGTTCGCCAGCGTAGCGGGCGCGGCACAGCAAGGTGATGGAGACCTTCATGGACAGCATAACCCCGTTCCAGTTCTCGCTGGTATATAACGCGTTTTCATTCACGTTCGCGACGATGGCCGCGACGACCGCCTTCCTGTGGCTGTGCCGATCGCAGGTCGCGCCGGCGTACCGTACCGCCGTCACCATCTCGGGGCTGGTGACCGCGATCGCTGCCTATCATTATCTGCGGATCTTCGAGAGCTGGAACGAGACCTATTCGCTCAAGGACGGGATCATCTCGGGCACCGGCTTCGCATTCAACGACGCCTATCGATACGTCGACTGGCTGCTGACCGTGCCATTGCTGCTGATCGAGCTGGTGCTGGTGATGCGGTTGTCGCCCGAGGAGACCTCGTCCAAGACCGTCCGTCTCGGCTCGGCCGCGGCGCTGATGATCGTCCTAGGCTATCCTGGCGAAATCGCGACCGACATCCCGACCCGCGCCCTGTGGGGCACGCTGTCGTCGATCCCGTTCGTCTATATCGTCTGGGAGCTGTTCCGCGGACTCGGCGACTCGATCGAGCAGCAGCCGGCCGTCGCGCGCGGCTTGGTGCGCAAGGCCCGCCTGCTGACCTTCGCGTCGTGGGGTTTCTACCCGATCGTCTACATGGCGCCCTATGCCGGGATCAGCGGTGCGACCGCGACGACCGTCATCCAGCTCGGCTACACCATCGCGGACATCGTCGCGAAGGCCGGCGTCGGCGTGCTGATCTACATGATCTCCGTCCGCAAGTCGCAGGTCGAGGCGCATGGCGTCGCCGTCCACAATCATTGATACCGAGGCTTCTCCTCGGGTTGCGGCATCGGCTGCCGTGACGAGCCTAGGCCGCCGCGTCCCCTCGGGGCGCGGCGGCTTCGTGCATCCCGGATTCTGGCTGGCTGCCTTGTACCTCGCGACCGCATTGGCAGCGGGGCTGTCGCTCGATGGACCTATCGCGACGCTGATCGCCACGATTGTCTTCATCGGCGGGGGCATGCCGCATGGCGCCTACGACATCGCGTTGCTCGCGCGTACCGGCCGCCTCGGACGCCGCGGCCTCGGGCTCGCGGTCGGTGGTTATGTCGGGATCGCGGTCGCGATGGCCGTGATGTGGGTGGCGAGCCCGCTGGTCGCGCTGGTCCTGTTCGTCGCGGTCGCCTCGGTCCATTTCGGCGAGGACTGGACGATGATCGACGAGCCGCTGCTGAAGGTCGCGGCCGGGACCGCGATCATCGCCGCGCCCGCGATCGGCCACCCGGCCGAAGTCGCGCGGTTGTTCGTCGCGATGGTCGGGGGCCCCGGTGGCGAAACGGTCGCGCGGTCGCTGATCGCGGTCGCGCCGGTCGCGCTACTGGTTACGATCGTCGGCATCAGCGACGCCTGGAGGAACGGTGCGCGCGAATGGGCTACGGCGACGGCGGTTGCGATCTTGGGACTGATCATCGCGCCGCCGGTTGCCGGGTTCGCGCTGTTCTTCGTGTTCCTGCACTCACCGCGTCATCTAGCCGATGCGCGGATCACGCTGGGCGGGGTTTCGCAGCGCTGGTGGCTGGCGACGGGGGCGGCGTTGTCGGTGGCGGCGATCGGCGGCTGGGTCCTGTTCGCCAGCAGCCTTGGACGGTCCCTGCCCGCGGACCTGACCGCGCAGGCGTTCCAGTTGCTCGCGACCGTCGCGGTGCCGCATCTGGCGTTTTCGAAATGGATAGAGCGGCGTCTGGCGCAGGGTGATCGCCAGCACTTCCCGGCATCAGGGGCTGGCGAGGATCTGCTCGGCGAGGTGTCGGCCGGATAGCCACGCGCTTTCGATCCGTGGAGCCAGCAGCCAGTCGCCTGCCGCGCCGATCTGCTCGCCGGCGTTCCAGAGCGACCCGAGATCGAGCCCTGCCGTCTTCGCGTAGCGCCAGCGATGGGCGGTGCGGAATATCGGCGTGGGTAGTCCTTCCTCGGCGTGCTCGGCCAGCGCCGTCTGCAACCGATCGACCACGGTGTCGGCGGGCTGCTCCAGATGTTCGTTCGACCAGTCCGGTGTCGCTTGGACGACCCAGGACTCCGGGCCCTGGCGTTCCGGCTTCGCGCTGTTCCGCGCCGCCCAGCCGATGATTCCGGCATCCTTGAGCACGTCGTGCGGGATCGTCAGCGGCGCTTCGAAGGCGAACATCGCCGTCCAACAGGGGGCAGACCGACAGCCCAAGGCTTCGCTTGCCATCGCCGGATCGTGCGGTGCCAGTAACGGCGCGGCCTGTTCCGCGGGCGTTGCGATGACGACGGCGTCAAACAGCGCGCCCGTCGTATCCGGGTCGATCACCCAGCCCTCGGGCGTCCTGTGGACGTCGGTGACGCGAGAATTCCAGCGCACGTCGGTTTGCGCGGCGAGATGCTTAACGATGGCGTTCATGCCGGGCGTGCCGACCCAGGCCTCGGGGCCCGCGACGGGCCAGGGCGCGACGACTCCCGCCGATTTCCACGCGTGCATCGCTGCTACGAAGTCCGGGTCGCGCATCGTCAGATATTGCGCGCCGTGATCGAAGGCTGTCTCGCCTGCGGGGGTGTCGGAGCGCCGCGTCGCCATGCGCCCACCGGCGCCACGACCCTTGTCGAACAGTGTCACCGCACAGCCATCCTGCTGGAGACGCACCGCGCAGGACAGTCCCGCGATACCCGCACCCACGATCGCAACCTTCACGCATGTCTCCAAACAACGATACCGGGACGATCAGATCCCGGTATCGAGTACATATCAATTACGCTGGGCGATCAACCGGTTGGTAGCAGCACCGTGTCGATCGCGTGGATCACGCCGTTGGTGCACGCGATGTCGGCGGTGATTACGCGCGCGCCGTTGACGGTGACACCGTCGGTGCCGTCGACATGCACGGTCGAGCCGCCTGCAGTCGCGGGATCTAGAACCTTGCCGCTCACATCACCGGCCATGACCGCACCCGGCAGGACGTGGAGGAGCAGGATCGCGGTGAGCTTGTCCTTGTTCTCCGGCTTGACGAGGTCGTCGACGGTCCCTGCCGGCAGCGCCGCGAACGCCGCGTCGGTCGGCGCGAAGACGGTAAACGGACCCTCGCCCTTCAGGGTATCGGCAAGGCCTGCCGCGCCGACGGCGGCGACCAGCGTCGTGAACGACCCTGCGGCAACTGCGGTGTCGACGATGTCATGCTTGGTATCGGTCATGGTCTATCCTGAAATCGGAGGCTGATGCCGGTGTCCGGCGCGCGTCCTTCCCATCAAGCCCATGTCGGCGCGATATGACCTTTGGGTCGTATCGTACGCCCCAGCACGTAATCCGAGCCGCTCAGGCGTCGATCACGACCGATAATGGCGCGTGTGTCATCCGCGGCAGGACGTGGCGCGCGAACAGGTCGGCTTCCGCGGCGTGCGGATAGCCGGAGAGGATGAACGCCTCGATCCCCATATCCTGGTACATGGCGAGCTTGGCGAGTACCTGATCGGGATTGCCGACGATCGCCGCGCCGCATCCCGAGCGCGCCCGCCCGATGCCGGTCCACAGATTGTCCTCGGCATAGCCGTCGGCCGATGCGCCTTCACGTAATGCCGCTTGCGCCGCGACACCGGCAGACCCCGAATCGAGCGACTTGGCGCGGATCGCCGCGCCCTGTTCGGCATCGAGCTTCGAGAGCAGACGATCGGCGTACACCCGCGCCTCGTCCTCGGTCTCGCGGACGATGACGTGCGCGCGGTAGCCGAAACGCAGCGTGCGGCCGTGGCGAGCGGCGCGTGCGGTCATGTCGGCGATGATGTCGGCGACCTTCTCGCGGGTGTCGGGCCACATCAGATAGACGTCGCATTCTTTCGCCGCTGCCTCGCGCGCGTCCGGCGACAGTCCACCGAAGTACAGCAACGGCGCCTTGCCCGAGACCGTGCCGATCCGCGGCGGGTCGAGCTTCAGCTTCCAGAACTCACCGTCGTGATCGAGCGGCTCGCCGTTCAGCAGCGTCTTCAGAATCCGCATCAGCTCGACCGTGCGGGCATAGCGCGGGCCGGAGGCGAGCGTCTCGCCGGGGAGGTCGGACGAAATGATGTTGATGTTGAGCCGCCCGCCGAGAATCCGGTCGATCGTCGCGATCTGGCGCGCGAGTTGCGGCGGCCAGCTTTCGCCGACGCGCACCGCCATCAACAGCGCCATCCGACGCAGCATCGGCGCGATCGCCGCGGCGAACGCGGTGGTGTCGAGCCCCAACGCATAGCCGGAGGGGAGCAGGATGTTGTCGTAGCCACCGGTCTCCGCCTGGAGGACGATGTCGCGGCAATGCTCCCACGTCGATTGCAGCCGGGGATCGGGCACGCCGAGAAACTCGTAATCGTCGTCGCACAGCGCCGAGAACCAGCTGACTTCGCAGGATTTGGTCACGGGAGCGCCTCGCCGCGCGCCGCGATCAGCACATCGTACCAGTCCTGCCGGGTCCAGGTGATCGCGAACGCCTGCGCGAGTTCGGCGATCCGCGCCGGGTTCTGCGTGCCGACGATCGGGATCGCGCGCACCGGATGCGCCATGATCCAGCTATACGCGGTCGCCGCCCGGCTCGCGCCCGTCTCGGCTGCCTTGCGATCAAGCGCCGCTGCCACCCCTGCGCTGCGCGCGTCGGCGGGCACACCGAGCCGGCCACCACCGAGCGGCGACCAGGCGAGTACCGCCATGTCGCGCTCCATCGCCTGGTCGAAGAGCCCGTTTTCGAGCGGTTCGAGGTGAAGCGGCGAAAATTCCGGCTGGTGGCTGACGAGCGGGATGGTCAGGAACGATGCCAGCGCCTGGGCCTGCGCGGGCGTGTAGTTCGACACGCCGACCGCGCGCACCTTGCCCGCGGTCACCGCATCCTCGAGCGCGCGCGCCGCTTCCTGCGGATGCGTCAGGATATCCGGGCGATGGATCTGGTAAAGATCGACCTGCTCGACCCCGAGCCGCGTCAGCGAGGCATCGAGCGCCTTCGCCAGATAGGCCGGGCTGGAATCATACGGCAGCGGCGGGAGGATGCCGCCCTTGGTCGATAGGATCATCCGCTCGCGCAGGCCGGGCGCCTCTGCGAAGATCCGGCCGAGCAACACTTCCGCATCGCCGAATCCGCCGGCGCCGTCGAAACCATAGATGTCGGCGGTGTCGAACAGGGTGACGCCCGCCTCGAACGCCGCCTCGATCAACGCGCGTCCTTCGGCGACGCCCACTCCGGCGAACCGCCACATGCCCCAGGCTATCGGGCTGACAAGGATTCCGCTCTTGCCGAGGGGAATGGCTTTGGGTGTAGGATCAAGCTGCGACATCGCTGTCACGAATAGGGGTAATAGGCTTGGTCGAGCAAGTACGTTATGGTTTGGTCGGAACCGGCATGATGGGGGTCGAGCATCTCCAGAACCTCGCGGTCACCCCCGGCGCAGTGGTGACGGCGATCGCCGATCCGGTGAGCGCGTCGCTCGGCTGGGCGCGCGATGCGCTGGGTATGCGCGGCGACGGCGTGCAGGAATTTGCCGATGCGGCAGCGCTCGCGCGCAGCGGGCTGGTCGATGCGGTGATCGTCGCGAGCCCCAACTACACGCACCGCGACGTGCTGGCGCCGCTGTTCGATGCGGACGTGGCGATCCTGTGCGAAAAGCCGCTGGCGACGACGCTGGAGGACGCGCGCTGGGTCGTCGATCGCGCCGCGCAGATGACTCGGCCGTTCTGGACCGCGATGGAATATCGCTACATGCCGCCCGCCGCGGCGTTCATCGACCAGGTGCATGGCGGCCGGATCGGGCGCTTGCGGATGCTGTCGATCCGCGAACACCGCTTCCCGTTCCTGCCCAAGGTCGGCGACTGGAACCGCTTCAGCCGCAGCACCGGCGGGACGATGGTCGAGAAATGCTGCCATTTCTTCGATTTGATGCGGCTGATCGTCCAGTCGGAACCGGTCCGTGTCTATTGCTCGGGCGCGATGGACGTGAACCATGTCGACGAGCGCTATGACGGCGAACGGCCCGACATCATCGACAACAGCTATACGACGGTGGATTTCGCCAACGGCGTCCGTGCCATGCTCGACCTGTCGATGTTCGCGGACGGCGCCGAGAACCAGGAGGAGATCACCGCGGTCGGCGATGCCGCACGGCTCGACGTGCTGATTCCCGAGGGCGCGCTGGTGTTCAGCCCGCGCACCGGGTTCCTTAATCCGAAACAGGTCGAACGGCAGGTGATCGAGGTCGATCGCACCGCGCTCGACGCCGGCAGCCATCACGGCTCGACCTTCTATCAGCACCAGAAGTTCATCGCTGCGGTGCGCGGCGAGATCGACGTCGAGGTTACCGCGCGCGACGGGCTCATGGCGGTCGCGATCGGTACCGCCGCCGAGATCAGCGCCCGCACGAAGCGCGTCGTGGAGATGGCCGAACTCGGGTTTTGAATGAAGCGGTACTTTGCACCCTCCAAGGCGAATTGGTGTATGACAGCGCAGGACACTGTATAACCTACTCGTGAAGTAGGAATTGTGGAGGGGACGCGCATGAAAACGCATTGGTTGCTGACGGGGGTGGCGTTGGCCGCAGGACTGAGCGCACCGGCTTGGGCGCAGGATGCGCAACCGATCCAGGCCACGCCGGACACACCGACCGACCAAACCGCCACCAGCCCGCCCGATGCGTCCGTGCCGGGCGAGATCGTCGTGACCGCGCAGAAGCGCTCGGAGCGTCTTCAGGATGTGCCGGTCGCAGTCTCCGTGATCTCGGGCGCGCAGATCGCCGCGCAGGGGGCGGTGAACCTCGAGGGCGCGCAGTATCTCGTCCCGACGCTCAACTTTCGCAAATCGGGCACGACGATCAACCAGTCGCTGTTCCTGCGCGGGGTCGGCACCTCGACCTTCTCGGTCGCAGGCGAGCCCTCGATCTCCACGGTCGTTGACGGCGTCGTCTACAGCCGCGCGGGCGAAGCGTTCAGCGACCTGATCGACATCGACCGGATCGAAGTCCTGCGCGGTCCGCAGGGCACATTGTTCGGCAAGAACACGAGCGCGGGCGTCATCAACATCGTCACCCAGCGTCCCGGCAACGTGCTCGCCGGCTCGGTCGAGGGCTCGGTCTTCACCGGCAACGGCAACGGCAACGAGTATCGCACCCGCGCCGCGCTCGACATTCCGGTGAGCGAGACGATCAAGAGCCGCTTCACCGGGTTCTACGGCAATTACGCGGGCAATATCCGCAACGTCGCGCACGATAACCGGCGCGTGAACGGGTATGAGCATTACGGCTTCCGCGGCATGGTCGTCGCCGACGCGACGCCCGACCTGACCTTCACGCTGATCGGCGACTATCGGCGGAGCAACGACGATTGCTGCGCCGAGGTCATCGGCACCACGCCGACCACGGGCCTCACCGCCAGCGTCCTGCCCGACCGCAACGGCAACAAGTCACGCACCGTCAACCAGGACCTGATCACGCATACCGACGAGAAGAGCTGGGGCGTTTCGCTGCAAGCCGACGCCACGCTCGGCACGCAGACGGTGACGTACATCGGCTCGTACCGCGAATACGACAATACCGAGATCCGCGACGGCGACTGGCTGCCGACCGCGTATGTCGGTGCCAACCAGCTCCATGATTTCGGACCGCAGGTCAGCAACACCTTCACGCAGGAAGTCCGGATCGCGTCGCCGTCGAACCAGTTCTTCAGCTATGTGGTCGGCGCATTCTACTCGCGCGCGGAAACCGAACGGACGTTCCGCCGCGACGACGTCGTCTGCACCGCCACGCCGACGCCGACCGTGCTCACCCCCTGCTCGACCGCGGGGACGGCGGTGACCCGGCCGACCGGCACCGCGGTGTTCGGCTCGACCTTCAAGAACCTCGCATTCTTCGGCCAGGGCGTCTTCAACCTCACCGACCGGTTCCGCGCAATCGGCGGTGTCCGCTATACCAGCGACCAGCTCGACGTATTCCACAGCCGCGTCACCACGCTTGCGGGGCCGGGCATCAACCCGAGCTTCGGGCCGTTCGCGGGCAAGACCACCAACACCAACTGGTCGGGCAAGGGCGGGCTGCAATTCGACCTGGCACCGCAATCGACCGCCTACGCGACCTATTCGCGCGGCTATAAAGGGCCGGCGTTCAACATCTTCTACAATCTCGGCGCGACCGGCACCAATGTTATCGATCCGGAGACCGCCGACAGCTATGAAATCGGCCTGAAGAACACGCTGTTCGGGGGCAAGCTGGTGATCAACCTCGCCGCCTATTACGCCAAATACCACAACTTCCAGGCGAACAACCCCGACGTGGTCGCGGGCGTGCTCGTCACCCGCTTCACCAACGCGGGCGACATCTCGACCCGCGGCGGCGAGCTCGACCTGCTCTATCGTCCGGTCCGCGATCTCAACATCTCGGGCGGGCTCGCCTATACCGACGCGCATGTCGACCAGTTCAAGATCCCGACCAACGGCTCGACCACCGGCGTCGTGCCCGCAGGCACGCAACTCGGCTACGCGCCGCGGTGGAAGGGATCGCTCGGCGGCGACTACCGCATCCGCACCGGCGGCAGCATCGACTTCACGGTCGGCGCGCAAGGCTCATACCAGTCCAGCCAGATCTCGCAGTTCGACGCGAGCGCCGCGATCCGCGACGCGACCACGATCAAGGCATACGGCCTGCTTGATCTCTCGGCGGGCATCATCGACGCAAAGGATGCCTTCAGGGTCGTGCTCCAGATTAAGAACGTGCTCGACACCAGCTTCGCCTCGGCGATCACCAGCGGCGGGCCCGGTGGGGCCTATCGCTACATCATCCCGCGCGAGGCGGATCGCTACGCCGGCATCACCGCAAGGCTGAACTTTTGACGGATACGGTACAGACCTCCCCGACCCCCTCGCTCGCCCATTCCAAGGCGCGCTGGGGGGTCGTGGCGCTCGTGTTCTTCGCGATCATGCTGAACTATGTCGATCGGCAGATCCTGGCGTTGCTGAAGCCAACGCTTGAGCAGGAGTTTGCGTGGTCCGATCAGGATTACGGCAACATGGCGTCGGCGTTCCAGTTCGCCGCCGCGGTCGCGTTTCTGGGGACCGGCTGGTTCATCGACCGGGTCGGTCTCCGGATCGGCTTTGCGGCCGGGGTCTTCGTATGGAGCCTCGCCGGCATGGCACACGCGTTCGTGTCCGGCGTAAGCGGGTTCATCGGCGCGCGCGTCGTGCTCGGCGCGGCGGAGTCGATCGGCACCCCCGCGGCGGTGAAATCCGCTGCGACCTATTTCGGCCCCAAGGACCGTTCGATCGCGCTGGGCATCGGCAATACCGCGCCCAATGTCGGTGCGGTCATAACCCCGCTCGTCATCCCGGCGCTCGCGATCGCGTTCGGCTGGCGCGCGGCGTTCCTCGTCGCTGGCGGCCTGGGGCTGGTCTGGGTCGCCGCGTGGTTCGCGTTCAAGATGCCCGCCGCGATCGCCGAAACCGGTGGCCCCGCGCCGATCCGCTGGATCGACCTGTTCAAGGATCGCCGGACGCTCGCCATCGCAGTCGCCAAAGTGCTGTCGGATCAGGTCTGGTTCTTCATGCTTTCATGGCTGCCCGATCTGTTCCACCGGCTGTTCGGACTGCCGCAGGGTCAGGTCGGGCTCCCCGTCGCGCTCGTCTATGCGCTCGCGGCGTGCGGCGCGCTGACCGGCGGCTGGTTGCCGACGCGGTTGATGGCGCGCGGCTGGAGCCTCGACCGTGCGCGGAAATCTACGCTACTCCTATATGCGCTGCTCATCCTGCCGGTGCCGATCGTGCTGTCGCTGCAAAGCCCGTGGACCGCGGCGCTGGTGCTCGGCCTCGGGCTGTTCGCGCATCAGGGGTTCTCGACCAACGTCTTTGCGCTGACCACCGACGTCATGCCCGCGCGGTCGGTCGGGTCGACGATCGGGATCGCGGCGTTCTGTGGCAACATGGGATCGATCGGCATGATCCAGCTGTCCGCCTGGTCGCTCGGCCACGGCTTCGGCTATGCGCCGATGCTGGCGATCTGCGCGTGCAGCTATTTGCTGGCGCTGGGGTTCATCCAGTTGCTCATCCCGCGGATCGAACCGGCCCGGTAGAGTCGCGGCGGATCAGTTCGAACGGCACTTCGATCCGCTTCACGGCGAACTCCGCGGCGAGCAGCAGATCCGCCGCCTTATAACCGAGCGTCCGCGTGGGCTGGCGGATCGTCGTCAGCGCGGGCCAAACGAACCGCGAGATCGCGTCGTCGCCAAAGCCGGCGATCGACAGGTCGGTGGGTACCGACAGCCCGCGGCGGTGCGCGACGCTGAGCACGCCTGCCGCCATGTCGTCGTTCGAGGCGAAGATCGCGGTGGGCGGCAGGCGGAGCGCCAACAGCGCCTCGGCCGCGTCGGCGCCGGATGCGAAGTCATAGTCGCCGGGCCGTACCAGGACGGGATCGAACGCGATCTCGGCTTCGTCGAGCGCGGCGCGATATCCGGCAAGTCGCTGCACGCTGGTCGCATAGCTCGCATGCCCCGAGACGAAGCCGATGCGGCGGTGGCCGAGTGCCAGCAGATGCCGCGTCATCACGGTCGCAGCACCGATATTGTCGATGAACACCGATGCGGTGAGATCTAGGTCGGTCCCCGGCGAGACGCGGACGAACCGCACGTTCCGACGCGCCATGAGCGCCAATATTTCGGGGTAATCGGTCGCCGGCGGCGTCAGGATCAGTCCATCGACGCCCGATCCGTCGATCAGGCTCTCGATGTCGTCGATCAGCCGGTCGGAGTCGTGGTCATAGGGCTGCGCGATCATCCGCACGCCATCGACCAGACAGCGATCACGGATGCCGGACTGCATTTCATACACGTAATAGGGGCTGGGATTGTCGCACGCGAGCGCGATCTGGAAGCTGCGATGCCCCGCCAGCGTCCGCGCGGCCATGTTCGGCCGGTATTTGAGCGTCGCGAACGCCGCCGTCACCCGCGCACGCGTCGCCTCCGAGACGCGAGGCTCGTTGTTGAGCACGCGTGAGACCGTCTTGATCGAAACGCCGGCAAGCCGCGACACGTCGTTGATAGTTGGCCGCACGCTGCCCTCCCCTTGCGCGTCTTGGATGGAGACATATCGCAACAGCGTCAAAGCAAACTGGTTCGAGCCCGGCGAGGTTGGCAATTAGTTGCTGGATCGGTGCATGGACGACACAGCCGACGGGCTTCGATCGGGCGAACGAACCTGTCGAAACCGAATGCCGACAAATAAAATCGTTTTTGGTAATTGGATGAAACCGTTAAGGTTTTGATCCTATAATGATCGCGCAAGGAGTACCGCGTGCGCGACTATCAGGAAGAAGCCCGGCTTGACGCTCTGTACCAGCTCAAGCTGCTCAACACCTCGCCAACCGAGAGCTTCGACCGGATCACCCGGATGGCGAGCCAGATCTTCGGTCTGCCGGTTGCCGCGGTTTCCCTGACCGATCACGACCGGCAATGGTTCAAATCCCGGGTTGGCGTGGATCATACCAGCATTCCCCGCGACCGGGCGCCCTGTGCCCAGGTCACCGCATCGAGCGCATTGCTGGTAATCGAAGACCTTCACGCCGATCCCTATTACGCCGAAAGCGTGTTGGGTCGCGCGGGAACCAGATTTTATGCGGGAGCGCCGCTGATCACCAGCGACGGCTACGGCCTGGGCGCGCTGTGCGTCCTGGGAACCGAACCCAGACAGGCAACGCCAAGGGAGTTGGCCGCGCTCGTCGATCTCGCCGCGATGGTGATGGCCCAGATCGAGTTGCAGCACGCGTTCGGACACGTGGATCCGGTTAGCGGCCTGCCAACGCGCACGCAGTTCCGCGACGATCTGATCGATCTGGCACGGGATCATCCGGGCGAACAGCGGCTTGCCGTGGTGGTCGATCTGGCGCGCGACGATCAGATCAGCAGGATCACGCGGGTTCTCGGCGGCGCCCGCGTCGACGAGATGATCCGCGAAGCCACCCGGTCGCTGCTCAAGGTGCTTAAACCCACGCGCTCGGCCTATCATGTCGGCCCGGCGCAACTCGCGTTTCTGTCGCCACCGGGCATCGAACAGGTCGCCTATCTGCAGGCGCTTCAATTGGAGTTCGAGCGGATCCGGGCGTCGTCCTCGGTCCGGTTCGTCACCAACGTCGCGATCGGCGTACGTCCGTTCGTTCTCGGGGAGATGCCGGCCGACGACGTGTTGCGCGGTGCTGCCAGCGCGGCGCAGGACGCGCGAGGCGCGGACGGCGCCATCGCGCTATATTCGTCGTCGAGCGATACCGCGCACCAGCGGCAATACGGCCTGCTCCGCGACTTCGGCACGGCGCTGGAGATGACCGACCAACTTCGCCTCGTCTATCAGCCGCGGATCGACCTGACGACCGGCAGGTGTGTCGGCGCCGAGGCGCTACTGCGGTGGCGACATCCAAGGCTGGGCGACGTTTCCCCGGCCGAGTTCATTCCGCTTATCGAACAGACCTCGCTGGCGCGACAGACGACGCAATGGGTGGTCGACGCGGCGATGGAGCAGCTTGCCGACTGGGGAGGAACGGGCGCCGCGGTCGCGCTGTCGGTGAACATTTCCGCCGCCAATCTCGGCGAGGCGGATTTCGTCCAGCGTATTCAGTTCGGCCTGCTGAAGCGCGGTTTACGCCCCGACCAGCTGGAGATCGAGCTTACCGAGAGCGCGATCATGGAGCAGCCGGAAAAGGCCATGGCTGTGCTGCGCGAGTTGGATGCGGCGGGGATCCGCCTTGCGATCGACGATTTCGGGACGGGCCATAGCAGCCTGGCCTATCTCCAGCAGCTGCCGGCCCGGGTCCTCAAGATCGATCAGGCGTTTATCCGCAATCTCACCGAACCTAGCGGGCCCGACTTCGTGCTCGTCGAGACGATGATCGGTCTCGCTCACCGGCTTGGCTATCTGGTGGTCGCGGAGGGGATCGAGACGGCCGAAGCCGCTGCCATCTTGACGGAATTGCAGTGCGAGGAGGCGCAAGGCTTCTGGTTCGCACGGCCGATGGAAGCCGAGCAGTTCGCCGAATGGCTGGAGGAGCGTCAGGGTACGCCCTCGCTGTTGGTCGCCTAGGACGCCTCGCGCAAGGCCGAGGTGACGGGCCGGGACGATCCGCGGTGCGCGGCTCGATAAAGACTCCAGCGTCAAACCGCCCTCCCCCGGCTTTCCTGATTGACGCAGTGCAGCATAAAACCTACCTGCCCGCGCTCAGGACGCTAAGCCCTACCAGGCGCAGCTTTAGCTCAGCGCTGGAGGCGCCGCGTGACAATGACCATGACTTTCGCCGATCTCTCGCTCGCGCCCACCCTGCTGCAGGCGCTCGCCGAAGAGGGCTATACCCACCCGACGCCGATCCAGGCGCAGTCGATCCCGATGCTGTTGGGGGGTCGTGACATGCTCGGCATGGCGCAGACCGGTACCGGCAAGACCGCGGCGTTCGCGCTGCCGCTGCTCCACCGCCTTGCCGCCAACCCTCGCCCGGCGCCGAAGGGTGGCGCGCGCGTGTTGGTGCTCGCGCCGACGCGCGAACTCGTCTCGCAGATCGCCGCCGGCTTCGAGAGCTTCGGCCGGCACATCAAGCCGAGCGTGATGACGATCTTCGGTGGCGTCAGCCAGTTCCACCAGGTCAAGGCGCTCGAGGCCGGTGTCGACATCATCGTCGCCGCGCCGGGCCGCCTGCTCGATCTGGTCGAGCAGGGCCTTTGCGACCTGTCGCAGCTCGAAGCGCTGGTGCTCGACGAGGCCGACCAGATGCTCGACATGGGCTTTGCCAAGCCGATCGAGCGGATCGTTGCGACGCTGCCGGCGGATCGCCACACGCTGCTGTTCTCGGCGACGATGCCGAAGTCGATCGCCGCGCTGGCCGAGAGCCTGTTGCGCGATCCGGCCAAGGTCGAGATCGCACCGCCCTCGACCACGGTCGACCGGATCGACCAGTCGGTGATGTTCCTCGACGCGGCCGACAAGAAGGCGGCGCTGCTGGCGTTGTTGCAGACGCCGAATATGGGCCAGGCGGTCGTCTTCACGCTCCAGAAGAACATCGCGAACGACGTGTGTGCGTTCATCGGCGAGGCAGGCATCACCGCAGAAGCGCTGCACGGCAACAAGTCGCAGGGTCAGCGCGAGCGTGCGCTCGACGCGTTCCGTGCCGGCACCGTGCAGGTGCTCGTTGCGACCGACATTGCCGCGCGCGGGATCGACGTCGACACGGTGACGCACGTATTCAACCATGACCTGCCAAGCCTGCCGGAAAGCTATGTCCACCGCATCGGCCGTACCGGTCGTGCCGGGCGCAGCGGCTTCGCGATCACCTTGTGCGATGCCGAGCAGCGCGCGTGGCTGCACGATGTCGAGCGCGAGATCGGGCGCACCCTGACCGTGCAGGACGACCACGAATGGCATTGCGAAATCGCGCGTCACTCGACCAAGCGCGCGCCGGTGCTGGGCGGCGGCCCGGTCAAGCAGATCAAGCCTGCCAAGCCCGCGCGCGAGCGCAAGGTGTGGACCGAGGAAGAGAAGCTCGCCGCGCGGATGGCCGCCAAGGCTGCCTGACGGAACGATACGAGACACGGGGGGACGGCGTCGGGCTTGGGGTGCGGATCGGCAGATCGCACCTTGCTCGGTGCGTTCATCGCAAACGGTAACGCGCCACCGATCCGAACACCGCCAGTTGCACGACCAGGATCGCGACCGCACCACGGACCTCGCCCAGTGACGCGCCCATCTGGTTGAGCGGCACGAAGATGTGCGTCGCCGGGGTGACGGGGATCATCCAGGCGATGACCTGGACCCAGCCGGGCATCGCGAACAGCGGCCACGCGAACCCCGACAGGAACACGAACGGGATCGACGTCGGGATGAGCAGTTTCAGCGCATCGTCGCCGCTCCTCACCATGCTGCCGATCGTCAGTGCGAGTGCGGACACGGTCGCGGCGAACAGCGGCCCGGTCAGGAGCAGCGCGGGGATGTTGCCGCCGTGCGGAATGTCCTGCAGCCAGTAGATCAGGCCGAAGTAGAACAGCGCGCCGAGCGTGCCGATCGTCGTGCACGCAGCCCATACGCCGAGGAACATTCCGCGCTGCCACCGGCCGTTGCGGCGCCGCTCGGCTATCAGACGCGCGACCGAGAACAACAGCGTCTGTTGCAGAATGATGTTGGCCACCGCGGGGAAGATATAGTCGCGATACCCCTCGGTCGTGTTGAACAGCGGACGGGTGACGACCGGTGTGACCGGCACTGCGACCGATTCCGCGAGCCCCGACAGCCGACCTTCGAGCGTCGCACCGATCGCCGCGCCGACGGTCTTTCCGACCGCCTCCGCGCGGAGCAGATAGGCGCCGTTGAGCCAGACCGCGATGCCGCCGCCGGGTCGCCCTTCGATCACCGCCGAACCCAGATCGTGCGGGATCAGCAGGATGCCCTCGGCTTGCCGGTTGCGGACAAGCGCTCGTGCCGCGACCATGTCGGATACGTTGGCGGCGATCACCACCTCGTGCGCGGCGCCGAGGTTGCGAACGATGGCGCGTGAGACGGCACTGCGATCCGCGTCGACGACGACGATCGGCAGGCGCTCGACGACCTGATGCGCATAGGGTGCCGGGTAGTAGAAGGCGTAGAACAGCACCGAGATCACGGCGACCGCGACCAGATCGCGCGTCCGCAGGATTTCGAGCAGCGCGCCTTCGAAGGCTTGGCGGAAACTCATGCCGAGTTGCGCGCCCGCCGCCGCAGCAGCAGCGCCGCGCCGCCGCCCGCGACCAAAGCCGACAGCATCAGGATCGCCGCCTGCTTCGCCCATATCACGGTGTCCACGCCGATCGTCTGGTGCATCTCGAGCGTGACAAAATGGGTGAGCGGCAGGATCGCGCTCCAGATCCGCGCGACCGCGATGCCGCCGGTGATCGGCAGCGACGCGCCCGAATAGGCGAGCGCGGACCCCGCATAGATCACGCTCGCGGACAGGCTGGTGGCGACCTCGCCGGTCAGCGCGATGAGCAACGTCGAGATCGCCGCGGTCGCGACGAACAGCAACAGCCCGCCGATCGCGACGAGTCCGATCGCGCCGGTAAAGGCGAAGCCCTGCCCCAGCGTCAGCCACAACAGCCACAGGCATAGCCAGAGCGTACCGATCACGACATGCGGCAACAACCGGCCCGCCGCCGCCATCGCAGGGGCACCGACCCGAACCGCCCAGGGCGCCATCGACCCGTCGACCACTTCGCGCCCGAGCGATGCGGCGCACGTCACGGCGATCAGCAGATGCAGGATCGCGGGACCGATCAGCAGGCCGAGATACCATTCGAGACTGGCGGACGGATTGCCCAGCAGCGTCACCTGTACGCCCGGCAGCGGCACCCTGAGCAACGCGATCCCGCCGACGCCGGCGTTTGTGGGTACCTGCCTCGCCAGGTCCGCGGTGATCGTCGCCTGGAGCAGCGCAGAGGTCAGCGCGCCGGTCGACAGAAACGCGGTCTGGTAGAAGATCTCGATCGTGCGCGGGGTCGCCGCCGTCCGCGCCCCGCCCAGACCGGATGGAAGCACGACCACCGCGATCGCCCGTTCGCGCCGGATCGCGGAAAACCCCTCCGACAGGCTGGATACGTCATCGACGATCGTCAGCGCATCGACCGCGCCGATCGCGCGGACGATCGACCGGGAGGCGACGCTGCGATCCTGGTCGACGATCACCACGCCGAGGCCACGCGGCGAGCCCCGCGACAGCATCCCGCCCATCACGACGAGGCAGATCAGCGGCACCAGCGTCAGCAGTGCGAGATCGAACCGATCGCGCCAGAGATGCGCGAGCTCCTCGGCCAGCGCCCGCCGGAACGCGCTCATCGCGGCCAGTCGAACAGCACGCTCATGCCCGGACGCAGCGCCGCGACCCGTTCGACGGGCCGCAGCTGGACCGCAAACGCGCGGACGTCGTAGCCGCTCGACTGCCGCGTCGCGCGGACCGTCGCGAACGCGGCTTCGGGCGCGATATACGTGATACGGAACCGGACGTCGCGACCGAGCGCCGGGACGTGGCCGACCAGGATGCCGCCCGGACGGACGCCCGCATATTGGCTCTCGCGCACCGTGATCTCGACGTGCGGATGGTCGATGTCGATCACTTGATAGGCAGGCAGCACAGGACTGACGATCTCACCCGGCTGGAGCAATTTGCGTGAGATTTCACCGTCGATCGGCGACACCAGCCGTGTCTCGGTCATCAGCGATCGTGCCGTCGACAACCCCGCCTGCGCGATCCGAACCTGTGCCGCCGAAGCCTGCTTGTCCTCGCGACGGGGCCCGGCCAGCGCCTTCTCATATTGCAGCCGTGCGGCCTCGGCCGACATCCGGCTGCTGTCGCGCGCCGCATGCGCCTCGTCACGTCGCTGCGCCGCGATGACCCCCTCGGCGTACAGCGTGTCCGCGCGGCGGCTCGACGTCGCGCCGAGATCCGCCGCGGCCTGCGCCGACTGCCAGATCGCGCGGAGCGAGCCGACATCCTCGCTGCGCGCGCCGGCCTGTGCCACCGCATCGAGCGCCCGCGCGGTATCGAGCGCGCCCTGCGCCTGACGCTCGGCATTGCCAAGCTCCGGGCTCGACAGCGTCGCGAGCACCTGTCCCGCTTTCACCCGCGCGCCCTCGTCGACGAGCAACCGGTCCACGCGGGCCAGCGCCTTGGTCGCGACGTTAACGCTGTCCGCCTCGACCATGCCCTGGATCTGCTCGGGTCCTGGACGGCTCGCGAGCCACAAGCCGATGCCCACAGTCGCGACCACAACGATCAGGCCGACATAGAGCAGCACGCGCGCACGGCGGGTCGGCGGGGCGGTGGGGTCGCTCATCGGTCGGTTCCGTAGGTGAGGCGCTGGTCGGCCTGCGCGAGATGCGCACCGAACGCGTCTAGCCGGCTGGCCGAAGCGAGCAGCCCGGCGAGCGCTAGGTCGTATTCATAGGCGACGGCGATGCGTTGTGCCTCGGCGGTATCGAGCGCAGCCTGCGCGGCGATCACCGGCGTCGCGGTCCCCTCGCCTTCGCGGAACGCCACCGCCTGCACGCGGACATTCTCGCGCGCCGCGACCATGCTGCTGTCGAGCAGGACGAACGAGCGGCGGGCGCCCTCGACGAGATTGTACGCGCGGATCGTCGCGCTGGTGGCGATCCTGCGTGCCTCGGCCGCGGTATCCGCGGCGGCGGCGGCCTGCGAGCGCGCTGCGTCCTCGGTGCGCCGGCGGTCGATGTTCGAGAGGATGGTGTAGCGAACGCCGACGCCGGCGATCCAGTCCGGCTCGATCGGCAGCGCGTTGGAGCGGTTGAAGTTATATTCACCGAACGCATAGGCCTGCGGCAGGCGGCGCGACCGGGCCAGCGCGACGCCGGCGTCGGCGATCTGCCGCCCGGCATCCGCTGTCCGTGCCTCCGGTGCCGTGCCCTCGCTGCCCAGATAGGTCTCGACCGGCGCCAGCGGACGCGTCTGCACGAACAACGCGGTCGTCGGCACCACGTTGCCCTCGACCTCGAGCAGCCGCGCGAGTTCGTCGCGCGCGGTCGCGTTGGACAGGTCGGCACGCTGATAGGTGCGCTCGGCAGTATCGCGCGCAACCTGCACCTCCAGCGTCCGGGCACGCGAAATGACCCCCGCCGCCTCCAGCTTGCGCGAATCCGACAGGATCTTGTCGAGCGCATCGCGGCTGCGGCGGGCGGCTTCGAGCAGCCCGGCTGCCGCCTGCTGCCCGAAATAGGCGCGGATCAGGTTGATCCGCGCCAGATCGATCACCTGCGCGCGGCGTCCCTCGGCCATCGCGACGCCGCCTTGCGCCGCACGCTGGATCGCCGGGATCGCGCCGCCGGTATAGAGCGGCATCGCCGCCTGTACGGTCGGCCGGAACACCTCGTCGCGGAAGCGGTAGCTGAGCTGGTCGGGGATCGCATCGAACAGACCCGGCAGCGCCTGCGACAACCGCCCGGTGATCTCGCCTGCGATCTGCCGAAACGCCGGGGGCACGCTACCGGGAAATGCCGCGAGGAAATCCTGGGTGTGGCCCAGCGCATTGCCCTTGGCCCCCGCGAGATCGACCGACAGCGTCTTCTCGTAGACGAGATACTGCGCCGACGCGGTGACGATCGGTCGGTGCAGCGTGCGCATCGCGTCCGCCCCCGCCTTCGCCGCATCGACACCGTGATCGGCGGCACTCAGCGCGCGCGACGTCCGATCCAACCGCATCTGCGCCGCGTCGAAGCTGAGCGCCGTCTGCGCCTCGGCAGTCGACGAAAGGCACGCCGTCAGCGCGACCGCCATCGACCAGTGCCACTTTCCCCCCACCCGTATCGCCCTCGAATCCTCGCCCGCCATGACCCTAGCAAAGCAATTCGCGGGACGCGACGGGTAAGCCAGCAGGACTGCCCATGGCCGCGAAATGCGCGGTGGCGGGCGTCGCGTCTTTGACCGCGGTCAACGCAACCCTTGTCCGCGATCAACGCCTGCTCGATGCTGCACGGGTAGCCCGGGCGCCTTGGATTACAGGAGCCGGACCATGACATCGTCGATCAAGAACCTCGCCATCGGTGCGGCATGCGCGGGCATGATCGTGGCCGCACCGGCCCTCGCGCAGACCGCCCCGGCTTTGGCACAGACCGATCCGGCCCCGCGTCGAGGCATCGCCGCAGGCGACGTGCTGGTGCGCGTACGAACGATCCTGGTTGCGCCGAACGAAAAGTCCGGCAGCATCCTGCCTGCGTTTCCCGGCGAGCGTGTCGGCGCGAACGACAGTTTCATGCCCGAGGTCGACGTCACCTACATGGCGACCGATCACATCGGTTTCGAACTGATCGCCTCGACCACCAAGCATCACGCCGATGGCCGCAGCGGCACGACCGGCTCGATCGGCAAGCTCGCCTCGACATGGGTATTGCCGCCGACGCTGACCGCGCAATATCGTTTGAATCCGACCGGCAAGGTCCGCCCCTATGTCGGTGCCGGGCTCAACTACACGATCTTCTGGAATGAAAAGGCGTCCGACGGCCTCATCGCGGCGGTCGGATCGACCGACGTTCACATGAAGGACAGCTTCGGCTGGGCGGCACAGGCAGGCGTCGATATCGACATCACGCCGAGGGTGTTCCTGAACCTCGACGTCAAATACATCGATATCGACACGACCGCACGGCTGCGAACGACGGCAGCCGGCACGCAGCGCGTCGCGATCAGCCTCGACCCTCTGGTGTTCGGCGTCGGGCTCGGCATACGACTCTGACGGCCGATCCTGGGCGAGTGCCTCCCTTTCCGGGGTCCTCGCCTCACCGCGACTCGGTGACCCGCGTACTCGGGCGACCGTCGCCCCGAACCGCAGATTTTAAGTGAGTTTTCACTCTCGGCCATACCGACGCGCCCGTCTCGCGGCATCGATCGGTAGCGCGACCGTCGCAGCCGGCTCAGGCGCGATCGCGAGTTGCCGGTCGCACAGCGCGAACATTGCCGGACGGTGGCTGACCATCACGAGCCCCTGCCCCGTTCTCGCCAACCGGGCCGACAAGCGTTCGGCGACGCGCCGCTCGGTGGCGGCATCCAATCCTTCGGTCGGCTCGTCGAGCAGCAGCCACGGCGCGGGGGCGAGGTACGCACGGGCAAGCGCCAGCCGCCGCCGCTCACCGCCCGACAGCCGCACGCCGTGCTCGCCGATCCAGCTATCGAGGCCGTCCGGAAGCGCTCCGACGACGTCGGCCAGCGCAACGTCGTCGAGGACTACCCACATCGCCGCATCGTCGGCCAGCGGATCGCCGAGGGCAAGAGTGTCGCGGATCGTACCGGCCAACAGCGCCGCGTCCTGCGGAGCCCAGCCGAACGTCGCGCGACGGGTGGTGAGCGGGATGCGGGCGACGTCCCTGCCGTCGATAAACGCGGTACCCGGCTCGACCGACCGCAGGCCGAGCAGGCTTTCTACAAGCGTGGTCTTGCCCGTCCCCGATGCTCCCACCAGCGCGGCGCGTGTTCCGGCGACCAGATGCGTACCACGCAGGTCGAGCGACGGGTCGCCGATACACGCGATCGCGTCGCCCTGCTCGACCGCATCCGGCAGCAGATCGTCGAGCCGTGCGGTCGCCTCGCGCACCGCGCTCCGTTGGGCAAGGCTGCGCAGCACCGGGCCCGCGCCGTCGATCGTCATTACAGCCGCCAGCGCGCATAATGCCGCGATCGGCGCCCCCGAAGGCGCGGCGAGCAGCAACGTTGCGAGTCCAGCCACGCCAAGGGCTACCGCCTGGGTGAACTCGAACCAGCCCGCGGCGCAGGCCTGCGCGCGTTGCGCCTCCGCCAGACGCCGGCTGTTCGCGTCGACTGCGGCCATCGCCTGCGCCTCGACTCCGTAGCAGCGAAGTTCCGCAGCGGCATCGGCCACGCCGGCAAAGGCCTCCTTCAACGTCCCGGTCGCGCGCTGCACCTCACGCCCGGGCGCTTCGATGCGTCGAGCGAGCAAGGTCACGAACGCCAGAAGGCCGGCCAGGCACAGCACCAGCGCAACGGCCGGTCGCCACCCGCCCAAGGCGCACAGGACCAAGCCGCTCGCCAGCGCTGCGATCATACCCGGCACCGCAGAGAGGCGGACGAACTGCGCCTCGACGACGTTCACGTCCTGCACGATCCGCGCCGTCGCTTCGCCTTGCGTCAGCGCCAGCGCACGATCCGAAGGGCCCTTCGCCAGACCGAGGAACAGCGCAGGTCGGATGCGGGCGAGCGCGCCGAACGCCATTTCGTGGCTAGCGAGCCGCTCGCCATAGCGCCCTGCGGTGCGGAGGATCGCGAGCAGGCGGATGCCGGCGCTCGGCAGCATGTAGTTGAAGCCCTCCGCGGCGATCGTTCCCGCCAGCCCGGCGACCGCTGCGGCCGTGATGAACCAGCCCGACAGCCCGAGCAGAACGACCGAAGCGATCGCAACGACCGCCGCATAGCCACCCGCACGCCACAGGCCGCGCCGTTGCCGCCGTCGCTCCTCGGCGATCAGCGTACCGAACGCAGTCATGTCCGCTCTCCCAGGTCGATTACGACGTCGGCGATCGCGGCCAACCGCGCGCTGTGCGTCGCGATGATCGTGGTGCGCCCGACACAGGCGCGCGCGATCGCCTCGACCAGACGCGCTTCGGAGTCCGCATCGAAATGCGCGGTCGGTTCGTCGAGCAGGAGCACCGGCGCCGGCTTCAACAGCGCGCGGGCGAGCGCAATCCGGCGACGCTCTCCCCCCGACAAGCCGCTACCCCGCGCATCGATCACCGCCCCCAATCCGCCACGCGCGAGCAGCATCGGCGACAGGCCCGCGACACGCGCGACCTCGGCGATCCGCTCGGCCGATGCGGTCGGGTCGGCGAGTGCGATGTTCGAACCGATCGTCCCGGCGAGGATCAGCGGCGATTGCCCCATCCACGCAGCGATCGGTGCTATGCTGCCGATCTGTGCAAGGTCGAGCACCGCGTCTGCTCCCCTCCCTGAAAGGGAGGGGTTGGGGGTGGGTTGGCCAATTTTGGCCGCCGACGACGGATAATGCGGAAGCCGACCCACCCCCGGTCCCTCCCTTTCAGGGAGGGGGGAAGGCGTGCAGATCCTGACGCGGCCCTCTGACAAGGGGGCGAGACCAAGCAGCAGATGCAGCAGGCTGCTCTTGCCGCTCCCCGACGGGCCGATCAGCGCGACGATCATGCCGGGACAAGCCTCGAACGAGACGCCGGACACCGCCGCGTGGTCCTGGCCATCATAGCGGATCGAAACCGAGTTGAAGCGGATCGTCGGCGCGACGCCGGACCAGACGGGAACAGTAGGTGGCGGTGCTGCCTTGGCCCGCTCCACCTCCGCCAACCGCTCCGCCGCCGTCTCCGCCGCCTGCCGATCGTGATACGCCGCCGCGAGCCGCCGCATCGGCGCGTAGAATTCCGGCGCCAGCGCGAGCACGAAGAACGCGCGGCCTAGATCGAGCGTCTCGGGAACCGGAAACGGAAGCAGGCCCAGCAGATTGAACCCGGCATATACCGCGACGAGCGCGACCGACAGCGCCGCGAAGAACTCCAGCGCTCCCGACGACAGGAACGCGACGCGCAGCACCGCCATCGTCCGCCGCGCGAGATCTTCCGAAGCCGCGCCGAGTGCGCGCGCTTCCCGCTGCTCCGCGCGAAAGGCGAGTATGACCGGCAGCGCTCCGATCCGATCCGCGAACAGCCCCGACAACCGGGCGAGCGCGACGAACTGGCGCCGCGATGCATCCGCCGCAGCCCCGCCTGCGAGGATCATCGCAGCGAGAAAGGGGAAGAATGTCGCCACCAGGATTCCCGCCGCGATCGGGCTCGCCACCGCAGTCGCGGCAAGCACGATCAGCGGCGCGATCGACGCCGCCATCCGTGCGGGCAGGAAGCGCGCGACATAGCCATCGATCGCATCCACCTCGTCCACCGCCGCGCTCATCAGCGTGCCCGTCGTCGCGTCCGATCCGGGCGCACGGTGAAGCGCGGCCTCCACGATCCGCCGCCGCAACCGCGTCTTCGCCCGGTACGCGCCACCTGCGCCGACGCGCGCCGCCAGCATCGCGCATGCACCGCGGGCGATCGCCGAAACGCCTGCCAGCAGGGCCCAGGGCAGCATTGCCGCGACACCGTGCGGGACTGCGACGACGCTGCCCGCCAGCCCCGCCGCGAACCCGATCGCCGCCCCGGTATCGAGTAAGAGCAAGCTCGTCGACGTTCGTACACCGCCGCCGTCCGCGACCGCCGCTTTCAGATAGGCGCGGGAAGCCTGGGCGCGGTCTTTGGCAATACTGCTCATGTCCACCGCAATCGGCGGACCGCCCGTGCGCGTCTTTGACCACGGTCAATGTTCGCGCCGCCGCCGGGGCCTAGCCCGGCATCCGAACAAGGCCGTCGACGGCCCTGTGGGGAGCTTAATCATGGACCTTGGGGTCATCGATCTGTCGCGGCTGCAATTCGCGCTGACCGCCCTGTACCATTTCCTGTTCGTGCCGCTGACGCTGGGGCTGTCGATGATGCTGGTCATCATGGAAGCCGTGTACGTGATGACGAACCGACCGATCTGGCGCGTCATCACGCGGTTCTGGGGGCGGATCTTCGCGATCAACTTCGTGCTGGGCGTCGCCACCGGGCTGACGATGGAATTCCAGTTCGGCACGAACTGGTCGTATTTCTCGCATTATGTCGGCGACATCTTCGGCGCGCCGCTCGCGATCGAAGGGCTGATGGCGTTCTTCCTGGAGGCGACGTTCGTCGGGCTGATGTTCTTCGGCTGGGATCGCCTGTCGAAGCTCGGCCACCTGATCGTTACCTTCATGGTCGCGCTCGGGACCAATTTGTCGGCGCTGTGGATCCTCGTTGCGAACGGCTGGATGCAGAATCCGACCGGCGCCGAGTTCAACACCGACACGATGCGGATGGAAGTCAGCGATTTCGGCGCGGTGCTGTTCAACCCGATCGCGCAGGCGAAGTTCGTCCACACCGTCAGCGCCGGCTATGTCTGCGCCGCGGTGGTGGTGCTCGGCATCTCCGCCTTCTGGTTGCTCAAGGGCCGCTACACCGCAGTCGCCCGCCGTTCGATGACGGTCGCCGCCGCGTTCGGCCTTGCCGGGTCGCTGTCGGTCGTCGTGCTCGGCGACGAGAGCGGCTATGCGCTGACCGACAATCAGAAGATGAAGCTCGCGGCGATCGAGGCTGCGTGGCACACCGCTCCTGCCCCCGCCGGGCTGACGCTGTTCGGCCTGCCCGACGTCGCCGCGCGCGAGACCCGCTACGAGGTACAGGTCCCGTGGTTGCTCGGCCTGATCGCAACGCGCAGCCTCGACAGGGAGGTAACGGGGATGTCCGAACTGGTGCTGAAAGCACAGGAGCGGATCAGCTCGGGCGTCATCGCCTATGACGCGGTCCAGCATCTGAAGGTCGATCGCACGGATGTTGTTCAGCGGGCGCGGTTCGAGGCGCACAAGCGCGATCTGGGTTACGCGCTGCTGCTGAAACGCCACGTCGCCGATCCGCGCATGGCGAGCCCACAGCTGATCGCTGCGACCGCATGGGACGTGTTGCCGAACGTGCCGCTGATGTTCTGGAGCTTCCGGATTATGGCGTTCATCGGCTTCTTCATGATTGCGCTGTTCGGCATCGCGTTCGTGCTGACTTCGCTTCGGATGCACACCCACACGCGCTGGTTCCTGAAGCTCGCCGTCATCGCGATCCCGCTGCCGTGGATCGCGATCGAGCTCGGATGGATGCTCGCCGAGATCGGTCGCCAGCCCTGGGCGATCGAGGGGGTCTTGCCTACGTTCCTCGCGGCATCGTCGCTGACTCGCGGGGTGCTGTGGACGACGATCATCGGCTTCACCGCGATCTACGGCACACTGGCGGTGATCGAAGTGCGGCTGATCCTCGCGACGATCCGAAAAGGTCCGTTCGAGCATGACAAGGATCCGAAGCCCGTCGTCGGCCTCGTTCCCACGACGCCTCCCATTCTCCCCCCGGCCGCCTGACAGGAGACACGACGATGTTCGACTATGAAACGCTGCGTCTGATCTGGTGGGCGCTGATGGGAATCCTGCTGATCGGCTTCGCGCTGACCGACGGCTTCGATCTCGGCGTCGCGGCGCTGCTCCCGTTCGTGGGGCGCACCGATGCCGAGCGGCGGATGGTGATCAATTCGATCGGCCCGACCTGGGAGGGCAACCAGGTGTGGTTCATCCTCGCGGGCGGCGCGATCTTCGCGGCGTGGCCGTTCGTCTATGCGATCAGCTTCTCGGGCTTCTACCTCGCGATGTTCCTCGTCCTCGCGGCGCTGATCCTCCGGCCGGTGGGGTTCAAATACCGGTCGAAGCGGCCGGATCCGGCCTGGCGGTCGCGCTGGGACTGGGCGCTGTTCGTCGGCGGGTTCGTGCCTGCGCTCGTGTTCGGCGTCGCGGTCGGCAATGTCCTGTCGGGCGCACCCTTCCGCCTCGACAGCGACCTCCGCGCGGTCTTCGACGGCAGCTTCCTCGGGCTGTTCACGCCTTTCACGCTCGTTTGCGGCCTGTTGTCGGTCGCGATGCTCGTGCTCCACGGCAGCGCGTGGCTGGCGATCAAGATCGAACACGGCCCGGTGCACGATCGCGCGCGCAAATTCGGCACGGTCGCCGGCGTCGCGTCGCTCGCGCTGTTCGCGATCGGCTGGGGCTTTGTCGCGTATGGCGACATCGGCTACCGGATCGTCGGCGCGATCGATTCGTCCGGTCCGTCCAATCCCTTGCGCACCACCAGCGAACTCGCCCGCGGCGGCTGGCTCGCCAACTACGGCCTCTATCCATGGATGATGATCGCTCCAGCACTCGGGTTCGGCGGCGCGGCGCTCGCGCTGTTCGGGATCAGGCGCGGATCGGAAGGCGCCGCGTTCGCGGGGTCGTCGGCTTCCGCGCTCGGCATCATCGCGACCGTCGGCCTGTCGATGTTCCCCTTCATCCTGCCGTCCAGCATCGACTCGCATTCCAGCCTGACGGTCTGGAACGCGTCGTCGAGCGCCAAGACGCTCGGCATCATGCTGTTCGTCACCGTGGTGCTGTTGCCGATCGTCGTCGCCTACACTGCCTGGGCGTACAAGGTGATGTTCGGCCGGGTGACCTCGCAGGAGGTCGCGACCAACCCCGATTTCTATTGATCCCGAACGCTAAGGATATCTGATCATGTGGTATTTCACCTGGGTCCTAGGCCTCGGTCTGGCCGTCGGCTTCGGTATTCTCAATGGCATCTGGCACGAGTTCCATTTGTCGATCGAGGACGATGCCGACGCCTCTGCAAACTCGTAACGGGCTCGTAAAGAATTCGCGCGGATATCCGACGGCCTCGGACTATACTGGATCAATGGCTCACCACGACATCTGTGCGGATTGCGCGGTCCGCGATCAGGCTCTGTGCAGCAGCCTCACGGATGTCGAACTGCAGGCGCTCAACACGCTCGGGCGCCGCCGCAAGATCGCACGCGGCCAGACACTGATCTGGGCAGGCGACGACAGCATCATCTGCGCGAACCTGTTGTCGGGCGTCCTCAAGCTGGTCGCTGCCACGCCCAACGGTCGCGAACAGATCGTCGGGCTGCTCTATCCCGCCGATTTCGTCGGACAGCCCTATGCCGGCCAGGCGGACTTCACGATCACCGCGCTGACCGAGTCCGAGCTGTGCATCTTTCCGCGCGACGCATTCGAACGCGTGCTGGAGGATCATGCGCGGATGGAACGCCTGCTGCTCCAGCGGACTCTGGCGGCGCTCGGTATCGCGCGTACGCGGATCCTGTCACTGGCGCGCCAATCGGCGCAGGAGAAGATCGCGGGGTTCCTCCTGGACATGGCCTTGCGCGCCACCGCGACCGGTTGTCGCGCGACGCCCGACGGGCCGATGACGTTCGACCTGCCGCTCACCCGCGGACAGATCGCCGACGTACTCGGACTAACGATCGAAACCGTCAGTCGCCAGATGACCCGGCTCAAGACGGCCGGCGTGATCGCCCTGCCCGGCGGCCGCGCGATCACGATATCCGACCCGGATGCGCTGCAGGGTCGCGCCGAAGCCGCCTAACCCGCGTCCCGTCCGCACAGGCCATCGACCAGCATAGCCCGCGCGTTCCGGCTGAGACGATCCGCGCCAAGCGCCAGGATAGCGAGTTCGATGAAGTCCATCTCGCGTCGACACCCGTCGAAGAACCCGCGCAACATGTACCCGAACGCCTCAGCACAGGGTGTCGCGTCACCGGACAAGGCCGCGGCGACGTCGTCCGCGTGGATCGAAGCGCTCAAATGCCAGGCGCGCGTTCGTCCGAGCAACGCCGCGGTCAACGGGTCGTCGAGATCGCGCGCAAACAGCGCATCGATCGTGGCGGTTCCCGGCCGCGGATTACGGACCATCATCGCGCAAAAGCTTCGCCCAAGGGCATCGGTCTCCGCCTCGGAAACCCGATCGGGTAGCGCGTCCGCGCACGCCTCCAGGCGATCGCACAACACGCGAAGCCGGGCATGATCGGCGATCAGCCGCCCGAGGTCGATCTCGTCGATCTCGGGCCAGCGCTGCCCCGACACCACCCTCTCGCCATATCCGTCACGCTCGACCATCGCGGATCTCCATGCCGCCAGCTTGCACGCCGCCGGATACGCAGCATTGACGGCGATCAAATGCCGGAGCGCCGCGCACTGCGTGCCTTACTTGCAGGGCAACGGCCTCCCGGCGATCATAACGCCACGGCAGGAAGCGGCGGCGTTTGCGGCGATGTTCCCCGGTTGCTGTCCGAATGCGATCGTCCCCCGGTCGTCGTCGGCATCGCGCTCCACACCTCTACAAAGGAGCAGACACGCCGCGTCGCGGCGCATGTGGAGACAAACGAGCCGGCCATCTGACCAGCGCGCCGTCAGGTTCGAGCACGCGCGTGCAGTGCGCGGATCTCGTCGGCGAACGTCATGACCGGCCCCTCGACGATCGCCCCCGGCACCACATCGGTGATCCGCAACGGTGCGATCCCAAGTTGCGGCTTGCCGAGGTCGCGCAACCACTCGTCGAGCTGAATCGAGGATGTCGCGTAGACGATCTTCCCCATGCCCGCCAAACCATGCGCCGCCGCGCACATCGCGCAATGTTCGCCCGAGGTGTAGACGACCGCCGCTCGTCGCTCTTGCGCGGACAGGTTTTCGGCAGCCCACCGGACGATCGCGAACTCGGGGTGCCGGGTGGGATCGCCGCCGCCGGTCCGGTTGCGATCCTCGAACACGATCGTGCCGTCACCAGACACCAGGACCGATCCGAAGGGCTGGTCGCCAGCCTCTACCGCCTCGCTCGCCAGATCCACGCACCGCCGCAGATACCGAAGGTCGTTGTCGTTCATGATGCCCATCCTCGTTTGCCAAACCAAAGCGGTCGCGCGGGCGAATGGATCCGACGCCGTTGCATTGGAAAGCCGGGCAAATGAAAGCCGGGCAAATCGCCCACGTCGCAGAAGATCCGATCCTGTGGCCGCGGACGAATTTACGGTTGGCGTCCCGGGCGCTACCGGAAAGTAGACTATCCGCTGACGACCGAGGAAAACGCACTGACATTCGAGTTCCGGCCGAGCGCCTTGATCAAGGCGAATGCGGACAGCCTGCGCCAGACGGTCCGCGTGATCGTCGCGACCGCGGCGGCGTTCGCGGCGTACAAGACGCTCGGCCTGCACGAAGGCTATTGGGCGGTGTTCACCGTGCTGATCGTGATGCAGGCGTCGATCGGGGGAACGCTTGGCGCGGCGACAGATCGGCTGCTGGGGACGTTGCTGGGCGCGGTTCTCGGTGGCATCGGCGCGGCGCTCGGGCGGACGGACACGCTCGAACTTGGCCTGGTGCTCGTCACCGTTACCGGGATCGCTGCGCTCGTCGCGTCGATCCGGCCGCGGTTGCGGATCGCACCGGTCACCGCGGCGATCATGCTGCTCAGCGCGCCGCCGGGCTCTTCGGTGGAGATCTTCGTCCGCGATCGCATCATCGAGATCGGGCTTGGCGGCATGATCGGCGTGCTGGCGGCGATGCTGATCCTGCCGGCTCGCTCGCACGGCGTGGTGATCGCGCGCACGCTGGCCGTGCTGAGCCATATCGACCGGATGTTGCGCGCGCAGGCCGACGCGCTGACCGCCGGGCTCGCGCTGCCCTCGTCCCCGGAACACGCCGCACTCCGTCAGGCGCTGGCCGCGGTCGAGCTGGCGATGAAGGATGCCGACCGCGAGCGGGCCTCCCGCCTTGCCGACCACGGTATCCCCGCCGCCGTCCCGCGCACGCTCTGGCGGATCCGGAACGACCTGGTGCTGAGCGGTCGCGCGCTCGACGAACCGCTGCCCCCGGCGGCAATGGCGGCGCTCGCCAAGCCGACGGCGGCGATGCTGACCGCGCACGCCGCGCTGGCGACCCGGTGTTCGGAGGCGCTGCGCACGCGTGGCAAGGTCGATCGGGGGGATGTGGAAGCCTGTTATCGCCTGTTCGGCACCGCGCTCGATCTGTTCCGCCGCAGCGACGCCGCAGCGACCCTGGATTTCGACGCATCGGGCCGCGTGTTCGGGCTCGCCTTTGCCGCGGGTCGGCTGCACCGCGACCTGCTCGACCTCGCCGGGCGCGTCGACCAGATCGCGCCGACAAAGGTGCTCGCAGCCGACCAAAGCTGACCACGCGGCTTTGACGCTGGCCGCGCGCGCGGTACGGGCGGCGATGACCGACACCCTATCGACGCCCGACCTTGCCGCCGAACTGGTCGCGCTGCTCGACCTCGAACCGCTTGATACCGACCTGTTCCGCGGGCACCAGCGACCCGGCGCGACCGCGCGCGTCTTCGGCGGCCAAGTCGTGGCACAGGCGCTGATGGCGGCGCAGCGTTCGGTCGAAGCACCCGCCGTGGCGCACAGTATGCACGCCTATTTCCTGCGCGCCGGCACCGAGACGCAACCGATCATCTTCCGGGTAGAGCGCGACTTCGACGGCAAGTCGTTCGCGAACCGCCGCGTCACCGCAAGCCAGAACGGCGCGACGATCCTGACGCTGGCCGCATCGTTCCAGCGGCCGGAAGCCGGACTGGAGCATGCGATCGCGATGCCCGATCTTCCGCCGCCGGAGGAACTGCGCTCGCTCGATACTCTCTCTGGCGACTATGCGGGTATCTCGGCGGAAGCCGTCGCGTTCCTCCGCCAGCCGTCTGCGTTCGATATCCGGCCCTGCGGCGTGCCCGCGTTCCTCCAGACCGAGCCCGCCACGCCCGTATCCCATGTCTGGATCCGGTTCCGGGGCAGCGCACCGACCGATCCCGCGATGCGCCGCGGCTTGCTCGCGTATCTGTCGGACTACGCACTGCTCAGCGCGTCGCTGATCCCGCACGGCGTCACCATGTTCGAGCACAGCATGCAGACCGCCAGCCTCGACCATGCGATGTGGTTCCACAAGGACGTGCCGCTCGACGGCTGGCTGCTGTATAGCAGCGAGAGCCCATGGTCGGGCCATGGTCGTGGTATAGCGCGCGGCGTGTTCCACAGCCGCGACGGGCAAGCGGTCGCGCATGTCACGCAGGAAGGGTTGATCCGGATGCGGCCAGACCTCGCGCCGCGCACCACGATCCCGCATATGCCCTGACCAACACGGCCCCGATCGATCCGCGCTGAATCAGCTCAACGCGGAAATCCATATTGACAGCGCATTTGTACGGACATTAAGACTATCTTGCGCCAGTGAAGCTGGTTCCAGGATGTCGCGCCGCGGAAGACGGACGATCCCGATCTCGAGAGGATGTCTGTATGCGTCATTCGTACGCCGGACCGCTGTGCGCGCTGCTCGCGGTACTGCCATCGGTAGCCCGGGCGCAGACCGCGTCTCCGCTCGATACCGACCCGTCGTACCAGACGATGCTGGCGCTGATCGATGAGATGGTCGAGAACAAGCTGGTCAGCCGCGAGCGTGCCGATACGCTGATCGCCAATGCCAAGGCGAAAGCCGGCCGTGCGCTTGCCGCGAATGCCCCGTCACTGGCAGCCCCACCACCGGCAGTTCCGATACTGCCGCCACCCCGCGTCCAGGTCGCCAACCAGACGGCCGATCCCGATGCGAAGATCGCGCCCGTGCCGGTCGGCAACCTGCAGGTCGTGAACGCTGGCGGAGTCGCGCTGCCTGCCGATCTCGCGGTCGACTGGAGCCGGGGCGCGCCGGTGTTCGGCAGCCGTGACGGAAAGTTCACCTTCAAGATGCGCGGGCGGCTGCTGGCGGATATCTCCTCGACCGGCGGGTCGGATTTCGACCGTCGCAACATCACCGTCTCGACGCTACGTCAGTTCCGCGTCGGCGCGATCGGCACGATCGGCGATCACCTGTTCTACCAGTTCGAGACCGATTTCCGGCGCAACGCGACCGAGGTCGTGCAGGCGTTCGTCGGTTACCGCCAGAAGTTCGGCAAGACCGACGCCGACGTGAGGTTCGGCAATCTCATCACCGATCGCGGCATCGACATCGGTACCGCCTCGACCGCCAACCCGTTCATCACGACCAACATCAACACCACCGCGCTCGCGACGCAGGGCGGCAAGGTCTTCTTGATGGGCGCGGTCGGCCGCGCGGGCGGCAAGAACTGGCATGCGAGCTTCGGCGTGCACGGCGATGCGATCGACAGCGATTTCACGCGCAGCGACAACCGCATGTTCCTGGGCCGCGCGCACTGGAACCCGATCCTCACCAAGCATGGCCTGATCCACATCGGCGGCTGGGCGTATAGCGAGAACATCCCCGACACGACGCTGCCGACCACGTTTGCGCAGGGCATGGCGGGGGCGCTCAACAACAGCGTCCGTGTCGAGTCCGCGGCGTTGACCGGGGCGGACGGATCGAAGGCGTTCGGGCTCGAACTCGGCGGCACGCTCGGCCGGTTCTACGCGTTCGGCGAATATGGTCAGCGGACCGTGCACGGCGGCCCGACCTCGACCTTCCGCAGCGGCAAGATCAAGGCCCTGTCGGTCAATGGTGGCTTCTGGATCACCGGCGAGACGCCGACCTATGCCTCGCGCAGCGGCACCTATGTCGCGCCGAACGTCCTGAACTCGGTACTTGACGGCGGCTGGGGCGCGCTGGAAGCGGTAGTGCGCTACGAGGATCTCGACAGTTCGAGCCTGCCGCTCGGCGGCACCGGTACGGCGGGCACGCTCGGGCTGAACTGGTCGCTGACGAACAATTTCCGGTTCATGGCGGACTATACCCATTTCCGTACCGACAACCGCACCGGCAGTTTCGTCGGGCGCGATAGCGGCGACACGTTCGCGGCAAGGGCCGAAGTGGCGTTCTGACTCCAAGCGCCGCTCGCATCGACTTGCCAGCGTACCATAAGTTCGATAATGTCCGTACAAAGTGATAAGGAGGATGTATGAGCCTTTCGGCTATCAAGGTTGGCGAGCAGCGCTACCGCGCGAGCTATGGCCGCTATCTCGAGGATTTCGTCGTCGGCGATATTTACGAGCATCGCCCCGGGCGGACGATCACCGACGCGGACAACATCCAGTTCTCGTTGATGACGATGAACGCCCACCCGATGCACTGCGATGCGCAATATGCGGCGAAGAGCGAATTCGGGCGGCTGCTGGTCAATAGCGGACTGACGCTGGCGATCGTGCTTGGCATGACCGTCAACGACGTGAGCGGCAAGTCGCCCGCCAATCTCGGCTGGACCGAGATCAAGCTGACGCATCCGGTATTCGGCGGCGACACGCTGACTGCGGAAACCGAGGTGCTCGAGATCCGTGAGTCCAAGTCGCGGCCGACGCAGGGAATCGTCACGACCCGCACCCGCGCGTTCAACCAGGACGCCAAGCAGATCATGGAGTTCACGCGCAACTCGCTGGTCTACAAGCGCGGTGAATCTCCCGACGACAAATAGCCCGACCGATCGATTGACCGGTCGCCCTTGGTGACCGGACGCCCCCCGCGCGGCTGCGAGAACTTCGACCAACGAAGACCCGGCCCGTCGTCATTCCGAAGAGAGGTAGCCCCATGGCCGATACCATCGCCGTCAAAGCAGGAGCCAGGCTGGACCGTCTGCCCATCTCCCGATTCCACTGGCGTATCCTGGGGCTGATCAGCGCGGGTGCTTTCCTCGACGCGTTCGACGTGTACCTCGCGGGCGGCGTCATCGCCGCGCTGAAGGCGGAGGGCTTCTCGACGCTGGCGCAGGCCGCGGTGTTCATGTCGATGACGTTCCTCGGCATGATGATCGGCGCCGGGATGGCCGGCTATGTCGGCGACCGGTTCGGGCGTCGCGCATCCTACCAGTTTAACCTCGCGCTGTTCGGCCTCGCGTCGATCGCGGCGATTTTCTCACCGAACATGACGTTCCTGATCGTCTGCCGCTTCATCATGGGCATCGGCCTGGGTGCAGAGCTGGTGGTCGCGGCGGGCACGCTCGGCGAGTTCATCCCGCCCGCGTATCGCGGCCGCTGGGTGTCGATCATGGGGATGGTCGTCAATTCGGGCCTGCTGGTCGCCACCTCGGTCGGCTATATCGTCATTCCGACGCTCGGCTGGCGCTACATGTTCGCGATCGGCGGCATACTGGCGCTGATCGTCTGGGTGATGCGCAAGAAGATGCCGGAATCGCCGCGCTGGCTGGAATCGGTCGGTCGCAACGACGAGGCCGAGGCGACGCTGCGCGAAATCGAAGCCGAAGTCACCGCACACAAGGGCCCACTTGCCCCCGTTCCAGCCGTCCGCGTGGTGCCGAAGGTCCATGCGCCGCTGTCCGCGCTGTTCGGGCCGAAACTACGTCGACGCCTGATCGCCGCGACGCTCGCCGCGATCGCGGTCAACGTCTCGGTCTACGGATTCGTCGCGTGGTTGCCGACCTTCCTGGTCAGCCACGGCACCGGCATCGTTACCTCGCTCTGGTACACAACACTGATGTCGTTCGGCAGCGTGTTCGGTGCGATCGTCGCGATCGGTATCGCCGACCGCATTTCGCGCCGCGCCTCGCTGATAGCGGCCGCTATCGCGATCATGATCTTCGGCTTCCTGTATCCGAATGCGCAGGGCGACCTGATGGTGCCGCTGACAGGCTTCCTGCTCGTATCCAGCATCTACACGCTCGTGACGCTGGCGCTGTTCGCCTACATCCCCGAGCTGTTCCCGACTGCCTATCGCCTGCGCGGTACCGGTTTCGCCGGCATGTGCGGACGGGCCGCATCGATGGTCACGCCTTATGCCACCGTCGCGCTGTTCGAGCGCTTCGGGCTGGAGGGCGTGCTCGGCATGGTCGGCGTGGTGCTCGCCTGCATGATCGCCGCAGTCGGTCTGCTCAACATCGAGACCACCGGCCAGTCGCTCGACGACGTCGCCGATGACTCGCTGGTCACCGGGGGGGCTGCCAAGTGACGCTTTCGCAAACCTTCGCCGATTTCGCGACTGGCCTGACGATCGATGCGATCCCCGAGCGGGTCAGGGAGCGGGCACGTCACCTGATCCTGGATTCGGTCGGCACCGGCCTTGCGGCGGTCGGCGCCCCCTGGGCGGAGGCGAGCTTCGCCGCCGCCGGGGATCTCGGCAGCGGGACCGCACCGGTGCTCGGCTATGGCCGCACGCTGGCAATGCGCGACGCGGCGCTGATGAACGGGCTCGTGACGCACGGCCTCGACTATGACGACACCCATTCGCGCGGGATCATCCATGCGACCGTCAGCGCCTTTCCGACTGCGCTCGTTGCGGCGGACAAAGCCAGCGCATCGGGCGCCGACCTGCTCGTCGCCTATGTCGCGGCGATGGAGATCTCGACGCGCGTCGCAGCCGTCGGCGCGGGCGGGTTTCACGGCTTCGGCTTCCACCCGACCGGATTGATCGGCGCGTTCGGATCGACGCTCGCGGCCGGCAGGTTGCTTGGGCTGGATGCGCAGCAGATCGCGATGGCGCAGGGGATCGTGCTATCGATGGCCGGCGGGAGCCTCGAATTCCTCGACGACGGTGCGTGGACCAAGCGCTTGCATCCCGGGTGGGCGGCCAGCTCGGCGCTGACCGCGGCCACGCTCGCCAAGCGCGGTTTCGTCGGACCGCCGGCTGCGTATGAAGGTCGCTTCGGTCTTTATGCGCTGTATCTGCGCGACGCCGCCCCTGCCCTGCTCGCGCGGGCGACCGAAGCGCTCGGCGAATCCTGGGAGATCGAGGCGGTGTCGGTAAAGCCGCTTCCCGCCTGCCACATGACGCATGCGGCGATCGATGCGGCGATCGCGTTGCGCACGGAATACGCCCTGACCGCCGCCGACATCGCCAAGGTCATCGTGCTGGTGCCCGAGGCGGTCATCCCGATCGTCTGCGAGCCAATCGCCCCCAAGCGGACGCCGCGCACCGGCTACGACGCGCAATTCTCGATCCCCTATACGGTCGCGACCGCGCTGCTGACCGGGAAGTTCACGCTCGATGCGCTCGATCCGGCGGCGCTCAGTGATTCGGCGGTGCTCGATCTGGCGACGCGCGTCGATTACGCGATCGACCCGGACAGCGATTATCCGAAGCATTTCACCGGCGAAGTCATCGTCCAAACCCACGACGGTCGCATGTTGCGTCACCGCGAGGCGATCAACCGCGGCGCGTCCGACCGGCCCCTCAGCAACGCCGACATCGACGCCAAATATTTCGAGAACGCCGCTCGCACGGTCGACGCGCCGCGCGCCGCGCACATCCGCGCCGCCGTGCTCGACATGGACCGACACCCCGCTTCCGCGCTCGGCGACGTCCTCGCCGGCGCCACTGCCCCTCAAGGAGTATCCGTATGACCCTGGCAAACGCGATCGCCGCCGATGGCGCGATGACCGACGAAGAGATCATGATCCTGGATTCGATCGACAAGTTCCTCGAAACCGATGTGCGGCCGTTCGTCCATCAGCTCGAACATGACGACGAGTACCCGCAGAAGATCGTCGACACGATGAAGGAGATGGGGCTGTTCGGCCTGATGATCGCGCCCGAATTCGGCGGGTTCGGCATCTCGACGCTGACCTATGCTCGGATCATCGAAAAGATCTCGACCGTGTGGATGTCGGTCGCGGGGATCATCAACAGCCACATGATCATGGCAATGACCGTGCAGCGCTGCGGCACCGAGGCGCAGAAGGATCATTACCTGCCGAAGTTCGCGACCGGCGAACTGCGCGGCGGGATCGGCCTGACCGAGCCCGACGCGGGTACCGACCTCCAGGCGATCCGCACCACCGCGGTGCGCGACGGCGACGACTATGTCGTCAACGGCAGCAAGATGTGGATCACTAATTCGGGCTCGGGCAACACCATCCTGTTGCTCGTCAAGACCGACACGGCCGCCGAGCCGCGCCACAAGGGCATGAGCCTGCTGATCGCCGAGAAGGGCGATGGCTTCATCGTGTCTAAGAAGCTCGAGAAGCTTGGCTACAAGGGTATCGACAGCAACGCGCTGACGTTCGACGGGTACCGCGTGCCGATCGACCGGCTGATTGGCGGGATCGAAGGCGTCGGCCTTAAGCAGGTGCTCGGCGGGCTCGAACTCGGCCGGATCAACGTAGCGGCGCGCGGCGTCGGGATCGCGCAGGCGGCGCTCGACGAAGCGGTCGCCTATTCTCAGACTCGCAAGACGTTCGGCAAGCCGATCTGCGAGCATCAGGCGATCCAGCTGAAACTCGGCGAGATGACGACGCGCACCTACGCCGCGCGGCTGCTCACCGAAGCCGCCGCCAAGGCGTATGACCGCGGCGAGCGCTGCGACATGGAAGCGGGTATGGCGAAGTATTTCGCGACCGAGGCGGGGCTGGAGAACGCGATCGAGGCGATGCGGATCTTCGGCGGCTATGGCTATTCGAAGGAATACAATGTCGAGCGGCTCTATCGCGACGCGCCACTGCTGACGATCGGCGAGGGCACCAACGAACTGCAACGCATCATCATCGCCAAGCAGATCATCGCGCGGAACCCGGCATGAGCCAGCCACTCGCAGGCCTCCGCATCGTCGCGGTCGAACAATATGGCGCCGGGCCGTTCGGCACGCAGCAACTCGCCGATCTCGGCGCCGAGGTCATCAAGATCGAGAACCACAAGGATGGCGGCGATATCGGTCGTCATGTCGGCCCGTATTTCTTCGCGCCGGGCGACAGCCATTTCTATGAATCGCTGAACCGCAACAAGCGCAGCATAGGCCTCGACCTGAAGAGCGCGGACGGGCGCGCGGTGCTGGAAAAGCTCGTCGCGGAGTCGGACGTGGTGTTCAACAATTTGCGCGGCGACCTGCCGGCAAAGCTCGGGCTCGATTACGCCGCGTTGTCGCAGTTCAACCCGGCGATCGCCTGCGTCCACCTCTCCGCCTATGGCCGCACCGGCAGCCGCGCGGCCTGGCCCGGCTATGACTATCTGATGCAGGCCGAGGCAGGCTATCTGTCGCTGACCGGCGAGCCCGGCACGCCACCGTCGCGCTTCGGTCTGTCGATCGTCGACTTCATGACCGGCACCACGGCCGCGCTCGCGATCCTCGCCGGCGTCGTCTCGGCGCGCGCGAGCGGCGTCGGGCGGGACCTCGACGTCAGCCTGTTCGACGTCGCGCTCGGCAACCTCAATTATGTCGCCGAATGGTATCTCAACGGCGGCGTCACCGTCGAACGGACGTCGCGATCGAGCCATCCCTCGCTCACCCCCAGCCAGCTTTACACGACCAGCGATGGTTGGATCTTTGTGATGTGCAACAAGGAGAAGTTCTTCGAGGTGCTGTGCGGGCTGATCGAGCGTCCCGAGTGGGCGACCGATCCGCGCTATGCGACGTTTGCCGCTCGGCTGGAAAACCGTCCGGCGTTCAACGCCGATCTCGATGCGGTACTGTCGACCCGCACCACCGCGGACTGGATGCAGTTGTTCGAAGGACGCGTGCCGGCCGCGCCCGTGCTCGACGTCCAACAGGCGCTCGACAATCCGTTTCTGGCGGAATCGAAGCGGATCATCGACTTCCAGCATCCCGAGCACGGACCCCTGCCCGGCATCGCCTCGTCGATCCGCGCGGGCGGCGTCGAGCATCCCGACAAGGCCGCCCCCGCACTCGGTGCGGATACCGGCGCCATCCTTGCGACGCTCGGCTATACCGACGACGATGTGGCGGCCTTGCGGACCCGCGGTGCGGTACGGTGACACCAGCGCTTGCATCGAACGCCAAGGCATTGAACGGTGGGCTATTGTCCGGATCACCCGACAAAGCGACCGATGGATATTCGATGCCCCAGCTTCGTCAGCAACCGCGTTACCTGCAACTCGCGCAGACATTGATCAACGAGATCGAGGATGGGCGGTATCCTATCGGCACGCTGTTGCCGACCGAGTTCGAGCTCTGCGACCAGTTCGGCGCGAGCCGCTTCACCGTCCGCGAGGCGATCAAGCGGCTCGTGCAATCGGGCATGGTCTCGCGTCAGGCTGGGGTCGGCACGCGCGTCCTCGGGCTGTCGCGCCCGGCCGCGTACCGACAGGTGATGGAGGGGCTTTCCGACCTCCAGCAATACACCAACGAGACCAGCCTCTCGATTGTCGAGCGCGGGACGATCGCGCTGGACGGCGCGATCGCCGATCAGGTCGGCGCGACACCCGGCCAGACCTGGCTGCACCTCCGCGCGGTGCGCCGCGCCGCCGGGACCAGCCCGATCTCCTATTCGGACATCTATCTCCACCCGGCGTTCCGCAGCCTGAAGCTGGACGACGATGTCGGCGACGTGCCGATCTTCAGCCGGATCGAGGAACAGTTCGGCGAGCGCGTCGCCGAGGTTCGCCAGCATATCGAAGCGGTGGCGATCCCCGCGCCGATCGCCGAATTGCTCGAAACCAAGACCGGTGCACCGGGCCTGCGCCTGACGCGGCAATATCTCAACGCGCGCGGCGAGGTCGTCGAGATGGCGATCAATACGCATCCTGCGGACCGCTATTCCTATTCCCAAACCTTCCGCCGCGATCCCGTATCCGGCCTGTAGAGGACGTCCCATGACCATTGCCGCCCGCAGCATCCTGTTCGTCCCCGGGGATCGTGCCGAGCGTTTCGAAAAGGCGCGCTCGAGCGGCGCGGACATGGTGGTGATCGATCTCGAAGACGCGGTCCTCCCCGACCGCAAGGCCGCGGCGCGTAACACCGTCCATGATGCGCTCGCGGGCCTGACGGAGCCGCGCTTCGTCGTGCGGGTGAACAGCCTGGATACCGCGTGGCACGCCGACGACGTCCGCGCATTCGCGGGCCTGCCAGGCGTCGCGGGGCTGATGCTGCCCAAGGCCGAGCGCGCGTCTGACTTTGTGGCGATGCACGAGGCCGCGGCGGGCAAGCCGCTTCATGCCCTGGTCGAAACCGTCTCGGCGATCCTGAATCTGGCCGACCTCGTCACCGCCCCCGGGCTCGCGCGGCTGTCGTTCGGCACGGTGGACTTCCAAGCCGATGCCGGCATCGACGGTGACGGCGCTGAGATCGACTATGTCCGCACGCAGATCGTCCTTCACTCACGCAACGCCGGGCTTGCGGCACCGGTCGACGGGGTCTCTACCGACCTCACCGACGACGCGGCGCTGGCCCGCGACACCGATCATGCGCGCCGCTTCGGCTTCGCCGGAAAACTCTGCGTCCACCCGCGTCAGGTGGGGATCGTCAACGCTGCCTTCCTCCCTTCCGACGCCGACATCGACTGGGCGACCCGCGTCATCGCCGCGATCGATGGCGCGTTCGGAGCCGTCGCCGTCGACGGCAAACTGATCGACAAACCCGTCGTCGACCGCGCCCGCCGCCTTCTCGAAACCCATGCGGCGTTCCAAGTCGGCTGATAGCGAAAACGGTCGGACGACGGGCTCTTCTCATCGTCTCGCAACTGCCGATTGCCGTCCTATTGCCGGTGCGCGGAGATGTACCGGCCGACCAGCTCGTCGAGCACGTCCAGCGGTAGGGCGCCCTGATCCAGCACCGCTTCGTGGAAGTCGCGAATGTCGAAACGCGGCCCGAGTTCTCGTTCGGCCCGCGCCCGCAACTCCGCGATCTTCAACTCGCCGACCATGTAGCTCGTCGCTTGCCCCGGCCAGTTGAAATACCGGTCGACTTCACGCGCGACATCGGTGTCCGCGACCGAGCTGTTCGCCTTGAAATACGCGATAGCCTGTTCGCGGGTCCAGCGCTTCGAGTGGATGCCGGTATCGAGCACCAGTCGGATCGCGCGCCATACCTGCAACGACAGCATTCCGAACCGGCTATACGGGTCCTTGTAGACGCCCATCTCGTTCGCCAGCCGCTCCGAATAGAGCCCCCAGCCCTCGACATAGGCACCGTAGCCGCCGAACTTGCGGAACTTCGGGATCCCGGTCAGTTCCTGTTGGCGCGCAATCTGGAAATGATGGCCCGGAGCGCCTTCATGTGCGGCGATACCGGCGACCTGCACCTTCTGCGTCTGGTTCATGTCGACGAGGTTGACGTAATAGATGCCGGGTCGCGATCCGTCTGCCGACGGCGGGTTGTAGAATGCGGTCGACGCGGTGCCCTCGCGCCATTTCTCAACCGCGCGAACCTCAAGCGGCGCCTTGGGCAAGGTCCGGAAATATTTGGGCGCAACCGCCATCACCGATGCGATCACGCCGCGGGCGTCACCCAGATACTGTTCGCGACCGGCCTGTGTATTGGGATATTTGAACTGCGGATCGGTGCGGATCTTGGCGAAAAACTGCTCGAGCGTTCCCTGGAAGCCGACTTCGCGCTTGATCGCCTCCATCTCCTGCCGGATCGCGGCGACCTGCTTCAGGCCGAGATCGTGAATCTGGTCGGCGGTCAGGTCGGTCGTGGTCGAGGTCTTCAGCCGGTCTGCGTAATAGGCAGCGCCGTTCGGCAGGCTCCACGCCCCGAAATTGCCCTTCGATTGCGGCTCGATCGCGTCGAGCGTCGCGAACAGCATGTCGTAGCCACGGCGGAACGGTCCGGTCAGCGCCGCACCCGCATCGCGCAACAGCGTCGCCTTCGTCGCGGCGGGCACGTTCAGCGCGCCAACCTTCTTGCGGAAATCCGCCATTAGGGTCGAGTCCGCTCCACTGTCGAACGGCGCACCGACCAGCACGGCGCGGGCATCGGCGCGGGCTGGCGCGAAGTTCACCTTGTTCGGAATGATACCGGCTGCCGCCTGTTCGCGCATCGTCGCGGTAACCTCTCGCATCACCCGCTCGGTATCGCGCAGGCGGGCGATATAGGCCTGGGCATCCGCCAGCGTATCGACCTTGTGATTATTGATCAGCAACACCGGGATGTCGCCAGCCGGGCTGCCGTTGGTCGACACCGGAAAGCGGAGCTTGCGGAACTGAAGCGACTGGCGGCCGCGTTCGACCTCATATTCGAACAATCGATAGCTGACGCGGGCGCTTTCGCCGAGCTGGTCGGGACGGAAGCGCGACTGCATCGCCTTCAACTGCCGCTCCGACAGCGTCTGCGCGCGGAGCGCGGCGGCATCGGTATAGTCGTCGAGGCGGTCGTAGTGCGTCTTTAGCCCGAGCTGCGTCAAAGACTCCGGGCTGAGATCGAGTTGCTGGTCGTACGCGTCGTCGAGGAATTTCAGCAGCGCCGCATCCTGCGCCGCCGTTGCCTGATCCTGGACCGGGACCGGCGCGGCGGCCTGGACGATCGGCAGCGCCGGCAACAGCAATAGGGCAAAGGCAAGACGCATCAGATTCTCCTGTCGAATGCTCGCTTGTCGCGCGCTACTCCGATCGACGCAATCGTCTGCGGTCAGCCGCAATCCAAATCGACAGGCTTATGCGGGCCAAACGATGTAGCTACAGCCTCATGCCAAGGTACGACGGTAGAATTCCAGAGTCAGGCCCATTGCTTGCAGGAACAGCGCGGGATCGTATCGCGGCCCTTCGTCTCGCAGGAACGCATGCTGTGCATTGAGTTCATGCCACTCATAGGCCGCCCCGACTTCTTCGAGCCGTCCGCGGATCGTCTCCCGGCCGGCATAGGGAACATGCGGATCCTGACGCCCCCAGACGAACATGATTTCGGCCTCCAATTCGGCCATTCGCTTGAGGCTATCGTCGGACCGCCCCTCGCCCAAAGTGCCCGAATGGATGTCGGTCGGATAGAAGCAGGCGGACGCGGACACGCGCGGATCGAGCGCTGCGCGATAGGCAAGGTGGCCGCCGAGACATACGCCGAACGTCGCCAGCCTGCCGTTGCAGGCCGGGTGTCCCAGAAGGGCGGTCAAGCCGGCTTCCGCATCGGCATCGAACGCGGCAACGGGCTTGGTGATCTTCAGCGCATTGCCCCGATCCGTGCCGGTCGTATCGTAATTCAGCGCCGTCCCCGCCGGCTCATACTCGTGATAGACCTCCGGAACGGCGACGACATAGCCGTTTCCAGCGAGCATCGCCGCCAGCCGACGGATCGGCGCCGTCACCTGATAGATTTCCGAAAACAGGAGCAGACCGGGGAAACGCCCCTCGATCGCCGGCCGAAACAGATGCATCCGCATCGGGCCGCTGCCGGGCACGTCGACATCCAGTGTCTCGTCGCTACGCAAGATCATCCGCTAATCCTCATGCCGGTGCCGAACAAAATCCCCCGTCGCCATACAGGCTATCCGGCGATCCTGGACAGTCATCGCAGCAGGAATGTTGGCCTACGGCGATGGCGATGGCGATGGCGATGGCGACGAGCGACCAACGGGCCGAGGCCACGGCGTACTGCCCATCCGGCAGGTCGCGAGAGGTTCGCAAACCGTTCGTGAGGCGCAGCCATACTGGACAGACCGAGCACATCATGGTTTTCGCGCGCAATGCCTAGCAATACCCTGCGCCGCCGGTGATCCCGCAGCTCGACCTGTTGTTTCGTGGCGGTGCCACCGGGTTACTGCTGCTGGCGGCGGTGGTGTTTGCGCGCGCGCCGGCGTCGTTGCCGAGCCGGTTCGGGCTGGCGCTGACGCTGTGCACCGTGGTCGGCACGCTGGCGGGATTGCCGCATGCACCGAGCGCGTTCGATCCGCTGCTCGATCTGAGTTCGAACGTCGCGATCCCGTTGTTCTGGCTGTTCGCGCGCGCGTGGTTCGACGATGCGTTTCGTCCGAAACCCGTCGATATGGCGCTGGCGGCGGCATTCCTGTGCTGCACGCTGTACGCCAGCCTCGAGGGGCGCGGGCTGGCGGCGCCGATCGAGGGGCTGGATATCGCGATCTACATCGGCGGGATGGCGTTCGCGATCCATGCGCAGTGGCTGGCGTGGCGCAACCGGCAGGGCGATCTGGTCGAGGCGCGACGGCAGGCGCGGACGATCTTCGTCGTATCGGTCGGGCTCATCATCCTTTGGCTGCTCGGCAGCGAGATCGTCGGACGGCTGACGCATCACCTAGCGCTGTCCGGGATGGCGTCGGCGGTGGGATTGTTCATGGGGGCGTTCGTCATCAGCGCGCTGCTGTTCGGGCTGCGTCATCCGGAAGTCTTTCCGAGCGCGGCGTCGGGCACCGCGGTCGGCGAGGTGCAGGCGGCGACCGTAGCGCCCGAACCGCTCGACGCCGCGCTGGGGCAGAGTCTCGCCCGAATGATGACGCAAGACCGTGCCTATCGCGATCCCGACCTGACGATCGGGATGATCGCCGCGCGCGTCGAGATGCCGGAATATCGCGTGCGGCGGCATATCAATGGTGGCCTGGGCTATCGCAACGTAAGCGATTATCTCAACGAACACCGTATTGCCGAAGTCCGCAGCGCGCTGGCCGACCGGACGCAGGCGGACGTGCCGATCCTGACGATCGCGGTGGACGCGGGCTTCGGCAGCCTCGTGATGTTCAACCGCGTGTTCAAGGAACGACTGGGCGAAACCCCGAGCGCGTTTCGGCGACGGCACCTCGACGGCTGAGTGAAGCCGGTTTTCAGGACCGCAAACCGGTCGTTTTCGAAAACGACTGGTCGGTTTCGAGGATCGGCAGGCCAGGATGGGCCCGGATCGTCAGGGCGACCGCGTTCACCAACGGGACGCGACGATGCCGAAGATTTTCCCCACGACCACCGGGCTGATTGCCGCCGGCCTGACCCTGTTATCATGCGCCGGCTGCACGTCGGAGCCGGCCGCATCGCCCGTACCGGACGGTACGCTAGTCGATGTCGTCACGATCCATCGTGCCGGCGGCCGTACCTCGTCCTTCGACGGTGTCCTGCGACCACGTCGCGATATCGCGCTCGGGTTCAAGACCGGCGGCCGCGTGCTCGCCTTGACAGTGCAGGTCGGCGATCACGTCCGTGCCGGGCAGGTGCTCGCCCGCCTGACGCGGACCGAGGCGATCGCCGATGCCGGGCAGGCGCGTGCCGAACTGGCCGCCGCCACCGCCGAGGCGATCCGGGCAGGCGATGCGGCGCGGCGCGCTTCCGGGCTGGACGGGATCGGCGCACTGTCGGCAGCGGACGTCCATGACCGCGCGCTGACCGCCAGCGCCGCGGCGGCCAAGCGCGACGCGGCGCGCGCGGCGTTCGAGCGCAGCCGTGTGACGCTTGCGGACGCCGTGTTGGTCGCGCCCGAGGATGGCGTGGTGACCGAACGTGCGGCCGAATCGGGCACCGTTGTCGATGCCGGTGGTGTCGTCGTCCGGCTCGCGGCAGGCAGCCCCGAAATCGAGGTTCGCCTGCCCGAGCGCGCGCGCCTGGCCGGCGGCACGATGGCGGACGCCAGCTTCTGGTCCGCGCCGGATATGATCGCCGAGGCGCGCCTCAGGCTCGTCGGCCCCGCGGCGGACGGCACGCTCCGGTTGCGGACTGCGCGGTTCACAGTGCTGGGCGACGTATCGGCGATCCCGTTCAACAGTTCGGCGACGCTCACCTTGCGGCTGCCCGATCCCAAGGCGACAATCCGCGTGCCGCTGACCGCGCTCGGCGCGCAGGGCAGCCAGCCGCATGTCTGGACGCTGTCGAGCGGCGCCAACGGGGGCGGAAACGGGGGCGGCAACCGCGTCCACCGCCAGCCGGTGCATCTGGTCGACCTGCGCGGCGACGATGCGATCGTCTCCGGCTTGCCCGATGGCCAGCGGATCGTCGCGAGCGGCGGCGATACGCTGTCGGAAGGGCAGCATGTCGTCGTGGCCGGCAGCGTCGCGGGCGGCAACTGAGCGATGGACCGTTTCAACCTGTCGCGCTGGGCGACCCGCCATCCCGCGCTCGTCGGCTTCCTGATCGCGCTGCTGTTTGCCGCCGGCACCGCGCGATTCTTCGCGCTCGGCCGCGACGAGGATCCGGGGTTCACGCTGAAGGAGATGATCGTCGCCGCGGCATGGCCCGGCGCGACGCCCGCGCAGATGCAGGCGCAGGTCGCGGGGCCGATCGAACGCCGGCTGCGCGCGACCGAAAACCTCGATTTCCTTCAGACCTATTGCGTCGACGGCCACTGCGTCATCCACGTCTCGCTGACCGACGGCGCGCCCAAGGACCGCGTGCCGGTGATCTGGCAACAGGTGCGCAAGCGGCTGAAGGATATCGAGCCCGATCTGCCCGCCGGCGCGTCAGTCGCCGCGGATGACGATTATGCCGACGTTTACGGCTATGTCTTCACGCTGACCGGCGCGGACAATGCGCGGTTGGTCGCGCTGGCCGAGCAGGCGCGCGACGCGATGCTGCGCGTGCCCGGCGCGGGCAAGGCGCAGATCACCGGCGAAATCCCGCGCAAGCTGTTCGTCGATCTCGACAGCCGCCGGCTCGCCGCGATGGGCGTGTCGCCGGGCGCGATCGCGCAGGCGCTGGCGAAGCGCACCAGCGTCGCGCCATCCGGCGTCGCGGACCGATCGATGCGCGTGCCCGTGCGGATCGGCGGCGGTGTGGACGGGGGCGTGGACGGGGGCGTGGACGGGGGCGCGGACGACGTCGAGGCGATTGAGGCCACGGCCGTTCCTGCGGCGAACGGCACCGTGAAGGTCGGCGATATCGGCATGGTCAGCAACGGCTATGCCGATCCGCCAGACGGGCTGGTCCGCCACGCAGCAAAGCCTGCGGTGGTGCTGGCGATCGCGATGGCTCCCGGGGCCGACGGCCTCGGCTTCGGCAAGCGGCTGTCGAATGTCGCCGCCGAGTTCGGGCGCACCCTGCCAGCCGGGGTCAAGCTGACGCAGGTCGAGGACCAGAGCCAGAATATCCGCGAGGCGGTCGACGCGTTCCTCATCAAATTCTTCTGCGCGCTGTCGGTGGTGCTGATCGTCGCGTTCGTGACGCTGGGGTGGCGGACCGGCGTGGTCGTCGCGCTGTCGGTGCCGCTGACGCTGGCGATCGTCGCGCTGTTCATGGGGGCAAGCGGGATCGGGCTGGAACGGATTTCGCTCGGCGCGCTGATCCTGTCGCTCGGGCTGCTGGTCGACGATGCGATCATCAGCGTCGAGGCGATGGTGGTGCAACTCGAAAAGGGCGCGACGCGTGCCGATGCCGCGGCGTATGCGTGGACGCACACCGCGTTCCCGATGCTGACGGGAACGCTGCTGACGATCGTCGGCTTCCTGCCGGTCGGGTTCGCACAATCGACCACCAGCGAATATGCTGGCGGGATCTTCTGGGTGACGGGCTCCGCGTTGCTGGTCAGCTGGGTCGTCGCGGTCGTCTTCACGCCGTATCTGGGCGTGCGGCTGCTGCCCGAGGCGGTCTCGCACCACGATCCAGACGCGATGTACGACACGCCGGTCTATCGACGACTACGCCGGGTCGTCGATGCGTGCATGGCGCGCCGTAGGACTGTGGTCGCGGTCACGGCGGCGCTGCTGGTGGCGAGCCTCGCTGGGACGATGCTGGTGCGGCAGCAATTCTTTCCCACCTCGGACCGCCCCGAGATCATCGTCGACGTGAGCCTGCGCCCCGGCGCGTCGCTGTCCGCCACCTCGGCGGCGGTCAAGCGGATTGAGGCGGGCATCGTGCACGACCGCGATGTCGCGCAGGTCGACAGCTATATCGGGCAGGGCTCCCCGCGCTTCTATTTGCCTTATGGTCCGTCGTTGCCCGATCCGGCAACCGCGACGATGGTGCTGGTCGCGAGCGACCTCCACGCACGCGAACGCGTGATCGCGCGGCTGCTGGCGAACCACGTCTCGCCCGAGGCCAAGCTCCATGTCCGCCGCCTGTCGCTCGGGCCGAGCGCCGGCTTCCCCGTGCAATATCGCGTGATCGGCCCTGATCCGGAAATGCTGCGGACGATCGCCACGCGGATCGAGGCGGTGCTCCGCGCGACGCCGGGGACGACCGCGGTGCAGGCCGATTGGGGGACGCCGTCGGTCGCGATGCGGCTTGACCTTGATAGCGAGCGGGTCGCGCGGCTCGGGCTCGACCGGGCGCAGCTGGCGGGCGAGGTCGCGACGATGCTGTCGGGCCAGCCGGCGGGCGAGGTGCTGCGCGGGACCAAGCGGATCGGCATCATCGTGCGCGGCACGGCGGCGGAACGCAGCGATCCGGGGCGGCTCGGCGACATGGCGGTCAGCACGCCCGGTGGTCCGGAGCCGCTCGCTCAGATCGCGCGGATCGGCGTGACCACCGAACAGCCGATCGTGTGGACGCGCGACGGTGCGCTCTGCATGACCGTGCAGGCGGACATGACCGGCGACGTGCAGGCGTCCGAGGTCGTCGACGCAGCAGCAGCACGCGTGGCCACGATCGCCGCATCGCTCCCCGCCGGATACCGGATCGAGGACGGCGGCGACGGCGAATTGTCCGCCAAGGCGAACGACGCGATCTACGCGCTGCTGCCGATCACCTTCGGGCTGATGCTCCTGCTGCTGATGATCCAGCTGCAAAGCATCGGGCGCGCGCTGCTGGTGCTGGCGACCGCGCCGCTCGGGGTGATCGGTGCGGTGGTGGCGCTGCTGCTGACCGGCGCGCCATTCGGGTTCGTCGCGTTGCTCGGGCTGATCGCGCTGGCGGGGATGATCATGCGCAATTCGATCATCCTGGTCGATCAGGTGCAGCATAACCAGGCCGAGGGCATGGACCTGCATGCGGCGATCGTCGCCGCGACGATCGGCCGCTCGCGCCCGGTCGTGCTGACGGCGCTGGCGGCGGTGCTCGCGTTCATTCCGCTGTGTTTCAACATCTTCTGGGGGCCGATGGCGATCGTCATGATCGGCGGGCTGATCGGCGCGACGATCCTGACGCTGGTCGCGCTGCCCGCGCTGTACGCGCTCGCCTTCGATCGCAAATCCGGCCTTCCGCAGCAGGACCACCACGATGCATGAACCGAATGTCTCGCGCGCCCTGCCGCTGCTGCTCGCCGCCGCGCTGGCAGGGTGCACGGTCGGGCCGAACTTCACGCCGCCCGCGCCGATCCTGCCGCCGGTGTGGCAGGGGGCGGCCCCGGTGGCGGCTAGCACCGATGCGCGCTGGTGGCGCAGCTTCGACGATCCGGTGCTCGATGCGCTGGAGGCGCGGGCTGGTGCGGCGAACCTCGATATCGCAGCGGCGATCGAGCGGATCACCGCCGCGCGGATCGAGCGCGGTCAGGCGCGCGCCGCCGGTGCGCCGCAGGTCGAGGGACAGGCGGGGTACAGCCGCGAACGCCTCGGCACGGCGGGGATCGCCTCGGTCACGCAGACTGTGCTCGGCGTCACGCCGACGACGACCCCGCCCAAGGGTGTCGATTTCGATCTTTACAGCGTCGGCGTCGGCGCGAGCTGGGAACTCGATCTGTGGGGCGGCCACCGGCGTCAGGCCGAAGCCGCGCAGGCCTCGGTCGAAGCCACCGAAGCCGCCGCGCGCGGGGTGCGCCTGTCGGTCGAGGCCGAGGTCGCGCGCAGCTATGTCCAGTTGCGCGGCCTGTGGGACGAACGCCGCATTGCGCAGCAAGACGTCGCCATCGCCGACCGCAACGCCGCAATCGCGCGTGCGCTGTTGGCGCGCGGGCTCGCCACGCCGATCGATCTCGCCGCGACCGAGGAAAAGCTGCGGGCGCTGCGCGGCGATATCGTCGACCTCGATCATCAGGCGGCGGCGACGCAGCGCGCGCTCGCGATCCTGGTCGGGGGCACGCCCGATTCCGCGCCGTTCGACCGCGCGACGCTGCAACCGCCGAAGCCCCTGCCGGCGACCGCAGTGCGTCTGCCCTCGGACGTCGCCCGCACGCGGCCTGACATCGTCGAGGCCGAGGCACGACTCCACGCCGCGACCGCGCAGATCGGCGTGGCACAGGCCGATTTCTATCCCAAGATCAGCCTGACCGGCCTGTTCGACATCGACGTGCTCAGCCTCTCCGACTTCGGCTGGAACGCGCGCAGCACCAGCATCGGGCCAAGCCTGTCGCTGCCGATCTTCTCTGGCGGCCGGTTGCAGCGGCAACTCGACCTGCGCCGGTCGGAGGACCGCAGCGCCGCGCTCGCGTACCGGCAGACCGTCCTCAACGCGTGGCGCGAAGTCGACGACGCGCTGTCGGCGACTCGCGCCGCGACCGAACGCACCGACCTGTCCGACCGCGACCTTGCCGCGCGGCGCGAGACGGTCGCGCGGGTCGAGGCGCGCTACGCTCGCGGCGATATCGCGCTGCCGCCGGTGCTCGACGCGCGCGAGGCCGCGCTGTCGGCGGAGCGCGCGCTCGTCCGCCAGCGCGTCGCCGCCATGATCGCCCACATCCAGCTCCACCGCGCGCTCGGCGGCTAGCGGTTAGCGGTTCGCAGCGCCTGCCCCCCCTCCAAGACCAAGGACATTTCCATGCTCCCCACTCGAACTTCAGCGATCATCCTCGGCGGCGCGCTGACCGCGATCGGCGCAGCCCCCGCACGCGCGCAGGACCAGCCCGCCGATCTCTACCGCGATACCGTGACGGTCGGTGCGGGGGTCGCAGCGCTGCCCGTTTACGAAGGCTCCAACGACTACCGGATCACCCCCGTCCCCGCCGCGATCGGTGCGATCAAGGGCTATGGCTTCGTCCTCGCCGGCAATCAGCTGAGCGTCGATCTGATCAAGGACAGGCCCGGTCCGGTCTGGGATTTCCAGGCGGGCCCGATCGCGCAGCTCAACTTCAACCACGGTGCGTCCGGCAGCATCGACGACCTCCGCGTCCGTGCGCTCGGCAAGCGCGCTACCGCCGTCGAACTCGGCGGCTATGTCGGCATCGGCAAGACCGGCGTGCTGACCAGCCCCTACGACAAGTTGTCGGTCACGCTCGGCTATCGCCACGACGTCAGCGGCGTCCACGACAGCGGGATCTGGAACCCAAGCATCACCTATTTCGCGCCGCTGTCGCGCAAAGCCGCGATCGGCCTGTTCGCCTCCGCCGACATCGTCGAACGCGGCTATGCGCAGACCTATTACAGCGTCTCCGCGGCGCAGAGCGTGGCGAGCGGGCTGCCGATCTACACCGCCGGCGCTGGCCTCAAGAACTGGACGCTCGGCGCGATCGGCAGCTATTCGCTCACCGGCGACCTGCTGCACGGCGTCAAGATCGTCGCGGGTGGCACCTATGGCCGCATGGACGGCGACATCGCCCGCAGCCCGCTCGTCGCGATCGCCGGATCGCGCGACCAGTGGCTCGGGACGATCGGCCTTGCGTACACGTTCTGATGTCCAAAGCGGCTAAATCAAAGGAATCTGCGGTTTCGGCTGTGCACATCGCCTATCCGGACGTCTATCTACCATGATGAAGCGCACGCGACCTGCAGGTGTCATGCCGGAGCACGACCTGTCGGCGCTGATGGAGCGCATACGTCCGGCGCTGATGGCGTTCTTCGTCCGGCGTCTGAGCGACCCGCTGCAGGCGGAGGATCTGATCCAGGATCTTTTCATCCGCATGGCGACCATGACCGGGCCGGCGACGAACAATCCCGAAGGTTATATCTTCCAGGCCGCGGCCAATCTCCTGCGCGACAATTACCGGCGCGAGGCCACGCGCTCGCGCTATCTGCAATCGCGCGCGGGCGATCCCGACCTTGCTATCGACCCGATCGACGCCGAGCGGTTGCTGTCCGCGCGGCAGAGCGTCGGGTGTGTCGCGCGGACGCTGGGCGGACTGCCGGACCGCACCCGCCAGATTTTCATCCTCTATCGGTTGGAGGGCATGCAGCGAAAGGCGATCGCCGATGCGTTCGGCATCTCGGTCAGCGCGGTCGAAAAGCATATCGCGAACGCGATGCGGGCGTTGCTGGCAGACATGGGAGACTCGCAATGACCGCGCCCCGGTCCGACGAGGACATGGTCGTCGAATGGTGCCTGCGATTGAGCGACGGCAGCATGTCGTCGGAGGACCGCGACAAACTGCACGATTGGCTCGCCGGCGACGCGACCCGTGGCGAGCGACTGGGCGCTGCACTCGCGGTGTGGGACGCGGTCGATGCGGACGCCGACGCGCCCGAGATGCTCGCCCTGCGCCGCGAAGCGCTCGGTGCGGTCCACCGCGCCGGACAGCGCCGCTGGCTGCGCACGAAGTTCGTGTCCCAGCCCATCCTGTGGGCGATCGCCGCGGCATTGCTGCTGACGCTGGCGCTCGGGTCGCTGCTGTGGCGGCAGGACGGGCGCGACGAATATCGCACCGGGATCGGCGAGCGTCGCGTCATTGCGCTGGCCGATGGCTCGCGCCTGTCGCTGGATGCCGACAGCGTCGTCACGGTGTCGTTCACCGCGCAACGCCGCAACGTCGTCCTCGAACGGGGCCGCGCGCGGTTCAAGGTCGCAAAGGACCCGCTTCGCCCGTTCGCGGTACGGAGCGGCCGCAATATGGTCGTCGCGACCGGAACCGAATTCTCGGTCGAACGGCTCAGCCGCGAGGTGCGGGTCGCGCTGTTCGAAGGGCGGGTCGCGGTGCTGCGCGATACGCCGCAGGGGCAGACGAGCGAGATCGTCCGGCGCGATGGTCGTAGCGTTACCGCGGAGCGTGCGCTGACGCCCGGCTACGAAATCGGTCTGCCGGTAGCGGGGACGATCGGGTCGATCGGTCCGGTGATCGGCCCTATGGGCGGCGGCGAGGGCTGGGGTGCGGAACAGATCAGCTTCACGTCCGAGACGCTTGGCACCGCCGCGGAACGGATAAACCGCTATGCCGAGCGACGACGGATCACCGTCGATCCCGGCGTCGCGGACGTCCGGATCAGCGGGGTCTTCAACGTCGGCGATGTTGATGCGTTCGCGCAGGCCATCGCTGCGACCTTCCCCGTCGATGCCACCGTCGACGATGCGGAAATCCGGCTGCGCCGACGCCGATGATACCGGTTGAGCGCCAAAATAACATCAATTGAAGATAAATGCGGTAATTTGCTGAGCATCCGCGCACGCCATGCGTCATAAAAGTATAACCTGACGAGGGGGCGGTTGATGACTGTGACGAAGCGCATGATTCTCGGCGCAAGCTGCGCGGCTATAGCGACGATGATGACGGTCACGTCGGCGCAGGCGCAGGCACCGCAAGCCCAGCGGGTGGTCCGCATCGATATCAAGGCACAGCCGCTGGGTACGGCGCTGCGATTGCTCGGTCGTCAGATGCATGTGCAGATCGTGTTCGACGAAGCGGCACTCGGTGGTCGCATTGCCCCCTCCATCATCGGCGCGATGACGGCGGACGCGGCGATCGGCCGCTTGCTCCAGGGCAGCGGCCTCACGATGTCGCGGACCGGCCAGGGCGTCTATGTGATCACCCGCCCCGCCGCGCTCACCCGGGTCGCGATTACGGTACCGGGAACCGCCCAGGATCGCGCGGCGGCCGATACCGAAGTCGACACCGCCCCAACGCCCCCGCCCGGCGGCGACATCGTCGTCACCGGGTCGCGCATCCGCTCCAAGAACCTCGTCGAGACCGCGCCGGTGACCAGCGTCACCCAGGCAGACATCAAACTGCAGGCGGCGTTCAGCGTGCAGGAAGTGCTGAACCGCGTACCCGCGATCAAGAACAGCGATACCAATTTGTCGAACGGCAACGGACGCCAGCAATTCGATTTCCACGGGCTGGGCACCAACCGGACGCTCACGCTGATCGACGGCCAGCGGATCGGAGTCACCGAAGGCATCGACGCCTCCGTCGTGCCGGTCGGGCTGATCGAGCGGGTCGACCTGCTGACCGGCGGAGCATCCGCGGTCTATGGCTCGGATGCGATCGGCGGGGTGGTGAACTTCATCCTTCGCAAGGACTTCGAAGGCGTCAACGCGAACGTCAACTACGGCTTCTACAACGCCGACAACCGCGACAACATCGCCGCGCAGGCGGCACGCAATTCCGGGTTTGCGGTCCCCAGCGGCATGACCAACGATGGCGGCCGGTTCGACGCCAATATCAGCATGGGCAAGAACTTCGCCGGCGGCCGGGGCAATATCTCGGTGTTCGGCGCGTACAGCCAGACCGAACCCGTGCTCGCCTCGTCGCGCTCGTTCTCGGTCTGCCCCATCACGCTGTCGGGCCAGACCGTGGTCTGCGCATCGCCGTCGTCCGCCACCTCGGCGGGGTATTTCCAGGCGCTGTCGGGCCCGGCGCAGAATGGCAACATCCTGACCAACGCGGCCGATGGCGGCCGCGAATTCGTCCCGTTCACGGGCACGAACGGCTATAACTACAACGACAGCTTCTATTTCCAGCGGCAGAACAAGCGCTACAACGGCGCGACGTTCCTGAACTACGAAGTCTCGAAGGCGATTCAGCTCTACGCGAACGGGCTGTATCTGCGGTCCGAATCGCAGAGCCAGTCGGACCCCGCCACCATCCAGCCCGGATCGACCCCGTACGACATCAACTGCAACAACCCCCTGCTGTCCGCGCAACAGGCCGGCGCGCTGTGCGGATCGGCGGCCGGCACCAGCACGAACGTCCGCACCGACGTGCGCTACCGCTTCACCGAGCCGCAGACGACGCGGTCGTCGAACGAGATCTATCGCGCGGTGGCGGGCGTTCGCGGCGATCTCGGCAGCGCCTGGCATTACGATGTCGGCGGCGTCTACTCGACCACGCTGTACCGCCAGCAGCAGACCGGTCGGATCGATCCGACCAATGTCGCCAACGCGTTGCAGGTGGTCGACGTCAACGGCACGCCGACCTGCGTCTCGGCCGTCAACGGATCAGACCCGAGCTGTGTCCCGCTCGACATCTTCTCGACCAACGGGCCGAGTGCCGCCGCGGTGGACTATCTGTCCTATGCGGAGGGCGGCGGCGTGTTCCGCGAACGCTATGAGCAGTGGGTCGGCAATGCCAACGTCACCGGCGATCTCGGCGATTACGGCCTCAAAAGCCCCTTCTCGACCAAGGGCATCAACGTCGCGGTCGGCGGCGAATACCGCCGGAACACCTATCGATCGCGCCCCGATGCCGCGTACCAGGCCGCCTTCGGCTCGACGCCGACGACCTTGTCGAACGAAGCCGCCGACCTGTACGGCGAGATCAACGTGCCGCTGGTCAGCGACAAGCCGTTCATCCGCGACCTGAGCGTCGGCGCGGCGATCCGCGGCTCGAAATATTCGGGCATCGCGAAGGCGCAGTCGACCTACAAGATCGACGGTAGCTGGCGCCCGGTCGAGGACATCCTGTTCCGCGCGAGCTATAACAAGGCTACGCGTGCGCCGAGCATCTACGAGCTCTCGTCCAACGCCAATACGAGCTACGGCACGCTCGATACGAACACGCTCGGCGATCCCTGTGCGGGGACCAGCCCGGTCGCGAGCCGCGAGATCTGCGCCAGCACCGGCGTGACCGACGCGCAATATGGTTCGATCGCGCAATGTCCCGACTTACTGTGCACCGTGCGCAACGGCTCGGAGGGGTTGGTGACGCCGGAGGTCGCGCATACCTACACCTATGGCCTCGTCCTCACGCCGCGGATGCTGCGCGGTTTCTCCGCCACCGCCGATTATTACAGCATCGAGATCGAGAACGGCATCGGCTATTACCGGGCGATCGACTTCCTGCAGACCTGCGCCAACACCGGCTATGAGTTCTTCTGCAGCCAGCTGAAGCGCAACGCCGACGGGACGCTGTTCAGCAATGCCGGATCGGCAACGGGCTACATCAACCAGGGGTATAGCAACCTCGGCCGGACCAACGCGCGCGGCTTCAATTTCTCCGCGAACTACGACACGCGGCTGGGCAATTGGGCGCGGTTCTCGACCAGCTACACGTCGACGCTGCAAACCGCGAAGGGCGGCGATCTGGGGCTGCCCGATACCGACTTCAACGTGGTCGGGCTGTTTGGCCCGTATGCGGGTCAGGGCTATCGCCGCTATCAGCATAATTTCCGGTTCACGCTGAGTTCGCCCGAGTCCGCGCAGACGCAGGGGCTGATCTCGGTCAACTGGCGCCATAATTCGGGGCTCAAGAACTCGCGGCTCGACGGCAATCCGATCTTCGGGGAGGACGATCCGACCGTGCCGGACGAATACAAGTATCTGCCCGCCTACGACGTGTTCGATCTGAGCGGCAGCGTGACGATATCGCGCGCGCTGACGCTGCGGGTGGTGGTGAACAACGTGCTCAACCGCTCGGCACCGGTCCGCCCGAGCCCGCCACTCGAGGCCGCCGAACGCGTCAACACCTCGCCGTCGGTGTATGACTCGCTCGGCCGGTCGATCAGCGTAGGGGCGACGGTCGATTTCTGAGCTGGGTACCAAGTCCCCCGCGTCCGACGGGGTATCGCGTCGCGCCGTCTTGGCCGGGGGTACCGGGTCGGTGCTTGCCGGCCTGCTCGCCGGGGTGGGCGATGCCGGTGCCGAGCCGGGGACGGACGCACGCCACCGGATCACGGCCAAGCAACCCGCTACCGAATGGTTGCTCGGTCATCCGGTCGGCAACGGGCAGCTGGGTGCGATGATGGGCGGCGGAGTCGCGCGCGACGTGCTGTCGCTCAACCACGATACGCTGTGGAGCGGACAGCCTGCCGCCAAGCCCGATCACGACGGCCGGGAAGCGCTGGCGGCGGTCCGTCGCGCCGTATTCGCGGACGACCCGGTGACCGCCGATAGGATCAGCACGGCGCTCCAAGGACCGTTCAGCGCCAGCTATGCGCCGATGGCCGATCTCGACCTCGAAATGGATCATGTCGGGGCCCCGGAGGCGTATCGCCGCGTGCTCGACCTCGATCGCGCGGTCGCCTCCGTCGCCTATCGCTGTGGCGACGTCACGTTCAGCCGCGACCTGTTCGCCTCACATCCCGACTCGGTGATCGTCCTGCGTCTCACCGCGGATCGTCGGGGGATGATCGATTGCGGCCTCAAGCTGACGAGCAAACTGCGCGCAACCGCAAACGCCGGCGGCAACCGAATCACGCTGGTCGGCAAGGCGCCGGCGCTGAGCGAACCCAATTACCGCGACGTCCCCGACCCCGTGCGCTATTCGGATACGCCCGGCCACGGCATGGCGTTCGCGACGATCCTGTCGGTCGAGACCGAGGGCGGCGAGGTCACCGCGGCGGACGGCGCGCTGCGCATCCGCGGCGCCACCACGGTGCTGATCCGGATCGCCGCCGCCACCGGGTTCCGCCGCTTCGACCTGATGCCGGGCACGCCCGTCGAGACCGTCCGCGCCTCGTCCGAGCGCATCCTCGCAGCGAGCGCGCGGCATGGCTATGCGACGCTGCTCGATCGCCACATTGCCGATCACCAGTCGCTCTATCGCCGTGCCTCGCTCGAACTGCACGGGGCGGCCGACGACCGCGATACGCCACGCGCGGAGCGTCTGTTCCAGCTCGGCCGCTATCTAATGATCGCCAGTTCGCGCGCGCGCACGATGCCCGCGAACCTGCAGGGCGTTTGGAATGCCGAACTGCGCCCGCCCTGGAGTGGCAACTACACCACCAACATCAATCTCCAGATGAACTATTGGCCGGCGGAGAGCTGCAATCTCGCGGACTGCCATCTGCCGCTGATCGATCATATCGAGCGGCTGGCCGTCACCGGTGCGCAGACCGCCCGATCGCTGTACGGCCTGCCCGGCTGGTGCGTGCATCACAACAGCGACCTGTGGGCGATGAGCAATCCGGTCGGTGCAGGCGTCGGCGATCCGAATTGGGCGAACTGGCCGATGGCGGGGCCCTGGCTGGTCAAGCATGTCTGGGAGCATTACTGCTTCAGCGGCGACCGTGCATTCCTCAAGGTACGCGGCTTTCCGCTGATGCGCAGTTGTGCCGAATTCTGCGCGGCGTGGCTCGTCCGCGATCCCCGCAGCGGCCATTTGACCACCGCACCGTCGATCTCGCCCGAGAACCTGTTCCTGACGGCGAGCGGCAAGTCGGCGGCGATCTCGGCCGGCTGCACGATGGACCTCGCGCTGATCCGCGAACTGTTCGCCAACTGCATCGCGGCGATGGCGGTGATCGGCGATGTCGACGGGCTTAGTGCGCGCCTGACGGGATTGCTCGAACAGCTCGAACCCTACCGTGTCGGTCGCTACGGCCAACTCCAGGAATGGTCGACGGACTTTGCCGAGCAGGATCCGGGTCATCGCCACATCTCGCATCTGTATCCGCTGTACCCCGGCGATGCGATCGACCCGGTCCGGACACCGCGACTCGCGCAGGCCGCCCGTGCGTCGATGGCCCGCCGCGAGGCGCATGGCGGCGCCAGCACCGGGTGGAGCCGCGCCTGGGCGACAGCAGTTTGGGCGAGGCTCGGGGACGGGGCACAGGCCGGGCGGTCGCTCTCCGCCTTTATCGTCAACAGCGTCGCGGCCAATCTGCTCGACACCCACCCCGCACAACCGCGCCCGGTATACCAGATCGACGGCAATCTGGGCATCACCGCGGCGATCGCCGAGATGCTGCTGCAAAGCCGCGAGACGGAGATCGCGTTGCTACCCGCGCACCCGCCGCAATGGACCTCGGGCCGCGTCGCAGGACTACGCGCGCGGGGCGGTCACGAGGTCGCGATCAGCTGGAGCGGCCTGCACGTCGATGCGACCGTGATCGCCGGGGGTGAGCGCCTGACGATCCGGATGCCGCCTGGCTTCGAACCGGTGACGGTATCGCACCAGGGCAAGGCCATCCGGCTCGAACGGGACCCGCATGCGATCACGTTCGCGACCACGCCGGGCCGACCCTATCGCATCGCGCTACGCAGGCGTTCCGACGCCGCATGACTCAAGATTTTCGAGGAGCCGCCATGTCGATCATCACTCGCCGCACCATGCTGGCAACGGGGCTCGCCTCGATGGGCACGTCGAGCGCTTGGGCCGGCAAACCCGCATCCGCAGCAGCCCCCGCCCCCTGGGGGGCAACCCCCTCCCCGCGCCAGCTCGCCTGGCATGCGCGCGAGCAATATGCCTTCGTCCACTTCTCGATCAACACCTTCACCGATCGCGAATGGGGCTATGGCGACGAGGATCCCAAGCTGTTCGCGCCGAGCGACTTCTCGGCGGATCAGATCGTCGGCGCGGCCAAGGCGGGCGGCCTGCGCGGTATCGTCCTGACCGCCAAGCATCATGACGGCTTCTGCCTGTGGCCGACAATGCTGACCGAACATTGCGTGCGCAACAGCCCGTTCCGCGACGGCAAGGGCGACATCGTCGGCGAATTCGAACAGGCCGCGCGACGGGCCGGCATGGACTTCGCGATCTATCTGTCGCCCTGGGATCGCAATCACGCGGACTATGGCCGCCCCGCGTATCTCGATTACTACCGCAAGCAGATCGTCGAGCTCTGCACGCGCTATGGCACGCTGTTCGAATTCTGGTTCGATGGCGCCAATGGCGGCGACGGCTATTATGGTGGCGCGCGCGAAACGCGGAAGATCGATTCCGAGACCTATTACGACTGGCCGTCGATCTTCGCGCTGGTCCACCAGCATCAGCCGATGGCTTGCACGTTCGAGCCGCTCGGCTCCGATGCGCGCTGGGTCGGCAACGAGGACGGGGTCGCTGGCGATCCGTGCTGGCCGACTATGGCCAATCACAAGCCGACCCAGGCCGAGGGCAATGCCGGCCTACGCAACGGCCCATTGTGGTGGCCCGCCGAGACCAACACCTCGATCCGGCCGGGCTGGTTCTACCACGCCGACGAGGATTCGAAGGTCAAGGATCCACAGCGGATGCTACGGCTGTTCGACGAATCGATCGCGCGTGGGACCAATTTGATCCTGAATCTGCCGCCCGACCGACGCGGTCGCCTTGCCGATCCGGACGTCGCGGTGCTGCAATCCTTCGGTGCGGCGCAGCGCGCGACGTTCGCGAAGAATCTCGCCGACCGCGGGGTCGCCTCGGCCGATCACGTCCGCGGCCCGGGCTTCGCCGCGCGGAACGTGCTCGACGGCAATCCCAAGAGCTATTGGTCGACGCCCGATGCCATCCACACGCCTAGCCTCGTGCTGGACCTGCCGCCCGGCACCAGCTTCGATCTCGTGCGCATCCGCGAGTTCCTGCCGCTCGGCGTGCGCGTGGACCGGTTTGCGATCGACATCGATACCGGTGCGGGATGGTCGGAAGTCGCACGCGGCGAATGCATTGCCGCGCAGCGCGTCGTCCGCCTGCCTGCGCCCGTGGTCGCACGACGGCTGCGCCTCCGGATCGTCGCTGCCCAGGCATGCCCCGCGATCAGCGAAGTCGCGCTGTTCCGACAGGTCGCCCCGCTTGCCGTTAAACTACCCCAAGCCCGTGCGCGCGACGTGCTGCCGTCCTCCGACCTTTCAATCGTCGCCGCGACTGGGTCTGGCGCCGAGGCCTTGATCGACAATGATCCGGGCAGCGTCTGGCAGGTTCCGGTCGCCGCCGCCTCGGGATCGGCGACGGTCACGATCAAGCTCGCCAAGCGGCAACGACTGGCAGGCTTCATCCTGACCCCCTCCCGCGCCGTGAACACGGACAGCGCGCCACCGAAGCGGTTCGTCGTGGAAACCAGCGTTGACGGTAAAGCGTGGAGCAATGCCGCGTCCGACGAATTCTCGAACATCGCCAACGCGCTATCGCCGCAGCGCATCCTGTTCGCCGCCAAGACCGACGCGAGCTATGTACGGATGACGTTCGTCGGATTGGCGGCGCCGAAAAGTCATATGGCGATCGCCGGTATCGACCTGTTCGGATAGAGACTCGGACTGACGACTTAGTCTCGTCCGCCCTGCACGACCGCGAGGATGTGGCGATCATTCGTCGAAGGCCATCACGATCTGGTGACGGTCAGCATCGCTTCGAGGCCCCCGTCCGGATGATTATCGAGCGACAATATCGCTCCGGTCGCGGCCGCTTGCGCGCGCGCGATGGTCAGGCCGATCCCGGTGCCGTCCGCGCTCGATCGCGACGTATCCGCGCGGACGAACGGATCGAAGGCATGCGCCAGCATCGTCTCCGTCATCCCGGGACCGTGATCGCGGACGGTTATGATCACGACCTTTCCCGCGCGACGCGCCGCGATCTCGGCATTGCCACCATATTTGATAGCATTGTCGATCAGGTTCGCCAGGCAGCGGTTAAGCGAATCGGGACGCGCCCGTACCAGGCTGCCGCAGCCCTGCGTGAAGCAGACGGCATGGCCGAATTCGGCGGCATCGTCGGCAAGGCTCGACAATAGCGAGTCGATATCGACGGAGGACCAATCCTCGCCGCTTTCGCCGCTCCGCGCGAGATCCAGGCCGCGCTTCACCATCGACAGCGTCGCCGACAGATCCGCGACCAGGCGTTCGCGCAAAGCCTCGTCCTCGACCTGTTCGAGACGGAGCCGCAGTCGGGTCAGCGGGGTCTGGAGATCGTGGCTGATCGCCGCGAGGATGCGGGTCCGCTCACGCAGGCCCGCCCGGACCCGCTCCTGCATGAGATTGAAGGTGGCGAGCGCCGCGCGAACGTCGCTCGGCCCCCGTTCCGTCACCGGCTCCGCGTCGATCGACCGGGCGAACGCCTCGGCCGCGGCGGACAAGCGCCGTAGCGGCGCCGTCGCGACGCGTGCGACGATCAACGAGAGGATGAACGCCGCAGTGAAGACCAGCAACAGGAACCGCCAGTCCGTCGTCCAGCTGGGTGGCGCGGGCAGGTGAGGCAAAGCCAACGCGATCGCGACCGGACGTCCCTGCACGCGCACCGCCAGAAGCCAGCAATCCGGCGCCAGAGGTGCATCGAACCCCGCCGCCCGAGGCCGCGTCCAGAACGGGTCGCCGCCCAGACAGGTTATGCCGGGCACGCGGGCGATCGTCGGCCGTGACGCCGGCGTCGCCCGCATGGCCAGCTTCCGGGTCATCTCGTCGTCGGGCGTTGCGGTCGGGATCGACGCGCCTTGCAGCAGTTGCGCACCGATCAGACGGCCATCGCGCAGGTTCGCGATCATGCCGTCCGGGGCGTGGTTCAGTCGCTTGATCACATCGAGCGCGCTGGCCACCACGCGCTCTTCGCGACCGCGGTCGTATTCCGCCTGCCGGCCTCGCTCGGCGATCAGGATCGACGCGACCAAGGCGATCACCACACCCGTAGCGAGCGTCAACGCCATCCGCCCGGTCAGCGTGCCGAAGAACCGCACGCCGCGCGCGAGCCACGGCGTCATGCGAAGGTCACGGTTGCAGCCAGCATATAGCCTTGGCCGCGAACGGTGAGGATCAAGTCCTCGCCGTCGGGGCTGAGTTTCTGGCGCAACCGGCTGATCTGGTTGTCGATCGTCCGATCGTGCGCGGCGGTCGCGGCCCGTGCCGGTATCAGCGCCTCGCGAGACAGCGGACGACCGACCGACTGGACGAGGCGGGACAGCATGTCGAACTCGGCGGTGGACAGCATCACCACGCTGTCGCCCGGCGCCAGCAAACGGCGCTTGATCAGGTCGAGCCGCCATCGCCCGAACGCGGCGAAGCGGACCGGAGCGCCCGTACCTGTCTCGCGCGCGCCACGCCTGAGCAGGTTGCGGATTCGGACGGTCAGCTCGCGCGGTTCGAACGGCTTGGTGAGATAGTCGTCGGCGCCCAGTTCCAGCCCCAGCACCCGGTCGATCGCGCTGTCGCGGGCGGTGACCATGATGATCGCGCCGGCATAGCCCTCGCTCCGCAGTTCGCGACACAGGGTCAGTCCGTCGCCGTCGGGCAAACCGAGATCCAGCACGATCAGATCGACGATGCCTGCCGCGAGCGTCGCGCGGATACCGGACACGTCGCCCGCCGCGCTGAGCGCATAGCCCTCCCGCATCAACTGCGCGGTCACGAGATCGCGGATGTCGGCGTCGTCGTCGGCGATCAGGAGATGAGGGCGGTCGACAGCAGTCCCAGTCGCAATCTCAGTCATCATGGTCCCAGATGTTCGGGCCGCAGGTCGCGGACGCGGCAGGAGCATAGGTCAGCGCCCGGCGGATGCACAGCACGGCAAGCCGCCAATGCGCGTCCTGCGCTACGCCGGAATGCGCGGCGAGAGATTGCGCCGTCTCGTCCCACGACCGGTTCGACCAATAGCGAAACTCTTCGTCGGCCGTTTTGTCCGGAGGGTTTCGGTTCGTCACAGCGAATCGTCCGAACCGATCGCCTCGTACAGCGTCACGCGGTTGGTCAGGTCGGTCAGGTCGGCGGCGATCGCGGTCTGACGAGCCGAATACAGCGTCCGCTGCGCCACGAGCGCGGTGAGGAAGCTGTCGGTGCCTTCACGGTACCGCGCCTCACTGATCGAATAGCTTTTCTGCGCGGCGGCGACGAGATCCACCTGGGCCCGTCGCTGGCGCAGGATCGTACCACGTCGGGCAAGCCCGTCGGCAACATCGCGATAGGCCGTTTGCGCAGCCTTGCGATAGGTCGCGAGGTAATAGTCCACTTGCGCCCTCGCATAATCGAGGTTGCCGCGATTGGTGCCGCCGAGGATCGGTATGCTAGCCGATGGGGTCGCCGACCACGTCGATCCCGAGAACAGGCTGGTCAACGCGGTGCTGGCGAGCCCCAGCATACTGGTCAGCGAGATGGTCGGGAAGAACGCCGCGCGTGCCGCACCGACATTGGCGTTCGCCGACTTCAGCTGGTGCTCGGCCTCGACCACGTCAGGCCGATCGAGCAACACCGTCGACGAAAGGCCGGCGGGGACGTTGGCGATTCCTGCATCGAGCGCGCCGAGACTGGTCGGCAACAACGCGTCCTCGACCGGCCCGCCGACGAGCAGCTCGAGCGCGTTGCGGTCCTGCGCGACCTGCGTCGTGTTCTGCGCCACGTCGGCCTGCGCCTGCGCCAGCAACGTACGTGCATCGGCAACGTCAGCGCCGCTCACCAGCCCCGTGTCGTGCAGATCCTCGTTCAGCCGCACCGTCCGCTCGCTGCTAAGCACCTGATCCTGCGACACCTGGAGCAGGTCGCGATCGGCGGCGAGCGTCAGATACGCGGTCGCGGTTTCCGATACGACGGTGAACCGCGTCGAGCGCGCGCCGCTGGCAGTGCTCAGATAGGTTTCGAATGCGGCTTTCGAGAGGTTCTTCTGCCGCCCGAACAGGTCGATCACGAACCCACTGACGCCGACATCACCGGTGAAGAGGGTCGTGGACCCCGACGACGCGGTGCCGCCGCCGGTGACGGCGCGCGTGATCGTCGCTCCCGCATCGGCCGACAGTGTCGGAAACTGCTCGGAGCGCTGCACGTGATATTGCGCGCGCGCCGACGCGACATTGGCGACCGCCGCGGCGAGATCCTGGTTATGCGCGAGCGCTTGCTCGATCACCGTGCGCAGCTTGGCATCGACGACCAGCGACCGCCACGGCATCCCAGCCGAGGTCGAGGCGGCTGTCGAGGCGTAGGAAGCCCCCGATGGCCATCGCGACGGCACCGACTCCGCGACCGAGCGGACGTAATGGGGCGCGAGGTTGCAGCCGGTGAGCGCGCTCGCCCCCAGCAACAGCATCGCGCTACGCAACGAGATCATGCCGCTTCCTTTCGCCCGTGGAACAGCCGCGCGATGACGACGAAGAACATCGGCACGTAGAAGATCGCAAGCACGGTGGCGGTCAGCATGCCGCCGATCACCGCCGTGCCGATCGCGATCCGGCTGTTGGCCCCCGCCCCGGTGGCGACCGCGAGCGGGAACACGCCGAACACGAAGGCGAGGCTGGTCATCAGGATCGGCCGCAACCGGGTCCGCGCCGCCTCCAGCGCGGCATCGACGACGTCCTTGCCCGCACGCCGCGCCTCCTCGGCGAATTCGACGATCAGGATCGCGTTCTTGGCGGCGAGACCGATCGTGGTGATCAACCCGACCTGGAAATAGATGTCGTTGTCGAGCCCGCGTATCGTCACCGCCAGCACTGCGCCGACGATCCCGAGCGGCAGCACGAGCAACACCGCGATCGGCACCGACCAGCTTTCATACAGCGCGGCGAGGCAGAGGAAGACGATCAGGATCGACACGCCGTAGAGCGTCGTCCCCTGCCCGCTCGCCTGATTTTCCTGAAACGAGAGCCCCGCCCAAGCATAGCCGGTACCCGGTGCCACCTGCTGCTGCAGCTTGACCATCTCCGCCATCGCATCGCCCGAACTCGCGCCGTCCGCGGGCTCGCCCTGGATTTCGTAGGAAGACCGCCCGTTGAAGCGCGAGACGCTGTTCGGCCCCTTCTCCCAGGACAAAGTCGCGATCGCCGAGAACGGCACCATCGTTCCGCTCGCGTTGCGCACGAACCAGCCATCGAGGTCGCCCGGCAGCATCCGGAACGGCGCATCCGCCTGCATGTACACGCGCTTCACCCGACCGCGGTCGACGAAGTCGTTGACGTAGACGCCGCCCCACGCGCTCGACAGCGCATTGGTCACATCCGCTTCGGTGAGCCCCAGCACCGCGAGCTTGGCATCGTCGAGCGACACGCGCAGCTGCGGCGTATCGGGCAAGGTCGAGGCACGGACGCGGGCCAGCTTGGCATCCTTGTTCGCCGCCGCGATCAGCTTGTCGCGCAGCCCCACGAACGCATCGCGGCTCAACCCGCTGGTGTTGGTCAGTTCGAACGTGAAGCCGTTCGATTGGCCCAGACCGGATATCGCGGGCGGCGTGAGCGGTATGATGGTCGCATCGCGGATCGATCCGAACGCCTGCATCGCGCGCCCGTTGATCGCCGTCGCGCTCTGGCTCGCCTGTTTGCGTTCGTCGAACGGCGCCAGGCTGGCGAAAGCCATGCCGGCATTCTGCCCCGAACCGCTGAAGCCGAAACCGTTGATGGTGAAGGCGTCCGCGATCGTCGCCTTTTCGGAGGTCGAGAACCAGTTCTGGATCCGATTGCCGACCGCCTCGGTCCGCTCGTTGGTCGCGCCGGCCGGCAGCGTATACATCACCATGATCTGCCCCTGATCCTCGCTCGGCAGAAAGCTCGTGGGCAAGCGGACGAACAGCAAACCGAGGACGACGGTGATGCCGCCGACGATCGCCAGATGCAGCCAGCGCCGGCCGATGACCGACCGCGTACCATTCACGTATCGCCGCGTGGAGCGATCGAACCAGCGGTTGAACTTTCCGAATGCGCCGCGGCGCTCCAGCGGATCGACGTGCGTGGGCTTCAGCAGCGTCGCGGTCAGCGCAGGACTCAGGACAAGCGCAACCAGCACCGACAGCAGCATCGCCGAGACGATCGTGATCGAGAATTGCCGATAGATGACCCCGGTCGAGCCACCGAAGAACGCCATCGGCAGGAACACCGCGGACAAGACCAGCGCGATGCCGACCAGCGCGGACCCGATCTCGCCCATCGAGCGGTTCGTCGCGTCCTTGGGCGACAGGCCCTCGTCCGCCATCACCCGCTCGACATTCTCCACGACGACGATCGCGTCGTCGACTAGCAGGCCGATCGCCAGCACCATCGCGAACAGCGTCAGCGTGTTGATCGAATAGCCGAACACCGCGAGCACGCCGAACGTGCCGAGCAACACCACCGGCACCGCGATCGCCGGGATCAGCGTCGCGCGCCAGCTCTGGAGAAAGGCGAACATGACGACCACCACTAGGACGATCGCGATCGCCAGCGTCTCGATGACCTCCTCGATCGACAGCTTGACGAACGCGGTGGTGTCGCGCGGATAGGCGATCGTGTAGCCAGCGGGCAGACGGGTCGAGAGTTCGGCCACGCGCGCCTTGACCGCCGCTGCGGTTTGCAGGGCATCGGCGCCCGTCGCCAACTGGATCGCCATGCCCGACGCGGGATGCCCGTTCAGCTTGGCGGAGGCCGTGTAGCTCTCCTGCCCCAGCTCGACGCGCGCGACATCTGCCAGCCGCACCACCGAGCCGTCGGTATTGGTCTTGACCACGATCTGGCGAAACTGATCGGGGGTCGACAGCCGCGACTTGGCGCGGACGGTGGCGTTCAGCATCTGCCCTTTCACCGCGGGCAGCGCACCGATCTGCCCCGCCGAGACATCGACATTCTGCGCGGTGATTGCCGACTGGACGTCCGACGGCATCAGCTGGACGGCGGCGAGCTTGGTCGGGTCAAGCCAGATCCGCATGGCATATTCCGCGCCGAACACCTGGCTCTGGCCGACGCCGCTGACGCGCGCGATATCATCCTGGAAATTGCTGACCAGATAGTCGGCGACGTCGCTGCCGGTCGCCTTGTCGGTCTTGTCGTACAGCGCGACGATCAGCAGGAAGTCGCTGTTCGACTTGGTCACGGTGACGCCCTGCGCCGTGACCGCGGACGGCAGCCGCGCGGTGGCCTGCTGAACCTTGTTCTGGACCTGGACCTGCGCGATGTCGGGATCGGTCCCCTTGACGAAGGTGACGGTGATCGACGCCGATCCCGACGAGTCCGAGCTCGACTGGAAATATTGCAGGCCGTCGATCCCGGTCAGCTGCTGCTCGATCACCTGAGTCACGCTGGTCTCGAGCGTCTCGGCCGACGCGCCGGGATACGTCGCATTGATCGATATCGTCGGTGGCGCGACGTCGGGATATTGCGCGATCGGCAGCGACCGCAAGCCGACGACCCCGCCGAGCATGATGACGATCGCGATCACCCACGCGAAGATGGGGCGTTCGACGAAGAAGCGGCTGATACCCATCTCAGTTAGTGATCCCGGGGTTGGTGGTGCCGGCGGCGGTGGTGCCAGCGGCGACGGTCACGGCCTTCACGGTCGCCCCGGGCTGCGCCTTGTCGGTGCCCTGGACGATCAGCCGGTCGCCGGTCCTGAGCCCCGCGGTGATCAGCCACTGCGCCCCGACTGCCTGCCCGGTGGTGACCTGGCGCAGCGCAACCTTGTTGTCCGCGCCGACGACCAGTGCGGTGGCATTACCCTTTGCATCGCGGGTGATCCCCTGCTGCGGCGCGAGGATACCGTTGCGGACGATCGTCTGCGGCACGGTCAGCCGGACGAACATGCCCGGCAGCAGGATACCCTGCGGGTTCGGAAAGCGAGCCCGCAGCGTCACCGTGCCGGTGGTCGTGTCGACGCTGACCTCGCCGAACTGGATCGTCCCGGCCTGCGGATAGACGCGCCCATTCTCGAGCACGAGGCGGACGGTCGTGCTGGCCGGCAGTACATCGCCGCTGGCGAGGCTTTCGCGCAGGTCGAGCAGCGCAGTGCTCGATTGCTGGATATCGACATAGATCGGATCGAGCTGCGAGATCGTCGCCAGTGCGGAGGTCTGCGCGGCGGACACCAGCGCGCCTACGGTAAAGGCCGACCGACCGATCCGTCCCGAGATCGGCGCATACACCCGCGTGAAGCCGAGGTTGACGTTCGCGGTCCGCAGGCTCGCGCGATATTGCGCGATGCTCGCCTTGGCCTCGCGGTCGGCGGCGACCGCGTCGTCGACATCCTGCCGCGCGACCGCATCGGCGGTCTGGAGCCGATTGTAGCGCGCCACCTTCGCCTGCGCGGTGGCCGCCGATGCCTGCGCACTCGCCAGCTGCGCGGCGGTCTGGTCGCGGGTCGCGCGATAGAGGCGTGGATCGATCTGGTAGAGCGGCTGCCCGGCACGGACCGTCGTACCCTCGGTGAACAGCCTGGCCTTGATGATCCCGTCGACCTGGGGCCGGACATCGGCCACCGCGGTCGCGGTGATGCGGCCGGTCAGCTCGGTCGTGGTGGTGACGGGTTGCGCGGTCAGCGTCACGACGCCGACCTCGACCGGCCCCTGGCGAGGGGGACCGCCTTTTTCCGCACCGCCACAGGCAGCGAGCGAAAAAGTCAGCAGCAGCGGTAGCGCGCGGCGCGTCGTCATAAATAGCATGATGATGCCGTTTCAGTGGTTGCGATGGAGGCGCTTGCAGCGCGCGATCGGATCGGCGCTGCCGGCCATGCTCGCCATGCGAAGGGCGGTAAGGCGGCATCGGCTCGCTGGAGTGGTCGGAGCGCGCGCCTCGGCGGTGTGCCGCTGGGCAGATGCCGCCATGACGGCGGCGATTTCAAAAGCTAGCATATCGACCGAACCCTCATAGTGGTCCGGTCCGGTAGCCGACGCGGCTCTCGCCAAACATGTACGCGGGGTAAGATGATGTAAGCGTTTGTATCAGGCCGCCGATCTCGACGAGCCGCACGGTTAAACCGGTGCGATGCTCAATGCGACGACTTTACTCGCGCACTCCGTTTGATGAATTGTCGTACCCTATCTGCGGTCGTGTGCGCGGCACTATGATGAGCCGTCTCTGTTTTCGACACGGTCGGCCGGAACCTATGGTAGGCAGCGCGCAATTGGATCGTCTCGAGGCGCCAAACACGCATTGTCGATTGCCTTGGACACTGGGACTTCAGCCATTCGTTCACGCCGTTGACCAATCGCTCGTTCGACAAAACCCTCAACGTTCCCGCGGGATCGGGTACGTCAGATGCGTGGTTTTGCGGTCGGGAAGGCGCTCCATAAGCCAATCGAGCCGTGCTTCCGGGTCTCTGGCGAACGCAGAGTCATCTGCCAGTTTCACCGTGAACGCGGTTCTGACGGTATCGTCCGACGCCAGCAGCGCCTCGGCGAGTGGCGCGCGGACGAAGTCTTCCGCGCCTGGTGGAGACGAGAGCATCTCCGGGAAAAAGCCCCAGGCTAGCAGGGAGTCCGGAGCTTCAGGTTCCAGCAACGCGGCGGCGAGCAGGCCGAGCGGCTGGTCGGATGGGACGCGGACCGTACCTGCCGGGAGCGTCTCGGTCACGGGGACGTGCTCGAACGATGCCTTCAGCGGCAGCCGCCCGTCCTGCGCGCGTTGCACCACCGCATCGCGCAGGTGGACGCGGTCGAGCGTCAGCGTCCGCGGGGCCGTGATCGGATCGAACCTGATACCGTGGAGGCGGAGGCGATAGAGTATCTCGGTTTGTTCCGCCGGCACCCACCAGGCGGTCGGCAAAGTCACCGTCTCGACCGGGTCCTGCCCAATGATCGGCATGCGGAAGGTGATCGGCTTGCCCGTCCAGCGCTGTTCCATCTGTCCGCTCGCCGGCGAACGATAGGTGTCGAAGCCGATGCCCTTGAACCGCTCGATCCAGCCGATCGGCATCGCCGCCGGCTTCCAGCGCGCGAGCATGGTGGCGGGCCGGCTGGTACGGTCGGCCGCCTTCGCCGCGGCGATCCGGTCCCGGTCGGCCGCGGCCAGTTTCAACGCCGCTTCGAGCAGGACATAGGTGCCGAGCACGCGCTGCCGATAGGGTTTGAGCATGTGGTTCTCGACCAGCACCGTCGGCACGCCGATGAAGTCGCCATAGCCGGTCGAATAGCGCGGGCCCTCGGGCGCCTGGCGGATCCCCTTGGCGGGATCGCGCGTGTCGATCGGGCTCGGGTAGAGCGTCGGTATATGCCCGGCGCGCTCCAGTGCCGTAGTCACCGTCGGGCCGAACCGCGCCGTCAGCCAGTCGGCCGTGGCGCGGTGATAGGCGTAGCGCCCCCAGCCGGCATAAGTGAAGGTGATGTCGTACTGCATGTCGAAGCCGTCGCTGACATGGCAATCGACATAGAGGATCGGATCGAGCCGCCGCAGCAACGCGATCATCGCGCGCGTCTCCGGCGCGTCGGCCTTGGCATAGTCGCGGTTCAGGTTGATGCCGCGCGCGGTGGCGACATTGCCCTTTTCCGACGGGCCCCGCAGCGCCGGGAAGTTCCAGCGGCTCATCGCCTCGTGTCCGTCGATATTGTAGATCGGCACGAACACCAGATCGACCGAGTCGAGCAGGCTGTCCTTGCCCCTGAGCGCGATGTCGCGGAGGAGCATCAGCCCTGCGTCCTTGCCGTCGATCTCGCCGGAGTGGATGCCCGCCTGGATCAGGACGACGGGTTTCCCCGCGCCACCCTTGCTGGCGCGGACCATGAGCATGTCGCGCCCCTGCGCGGTGCGGCGGAACGTCTCGATCCGGATCAGCGGCGACGCGGCGGCGAGCCGTTCCAGCCAGGCGCGCGTCTCCGCATAACGTGGTGTCGTCGCGAAGTTCGCGCGTTCGGCGGGAGTGATCCACGGATCGTTCGCGGCGACGATCACGCGCTCGCTCGCGCCGGACCAAGGCTGCACCGGTGGCAGGATCGCAGCCGGCAGCCCAGGTAGCGGTGTGGGCGTTTGCGCCGAGGACGCTGCGGGCAGGGCGATGATAGCGAGTGAGATAAGACGCATGGGGATCATTACTCAGAAGCTGGCGCGCAGGCCGATCGTGGCTGTGCGCGGGATGCCCGGCTGCACCCAGACGGGCGAATAGCTGTTGGCGTACCAATGGTCGTCGAACAGGTTGGCGATCGAGCCGAACAGCTGCACCCCGTCGATCAGGTCGGCCTGGCCGAACACGCGGAACAGCGTGTGCGACGACAGCGTGAAGTCGGTCCCGGTTTCGCCGTTGCGCGCGCCGACATGCTGGACGCCGGCCCCGATCAGCATGTCACGCGACCCCGCCTTGAAGCGCTTGGCCGCCTGCAGGTTGAGATTGTGCTTGGGGATGTTGATCAGCGGATCGCCCGGCTCGATCTGGAACGAGAAGTTCGGGTCGAGCACGCGAGAGCGCGCCTCGGCATCGGTATAGGCGTAGCTCAGAAGCAGCTCGATCCCGCCGGGCAGACGGCCGTTGAGATCGGCCTCGATCCCGCGGCTGCGCGCCTTGCCGATCGCGATCGAGAAACCGGGATTAGCGGTATCGGTGGCCAGCACGTTGGATTTCTCAAGCTGATAGGCCGCCAGCGTGCCTGTCAGCCGGCCACCCAGCGCGGTCAGCTTCACCCCGGCCTCGATCGACTTGCTGGTTTCGGGCTCGAAGACGTTGCCGTTCGCGTCCGCGCCGATATTGGCGCGGTAGCCCTCGCCATACGCCGCATAGATCGAGAGCGTCGTGCTGAGTTCATAGACGATCCCGACCTGCGGGCTGAAGCGGCTCCGCTTGCGCCGGCCCAGCATGTTGGTCAGACGGTTGTCGACGCGGAGCAGAAAGTCGTCGTAGCGGCCGCCGACACGGACCTGCAACCGATCGGTCAGGCTGATCTGGTCCTGCACATAGGCGCCCATCGTGCGCTGCACGTCGAGCCTGTTGGTGATCGGCGCGGTGGCGAGCACCGGATAGCGGCCATAGACCGGGTTCTGCAGATCGAGCACATAGCCCGCCTGATCGGTCGTGGTCGCGCTCACCACCGGCCCGCGATAGCGCGTGAACAGCTGGTCGGTATCGAAATAGTCGAAATCCCCGCCCATCAGGACACGGTGGCGCAACGACCCCGTGGCGAAATCACCCGCCAGTTCGGCGCGCAGCACGCTGTGCTCGGAGGTGTACTGGCGGGTGCGCCGCTGCCGCGACAGCGATCGGCCGTCGATATAGAGCTTCTGGCGCGATCGCAGCGTTTCCGCGTCCGACGATGCGCCGGTCAGCCGCGTATCGCGGTGGCTGGCGCCAACCGACAGCGACCATCTGTCGCTGAAGTCGTGCTGGAGACGCAACTGGTGCCCGGTGGCACGCGCGACGGTGTCGCCGTCGCTCGGTTCGCCCAGGAACCGCGAGCGGGGCACCGTGCTGAAATCGTTGTTCAGCACGGCGATACCACGGTCAAACGGCACCTCGACGCGCGTCCATTCGAAATCATAGGTGACGCGCGTTGCATCGCCCAGCTTCAGGCCGATCGACGGGAGGAAGCCCCAGCGTTTCTGCTCCACCGTGTCGCGGAACGTGTCGCCGCTCTCGGCATAGCCGATCAGCCGCGCCGACAGCGTGTCGGTCAGTGCTAGGTTCGCATCGCCCTCGGCACGAACGGTGTCGAAGCTGCGATATTGCAGCGATGCGGTACCGAACGTCCGGCCTAGCTCCGCCTGTTTGGTCACCAGGTTGATCGAGCCGCCGGGTTCGCCACGGCCCAGCACGGCGGCGGCCGGCCCCTTCAGCACCTCGACACGCTCGATCCCAGCCACGTCGCGCTGCCCGCTGAACCCACGTCCAGCGTTGAACCCGTTGACCAGATAGCCGCTCGGCAGATTCTCGTCGCCGGCAAAGCCGCGCACCGCAAAACTGTCCCACAGCCCGCCCAGCGTGTTCTGCCGCACCACCGAGGCGTTCAGGTCGAGCGCGTCGGTAAGGCGTGTGATGGCATTTTCGGCAATAACCGTGTCGTCGATCGTCGTGATCGCCTGCGGGATCTCGCGTAGCGTGAAGTTGCCGCGATACGGCTGCCGCACCCCGGTCACCGTGATTTCCTCGCGTTCGCTTTCGGTTCGGCCCCGTTCGGACCGACTTTCCTCGTCCGACTGCGCAACAGCAGGGGCGTAAGACAAGGCAATGGCAAGCGGAATGGCACCGGCCATCGAGGCCGCACGCATGGACAGACGCAAGACAATATCCCCTTCGGCAATTCGGATCGGGAGCGCTGCGACGCTCCGAACTGGCTCGCCTATGAAGGTAATGATGTAACATCGTCAATGATATCTTGTTACACAGGCGTCGACCGGGCATTGAGCGACGATGTTCATTGCCGAGGATTTGATACGCCCGATGACCGAACCGATCCTGATCGACGATCTGACGTTCGCGTACGATACGCATGACGTCCTCAACGGACTGTCGCTGCGCGTACCGGTGGGCAGCATTACCGCGTTGCTGGGTGGCAATGGTGCCGGCAAGTCGACGACCCTATCGACATTGCTCGGATTCACGCGGGCACGATCGGGGACGGTCGAGGTTTGCGGGATGAATCCGGCGACCGATCCCGACGCCGTGCGACGGCGGATCGCGTATCTGCCGGAGAACGTCGCGCTCTACGAGCATCTGACGGCGGTCGAGAACGCCGACTATCTGCTCGCGCTTTCCGGCGAGCGCCAGGGGCATGATGCCATCGCCGCGGCGCTTGCTGCGGCCGGTTTGCAGGATCAGGCGTGGCACCAGCGGCTCGGCGGCTTCTCCAAGGGGATGCGGCAGAAGGTCGCGATCGCGGTGGCGCTGCTGCGGCGGGTGCCGGTGCTGCTGCTCGACGAGCCGACATCGGGACTCGATCCGCGCGCGACCGCCGACTTCTCGCAGCTTCTCTTGCAGGTCCGGGAACGGGGCACCGCCATATTGATGGTGACGCACGACCTTCTCTCCACCGCCGACATTGCCGACCGCATCGCCTTTCTGGAAGCGGGACGCGTCGCACACGAAGTGCGGGCGGACGGCCCCGAGCGGTTCGACGTTCGCGCGCTGCACGCCCGTTTCCAGCTCGGCGGCGATCGGTTGGCGGCATGAGCGCGGTCGGACTGATCGCGCGCGACGAAATTCGCCTGATGACTCGCAACCGCGTCGCCATCATTGCCTTCGTCCTAGTCGTGCTGCTGACATTGGTCGCGGTTGCGAGTTCCTGGGCGCATCAGCGCGGGATCGCCGAGCTGCGCGCGCGTCAGGCCGAGGCGGCAGAGACGGCGTTCAAGGCGCAGCCCGACCGACACCCCCACCGTGTCGTTCACTACGGCACATTCATCTTCCGCCCACTGGGGCCGCTGGCCGCGTTCGATCCCGGCGTCGATGCATTCACGGGCAACAGCATGTTCCTGGAGGGACATCGCCAGAACAGCGCCAATTTCGGCGATGTGCGGCAAAGCTCGCTGCTGGTGCGCTTCGGCCAGTTGACGCCCGCCTTCGTTCTGCAGGTGGTTGCGCCGTTGCTGCTGATCTTCCTGGGCTATGGCGCGCTGGCGCGGGAGACCGAACGCGGCACGGTGCGCGTCCTGATGCTGCAAGGCGCCGCCCGCGGGCAGATCGTTCGCGGGAAGCTGCTGGCGCTGGGTGCGGCGGCGCTGCTCGCCGGGCTGCCGGCGATGATCGGCCTGGTCGCGATCGCCGGCCAGCCCGGCGCGTTGGTCTGGCCCATGCTGGTGATCGCGCTAGGCCATATCGGCTATCTGGCGTTGTGGACGGTGCTGATCCTGCTCGTATCGGCGTCGGTCCGCCGCAGCCGCGATGCGCTCCTCGCGCTGGTCGCTGTGTGGGCGGTCGCGGTGGTGCTGTTGCCCCGTGTCGCACCCGATCTCGCCAGCGCCGCGGTTCCCCTGACCAACCGGCTGCAGACCGAAGTCGCGGTCGCGCGCGACCTGCGGACGATGGGAGACAGCCACAATCCCGACGATCCCCATTTCGCGCAGTTCAAGCAGGCGCTGCTCGCGCGCTACGGCGTTGCGAAAGTCGAGCATCTGCCGATCAACTACAAGGGTGCGGTCGGCATTGAGGGCGAGCGGCTGACCTCGGCGGTCTATGGCCGCTATGCGACCGCGAACCACGCGGCGCAGGCGCGACAGAATAGCTTGGTCGACGCTATGGGATTGCTGAGCCCGGCCATCGCTTTGCGGTCCTTGTCGATGGCCGCCGCGGGCACCGACCTTATCGGGCACCAGCGGTTCCTGGAGCAGGCCGAGGCCTATCGCTATGCGCTCGTACAACGACTGAACCGGATGCAGATGGAGGACGTCAGCTATGCCGACGACGGCGCGACCGATGCCGGCGCGGACCGGCGCAAGCGCGTCGCCGCGCGCAATTGGCAGACCATGCCGAACTTCCGGTTCGTCGCGCCCGACGGTCGTACGCTCGCCGCCGCCGCGCTGCCCGGCCTCGCCGTGGTGTTCGCCTGGCTGGCAGGGGCGCTTGTCCTGCTCATGGTCGCGTCGCGCCGACTGGGAGCACGATGATGGGCCTGTTCCGCTATGAACTGCGACTGCTGTTCCGCCAGCGCCTGACGGTCTGCGCGCTGGCCCTGCTCGCGCTGCTGACCGCGGCGGCGCTCGCCGCGGGAACCGGCGAGATCGTCCGCCAGCGCGCCGCCATCGCTGCCATCCCAGCGGCACAAGCCGAGGATATCAGGGCGATCGCCGACTATGTCGTTCGTACCAAGGACGCGGGAAGTGCCGCCTATTACAGCTTCCATCCGACCTGGGATGCGCCCGCACCGCTCGCCTTCGCCGCGCTCGGCATGCGCGACGTGGCGCCGTACATCCTGCGGGTCCGCGCGCTGGGGCTGGAGGCGCAGATCTACGACGGCGACACCTTCAATCCCGAACTCGCACTGCCCGGCCGGTTCGATTTCGCCTTCGTGCTGGTATTCCTCGCGCCGCTGTTCGTGATCGCGCTGTTTCACGATCTCCGCTCGGCCGAGCGTGAGGCGGGGCGGCAGCGGATGCTCGATGCGTTGCCGAACGGGGGGCGTGCGCTGTGGCGCCGCCGGACGCTGCTTCGCTTCCTGCTGACATGGAGTGCGCTCGGCATACCCTTCGGTATCGCCGCGGCATTCGCGGGGGTCGGCGTCGCATCGATCCTGATCGTCCTTGCCGTGGTCGCCGCCTATCTGCTGTTCTGGATCGCACTCGCCGCGCTGATCGGCCGGCTGCGCTGGAGTTCGGTCGCGAACGCGGCGGCGCTGGCGGCGGCATGGCTCGTGCTGGTGCTGATCGTCCCGACCTTGTGCAACGTGGCGATCAACGCCGCGATCCCCGTCAACCAGGGCGCGGAGATCGCGATGGCGCAGCGTGAAGCGGTCAACGGCGCGTGGGACGTGCCCCGCGAAGCCACCATGCGGCGCTTCTACGCCCGCCATCCCGAATGGGCGGATTCGGCGCCGCTCGGTCCCGAATTTCACTATAAATGGTATCTGGCCTTCCACGAGAATGGTGACGAAAGCGTCGCCCCCGCGGTCCGCGCCTATCGCCAGGGCCTGGAAGCGCGCGATGCCGCGGGCCGTGCGCTCGGCTGGGTGCTGCCTTCGGTGGGCGTGCAGGCGCTGCTGACCCGGATCGCGCATACCGACCTGACGGCGCAACTGGCCTATCAGGACCGTATCCGCGCGTTCCACCATCGTCTCCGCACCTTCTACTACGGCTATCTCTTCCGCGACCGACCGTTCGGCAAAATTGATTTCGACCGCGCCCCCCGCTTCGACGATCGAGATCGTGGCTGACGGCAAAGGCGCGGTCCGCGGCATGGCCCTCCATCAGGAACCGCCGCCGACGGCGGCGGCTCTCGATCTTAATGGTGTGCTCCGCACCGGTCGCTGACCGCGTGCCCCCGCGATCTACGCGAAGTGCGATGCGGCAATGAGGCATGACGACAAGGGCTGACCGGGGCGCCGATTCTGGCTACCACAGGTCGGGCTACCAGACGTGCATACCATTGTGTTGTCGGGGTGATTGTCGGGCGAACGACGCCAAGGAGCTCGCATTGGAGAACCGGTTGGAACACGATGCCTGGTGGCAGACCTATCTGGACCAATGGACGGCGCTGCCGTTTCATGACCTGATCGCGGCAGTCGCGATCCTGAGCACGGCGTTGCTGCTGGGGATCGTCGCGGCGCGCCTTGCCTGTCGGTATCTCCTGCCCGCTTTGGCGCCGCGACATGCCGACGTGATTGCGCCGCGACTGATGGCGATCACCCGCGCCGGCGTGACGGCGCTGGTCCTGACTGCGTTTCTCGGCGTCCGTGGGCTGAACCCCGGCGCGGATCTTCTCCTTGCTGCGGGTCTCGGCATCGCCGTTGCCGTCCTGGCCTATGAATTCGGCCGCGCGCTTGGCCTGCAAAGCCGACCCGCATCGCTGATCGCGGCCACCTTGTTCCTAATCGTGCTGGCAAGTCGGCTGGGCGGCATGACCCCGTTGATCGCAGGACTGGACCGCGCCAGCATGGGGGTCGGCACCCGCCGCATCTCGCTGCTCGACATCGTCAACGCGGTCGGCTTGTCGCTCCTGCTGTTTCTCGCCGCGCGCGCGCTGCTCGGCCTGATCCTGCGCGGGATCGGACAGGCCCGGCTGCTCGATGCGGCGCAACGCGTGCTGTTCCAGAAACTCGCCCAGATCGCGGTCGTCACCGTCGCGATCTTCGTCGGCATCGACCTGCTCGGCATCGATCTCACCGCGCTGGCCGTGTTCTCGGGAGCGTTCGGTCTGGCGATCGGTTTCGGCCTGCAGAAGACGCTCGGCAATCTGATCGCGGGGCTCATCCTGCTACTCGACCGATCGATCAAGCCCGGCGACGTCATCGCGGTCGGCGATACCTTCGGCTGGGTCAACAAGATCGGCGTTCGCGCAGTCTCGGTGCTGACCCGTGACGGCAAGGAGCATCTGATCCCGAACGAACGGCTGATGACCGACGAAGTCGAGAACTGGTCCTTCTCGAGCCGGGACGTCAGGGTTCATGTCGGATTTCGGGTATCGTTCGATTGCGACCTGCGGCTGGCGCAACGGCTCGCCGTCGAGGCCGCGTCGGTCTCGCCTCGCGTGCTCACCGAACCCGCGCCCGTTTGCTGGATCAAGGAATTCGGCGACAACGGCGTCGAGTTCGATCTGCGGATCTGGATCGACAGCCCCGAGGCCGGGGTCGGCAATGTCACGAGCGACGTGTTCTTTCGCATCTGGGACCTGTTCAAGGAACACGGCGTCACTATCCCGGTGCCCCAGCGCGATCTGCGCTTTCACTCGCCGCCGGGCGGGGAAATGGCCCCCAAAGCGGAACCGCACCGATAATCGCGGAATTTCCGCGGCTCTTACGGCGGCTCAGCCTGCTCGACCACCACAGCTCGGCAAGGCCTCCGCGCTACCCATGCGAGACCGAGCGCGAGCGGGCCAACTTACCCTGTAGGTTACCCGAAACCCGTCATGATCCGACAATCGAGGGCTGCCCGCCGAGCCATCGAAGACCGCCTCGACGCGGATCGGAGTCACGGTGACCGTGGAACCGCTTTCGAAGAGCTGGAGATCCTGGGTGTCCATCCATGGCTCGTCGCCATCCCATGATATGCGCGTATCGCAGGGCAGCGGGTTGGCGGTGCACCATTCCTGCACGATCTCGAACGGCTCCGTCACGTTCCGAAACCGTTCGAACCGGATCGCCGAGTCCTTCATGTTGAAGTCGCCGCCGAGGATCGTCGGCACGTTCTGGTCGCCCACCACGGAAATGAAGGCGCCGAGTTCGTCGACCTGAAGGCGGTGCGCGCGCGCGTGGCGCCGGGGCGACACGCGCGACGAGCGCTGTGAATTCAGATGGGTATTGAAGAGGTTGATCGCACCGGGCACGCCCGGGATCGCCACCCGCGCATAGAGAACGCCCTTGTTGCCGAGGCAGTCCAGGCCCGCGCACCGGCGACGTCCGAACGGTTCGGAGCGGGTCTCGACGATCGGGTAGCGGCTCAGGATGGCAAGGCCCGAACCGACCATGTGCAAGCCGAGCTCGCCCTTCTTCCACCGATACGGTCCCCCCATGCGATCAGCGCCCGGCAGGCTCTTGCGCTGGGTGCGTGACGGCCCGAAAACCATGTTGGGATAGCCGATGCCCGTGACCGCCCGGACCGCAGCCTTGCTGAACATCTCCTGCACCATGACGATGTCCGGCGCATCGCCCTGGGCCTCCATCTGCCGAAGCGCTGCCGTGATCCGCGCCAGCGCCGGACCACGCTTCGCTCGCGCCGGCCATCCCAGACCTTCGATATTGAATGTCAGGACGTCGAAGGTCGTGCTGGCGCGGGCGCCATCCGCCGAGAGCGACATTTGTGCAGCCGATGCGGTCGACGGGGGCAGGCATGTCTGCATGAGCGGTGGTGGCAAGGTCGTACACGCCGACGAGCACGCCAGCAGGCCGATCGCTGCGAGGTATCGCATCCGGATATGAGAGATGGAACGACCCAGCACGTATGCTTAACGGTCGGCACCGGATTTCGGTTGCCACGGACCGTTCGCGCGAGACGCTAGATTGGCGCCTGGTTCTGGGATCGATCTCGTCGGCGTCGCGCCTGCGGTCGGCAACGCGGTCTATCGTGTGCACGGTAAGTGCATTCGCAGCCTCCCGATCACCTTGGACCGGATGTTGAATACCATCGGGCTCGCCTGAACCGTGCCCGCGACCGATTGATGCCACCATGATGAGCCCAGCTCATCGCTGCATCAACGACGCGGCAAATTGTTCGCGCGAATCCGGCGGCTTATAGTGCGGATCCGCCGTGCAACCCCGTTGCGGCCGCCAGCGCTCGAACGAAGCCATGTGCCTGCGCATGGATCGTCCGGGCACTCCCGAACCGACAGAAGGACGCGCCGACATGGCCACCCTCGTTGCCACTCCAGCGACCAGACTCGAGACGGCGGAAGGCGATGCCACGCCGCCACGCTGGGGCGCCGTGTACGCGATGGCGCTGTGCAGCTTCGTGCTCGTCGCTTCCGAATTCCTGCCGGTCAGCCTCCTCAGCCCGATCGCGAAGACATTGCGTCTGACCGAGGGGCAGGCCGGGCAGGCGATCGCGATCTCGGGTGTGTTCGCGGTCGTCACGAGCCTTTCGTTCTCGGTACTGCTCGGAAGGATCGACCGCCGCCGCGTCGTGCTCGCGCTGATCGCCATACTGATCGTCTCGGGCATCATGGTCGCGTTTGCGCCGAGCTACCTGGTGTTCATGACGGGGCGCGCGCTGCTCGGTGTCGCGATCGGCGGGTTCTGGTCGATGTCGGCGGCGATCGCGATCCGGCTGGTGCCCGAGGATTTGGTCGGCAAGGCGCTGGCGATCATCAGCGGCGGAACCGCGCTGGCGACCGCGCTCGCCGCGCCGCTCGGGAGTTTTCTTGGCAGCCTGATCGGCTGGCGCCGCGCGTTCCTCTGCGTGGTGCCGGTCGCGGTCGGGGCACTCGTCTGGCAGGCGATCGTACTACCCAAGCTCCCCGTCGCCGAACGTCAGTCGGCGCGTGCAATGCTCGAGTTGCTGCGCAGCAGGGCGGTTCTGCTCGGACTGTTTGCGGTCGCCATGCTGTTCGTCGGGCAATTCGCGCTGTTCACGTATCTGCGGCCGTTCCTCGAACAGGTCACGCACGTCAGCGTGGTCATGCTCTCGGTCATGCTGCTTACCGTCGGCGCGTCCGGCTTCATCGGGACCGTCGTGATCGGTCGGCTCGTCGTCAAGCGCCTCTTCGTCACGCTCTGGATGCTCCCGGCGGCGATGGCAGCAGTCGCGATCGGCCTCGCCCTGTTCGGCGGGTCGGCGATCGCGACGGCCGGGTTGCTCGCGATATGGGGCTTTGCCGGAACCGCGGCGCCGGTCGGCTGGTGGACCTGGCTCGCCCGGACCCTGCCCGAAGACGCCGAAGCGGGCGGCGGCCTGATGGTCGCGGTGGTCCAGTTGGCGATCACGCTCGGCGCGACCGTCGGCGGCGTGGTGTACGACACCGCCGGCGCCGTGCCCGAGTTTCTCACCAGCGCCGCACTGCTAGGCGTGGCGGCGATCGCAGCGCTCACCGTTGCACGACACGACCGCACCATTGCCGCCCGCCGATGAGCGATCCTCACTGCTCCATTGAGCCACGACACCGACACGAAAGTCGCAGCGCCGCGTTGGTATCCACTCAACAGACGCTCACCTGGGTCCAAGCCCCGCAAGCATGCCGGCCGGGCGCGAGCTGGTCGGGAAGGAAATTGAGTTTCATGTCGGAAGTCCCCGAACTCGAAGTGTCGCGCCGTGGACTGCTCGCCGGCAGCGCCGCGGTCGCGAACGCAGTCTACAACGCGACCGGCGTGCGCATCCGCGACTACGCCCGCTAACGTTCGACATGCCTCTCGACCGCCTGCCCGACATCGCCTGACGCGAGGATGCGCCGGGCCGAACATCCAAGGATGTACGATCATGGAACTGAAACGCGCAGGATCGCAGCCATCGCAAAAGAGCTCCGCCGACTGGTTTACCGGGACGGTCCGCCTCGATCCGCTCAACACCGCGAAGGAGCCCGCGCGCCACTGCTGCGCAGCGTTGACGTTCGAACCCGGAGCACGGACCAACTGGCACACCCATCCGCTCGGCGAGACGCTGATCGTCACGGCCGGCTGCGGCTGGACCCAGTGCGAGGGCGAGGCGATCGTCGAGATCCGCGCCGGCGACGTGATCTGGTGCCCGGCCGCCCACAAGCACTGGCACGGCGCCACGTCGACCACGGCGATGACGCATATCGCGATCCAAGAAGCGCTGGACGGTAGCCCGGTCGACTGGCTGGAGCCGGTGACCGATGCGCAGTATCTGGGCTTGGCCGCGTAGGGCCCTGAGGATACACAGCCGCACATGGTCACCAGCCGGTCCGATCTTGCCGACTTCGGTTATTTCCTGGCGATCGCGAAGCACCGCAGTTTCCGCGTCGCCGGGCTGGAACTCGGCGTCAGTGCGTCGGCGCTGAGCCATGCGCTGAAGGGGCTCGAGGGTCGGCTCGGCGTGCGGTTGCTCAACCGGACCAATCGTAGCATAACGCTGACGGCGGCGGGCAAAGACCTGCGCGACGCCATCACGCAGCCCTTCTCGGCGATCGACCAGGCGGTCGAGGATCTCAACCGCTACCGCGATGCGCCGACAGGTCGCATCCGGCTGAACGTGGTCGTCGATGCGGCGACGCTCCTGCTCAGCCGGGTCCTGCCGGAATTCACCGATCGCTATCCGGACATCGTCCTGGATATCGTCGCCACCGACCGCATGGTCGATATCGTCGGTGATGGCTTCGACGCGGGCATCCGCCACGGCGGCACCGTGCCCGAGGACATGGTGGCGCAGCGTATCTCGGGCGATATCCCCTGGGCGGTCGCAGGCTCGCCCGCCTATCTCGACCGGTTCGGTGAGCCGCAGCATCCTGACGACCTCCAGCGGCATCGCTGTCTCGGCATCCGGCTAGGCGACGACCGGATCTACCGATGGGATTTCGAAGGCCCGGACGGCGAGTTCGCGGTGAGCGTCCCTAGCAAGATCTATGTCAACGAAGGCCGGGCGATGCTCGGACTAGCACTCGGCGGAGCGGGTCTGATGTATGGTCCAGAGCCACTGTTCGCCCCCTATTGCGCGCGCGGAGAACTGCACACCGTGCTGTGCGAGTGGGCGACGACCGGCCCCGGTTACTACGTCTATTATTCAAGCCGCCGACAAGTCCCCGCCGGTCTGCGCCTGCTGATCGACCTGATCCGCGAACGGCATCCGTTGGGTCTTTAACGGGAATGAGACCGTATGCGGCGCAGCGATAACCCCCGGTCCGACATTCCCGGTCGCTGGCACCACCGTGGCAGCGCCATGCTACCACCTGAACGTACCGGACGCCGACATGCTTCCTGGCATGACCGGTTCGGCCGGCTGCACGCTCGCTTCCGCTGACGACGACGCGCTGCCGTAGAGGCGGGCCGGCTTTTCCTGGGTCCGAGCGGGCTTGACGCACCAACTGTAGCAGTTCGGTAAAACACCGTGTTGACGTTTATCGAAACGCGCGCAATGATCCGACCATCGGACAGGTTACGATCGAAACGCGATCGTCTTCACCGGGATCAGGGACCGTGCCACGCAGAGGACACTCGCGGGCAATATTTGGGGGAACGGCGTTGCATAGACGGGACTTCCTGGCCGCAAGTGGCTTGATATTGGGGGGCGGCGTATTGCCGACCTTCCTCGGGCGGGCGATCGCTGCCGAGGAACTGGTCTCCACCATTGACGTCGCCGTGAAGAAGCGCCTCGCCGACGCCGCGCTGAACGCCGCCAGAAGCGCTGGTGCCAGCTATTGCGACGTGCGTGTCGGCCGGTACCTTCGCCAATTCGTCGTTACGCGAGAAAAGAACGTCGAGAACGTCGTCAGTACCGAATCGACGGGTGTCGGCGTCCGCGTCATCGCGAATGGTGCCTGGGGCTTCTCCGCCACCAACGAGATGACCGTCGACGCGGTCGCCAACGCCGCCAAGCTCGCCACCGCGATCGCCAAGGCCAACGCCAAGTCGCAGACCGCACCGGTCCAGCTCGCGCCGACGCCCGGAGTCGGCGAGGTGTCGTGGCGGACCCCCGTCAAGAAGAACGCGATGGCGGTGCCGCTGAAGGAGAAAGTCGACCTGCTGCTCGGCGTCAATGCCGCTGCAACGGACGCAGGCGCGAGCTTCGTCAATTCGATCCTGTTCCTGGTCAACGAGCAGAAGTATTTCGCCTCGACCGACGGATCCTACATCGACCAGGACGTCCACCGCATCTGGGCGCCGCTGACTGTCACCGCGATCGACAAGGCGACCGGCAAGTTCCGCACCCGCGAAGGCCTGTCCGCTCCGATGGGGATGGGGTTCGAGTATCTCGACGGTGCCGCCTCGGGCAAGTTCGTGTCGCCCAACGGAGTTGTGAACTACGGCCTGTCCTACGACATGAAGGAAGACGCGATCGCCGCAGCCAAGCAGGCGCAGGCCAAGCTGAAGGCACCGACCGTCAAGCCCGGCAAATACGACCTGGTCCTCGATCCTTCGCACACGTGGCTGACGATCCATGAATCGGTCGGCCACCCGCTCGAGCTCGACCGCGTGCTCGGCTACGAAGCCAACTATGCGGGCACCTCGTTCGTGACGCTCGACAAGGTCAAACAGCGCTACCAATATGGCAGCCCCGAGGTCTCGATCGTCGCCGACAAGACCCAATATGGCAGCCTCGGCGCGGTCGGTTACGACGACGAGGGCGTGAAGACCAAGAAGTGGGACCTGATCCGCGACGGCAAGCTCGTCGACCTGGAGGCGATCCGCGACCAGGCGCACATCCTCGGCAAGTCCGCGTCGGACGGGTGCTGCTATGCCGACAACTGGGCCAGCGTGCAGTTCCAGCGCATGCCCAACGTCAGCCTTGAGGCGGGCAAGAAGAAGCAAAGCGTCGCGGACATGATCGGCGGTGTCGAGAACGGCATCTACATCATCGGTGACGGCAGCTTTTCGATCGACCAGCAGCGCTACAACGCGCAGTTCGGCGGGCAGCTGTTCTACGAGATCAAAAACGGCAAGATCACCCAGCAGATCGAGGACGTCGCCTACCAGATCCGCACGCCCGAATTCTGGAACGCGTGCGTCGGCGTGTGCGACGCCCGCGACTACCGGATGGGGGGCTCGTTCTTCGACGGCAAGGGTCAGCCGAGCCAGGTGTCGACGGTCAGCCACGGCTCCTCGACCGCGCGCTTCAACGGCATCAACGTCATCAACACCGCCCGCTCGCTCGGCTGATAGGAGATACAGGTCATGAGCATCCTCACCGAAGAGCAGGCGCGCGCCATCCTCACCAAGGTCGTCGCGCTTTCGAAGGCCGACGAATGCACCGCGCAATTGACGGGCTCGATCGACGGCAACATCCGGTTCGCGTTGAACAACATCTCGACCAGCGGCGTGATCACCAATTCGGACCTCGCCGTGCAGGTCGCATTCGGCAAGCGCGTCGGCACCGCGACAATCAACCAGTTCGACGACGCGTCGCTCGAACGTGTCGTACGCCGCGCCGAAGATCTAGCCCGGCTCGCGCCCGAGAACCCCGAGTTCGTCCCCGCGGTCGCCAAGCAGGTCTACAAGCCGTCGCCGACGTTCAGCGCCGCGACCGCCGCGATCGATCCCGAATATCGCGCCAAGGTCGCCGGGGACTCGATCACCGCGTGCAAGGCCCAGAAACTGATCGCTGCCGGGTTCCTGCAGGACGGCCAGAGCTATGTCGCGTTCGCCAATTCGAAGGGCAATTTCGGGTACCAGCGTGCCTCGTCGATGGATTACACCTGCACCGTCCGCTCCGAAGATGGCCGCGGCTCGGGCTGGGTCGGCCGCAGCCTCCAGGACTCGTCGGCTTTCAGCGCGTCCACCGACATCCGCACCGGGATCCGCAAGGCCTCGGCCTCGGTCGACGCGCGCGCGCTCGAGCCCGGCAAATACACCGTAATCCTCGAACCCGCGGCAGCGGCGGGGCTCATCAGTTTCATGATGAACTTCTTCGATGCGCGCCAGGCGGACGAGGGGCGCAGCTTCCTGTCGAAGAAGGGCGGCGGCAACAAGGTCGGCGAGCAGGTCTATGATCCGCGCGTCAATTTCACCGCCGACCCCTGGGCACCCGGCGCCGCGGTGATGCCGTGGGACGACGAGGGTCTCCCACGCGAGGCGATGCCGATCATCAAGGACGGCAAGATCGTGAACCTCAACTACTCGCGCTACTGGGCGCAGAAACAGGGCAAGCGCGCAGTCGGATCGCCGGGCAATCTGCTGATGGCGGGCGGCACCAAGTCGACCGCCGACCTGATCCGCGGTACCGAGCGCGGCATCCTCGTCTCGCGCACCTGGTACATCCGCATGGTCGATCCGCAAACCGTGCTGCTGACCGGCCTGACGCGCGACGGGACGTTCTATATCGAGAATGGCGAGATCAAATATCCGGTGAAGAACTTCCGCTTCAACGAGAGCCCGGTGATCATGCTCAACAACATCGACGAGCTCGGCAAACCGGTCCGCGTCGCCGGAGACGAGAGCTCGCTCGTGATGATGATCCCGCCGATGAAACTGCGCGACTTCACCTTCACCTCGCTGTCGGACGCGGTTTGATCTTGGCCGTTTCCCAAATTTCTGTTCCCCGGCGAAGGCCGGGGCCCAGTTGGGGGACGTGGCTAAGTAAGAGTGGCCCGGCGTTACGAACGCCATTCCAACTGGGCCCCGGCCTTCGCCGGGGAACGGCCACTCGCATAATACAACAAAACCACGCGGCGTGATGACTCGCCAGGATTTCCTCAAGCTCATGGGCGCAGGCCTTGCCAGCGCGGCGCTCCCGCGCGCAGCGACCGCCGCCGGCGCTTATGATTTCTGGTTCACGCGGCTGCGCTATCAATCCGGCGACTGGGACGTCGACCAGCGGATGCCGTCCAACATCATCACCTCGCTGATCGATTACACAAACCTGCGCGTCGATCCGAAGGAACGCGTCGTCGCGCTCGCCGACCCGAAGATGCTGACCGCGCCATTCTGCTACATGGCCGGGCACAAGCTGGTCGAATTCTCGCCTGCCGAACGCCGCAACTTCGAGCGCTATGTCCGTAATGGCGGGTTCGTGCTGGTCGACGATTGCAACCACGATATCGACGGCCTGTTCGCGCAGTCTTTCGAACGGCAGATGACCAAGATCTTCGGTCCCCGCGCGCTGCAGAAGCTGCCGCCGAAGCATCCGATCTACACGAGCTTCTTCAAATTTACCGGCCCGCCTGCGACGACGTTCGAATTGAACGGCTGGGGAGACGACCTCGTCCATGATTACCTCAAGGGCGTCACCATCGATGGCCGGCTCGGCCTGCTGTACAGCAACAAGGATTACGGGTGCGAATGGGATTACGACTGGCGCAACAAGCGCTTTCTCGCGCAGGACAACACCAAGTTCGGCGTCAACATCGTCATGTACGCGCTGACCGTCTGACGCAGACCTGCCCGAGAGTACTCCGATGACCAACATCACCGAAACCGACATTTCCGCGCAACTGGCCAAGCTGGGCGATCTGCGCGCCGCGATCGGCCAGGCAATCGTCGGGCAGGAGGCCGTCGTCGAGCAATTGCTGATCGCGCTGATCGCCGGCGGGCACTGCCTGATGGAAGGCGTTCCCGGTCTCGGCAAGACGCTGCTGGTGCGGTCGCTCGGCGAAGCGCTGGAGCTGGACTTCCGTCGCGTCCAGTTCACGCCCGACCTGATGCCGAGCGACATTCTCGGTACCGAATTGCTCGAAGAGGACCACGGCACCGGCAAGCGCCATTTCCGCTTCCAGCAAGGCCCGATCTTCACCAACCTGCTGCTCGCCGACGAACTCAATCGCACGCCCCCAAAGACCCAGGCAGCGCTGCTGGAGGCGATGCAGGAGCGCACCGTCAGCTACGGCGGCACCACCTATACGCTGCCCGATCCGTTCTTCGTGCTGGCGACGCAGAATCCGATCGAGCAGGCTGGCACCTATCCGCTGCCCGAGGCGCAGCTCGACCGCTTCCTGCTTCACGTCCGCGTCGACTATCCGACCGAGCCGGAGGAGCGCGCAATCATCGCGCAAACCACCGGAAGCCGCACGGCGAAGGTGCCGCGCGTGCTCGGCGCAGAGGACGTGCTCGTGCTGCGCCGCTGGGTGCGCGACGTGCATCTGAGCGAGGACCTGCTAGACTGGATCACGCGGATCGTTCGCGCGAGCCGGTCGGGCGAAGGGATGCCGGACGCGATCCGCACTTATGTCCGCTGGGGTGCGGGGCCCCGCGCGGGTCAGTCACTGGTGCTCGCCGCGAAGGCGCGGGCGCTGCTCCAGGGGCGGCTTGCCGCGACCCGCGATGATATCCTCGCGCTTGTCGCGCCGGTGTTGCGCCACCGCCTGATCCTGTCGTTCGCCGCCGAGGCCGAGGGTATCAGCCCCGACGAGGTCGTCGCCCGGCTCGTCGGCGCGGTGAGAGGACCGGGTGCCTGAAACGCTGATACCGCCCGTCCTCATACCGGCCGACGTCCGGCACAGGTTGAAAGGGCTGTCGCTGGTCGCCCGGCGTGCGGTGGGCGATCGCGGCATCGGCTTGCACGCGAGCCACAGCCGCGGCACCGGTCTCGAATTCGCGCAATACCGGCCGTACGAGTTCGGCGACGAACCGCGCCAGATCGACTGGAAACTCTATGCGCGATCGGACCGGTTCTTCGTCCGCGAGGCCGAGCGGGAAAGCCCCGTCGCACTCTGGATCCTGCTCGATGCTAGCGCGTCGATGGCGCAGGCGGACACGCGCCGCGCTAGTTTCTCGCGGCTCGATGCAGGCAAAAGCCTGACCGCAGCGCTGGCCGAACTGGCACTCGCGCAAGGCGACCGGTTCGCGTTCGCCGCGTTGCGCGACACGGGTATCGCGCTCACCCGTCCGGCGAGCGGCACCCGGCACCGCGATCGCCTGCACCTCGACCTCCACGCGCTGGCGGCGGCAGGCGTCTTCCCCGAGGAATCGAAGCTCACGCCCTTGTGGGAGCGCATCGGCCGACGCGATCTGGTCGTCATCCTCTCGGACTGGTTCGATTCTGCTTGTCTCGATCTCGCGCGCCGGCTGTCGGCAGCGGGCCGTGAAGTGCTCGGGATCCAGATCCTGACCGTAGGCGAACGCGATTTCGACTATGACGGCGGCTACCGGTTTCGCGACCCCGAGACCGGCGAGGAACTGCTCGGCGATGGCGCTGCCCTGCGCGCCGAGTATCTAACCCGGTTCACCGAAGCCAAGGCGGGCCTCCACGCCGCGCTCGACGCCGCCGGCATTCGCCACGCCGAACTCGTCCTCGACCAGCCGCTCGACACGCCGTTGCAGCGGCTGTTCGGCCGCACCGGCAACCGGGCGGGCGGGGAATGACGCCGACGCTGCTACTCCCGCTCGGCCTCGCTGCGCTCGGTGCAATCCTCGTTCCGCTAGTCCTCCACCTCGCACGCCGAACCGAGCAACGCCCGACAGACTTCGCCGCGCTGCGCTGGCTTCGTCAGAAACCACGCCCGCGCCACCGGCCGAAGTTCGACGAACTGGTGTTGCTGGCGACCCGGATCCTGTTGCTCGTGTTGCTAGCGATCTTCCTAGCCAGACCGGCGCTCCTGAACACCCAGGATGCGACGCCCGTAGTGGCAATCGCTCCGGGTATCGCGCCGGCGACCGTGGCCCGCGACGCGAAGGCACGCGCGGTTTGGCTAGCTCCCGGCTTTCCCTCGATCGACACACCCGCTCCGCAACGCGCGGTTCCCGTCGGCAGCCTGGTCCGCCAACTCGACACCCAGACCGCTGCGGCGGCGCCGCTTACCGTCGTCGTCCCCGTGACGCTCGACGGCGCGGATGCCGAACGTCCGCGCGTGTCGCATCGGGTGCGCTGGCAGGTCGTGCCAGGCGCCATGGCGGCGAGCAGACCCGTGCCCTCGCCGCTCCGCCTCGCCCTGCGCATCGATACCGCGCATGCGACCGGCGCCCGCTACATCCGGGCGGCAACCAATGCGCTCGATCTCGCGACCGACGTCGGCGATCCCGGGCGGGCGCTCCCACCGAAGACAACGGCGCTGATCTGGCTGGCACGCGGTCCCCTGCCCGCCACCGTCGAGCGCTGGATCGCGCAAGGCGGCACCGCACTCGTCGCCAGCGATACGGTGATCGCGGCAGCCCCCACCGCCCCCGCATGGCAAGACGAAACCGGCGCGCCGCTGGTCGAAGCGCGGGCGCAGGGCAGGGGCCACGTCCTGCGACTGCTGCGATCGCTCGACCCGATCGCGATGCCCACGCTGGTAGAGCCCGACTTCCCGAAGACCCTCGCGCACTTGCTCGCGCCTCCACCGCAACCGGCGCGCGTCGCGGCGAGCGCGTACCGGCCGCTGCCCGGCGGCCTGCCCCCGGCAACCCAGTCGCGCGATCTGCGACCCTGGTTCGCGCTCGTCATCGCCGCCGCATGGCTGGTCGAGCGCTGGCTCGCGACCCGCGCCCGACGGGCGATCGCGCCATGAGCGTCGAGACGCCGGTGACCGAGTGGGCCAAGCCTGCACGGACGCAATCGATCCGCGACGATTTGCTGCTCGGCACGCCGATCGTCCTCGTCACTGCGGCATTGGGTTTGCGCCTGGCCAACCCGGCGACAGGCGTCGGGTTGGCGTTGCTCGGCACCATCGCGATCGTAGTGATCGCCCGCAACCGCGCGCGCCGCTACGACCGCCGCTGGCTGATCGGGGCGATCGACGCCGCGCGAAGCGACGCGGAGGACAGTACCGACCTTCTCTTCGCCGACCCGGCAGCGCTGACGCCGTTCCAGCGCCTGCAACGCGCCCGGGTCGAGGCGAGACTCGCCACACAGCCTGCGCCGGATCTGTATCTTGCCCGATCGCACCGACCGACCGTCGCGCTGTGGGTCGCCGCCGCCGTTGCCATCGCCGCGATCGTGCTTTGGCCCGACCGATCGGAGCCCGGCGGCGCATTGTCGCCGGCGCATGAAGGCGTCGCGCGGCCGGGCGTTCCGGCGCTGAAGGCGCAGCGCCTGACGGTGGTCCCGCCTGCCTATACCGGCCTCCCCGCGCGCGCGCTCGGTACGCTCGACGCGCGCATTCCGGCGGGGTCGCGGCTCGAATGGACGCTCGCCTTCGCGCCCGAACCCATCGCCGCCTCACTCACAGTCCTAGACGGAACGCGTACGCCCCTCGCGCAATCCGGCGCGGCATGGACAGCCAGCCGCACCGCGGACCGGGCGTTCCTTTACCGCGTGATCGCGCAGGGTGGACAACCCGCCCCCCCGCTTCACCGCATCGACGTCATCGACGACCAGCCGCCGCGCATCCGCCTCGTCTCGCCCGCCGAGACGCTCGTCCAGATGTCGCCGGATCAACGCAGTTGGTCGCTGTCGTTTGAGGCGACGGACGATTACGGCGTGCAACCGGTCGCGTCGCTCCGGATCGTCGTCGCGCAGGGCGAGGGCGAGAATGTCCGCTTCAGCGAGCGCATCGTGCCGGTTCGCGGCACCGGCGACCCGCGCCGCCGCATTTTCGCGACGACCATCGCGCTTGCCGGAACCGGCTTCACCGAACCCGGCGATCTGGTCGCGCAACTCACCGTCGCCGACGCTCGTTCGCCTGCGCCGCACCGCGTCGTCGGCCCCGGAATCATCCTCCGCCGCCCGCCCGCCAGCGGTGCAGAGAGCGGACTGGAAGCGATGACCCGCCGCACGATGCCGGCCTATTTCAGCAGCCAACGGCAAGTCATCATCGACGCCGAAGCGCTGCTGGCCGAACGCCCTCCCCCTGTGCCAGACCGCTTCCTCGCGCGGTCGACCTCGATCGCCGAAGACCAGCGCCTTCTGCGTATGCGCTACGGCCAGTTTATGGGGGAGGAAGTCGGCGGTGGCGCGACCAACGCGATGCCGACCAGCGACGCGGAGGAAGGCGCCGCGCCGCCCGCGGAGCAACACGCGGGCGAGCCTCCTGCCCCGGCACCGCAATTCGGGCTGGAGAGCGTGATCGTCGAGACGTATGGCCACACCCACGACGAATCCGAAGCCGCAACGCTGCTCGATCCCGGCACGCGCGCGACGTTGCGACAGGCGCTCGACAACATGCGCCAATCGGAGACCGCGCTCCGCCTGGGCGAACCTAGGCGCGCGCTGCCGTTCGCGTACAAGGCGCTGCGCTTCATCAAACAGGTCCAGCAGGCGACCCGCATCTTCCTCGCACGCACCGGATCGCAGCTGCCCCCCGTCGATCTCGCGCGCAGGCTGACGGGAGACCGTTCCGACATGGCCGCGCACACGCTCGCGTCCACCGCTGCGGACCCAATCGATGCGACCCCCTCCAAGATCTGGGCCGCACTCGATACGCGCAGCGATACGGGCGGGTTGGACGCACTTGCGCGCTGGCTGCGCATGAACGAGGCGCGCGTGCCCGATCCGCTCGCACTGTCCGCCGCGATCGACACGCTGCGCCGCGATCCGACATGCACCGCCTGCCGCGCGAAGCTGCGCGGCACACTCTGGCGCGCGCTGTCCAGACCAACGCCCGGCCTGACACGGCGCCCGGACGGAGACGCGGTTGGCCACCGTTATCTGGACGCGCTGCCATGACCATCGCACAAGGCGTTGCAACGATCCTGGCGCTTGCTGTCGTCCTAGCCTGGGTGCGACTTCTCCTTTGGCAGCGACGTGCCCCGGTATCGTCCCGGGCGGAGCGCTGGCGACTGGTCGCGTTGCTGGCACTGCAACCGGTCGCCGGCATGTTGCTCTATTGCACGGTATTCCCGCCTGCCGGCGCCGGCAAGACGACGGGCGCGCTTGTCATCGCAACCGCCGGAGCACCCCGTTTTGTCGCAACCGATCCGGACGAACGGCTGATCGCATTACCCGAGGCTTCGGCCAGGGCCGGGGGCGTTGTCGGGGCCGAACAATTCCCCGATCTTGGGACGGCACTTCGGCGATATCCTGCCGTTGGCGCGCTGCGGATCGTTGGCTCCGGTCTGGAGCCGCGCGATCGGCAAGAGACCGGGGGACGGGCGGTGAGCTTCGAACCGACACGCAAACCGCGGGGCCTGATCGCACTGCAACCGCCCGGACCGATCGCAGCCGGCGCGCGGTTCGCGGTGACGGCGCGCGCCGGCGGGCTCGCAGGCGGATCGGCGGAGTTGCTTGATCCAGCCTCGCGGGTCATCGATACGCAACCGATCGGACCAACCGGCACCATCGCGCTCTCCGGCACCGCACGGGCTGCGGGAACGGCACTATTTACGGTGATTCTGCGCGACGGATCGCGCGCGCTGGTCGAGCAGGCGTCGGTACCGGTCTGGGTCCCCGCCCCTGCCTCGCCACCCACGCGCGTACTGATCCTCGCCGGGGCGCCAGGGCCGGAAGTGAAGTATCTGCGCCGCTGGGCGACCGATGCAGGGCTGGCGCCGCAGGTCCGGGTCGGCGTGGGTGGCGGCGTCTCGCTGGCCGATACACCACCCGTCCTCACGACGGCAACGCTTGCTAAGGTCGATGCTGCGATCCTCGACGATCGCACCTGGGACGGCATCGGCGCGGCTGGGCGGCAGGCGGTCGCGGCAGCGGTCCGGGGCGGCATGGGCCTGGTCGTGCGGATTACCGGGCCGGTAGCACCCGACTGGCAGGTTCTCGGACTGACGGCCGCCGGCACGGCCGATGTTGCGCCGGTGACATTGCGTGCTGACGCCCCCAGCGACGAAGCGCTTGCCGCGCGGCGCGGTCCGGGGACGCGCGACGCTCCCGCTGCGGTGGCCGGTGCCCGCGATACCGTGCCGGTGCTCACGCGACAGGCAGTGACCATCGCGGGCGGCATCCCGATCCTTCGCGACATTCGCGGCACGGTCGTCGCGGCGTCGCGGAGCCGCGGACGCGGCAAGGTCGCGCTGATAAGCCTCCAGGACAGCTTCGCGCTCGTCACCAGCGGTCACGGCGATGCGCATGCAGAGCTCTGGAGCCAACTAGTCTCTGAAGTTGCCCGCCGCCAAACCAGCCCGCTCGCGCAGATCGACAGCCCCGCTTTCGCTGGCCAACGCACGAGGATTTGCGGGGCAGGTTCCACGACCGTTATCGACAGCAACGGCGGGGCACATCGGGTCCTGATGGATCCCGCGACCGGTGCGGCCGGATGTGCCGGATACTGGCCTGTCGTTTCTGGCTGGGCCCATCTACCAGGCCCCCCCGCACAGTCCTTTTACGTCTATCCCGCTGCCGCGTTACCTAACATCCGGGCGCTCGATCGTAGCGAAGGAACGCAAATTCTAGTTGGTAATGGCAACGGTGAGCGCACGGGAAAAATCGACGACAGCCGAGGGCCGTCCGGCCCATGGTTCATAGGATGGGTCATGGTCTGCTGTTTGCTCTGGTGGCTGGAACGTCTGCGGAGGGGCCGAACTGCGACGGATGTATTTGCGAAAAAGTCGTCGGTTTGATGTGGTATTGACCCAGCTTTGAAACAAAGGTCCGTCCGAATTGAGCGCGAGCATGTATGGCGAGGTTTGATCAGACAGATTTCAAAACAGACTCTTCCAAATCTCGGTGGGCGCGCGCTTTCACGCTGAATTTCTGGCCGGCGAGACGCGTCAGCGACCACCCAGATCGTTATTCCCCGGTTCCCGTTTCGCAATCTTAGCATACCCGCCGGGTCGGGTTGCAAGCCGTTTGCTGCTAACCTTGATGAAGTGCGCCCGATCCCGACGATTAAGTATGCAAGCCTTCAACCAGCTCGACAACTTCGAAGTCGTACGTGGCCCAGCCGCGTTGCTTCGCCGCCTCGCCTGCTGCACTCTGCTTACCGGCCGCCTCTTTGCGCGAAGCGCAATGCCCCCAGAAAACGTCTGTCTTTCCGTTCTGAAGAACGGCGACGATGCGCCAGAAATGCGTGAATGGCGCGCCAGTGGGACCGATCGTCTTTACATAGCCATCAGCCATGACCGCAGTCAGGTAGCGCTTCTTTCTCGCCATCATGTTCCAATAGCCTGCTCATCGCTGGCTGGCATCCGTTTTATGGCAGACTTCCGCCCTCAGCGCCCCCGGCAACGTGGTCCTTAGCGAACGATTGGTGTCGATGTGCCCGATATACAGCGTTGTACGTTCTCGTATCGACATCACAGGTAAGGAATACATATGACGACCTACCCTTTAAGCGAACCGGCTACGATCTACGCTGTCGAGGCATGCGGCGACGTAACGTCGGATGTTGTGGGACGAGGAACGCTCGAAGCGTGCATGGATATCGTTGCGGGCCTGCCGTCGGACCAGCAGAAATCGGTTTCCATCCGAATGGACGCTCTCGACCTGAAGTTCGGACCGCAGGAAATCGGCGAACTCCAAGAGTTTCTCCGCAAGGAAACTGCGGGCCTTTCAAACGGCGATATTACGGAGATCAAGACTTCCAGCCTGTGATTAAGGAAGTATTTGCCGAAATCCGGCGCGTCGATCATGGTGGCCGACGACCGCCTTGCCGCCCTTCGTGTCGGCGGTCGCTTCGGAACATCGGATTCAGCTAAGTTCATCGGCGCAATCCGACAAAGCGTTCTCATTCGCACGGCCGCGAATGTCGACGGATCGGTACTGTTAACGCCTACACCGGTAGAATAGCTCTGGCTGGCCCCAAGCGACCGCATTTACTCCCGAGCATCGGTCCGGAGCTTTGGACGAAAACCATATGCTCGCAACGGCGCCGCGCCGTGCAAGCCAGTATGGATCAGGCGGGCTGCATCACGGACAACAGGTCATCGACGTCTCCGACGGCAAACGCCGAATACTCGTCGCCGATCGCGTATGGCAGCAGGATGCGGCGGTCCCGTATCAGCGCACCACAGCTGTAGGTCACGTTCGGCACATAGCCCCCGCGCTGCTCCGCGCTTGGAAACAGCAGGGGCGACGGCGTGCGTGCGAGCACCTTCGACGGGTCGTCCTTGTCAAGCAGGCAGGCGCCGATGCAATATCCCCGGACCATGCCGACGCCGTGCGTGAAGACGAGCCAGCCCTCGTCTATCTCGATCGGCGACCCGCAATTGCCGAGCTGCACGAACTCCCACGGGTATTTCGGCGCCATGATCGGCGTTCCGGTTTCCCACGTGTGAAGATCGTCCGATCGCAGCAGCCAGATATTCTCGCTGTCCTGGCGGCCCAGCATCACGAACTGGTTGTTGATCCGGCGCGGGAACAGAGCCATCCCCTTGTACCCGGTCATGGCACCGGCAAGCGGCCGCATCTCGACCCGCCGCAGATCGATGCCGCGCAGGATTTCCTGGCGCGCATCCTTGCCGTCGAACGCGGTGTACGTGCCGATGACGCTGCGGACCCCGTCGTGATCGGTGAAGTTGACGAGCCGCAGATCCTCGATGCCCTGACGCTGACTGGGCAGGACCGGGAAGATGACGGTTTCCGACGCGTCCTGGCTGTCTTCGCATACCAGGCGAACCCACGCGTCGTCATGGCGCTCGATACGGGGCGGGACGCCGTGCGAGCTCGCCGGGTCGATCACCAGTCGGTCGCCCGGTCCCCATTCGCCGGTCCGAAACGTGATCGACGAGATATGCCCCTCGCCGATCCCGCGGAGCGACATGACGAAACGCACCGCACCCGGTTCCGACGGCGCTTCATCCGTCAACGCAACGATACTGGGGTTGAATAGCGCGGCGGACTCGAACGCGTATTCCTGACTAAAATAGGCGCCGATCAAGAGCCGTTCGTCTTCGTCGAATTCGCCCTCGCCTATGTCGTCTCGCACATCTTCGAACCGGCGGAGCAGCACCTGCTCGACGTTGCGATGGCGCTCGCGCATCGGCGTCAGCAACAGGTCGCGCATCCGTTCGCGCATCGTGTCGTCGAGCGCCCGGATACGGTCGACGACGACCCGGCTGCGCGGCGGATGATCGGCCTCGAACGCTGCCGGATACCCGAAGCTGAACGGCCGGATCACGGTGCGTGACGGATCGGGCTTCAACTCGACATCGAGCGTCGTGAACACATCGGCAGCTTTCATCGGCATCGGCCCTTCGAACAGGATCGCGGACGGAACGCTCGCGACCTATTAGGTAACGATGCCGCGCCCGTCGCGATCCCAGGTCCGAGGCAAGTGTCCCACGGCCGTGGTCTGCGATGCTCGATCAGCGCCCCTTCACGAACTTGATCGTGAACCGATCGCTCTCGCCGATGGCTGCATATTTCGCGCGATCGACGTCCTTCAGTCGATAGCTCGGCGGCAGCGTCCAGACGCCTTCCGGATGATCGTGGGTATCCTTTGGGTTGGCGTTGATCCGGGATTCCCCGGCCAGTTTGAAGCCCGCCGCCTGCGCCAGTCGAACCACCGTCGATCGCTTGATGTAGCCGCTCGTCTTTTCACGCGCCGTATCCATGTCCTCCGGCAGGCGATGATCGACCACGCCCAGCACGCCACCGGGCTTGAGGGCTGCATAGAACGCCTTGAACACGCGACCCGCCACGGCCGGATCATCCTGCATCAGCAGATTGTGGACGTTGCGGAACGTCAGCAGCATATCGGCGCTCCCCGCAGGAATGGTCGATGCTCCAGTCTTGAAGTCGATCGTCGCGACCTGAACCGCGCCGTACGCCGCGGCCTTTTCGGCGAATACGGTGCGCGTCCGGTCCGCCTGTGCGGTCGGCACCAAGGCGACATATCGCCCACGGCCCTTTACCAACGGCGCCAGGATCTCGGTGTACCAGCCGCCGGCCGGCAGAAACTCGACCACCGTCTGCGTCGGCTTCACGCCAAAAAAGGCCAGCGTCTCCGCAGGGTGCCGATACCGATCGCGCGCCCGGTTCGCCGGCGCCCGCGTCGGCGACGCGACGACTGCGGCTATGTCCTTCGAGGGAGCGACAGACTGCGCGACCACCCCCGTGGCGCCCAATGTGGCGAGGCAGGTCGCGGCTGTGAGCAGTCGGTTCATATCGTCACTCTCCCTGGATGTATTTTGGCTACCATGCCCCGCCCGAGCCGCCCGTACAATCTCAAGCGATAGTATCTAAAGGTACGCAGCGTGTGTCATCAAGCACCGACGCACACAGGAGCTTGGGCATTCGTGATCGAAACAGCGCCACTCTCGGCGGAACCAGCCTTCGAAGGTGAGCGCTTTACCAGACAGAAACCGGCATCGTCGGCAATGATGAGGTACGAGCATGACGGAAGCGACTTGGGGCGACGATGTGAAGACGCCGGAGATCGACTGGCGGATGAGTGCCGCGTTGGAGAACGTCCCGCGCGGTGGCGAAGACGTCGCTGAGGTGACCAGCCTGGAGGGCGCTGTCCGTGCCTGGACCGTACTGGACAGCGCACATCGCGACGCTGCCATACTCACCCCGGAGCGCGCCGTGCTGATTGACGGCGCATCGCATGTATCTCTCACCGGCGACGGGATCGCCGCGCTGGCCGAGCGGCTGCCCAGCGCGAACGACGAGGGCTGAGGGATGGCGCCCGCGAGTGTTCGGTTTGAACGCGGCGAGTATGCGTGGTCGGCAGAGCGGAACGGCGTCCTGTTCCTGGGCCACACCGCCCTCGGAATGGTCGAGTTCCTGATCACGAGCGAGGCATTGGCCGAGTTGATCAACCCAGAACTCGAAGGGATCGACAGCGAGACCGCGGTCGAGACGTATGTTGAGTTCGAGGCCGACATCCATCGCATCGCACGGCGAGAGTTCGTCAGCCGGTTGGGCGGCGAGCCCCCTGTCCTGATTACGGCAGCCGACGTTTCGACATGAGCCTTGGAAGCCCGTCAGAACACCGGCGATGCGGGATGCTACAGTGACGACGCCCCCCATCCTGACGATCATCGGGAGTGCTATTCACGACATCCCGTCGTTCTACGCAGAGATCAACCGCGTCTTCATGGCACATGAGGACTGGAAATTGGGCCAAAGCCTCGATGCGCTCGATGACATGCTGCGTGGCGGGTACGGTGCGGCTCGTGGAGGCGGGCCCGTTATACTCGTTTGGCAAGATATCGATCGTGCCCGCTCCCATCTCGGTTTTGCCGCAACGTGCGCATTCCTGGATGCTAAGCTGCAACGACCGGACCGGTATGACGTAGCGCGGATCGACCGCCAACTCGCCGAACTGAAAGCTGGCACCGGCCAGACCTATTTCGATATTATACTCGACATCATCGCTGGCCACCCAAACATAGATCTCGTCGCTGCGTGATTACCTCGATCACGTAGAAATTTCAGATGTTGCGATTGTTCGACGAAGGCCACGATCGCGTTTCGTCGCACACTTCCACGCTTGACGCCGGCAGGGTCCGCTCGGAGAGTTGGCGTGATGGTTTCCATTCCGCCCCCCCCGCTGGCCGAACGATCCGGTCCAGTCCGCGCTGACCTTGCACGACGACCAGCTTCACGTCGCGGAGCCGTTGCTCGAAACGCGTTTGAAACGGGACCTGCGGGACCATGAATCTCATTCGACAACTGATCGATCCTTCTTCGCCAGCAGCAGGATCGTGAGTATCCCTTCCAAAGAAAGAATGATGATGACGTCCAAGTTCAAGCTTCTCCTGGCCTGCACCGCCGCGATGACCGCCCTCCCCGCCTCGGCGCAGGCCCAGACCGCTGCGACAAACGGCCTCGAGATCGCCAAGAAGATGATCGCCTTCCGCAGCGTGCGCGGCCCCGGCAACCAGACGCCGCAACTCGCCGCGTATCTGAAGTCCGTGCTGGTCACGGGCGGCTTTGCGGCGAGCGACGTGACGATCACCCCGGTCGACGACACCGCCTATTTGATCGCGACCTGGAAAGGCAGCGACGCCGCGTTGAAGCCGATCGTCCTCTCCGGGCATATCGACGTGGTCGAGGCCAAGCCCGCCGACTGGCAGCGCGATCCGTTCGTCCCGGTGGTCGAGAACGGCTATCTCTACGGCCGCGGCGCAACCGACATGAAGCTGGACGCCGCGCTCGCGATCGCGACGCTGCTCGACATGAAGAAGGCGGGCTACGCTCCCAAGCGCGGCATCGTCCTGGCGCTGTCGGGCGACGAGGAAACGGTGATGAAGACGTCCTCGCTGATCGCCGACCAGCTCAAGAACGCCGAGATGGCGCTCAACATCGACGGCGGCGGCGGGCTGTACGCCGAAAACGGCAAGGCCGAGTATTTCACGATCGGTGCCGCCGAAAAGACCTATGCCGATTTCCAGCTCGAAGTGACCAACCCAGGCGGTCACTCGTCCGCGCCGCGCAAGGTGAACGCCATCAACGAACTGTCCGCCGCGCTGGTGAAGATCGGTAATTACCGCTTCACGCCGCAATTGTCGCCGATCACCAAGGGCTATTTCGAGGGCGTCGCGCCGCGCCAGACGCCCGAGATCGGCGCCGCGATGCGCGCCTTCGCGGCCAACCCGAAAGACCAGAAGGCGATCGAGACGCTTGCCGCCAATCCCGGCTATGTCGGCCAGATCGGCACGACCTGCGTCACGACGATGGTCAGCGGTGGCCATGCACTCAACGCCCTGCCCCAGCGCGCAACCGCGAACATCAACTGCCGTATCTTTCCCGGCGTAAAACCAGCCGCGGTGATGGCCGAACTCGAAAAGGTCGCCGCGGACCCCGGCGTGAAGTTCAGTGACGTCACCGAAGGCTCGAACCCGACCGACGCCTCGCCACTCCGTGCGGACCTCACCGGCGCGGTCAAGACGGCGATGGGCAAGATCCGCCCCGGCGTTCCGGTGTTCCCGAGCATGTCGGCGGGGGCGAGCGATTCGATGTGGTACCGTTCGGTCGGCGTGCCGAGCTATGGCGTCAGCCCGACGTTCATCAAGCAATCCGACGACTTCAGCCACGGCCTGAACGAACGCACCCCGATCGACAACATTCCGCTGGCGATCACCTATTACCGCTCGCTGCTCACCGATCTTACGAGGTAGCGAATTCAACTCTACCCATTCTACGCATCCACCTCTGCCCGTTCCACGACCAAGCGCAATCGGCTTGGCCGTGGTCCGGAACGGGATCGTGCGATCAGAACTTCACGCGCACACCGAAATTATAGCGCGCGCCCGTTTCCTGGAGCGCCAGAAAACGGTCTTCGACGGCCGACCATTCGTTCACCCGCTCGTTGGTGACGTTGACGCCCTGGACATAGACCTGGAAGTTGGAGGTCAGGTCATAGGCGACGTTGAAGTCAAGCTGGCCATAGGACGACCGATTGCGCGGGCGACCCTGGCTCGACCGGCATTGCCGCAGGTAATCCGAGCGCCAGTTGTACGACGTGCGTGCCGAGATGCCGTATTTTTCGTAGAATACGCTGCCGTTGGCGGAGTGCGGCGACAGCCCGTTATAGCCGCAGTCGAAATCGGCGAGCGTGTCCTCGCGTTGCACCTTGCTGTCCACATAGGTGTAGTTGCCGGTGACGCCGAAGCCCGACGCGAAGCCCGGAAGCCAGTCGAACGCATATTGCGCGCCCACCTCGATGCCGCGGATATAGCCGGTCTGCCCGTTGCGGGTGCGGGTATCCTGGAACACGCGGCCGAACCGGTTGACCGGCAGCGTCTGGAGTTCGAGGAAGTCGCTCAGATCCTTGTGGAACCCGCCGACGCTGACATAGCTGACCGGCGTCATGTACCATTCCAACGAGAGGTCGTAGTTGGTCGACCTGAACGGCAACAGGCTCGGGTTGCCGCCGCTCGACTGCGGCACCGAAATACGGCCACCGAAATCGTTGTTGACGCCGAGATCGGTCAGCGTCGGGCGCGTGACCGTCTGCGAGAACGCGGCGCGTGCGAGCAGTTTCTCGGTCACGTTGAACCGGATGTTCGCCGATGGCAGCGCATTGACGTAGCTGTTGCTTACCGACACCGGCGTTGCCGGTCCGTAGGTGAACTGCAGCGTGTCGTCGCCGGGGGTGTTGGCGATGTTGACGACGGGCGTGTTGAAGCCCGACGACACGACGTCGGTCTTGATGACACGTACGCCGACGTTCCCCGCCCAGCGATCGCCGCCGAACTGCATGCTGATGTAGCCCGCGGTCAGCTTCTCCTGGACGTTGACCGTACCGCGAAGCTGCTCGCGCACGCCGAACGGGCCGCCCGGCAGCGCGAGCACCTGCTGCGCGAAGGCTGCCTGCTGCGCGGGCGTGCGGCCGTTGGTCGGGATCGACAGAGTCGCGGGATCATTGAGATAGGCGAGGAACGCCTGTGGATCGAACTGGAACAGCGAAGGCGGAATATTCTGCCCCCCGCCCAGCAGATTGGTCCAGTCGTAACCCTCCAGCAGGCCGGACGCGATCGGCACCTGGTATCCGCAATAGGTGCAGTTCGAATCGCTGTTGTTGAACTGCCGATTGATCTTGCGCCGTTGGGTGTAGGACCCGCCGATCTGCACCGATTTCAGAACCGAATCCTGGATGTCGTACTTCGTATCGAGATGGAATTCGGAGCCGCGGTCGCGCGAACGATTGGTGTCGATGCCCATGTAATGCAGCCGCATCCGATCGGGATCGTTGATGATCGCGTTATCGAACGACGCGGTCGGCAGTCCTTGGCCGGGGTTGAGGTCGAACTGATAGCTGTACGGCAGCAACGCACCGATCACGAGATACTGGTTCGGCGAGACGCGGTTCGCGCCGGTGACGGACGCGTCGAGCCGCACTTCGACGTCTTCGGCCGGGTTCCACTTGATGTTGCCGCCGAACTGATAGCTCTCGGACTCGCGCTTCGTCAGATTGTAGACATGGTCGATCTTCGAGTTGAGACCGTTGTTGGTCAGCCTGTCGCGATTGGCCTCCAGGAACCCCGGATTCTGGGCAATGAAGTCGCCACCGATCATGCCGAGCCCGGTCGCCGTCCCGTTGCTGTCGAACGTCGGCTCAAAATAGGGCGCGGCCAGGAAGTTATCCATCTTGCGGACCACCCCCGACACGGTGAACTTCGAATAGATGCCGTCGACGGTGATCTCGAGATTGTCGCGCGGCTTGAACTGGACGGCGCCGGCCAGGTTGATCCGCTCGCGCTCTTCCTGCGAGCGCTGATAGTACAGGCTCTGGGGAACGTTGACGTTGCCCGCTGCCGGATATCGCGGGTCGGCGCCGGTGATCAGCGTCGGCGTGCCGCCGATTACCGAGATGATGTCTGGCCGGCCATTGATCCAGCCGTCGATCGCGATCGTGTCTTCCTGGTTCTTACGTTTGGTGTACGAGCCCGACAACACCACGCCGAACGTCTTTTCGGTATTGGTCCAGGACGCGGTAGCAGACGCATCCGGCCCCGCCTTGTCGCGCAAGGTATCGTAGATCGCGCCGACGGAGCCTGAGAAATGGAACCCGTCCCGCCCCGACAGCGGGCGTGCGGTGATGATGTTGACCGTGGCCCCGATGCCGCCCTCCTGCAGCTCGGGCACGTTCGATTTGAACACGTCGGTACGCTGGATCATGTTCGACGACAGCACATCGAAGGAGAATTCACGGCCCGGATTGTCGGTCGCCATGATCCGGCCATTGACCAGCACCGTATTGAATTCCGGCCCCAAGCCACGAACCGTGATGAATTGCCCCTCGCCGCCGGACCTGTCGATCGCGACACCGGTAATACGCTGGAGAGACTCGGCGATGTTCGAGTCGGGGAATTTCCCGACGTCTTCCGCACTGATGCTGTCGACGATCTGCTGCGAGTCCCGCTTTACGCGCGCCGAGTTGGCCAAGCTGCTGCGGATGCCGGTAACGACGATCTCCTCGCCTCCGCCCGGACTATCCTGACCCGCCTCGGCGGTGGCCGGTACCGGTTCCTGGGGGAGCGCGGTGGCGCCGCCCTCAACCGATCCGGGCGTGGGCACGGTCATCTCCTGTGCAAACACCGGAGCGGTAACGAATACGCTGCTAAGCAACAGACACGTATGTGCAGTAAATCTCTTCATACATCCTCTCCCTGTACCGATCTAAATTAATCAGATTCGTTTTTTATTTACCTCGAAGCTATTATTGCCCGACGGTCTGTTCTTAACTTAATATTGAATTTACCGATGATAGTTTAGGTTTTATTGTGAAGTTATACCGTCCACCCACCCGCCAAAACAGTTCTGGAAAAAGCTTCTTAAGATAAACTTATACTATTCAGCATCTACAAGTCCCCTGATGGCTTACTACGGCTTTTGCTGGCGGGGCGGTGACCGTGAGCGAAGGTTGGAAGCACGAGGTTGAGGCGATTTCCGGGGCGGTCGGCCACGAGGAAATTGCGCGCGCCATCCGCTCATTCTCCCGCCTATGGACAGCAACGCGCGCGAGACGCTGCACATCTTGTAATTGATCTATTAATATAGATTGCGTTGCCAGCCCAAGATCACTGTCGTCAGGCACAACCTTCACAACTCCGGCGCATCTGCACTCGGCGCCGTCTTCAAGATACTCTCTAGTAAACATGCTTCGAAGCATATTAGCGTCGTTTCGACGTAATACACGATGTCTGCCAAAGTATGCGCAGACCTGATGATCTGCTGGAAGCGCTGGCCGAGTATGCATATCAGTAATTCTCTGGCCATCATGCTTCCGCACGCCATGGCCGAAACACGCGAAAGGCCAGTCCGATATCATCGGAATGCTGTGCATGCTTTCCTGATCGCCGCATGTGCCGTGATCATGATCACCTCTCCTTTCCCAACGTCTTAGCGTCGGCTTCGGAGAGTATTATTGTTATAAATCGTCTATGTAAAGGATTACATTTCTCCGTTCGTCGATATGCCGCGTAGCGCCGGGCATGCTGGGCCGTCGTCATCAGCCAGCCAGATCACGTCCATCTCCTCGAACGCAAACGACAGCGATTGCTCAGGCCGGTGGTGTCGCAGTGGTTGATTATTTTGGCGTGCATAGCGTTCCCGGCCCGAGACCACACCTGCTTCATCTCCTAAAATTGACGCAGCGCGCGCGCAGGTTCGGCGCGTGCGACTCGCCATGCGTGGCCGGCTACCGTTCCCGTTGCGATGATCAGCGCAAGCACGCTCGCGGCGACAAAATAGAGTGGCGACAAGACAATTCGGTCGTCGAAGCCGTTCAGCCAGTCCGTCATCGCGACCCACGCGATCGGCCACGCGATCATGTTCGCAAGGAGGACCGGTCTCAGGAACTGACCGAGAAGCAATCGCATGACGTCGGCAGTCGAGGCACCGAGCACCTTGCGGATACCGATCTCCTTGACCCGACGCGTGGTGTCGAACGCGGCAAGACCGTAGAGACCGATACACCCGATCAGCGCCGCGAGCACGGCCCCGGCCGTGAACAACCGCGAACGCTGGACGTCCTGGCGATAATAGGATTCGTACAGCGTTTGGTCGACGGTCGTCGCGACCGGCGGCACCGCTGGTGCGACCCGGTGCCACATGGCTTCCAGACGCGCCAGAACGGGTCTGGTATCCTCCGACGTGCGAACCACCAGGATCGAGCGGTTCCCGCCCCCCGGTTGATAGCGATATGCGAACGCCTCGACCGGCTGACGCGGCGTACCGAACCGCATGTCGGCGATGACCCCGACGATCCTGACCATGCCATCGTCCAGGGAAACCACCTGATCGATCGCATCGGCGGCATGGTCGAACCCCAGGCGCTGGACGGCGGTGCGGTTTAGGATGATGTTTGTTGTGTTCAGCGTAGCCTTGTGGTCGGTTGCGCCGGAGCGTTCACGGTCGACATCAAGCGCAAAACGCGCCGGATCGAAGACCCGGCCCGCTAGCAGACGGGCGCGGTAGATCGCGAAGAAGCGATCGCCGACCGTGGACTGGACGATCATCGGCGGTTCGCCGGTTGCGCCTGCGCGTTTCATCTTGGCGATCGCGAACGTACCGCCCCCGGGCACGGCACCGCTGGTCGTGATACCGGCAACGCCGGGAACCCGTCGGATCGAGTCCCTCAACCGGGCACGCTGTTCCGTATCGAGTGCGCGATCCCCGTAACCGGTCATCATGATCAGACCGTCGCGACCAAAGCCGATGTCCGCCTGCCGGACGTGCCGGGTCTGGGCGTACAGTACCGCCGTACCGATCATCAGCGCGACGGCGATGCCGAACTGGAGCACGACCAGCGCTTTGCGTAGCCGCGCGCCTGATCGATCGCCGCCAGGGGTCCGTGCCGCAGCAAGCACGCCGGCGGGCTGGAACCGGGAGATCACGAAGGCCGGATAAAACCCCGCGAGCAACGCCACCATCGCAATCATGACCAATAGCAGCGGCAGGATCGACCGCGTTCCCCAATAGGCGATCGACAGGTCGGTACCCCCGATCGTGTTGACGAAGGGAAGCGCGATCTCGGCAAGCGCGAGCCCGATCAATGCGGCGAGCGTCACAGCGATCAGCGCCTCACCGAGCAACTGGCCGACCAGCGTGCGCCGGGTTGCACCGACGACCTTGCGTATCGCGATCTCCCTCGCTCGGAGACCGGCCCGCGCCGTGGCAAGGTTGATGTAGTTGACCGTCGCCAGCAGCAGCGCGACGATTCCCACCGTACCCAGCACGGCGACGACCGTGCTCACGCCCTTGTCGGCGAGGTGGAGGCTCGAAAGCGGCTTCAATCCTTCTTTCAGGAACCGACGTGCCTCAGCATTGAACTGGGGATCGGGGTGGCGCCGCATGAATGAGCCGACCCGGTCCACGGTTGCGGCATCGGGAACCATCAGAAAGGTCGTGACGCCGTAGCTCGCGGATAACGTGTCATCCGCGGGTTGGTCCGGGATCGCGGCGAACATGTCGCTAGTATAGGTCTGGTTCTTCGGCAGGTCGGCAATCACCGCCCCCACCCGATAGACTTTGGGCTTGCCGTCGATCGCGACGGTCAGCGTCCGACCCAGCGGACTGGTCTTGCCGAAATAGCTTTCCGCGACACGATGCGAGACAATGAGCCCGTCGGGCCGCGCGATCGTCGTCGCGACATCGCCTTCGACGACGGGAAACGGGAAGATCTGGAAATACGCGGGGTCGACCAACGCCAGCTTTCGCGTGATGCTGGTGTTTCCTGTCAGCACCGTCGCGGTATCGTAAGGCGTCATGCGCGCTGCGACGAGGTTAGGGAATGCGTTCGCCAATTGCGCGGCGAGCGTTGGCGAAGACGGGATCGGCAATTCCGGATTTCCCGGAAACTGGACCGTTCGCTCCACTGTCCAAACCCGCTCCCATCCCGGCAGCACGCGGTCGTAACTGGTCTCGAACCGAACGAACAGGAACAGGACCAGAAACACCGCGATGCCGAGCGCGAGCCCGCCGATGTTGAGGATCGCATATAAGCGATGCCTGGCGAGCGACCGGTACAGGGTGAGCCACATCGATCGGCCCCTATTCGTGGCGCAGCGCGCGCGCTGGTTCCGCGCGGGCGACACGCCACGCCTGGCCGAAGACGGTGGCGCTTGCGATCAGCACCGCGGCGAGCGAGGCGCCGAAGAAGAACATCGGCGACAGCGCGATCCGGTCGTCGAACCCGCCTAGCCAGCGCTGCATCGCGACATAGGCGAGCGGCCACGCGACGAGGTTGGCGAGGATAACGGGTCGCAGGAACTGCCCGATCAACAGCCGCAGCACCTCGGCAGTCGAGGCGCCGAGCGTCTTGCGGATACCGATCTCCTTCACGCGCCGTGCGGTGTCGAACGCCGCCAAGCCGTAGAGCCCGATGCAACCGATCAGGACCGCCAGCACCGCGCCGATTGTGAACAGTCGCGAGCGTTGCGCGTCGGCCTTGTAATAGCGCTGGTACAAATTGTCCTCGACCGAGCGGGCCTCGAACGGAACGCCGGGAACGACGCGCTTCCATGCCGCCTCGAGCGCCGCCATCATCGTCTTCGCATCGGCGCCGGCATAACGGACCGCCGCGAACGGCGAGAGGATGTCGACGGTGTTGTAGGTATAGGCGACCGGCGTGACGGCATCGCGCGGGCTCCTGAAGCGCAGGTCGTCGACCACGCCGATGATCGTCGAGTCCCGTTCGCCGTCGTTGATCGCCTGCCCCAGCGCCGCGGTCGGTGACGCAAAGCCCAGCGCGGTCACTGCCGTCCGGTTGATCACGACGTTGGGCCCTGCCCGCTTGCGTTCGGCTATCGTCAACAGGCCGCGGTCGTCGGCATGCGCGGCGTCGAACAGGCGCCCCGCGACGAGGCGCGCACCGTACACGCGGAAATAGTCGCGGCCGGTGCCGACATCCATCAACGATATCTTGGCGCCGGACGTGCCTGCGCGGCTGTAACCGGAGAAATTGGTCGTGCTCTGGTCGCCCGGGGCATTGTTGGCGACGGTGACGCCGACGACGCCGGGGGCCGCCGCGAGGCTACGCAGGATCGCCGCGCGCTGCGGGGAGTCGATCCCGCCGGTCATCAGCGAGCGGACGATCATCAAACCGTCGCGACGAAACCCGAGATCGGCGTCACGAATATGCTCGGTCTGTTTGAGCATGACCCCGGTGGCGATGGCGAATGCGATCGCGATCGCAAACTGCACGACCACCAGCGCACTCCGCAGCCTCGTGCCGCTACGCCCACCACCGGGCGCGCGCGTCGAGGCGAGCACCGCCGCCGGGCGAAACCCCGACAGCACGAACGCGGGATACAGCCCCGCGACCAGTGCTATGCCCAAGACCAGCAGGACCAGCGGCACGACGACGCCGTCCCAACCGACATAGCGGATCGCCAGCGACGTTCCGCCAAGCGCGTTGACGAACGGCAGCGCGATCTCGGCCAGCGCGAGCCCGATCAGCGCCGCCACCGCGACGGTCGCCAGCGCCTCGCCCAGGAATTGCCGGATAAGCGACCGCCGCGTGCCGCCCAGCACCTTGCGCATCGCCACCTCGCGCGCACGCAGCCCGGCGCGAGCGGTGGCCAGATTGACGTAGTTCACGATCGCGATCAGCAGCGTCAGCAGCCCGACCGCGCCCAAGGTCGTGACGATCGCGCGATCGCCCGGACTATACAGATGCATCGCGGTCAGCGGCCGCAGCGACTGGAAATACTCACCTTTCTTGACGTTGCCCCCGGCATAAGCGTGGCGATCGAGAAACGCGGGCAATTGCGCCTCGAACGCGCGCGCGGCGGCATCGTCGGGGAAACGCAGGAACGTGGTCAGCGACGCGCTGCCCCAGTGCTCCCACCATTCGTTGCCGAAGCGCGTCCGCGACAGTTGCGCGAACATCTCGCTCTTGAAGGTGACGTCGTCGGGCATGTCGCGCAGCACCGCCCCGACCTTGTAGGGATAGGTCGTCCCGTCGATCGACAGTTGCAGCGTCCGGCCGATCGCCGACTGGCTCCCGAAATATTTCCGCGCAGTCTTCTGCGTGACTACCAGGCCGTTTGGATCGGCAAGCGTTGCTGTCGGATCGCCCTCGACCGCGGGAAAGCGCATGAGATCGAAGAAGTTAGGGTCGACCGTGCCCAGATCCTCGGCGGTCGCCTGCCCGCCCTGCTGCACGGTCGCGGCCATGTTCATGTAGCGCGTACCGACCAGCTGCGGGTAATCCGCCTGCAGGATCTTGAGCTCGCTACCCATCGTGTTCGGATTGGTGTCTGCCGGATAGCCCGGCATCACATAGCGCTCCTCCATCACCCACAACCGGTCTTGTTGCGGCAATACGCGGTCGTACCCGGTCTCGAACCGCACGAAGAGGAACAGGACGAGGAACGTCGCGATCCCGAGCGCGAGACCGCCGATGTTGAGCAGCGCGAACAACCGGTGATGCGCGAGCGAGCGATAGAGACTGGTGAGCGCGGACATGGCGGTTCCTTCAGGCGTCGCTTGCGGAATCGGGGCCGGGCGTGGGGCCGGGCTTGGTCGCGGCAAGATGACGGACGAGCACCACCACGAGCAGCAGCAACACGATCATCTGGAGCGAGCGGCGCATCAGGCGGCGCGCCGAGCCGACGAGAGGATACGCCCGTCGAGCATGTGCACCGTCCGCTTGGCGATATCGGCATGCGACGGGCTGTGCGTGACCATCACGATCGTCGCGCCTTCCGCATTGAGCTGGCTGAGGATGTCCATCACCTGCGCGCCGTTCTCGGTATCCAGGTTGCCGGTCGGCTCGTCCGCCAGGATCAGCCGCGGCTCGCCGACGATCGCGCGCGCGATCGCGGCACGCTGTTGCTGGCCGCCCGACAATTGGTGCGGGTGATGCCGTTGGCGATGCGCGATTCCGACCCGGTCCATCGCCGCGGCCACACGGTCCTTCTTCTCGCGCGCTGGCATCGTCCGATAGGCGAGCCCGAGCGCGACGTTTTCGGCGATGGTCAGCTCGTCGATCAGGTTGAAGCTCTGGAACACGAAGCCCAGCCGGTCGCGGCGAAGCCGGGCGAGCTGCGCTTCCGGCGCATGGGCGATGTCGGCACCTTCGAACAGATATCGCCCGTCCGTCGGTCGGTCGATCGTGCCGATGATGTTGAGTAGCGTCGATTTGCCGCAGCCCGACGGCCCCATGATCGCGACGAATTCGCCCGCCTCGACCGCCAGATCGATGCCGCCGAGCGCGGTCGTCTCGATCTCGTCCGAGGCATAGGTGCGGCTGAGGTCCTGTAGCTGGATCATGATCGAATCCTATCGGATGAGAAGGGTCTGGAAGGGGGTGTAGGTGCCGAGCGCGGTCGTCACGATCCGTTCGCCGGGGGCGAGGCCGGAGACGATCTCGACCTGATCGGGATTGCGTCGGCCCGTGACGATCGCGCGCCTGACGGCCTTCTTGTCGCCGTCGAGCACGAACGCGGTGGTGCCGCCCGCATCGAGCCAGCCGCCCGACGGCGCGACCACCGCCGGCCGGTCCGCGCCCAGGACAAGCCGGACGTCGAGCGTCTGGCCGCGGTTCAGCCCCGCAGGCGCCGCGCCGCGAAAGCCGAGTTCGATACGGAACCTGCCCTCGGTGACCTGCGGCAGGATCTTGATGACCGTCATGGGATAGCTGCGCCCCTCGATGTCGGCCGCTGCGCCTAGCCCGGCCCGGACGCGCCCGAGATAGAATTGGTCGACATCGGCGGTCAGCTTCCACTGGCCTTCGGAGTCGATCTGGCCGACGGGATCGCCCGCCTTGAGCGTCTGGCCGGGCTGCAGCGTGAAGGCGGTAAGCCGTCCCGCGACTGGCGCGCGCAACACCAGTGCGGACAGGCTGGCACGGACCATCGCCAGGCTCTCGCGCAACTGTCGCGCGGTCGCGGCGATGCCGGAGGACTGGTCCGCCAGCGTCGCGCCCGCTTCCGCCGTGCCACGATCCAGCGCAGCGACCCGCGCCTGCTGGTAACCGACATCCTCGCGCACCGGATCGATCGCGGCGCGTGTGATGATCCCTCGTTCGAACAGGACCTGCTTCTGCGCGAGCAGCGTGCGTGCCTTGGACAGCGCGTTGCGCGCCTCGGCCAGATTGCGCGCGCCGTCCTGGCGCGTGCTCTGCACCGACAGCCGCTGCCCGCTGATCGCGCTCAACTGCCCGACGATCTCGGCCGATCGGCTGGCGACATCGAGCTCGAGCGAGGGGTTGGACAGTCGTGCGAGCGGCGTGCCGGCGACGACTATCGCGCCGTCGCTCGCCGCCATTTCGGCGACCTGTCCGCCCGAGATCGCGGTCACGAACACGGTGCGGAGTGGCGCCACCTCGGCGCGCAGCGGCACGAAATCGCGGAACGGCGCGCGGGTGACTTCGCCGGTTCGGATGGCCGCGGCATCGACGGTCAGCGCGTTCGCACCGGGCATGAGCAGCCACAGCGCAACCGCTGCCGCCACTACGGCAAGCCCGATAACGCCGCGCACGATCAGCGTGCGCCGTTTGGCGTGCGGGCGCTCGATACGCCGGTCCATTGCGGCGCCAGTTCCGGGCAGGGTCGTCTGCGTCATGCGGACAGTGTACGGGACCGCACGCAAACAGACTAAAGCGCTGTAATCTAGTCAGATGTTGGCAATCTAGGGTCCCGGCCAGCGCGCAGACTGTACCGACTGTCCGTTTCCGGACACTATGGCCGCCATGTCAACCGAATCGCATATCCTGGTCGTCGACGACGATCCCGACATCGCCAAAGCCGCAAGACTGTTGCTGGAGCGTCACGGCATGCGCGTGTCGACCGCGGCAAGTCCGGAGGAGGCCTGGGTCCTGCTCGCGGGCGAGCCGGTCGACGTCATCCTGCTCGATCTCAATTTCGCGCGCGGGCGAACCACCGGCGAGGAAGGCTTCGCGATGCTCGACCGGCTGATCGCGGGGGATGCGCGCGCGGTGGTGATCGTCGTCACCGGGCATAGCGGGATCGCGGTCGCGGTCCGTGCGATGCGCAGTGGCGCGACCGATTTCGTGATCAAGCCCTGGAACAACGAACGCCTGCTGACGACGGTCGAACGCGGTCTGGCGTTGCGTCGCGCGAAGCTGGAAACGGCAGCGACGCCGCGCGTCCCTGACGGCATCCTGCTCGGCGAGAGTCCCGGCATCGGACGCGCACGCGACCTGATCGCTCGCGTCGCGCCGACCGCTGCCCCGATCCTCGTTCATGGCACAGCGGGCACGGGTAAGACGCTGATCGCGCGGCTGATCCATCAGGCCTCGGCCCATGCGCACCTACCACTCGTCACGCTGGACGCCGAAGCCGCCGACGCCGCCGTCATCGCCACGCAAACGGCCGCCGCCGCCGGTGGCATGCTCGTGATCGATCATATCGACCGCCTGCCCCGCGCGTTCCACGGCGTCCTCCTGGCCGCCCTCGATGGCATACGGGTCGTCGCGACGACGCGACTGGACCGCGCCGGCCTTCGGGCAGCGATCGGTGAAGACCTGCTCGACCGGGTCGGCACGATCGAGATTGCCCTTCCTCCGCTCGTCGATCGGACGGGCGACGCGCTGCTGCTAGCCCGCCATTTCCTCGCGCTGTTCGCATACCGCCATGGCAAACCGAACCGGCCGCTGGGCGACGATGCCGCGCATGCCATCGCGACGGAACGCTGGCCCGACAATGTTCGCGGCCTGCGCCAGACGATGGAGCGCGCGGTGTTGCTCGGTAACGGCGAGGCCTATGCGATCGCCGACTTCAGGCTGTCCCCCGATATGGCCGAGCTCCAATCGCTGGCACCTGATCTGTCGCTGGCCCGTAACGAGGAGACGCTGATCACCGCAGCCCTCGAACGCCACGCGTTCAACGTCAGCCGGGCCGCCGCCCAGCTCGGGCTGACGCGCGCTGCGCTTTATCGACGGATGGCGCGCTATGGCCTCTGACCGGGTTCGCGCGATGCTAAGCGCGCTGGTGATCGCCGCAGCCGGGGCCGCCGGTGCGGTCGCCGCCACGCGTGGCCTGTACGCCACGGCGTTGCTCGCCGGGCTGCTCGCCGTCTGGATCGCGGCGCTCAACCTGGTCGATACCGGTCAGCGCCCGCCATTGCCGCCCCCCCCCGCGCCGGTCTCTGCCGGAGAGGAGGAACGCCGCCGCTTGAACGCCTATCTCGATCTGTCACCCGCGCCGCTGGTCGCCCTCGACGACGGCCGCCTGCGCGTCGTCAACCGCGCCGCGCGGCGTTTGCTCGGAGCGAGCGATCTCGTCGCCGATCCGCCCGACGGGCTCGTGGCCGCACTCTCCGATACCCGCCCCGGTCGCACCGCCACGATCGAGATCGGCGTCGATACCGACGTCCGCAGCTTCGCGCTGGCCACCGGCGACCTCGCATTGGCAGGCCGGATGACGCGGATCGGCGCACTGATCGATATCGACGCCGAACTGAAGGCCGCCGAGGCCGGCGCGCTCCGCGATCTCGTCCAGGTCCTGAGCCACGAAATCGTCAACGCGCTGACCCCGATCGCCTCGCTCGCCGAGACCGCGGTCGCGATGCTCGACGATCCCGACCCCGCGCTACCCAAGGTCCGCGACGCGATCGAGACGGTCGCGCGCCGTGCCGCCAGCCTGCACCGTTTCGGCGAAAGCTACCGTGCGCTCGCGAAGTTGCCGGCGCCCAGCCCGGAACGGATCCCGCTGGCCGGATTCGTGAACGACCTGACGGCGCTGTTCACGACCCGATGGCCGACGATCAGCTTTACGACGGACCTTCAACGCGCGCCGGCGTATCTGCTCGCCGATCCGGACCAATTGACCGCCGCACTCTGGGCAGTCCTGCAGAACGCGGCCGAGGCCTTGCACGATACGCCAGATGCTCGCGTCACGTTCGCCGTCTCGACAATGGTCGGCCAAACACAGTTCACCATGACGGACACCGGTCCCGGCATTCCCGTCGGACATCAGGCCGACATCTTTCGCCCCTTCTTCACCACCAAGACCGAAGGCACGGGTGTGGGCCTGGCCCTGGCTCGGCAGATCCTTCGCGGCCACAACGGCGATCTCGGCCTCGTATCTTCCGTCCCCGGCGAAACGCGGTTCGAGGGCGCAGTGGGGTCCGTTCCGACCAGCTGACGATCAGCGCGCCCTGGCTGGACCATTCGGGTTCCGGCGTGCTTCCGCGACAGCCTTACGCAAGGTCGCAAGGTCGAGCGCGCCGGGCGCAAGATAGGCACCGATGATGAAAGCTGGCGTACCTTGGAGGCCGATTGCCGGGGCCTGCTCGCTGGTTCGTGCGAGTAGCGCGTCGATCTCAGCCTTGTGTTTTACGAGATCGGCTTGCAGCCGGGGCCAGCTCACCCCTGCCCGATTTGCGGCGGTCCTTATCGCGACAGAATCAAGTTTCCCCGCCCCTGCATACAGTGCTGCGTTGAAGGCTTCGTGCTTGCCCTGCCACTGGCTGGCGATGGCGGCGCGCGCGGCTTCTACCGACACGGGCCCAAAAATCGGCCAGTCCCGATAGACCAACCGGATCTTCGGATCGGAGGCGATTAGGGCTACGACCACGGAATGCATGCGCCGGCAATAGCCGCAATTATAGTCCGCGAACTGGACGATCGTGATGTCATAGCCTTTGGGCGCGACTTTTGGGGCAACCGGATCTTCCAGGATCGCCGACTTGGTGATCGTTGCGGCGACCGCCGGCTGGGTCAGCGCGTCCGTGGCCCCGATGACGAAGCCGGTGATCGCGAGCACTGCGAGCGTCGCCACCGAGGAGCGAATGCAGTTCATTGATTAGTCTCCAGAATATCGTCGATACCGTCGTCGAGCGCAGCACGTGAAATCTCACCGGCATGGCTCTCGCGTATCATGCCGTCCGCAGCCACGAACACGGTGGTCGGCAGGGCGCCCGAACCGACTGCCCGGCTGAAATCCTGGCTGCGATCGACCAGCAGAAGCGGCGATGTCAGCCGCGTCGTGGCCAGGAAAGCCTTTACGGTGTCCGGCGTCTCGCCTTGATCGATGAACAGAACCGGCACTGCGGGACGTGCCGCCGCGGCCCGCACCAGCATCGGCATCTCGCGCTGGCACGGCCCGCACCAGGTCGCCCACAGGTTGATGACGAACGGCTTTCCCCGAAAACTATCGATAGCAACCGGCCGTCCGTCGATCGTGTACGCGACAAGTCCCTTGGGCAGAGGGATGGCGGCATCCTCGACGAGGAGATGCGCAGCCGCTGCCCAGACCATGACGGCGATACCCAGGCTCGCCAGCGACCGATGGAGCGCGGCGGAACGGCGGAGCGTGGCGACGAGCACCAACGCCGCCCCGACGATGCCCGCAGTCACGGAAAATCCGCCCTGCCAGATCGCGAGTGCCGACAGGGGATCATCGCTGTAGCTGGGGATATGCATGGCGACATAGCCAATGCGTCCCATGACCAAGCCCGCCACGACCGCCGCCGTAGCCGCGTTCGACGTCGGCCGGGGCGACTTGCGCGTCAGAAACGACACCAAGCCGATAAAGACCGCGATCGCGAGCAGCGCGAGCAATCGGTCGGTCGACAGCACCAGCGGACCGAGGGCGACGGTATTGCCGATCGTCATAACGCGGCCGCGCTCTTCCACAGCATATAGGCTGCAACGACGAAGATCAGGATCGCGAAGACGGTCGTGAGCGTCCCGCGGTCGGAGAGGCGCTTGGCAACGACCGTCCCGACCATGCCGCCGACGACACCACCAGCGATGAAGACGCCCGCGAGCGGCCAGTCGACGAGCCCGGACAGCGCGTAGTTGGTAGCAGTCGCCAGACCGAACGCGGTGACGGCGACCAGCGATGTGCCGACCGCGTTGATCATCGGCATCCTGGTCGATGCGATCAGTCCGGGCACGATCAGAAATCCGCCGCCGATGCCGAAAAAGCCCGAGAAAATTCCTGTACCAAGCCCGAAGCCTAGCACTTTCGAGGCGTTTGCGCGATTGCAGGCAGCGCCCTCGACGCCGAGGTTGCGACGGCCGCGCAGCATCAGGATGCCGACCGCGACCATGACGATGGCGAACAGGAACAGCAGATGCTGGCCATCGACGGCCTTGCCCGCCGACGATCCTGCGAATGCACCGAGCACGCCTGCCCCCGCATACATCAGCCCGCAGCGCCATTTGACGGTGCCGGCCCGCGCATGGCTGAGCAGACCGGTCGCCGCGTTCGCCGCGACCGCGAGCGCGCTCGTCCCGATCGCCACGTGCGGATTGGTCACGCCGACGAGATAGACCATCAGCGGCACGGCGAGGATCGAGCCCCCGCCGCCGACGAGGCCAAGCGTGAAGCCGACCAGGCCCGCGAACACTGCGCCCAGCAGGTATTGGATGGTATCGAGCATGAAGACGGACCTTGGACGGCGGAGCTGGCTCAGGCGGCTTGGCGATGCTCGGGATGCGCCATCCACTCGCGGCCCTTGAGCATGCCGTTCCAGTAGATCCACGGCAGGCCTTCGGACTTCAGCAGCCAGGACAGCCGCTGCGGCCTGGTGCCCTCGATGATCCACTTCGGAAAACTCGGCAGCAGCTTTCCGCCATAGCCGAACTCGGCAAGCAGGATCTTGCCGCGTTCGACCGTTAGCGGACACGAGCCATAGCCGTCATAGAGCGCCATCGGCGTCTTGCCGGCGAGCATCGACAGCAGATTTTCGGCAACGATCGGGGCCTGCTTGCGCGCGGCAGCCATGGTCTTGGCGTTCGGCGTCGATCCGCCATCACCCAGACCAAACACGTTGGCGTAGCGAATGTGTTGCAGGGTCGTCTGATCGACATCCACATACCCCGCTTCGTTGGCGAGCGGACTGTGCGCGACGAACGCCGGTGCCTTCTGGGGCGGCGTGACGTGGATCATGTGGAACGATTTGGTGATCTCTCCGCCCCTCTCCCGGAAGGTGGCGGTTCGATCAGATCCGTCGACCGCAACCAGGGTGGACTCGAACTGGAGGTCGATACCGTAGCGGTCGACATAGGCCATCAGCGGCGGGACGAACTCCTTTACGCCGAACAATACGCCCCCGGCGTTGTGAAACTGCACGTCGATGTCCTTGAGCACGCCCTGCCGCTGCCAATGGTCGCACGACAGGTACATCGCCTTCTGGGGCGCGCCTGCGCACTTGATCGGCATCGGCGGCTGGGAGAACAGCGCGGTACCACCCCTCAGGGACTGAACCAGTTCCCACGTATAGGGTGCGGTTTCGTAACTGTAGTTGGAGGTGACGCCGTTGCGCCCGAGCGTCTCGACAAGCCCATCCACCCCGGCCCAGTCGAGTGCGATCCCCGGTGCGACGACGAGCGCGCGGTATCCGACGGTGGAGCCGTCTTCCAGTGTCACGGTATCGCGCTCGGGCTCGAAACTGGCGACCGCGCCTTTGATCCAGCGCACGCCGGCGGGCATGACGCTCGCCTCGGGCCGCCGCGGATCCTTGGCATCGAACACGCCGCCGCCGACCATCGTCCAGCCCGGCTGATAGTCGTGCTCGGTACGCGGCTCGATGACGACGATGTCGAGCGAGCGGTTACGCTCGCGCAGCGACGCAGCCGTCGCCAGCCCTGCCGAGCCACCGCCGACGATGACGACATCGGCCCGCGATGGCCCCGCTCCTTCCGGAATTGCTGCGGGTGTTTCGGGCATGAACAGCGTATCGCCCGTGAACACCGCCTCGCCGATGACATAGGCCATGTCGGCCGGGGTGTGACCGGGCACATGGAGCGCGATCGCCGGTATCGAACCGATCGCGAATGCATCATCGAAGACCCATCGATGGCGGTCGGTCGCGCTTATGGCATGATCGACGACGATGCCGCCGATGCGTCCGCGGTGCGCGCAACATACTTCATCGACCCCGAAGGCGTGATCCGCGGCGTCACCTGGTATCCCATGACGATCGGACGCTCGATCGACGAGATGGTCCGCATGCTCGCCGCGCTGAAGCGCTCCGCCGACGGCAGCGTCCTTACGCCCGCCGGCTGGCAACCAGGCGACGATGTGCTGGTCCCCCCTGCCCAGACCGCGGAGACGGCGATCGGCGACGATGCTCCCGCTGACTGGTTTCATCAGACCCAGCCCGATCGATGACGGCGATCTACCAGTCTCGCGAACGTGCCAATGCCGCGGCCGACCGGCTCAAAACCTATGCGCAGCCGCAGCGGCTCATGATCCTGTCCCGCCTGCTCGACGGCGAGCAGATCGTCGCCGATCTCGAACGTTCGACGGGGATCGTTCAACCCGCGCTCAGCCAGCAACTTGCCGAATTGCGAAAGGCCGATCTCGTCGTGATGCGCCGCGCGGCGAAACAGGTTTTCTACCGACTGGCGGATGACGACGTGACGCTCTGCGTCCGCGCGATCGAGGCGATGTTCGGCAGCGGCGAGGCCGTGGCGACCGCGCTGGAACGCATCACCGGGTCTGCCAAAGCGTCACCGGCAGCTACCCCTAAGCCCAGTGTCGCAGCGATGTTCGCTCGGGTCGATTGAGCCCGCCCGAACCGCGGATCCGAACCGGGCCGGTGCAGTATTCCGCGATGCAGGGGTCCGCAGCGCCAGTGGCTGATCGCGGTTGACGGCATAAGATCGCGGTCGTCGACTTTCCGCGCGGGTGACCATCCCGCCGGAATCAGACCCGGCGCCGGGTTCGGTGAGTCGAAGCAGCCGATATATTTGCCGGACGCGGCTTAACCGGTGCCGTGGTCATCGGTTGACGACGGACATCACCGGCAAACAGGTTACCCCGATGAGTTGCCTATGGTGGGCGGGCGCAAAAATTCGCTTTTCGCATCCGCTGGATGGCGAGGATGCCGTGGCGGCTAGCGACTTTAGGCAATACACCTTGCCGCCATTGTGTTCTAGATTAGTGTGCAGGCATGATCACAAGACGCTCTGTCATCGCTTCTTCCCTCGCCATGTGCGCGACCTCGGGCATGGCTGCCGCGCCTTCGCGTCGTGGCCGACTGAAGCAGTCGGTTAGCCGTTGGTGCTACCAGAATATTCCGCTCGATCAGTTGTGCGCCGCCGCAGCGCGCATCGGGCTGGAAGGCATCGATCTTCTGGAGCCTGCCGATTATGAGGTGCCGCGCCGGCATGGATTGCGCTGCACGATGGGCTACGCCGCCGACATCATGACGATCCCCAATGGTTTGAACCGGCGTGAAAACCACGCTGCGATCGAACGAGCCTTCCGGATTGGTATCCCGCAAGCTGCGAAGGCCGGCGTGCCCAACGTGATCGCCTTTTCAGGCAATCGTCGCGGCATGTCCGACGCGGAAGGCGCCGACAACGCCGTCGCAGGCCTGAACCGTGTCAAGAAAATCGCCGAGGATTATGGTGTGACGATCTGCGTCGAGCTGCTCAATAGCAAGGTCGACCACCCTGACTATATGGCCGACCATACCGCCTGGGGTGCGCGCGTCGCCAAGGAGGTCGCCTCGCCACACGTCAAGCTGCTGTACGATATATATCATATGCAGATCATGGAAGGCGACCTGATCGATACAATCCGGAAGAATATCCAGTGGATCGGCCATTTCCATACCGGCGGGGTTCCTGGGCGCCATAACCTCGACGACAAACAGGAGGTGAATTGGCATGCGGTTGCGCGCAGCGTTGCCGATCTCGGCTTCCAAGGCTTTTTCGCGCACGAATTCGTGCCTGTTGGCGATCCACTGGCCGCACTTGCGGAGGCGGTCCGGACCTGTACCGTGTGATCGGAATCGGACGCTCAGAGCATCGGTTCAACTCCCCAACTCCGGCAGCTTGTTCATGTCCACGGCCAGAGTGAAGTTAGGACCGCGAGCCCCTCCCTCTGACTGCCAGGCTTTCTCGAAAAGGATCGAGTTTCGGGAAGAGCGACGCCCCGGCGCTACTTCCCAATCGTTGCTTTATTGAAGAGTACGTCCACCCGATAAACATGGGCAGGAGAGGCGAGAATCGCATTCATGCGGGGATTATCACGGAAAATATCACCGCCTCCACCGGCCACATGCGCGTCCCGGCCCGCGATGTTGGGAAATGCCTCGAAAATGCCGAACGTAGTTGGAGAGTATCTCACGCCGAACCACGGACCGGTTGCCGGCTCATCCGGCACACAGTCGTAGATATCGCGCAACATCTGCACGACCTCGTCCTCCTTGCCTCGCTTGGCTTCGATGTGGATGTAGAACGCCTTATGGCCGTCCTCGCCGTTCTTACCAGTTACGACGACGCCCCGGTGTGGCGCGTTCGACGGCTGTTCGGGATCGGGGATCGGGCCGGGAACGGTGGCTAGGTCTTCGGGGCGGGTTGAAGGCGGGGTCGCGTTCGTCATGGTTGCACCTTTGCGGACTGTGGAAGTTACGCAGATTGTCGAGGCCTGTAGGTAGGCTGTCGCTCGGCAGACACCATTGTGAAGCACCGCGCTGCCTTCCACTTTTTGCAAGCCTGAAATAATGCTAGCATCTTCCTCGATGCACCTTCCCTCTACCCGTACCCTCCAAGCGTTCGTTACAGCCGCGCAACTCGGTAGCCTTGCTGCTGCAAGTGCGCGCGTTGCGATGTCGGTGCCAGCGTTGTCGCGACGGCTCGCTGGCTTGGAAAAGGAGCTTGGTATCCGCCTTTTCGAACGCGTGCCTCGGGGCGTGGTGCTGACTACCGCCGGCAATAGCTATCTTGCCCATGCGGTCGCAGTTCTCGATCGACTTCAGGTTGCGGCGGCTGATTTGCAGCGTGACACTTCGCTCGTGCGGGTGACGACGATCCCTGCTTTCGCAACACGCTGGCTGCTACCCAGACTGCCGGCGTTCAGCGCACGGTACCCCGGCATCGACGTGGAGGTGCGAACCTCGATCGCATTTGAACGGCTCGACACAGGAGAGTATGACTTCGCCATCCGGCTAGCGCTCGATCACGAGATGACGACAGCGCCGTTGTTGCCGATCCACCTTATGCCGGTCTGGAGCGCCGCCCATCCACGCGCGATTACTCACCCCGACGATGTGATGCATCATCCGCTGCTTGGCCCAGATCATCGACCAGAGTTCTGGGAGGAATGGATGCGCGGTGTCGGGCTGGAGTATCCGGGGCCCCGCCCTCGCGAGATCGACGCGCTGCTCCTCTACGAGCGAGTATTGAGCGGCGCCGGTGCCGGTGTCGCCATCGGCATCGAACCGCTGACATCCGCCCTGCTAGGCCAAGAGCGATTGAAGGGGCTCGACACGTACCGGCTGCGGTCGGAACGCAGCTTTTTTCTTATCGAACCTACTGAGATACGCACGCGCGCCGCTCGACTCTTTCGCGGATGGCTTCAAGGTGAAGCGCAAGGCTGACACTTCTCGAATCGGTGCTATTTTCGATAATCTAGCAGAGCTATAAATGCTCGCAACACAGACCAGTGTCAAAATCGTTATGGAACCGAGCTGAACGCGCTCACGGTCACAGGCCGGTTTGTAACACGCACAGTATTTGGCGGCGTTCTGATCGCGCTATCTGTCGCCTCGCCCGCCGGCAGCTTTCTCACCAACGATCAAGAAAAGGGAAAGCTCGAGCTTTCCCAAATCCCGTGGTGCGGGAAGATTATGCCGAGACGGCGATCTGCCGGTGCAACGTCTCGTGATCCTCGACATGCCAATTTTCGACAATCAGCCCGTCAGCGATCCGCATAATGTCGGTCGCCAGATAGTCTATTGCCTGCCCCGCTCCTCCCGTGCCCTTGCGGCTCCCTGTGAAAGTGCCCGTGACGCGAAGATGGCTGACGATACGATCCCCAACCAGCATCTGTTGGAGAACCTTCACTCGGCCATCAGGGAACGCCGCAAAGAAGGCCGCCCCAGCATCGGCTAGGCCTGACGGGCCTTGCTGCCGACCGGCAGGCAAAGTGCGATCTGTGTAGCTGGAAGAAACGGTCGCTTCGAATAGTGTTGTGCTGCCATTGTTCCAGAAACCGTAATAGGTCGCGGCGAGATCTGCGAGCATGGAAGCCGCACTATCGTTGGGGCTGACCAGCACATCAGGACGCGCGAAGGCAACCGCCGAGGCATCATCTACTCGCGTGTGATACCCAAATCCGAAACGGCCCATCTTATGCGCCCTTCCGCTTCTCTAACCAGCCCGTCACGTCGGTGACATCTATGCCCTGCGCTGCATTGAAGGTCTGCTCCTTGTCCCACGCGACGCCGGTGTCGCGGGCAAAAGCAAGGCGGTACTTTCGCATTCCGTCGTCCGGGTGTGACGCGACTTCGGACCGTAGCCGATCCGTGTCCCACAACACCCGCTCCGCATCCCGATCCAAATGCCCTTCAACCATGTCGGCAAGTTGGGCGTAGGAGAACGTATCCCCTGCGACGTACACCACCTCATCCCGGATGCGCGGTTCATGCGCGAGGATCGCGGCGGTAAGCCGTCCAATATCGCCCGAGGTAGTCACGGTCAGGCGGTTCTCCCAACTACCGAGGGCATGAACCTTGGGGCGTTCGAGATCGACCAGACCAAAGGCCGGCTCGAACAGGAAGCTGGTGAACATGCCCGTCGAGACGATCACCCATTCCGTGGCGGATTGCCCGCGGAGTATGTCGCGCACGTCCGCTTGCTCATCGAAAACCGGTTGCCCGCTGCCATGCCCGACCACGTCGTAATCGACGCCGAACTGCCAAGGCACATAGCGTTTCACGCCGGCTTGCAGGACAGCCTTGGTTATCTTGCGTTGCGTGCCGGGGCCGCCAACGAACCCGGTACAGCAGATAACCGTATCGAACCTTGCGAGGATGGCGGCAAGGCCGTCGACCGTTTCCTTCGCAAGATCGCCGCGAACGATTTGAAGTCCTTTATCCTGCAACTGGCGGTCAACCTGCTCTGCGGCCGGATCTGCGGGTAGCCTCAGAAGGACGCTGATCGATCCGGCGCTTTCCGGGTTCTGCTCCAATAGGCCGTCAATGACGGCCAGTCCCAGTTCTCCCGCGCCGATGACAAGGGTAGTGGCGACAGGTTTATTCGTTTCTGGCATCAGGTGCTCCTTATGATCCTGATCGCAAAATGAGATGCACGGTTGGGATGAAGAAGAAGGTACACACGTGATACCGCTTGATAACTTAAACTTTGATGCGGTGATTGCCCGCTCGCAAGCAGCCTGCGACGCGCTAAGCGACGATGATGACGGGCTAAAGCGGGAAGTGCTGGCCCATGCCGGCAACCGATGGTCGCTCGGCATCGTCCATGCCTTGGGGGTCGCCGGTACGCTACGACACGCCGAACTGGCGCGACGGCTCGAAGGGGTCACGCAGCGCATGTTGACCCGATCCCTGCGTCACTTGGAACGCGATGGGCTCATTCTTCGCCGCGACTACGGCGAGGTGCCGCCACGGGTCGATTACACGCTGACACCCATGGGACGGGGGATGCTCGTAGGGATGATGCCGCTTTGGACCTGGATCATCGACAACGCCTCGGAGTTCAGGGCAGCACGCACCCGGTTCGACCATAATGGACCCGTCGCTAACGATCATGCGAAAGCCCGAAGCGTTCCCGATTAGGAAGGTAGAACGGGAAAGCGGAGATTGATGTTGTTGCCACAACCGCTGAACGAGCCACTTTCCCGAAATCTGTTCCCGATTAGTTTTCCCGAGATTGCCTACCGGACATGGGAAAACGGGAATCGCCCTGGCGGCTAGAATGGCGGGATTCGCGACCTTACATATTTCGACTAAACGACCGACATTGGGCGAGCGGTCCCCTACCCTACGGCTGCCGGCCAGACCCAATTGCGGACGTTCAGCCGTCGTTTGGCGCTCCCCGACTTCAGACATCCATTCATGTTCGCCCGACGCATAGACCAGCGATGGCGGAAATGGCGAGAAGTGGGACGAAGCTTTCATCCAGGCACACGCTGCTGAACGACAGCTATCGCCAAATCCGGACTTTCGCCGGCGGATCTCTAGTCTTGTGTTCCACGCACACCTCTCGAGGATGTGAGACTGGCGGATTTAAGAGATTACCCGGTCAAAAAATGTCAACCTGAAGCGGCCGCTGCAGAAAGATCAGCCGGAAAAACTGTTGATGAGGACTTGGTAGATAGTCTCCGAAAGCATCGAACGACACGGCCCCCTTCCGCGGCAATGTCAGCGATGGGTTGGCGGCTCGCCCCACTATTCGAAATTCAGGCTTGGCGTGTCCTGGATGCGGACTACCATCCTCTGCTTCGTGTGGCACCGAAAATTCCACCGGAATGGCGTGCCAATGCGCTATGCCGCCGCCTTCGCATCCTTGGCGGTGCGATTGGCCACAAGATGCTCGACCTTGGCGATATGCTCTGTGCCCCAAACACATAGCGGTACGAGCGCATCGGCCAGCGTCTTGCCGAACGGTGTCAGCGAATAGTCCACTTTGGGTGGCACCTGCTGATGATCGCGGCGATCGACCACACCATCTGCATGCAGCTCCTTGAGTTGCTGGATCAGCATCTTGTCACTCACTCCGCCGACCGCCCGCTTGAGCTCCCCGTAGCGCCGCGTGTCGTGCGCCAAATGGAACAGGATCAGCGGCTTCCACTTACCCCCGATCACCGACAGCGCCACGTCCAGGCCGCAGCTGAAAACCTTGCTCTCCATCGGCAACCCCAGATACTTACCAAAAGGTGCATACTAGTAAGAAGGAAGGCGTGTGTCTACCTCCGCATCATTCGATTCCCGGAGCAAACACATGACCAGACTTCAAGGCAAGACGGCGCTCATCACCGGCGGCACCAGTGGCATCGGCTTAGCGACCGCAAAGCGCTTCGTCGCCGAGGGCGCGCACGTCTTCATCACCGGCCGCCGCCAGGCCGAACTGGACAAGGCGGTCGACGAGATCGGCGGCGCCGTCACAGGCATCCGCAGCGACGTTGCCAGCCTCGACGATCTCGACCGGCTGTTCGACGTGGTGCGCGAGAAACGTGGGGGTTTGGACATCGTGTTCGCCAATGCCGGGGGTGGCGATCTGGCGCCGCTTGGCGTGATCACCGAGGAACAGTTCGACCGTACCTTCGCCACTAACGTTCGCGGCACCCTGTTTACGGTGCAAAAGGCGCTGCCACTGATGCAATCGGGCGGATCAATCATCCTCACCGGCTCAACCACCGGATCGAAGGGTACGCCGGCGTTCAGCGTCTACAGTGCGAGCAAGGCCGCGGTCCGCAATTTCGCGCGAAGCTGGGCGCTCGACCTCAAGGACAGCGGCATTCGCGTCAACGTGCTTTCGCCCGGAGCGATCTTGACGCTTGGCCTACAGGGTCTCGCCAGTTCGCCTGAAGAGGAACAAGCGCTCGTCGCCGGCCTGACTGCACAGACGCCGCTGGGTCGGATCGGCCAGCCCGAAGAGACCGCAGCGGTCGCGCTCTTCCTGGCGAGCGAAGACAGCAGCTTCATGACCGGAGCGGAGGTGTTCGTCGACGGAGGTATGGCGCAGGTCTGAGCCACCAGAAGAAGACTGTGCGAATCGCGAAAGCTCGGTTCTTCGCCTTCAACGATGAGCCGGGCAGGAGCGCGTTTGATTGTGCGCTCCGACCTACAGCCTCCGCTAGGACCGGACGTCACCGCAGATAATTTACACGACCGGCTCTGGTCGGCAGCTGCCTTGGGACATGCCTGCTTATCATGCGCCAAAACGTTCTTCGGGCGGCCATTCTGGCCATCGGAGAATGATCATGAAGATGCCTGAAGCCAACGACATCGCCGCATTGCTGGAAGCGGCACGCCAGGGTCTTGGCGTCGTCGGCTTCCGCGAATGGGCGATGGCGCGCGACTTCGCGACCGGCGTTCTCGTGTAGCTCTTGCCCAAATGGCGGTTCGATACCGACGGCGGCATTTATCTCCTGCGGCCGTCGCTCCGCTTCATGCAGGCGGCACCGATGCGTTCGTCGGCTGGATCGGCACAGTGTTCGAGGGAGGATAGCCCTGGCACGGATTGCCGCTGGCGCCGATGCGATCAGCGCTGATTCCCCAGGTTCGCCGGTCGGGATGAGAATCGACTCTCGAAATCCTTCGCAATCTCCGCGAGCGTCACATTGGCCATCTCGGCGATCAGCATGGTCTCTGCCCGGCGCAAAGCGTTCGTCATCGAGGCGTTGACCGCCTGCTCGACCAGACAGTGCGGCGCTGCGTCGGCGAGACCGATCGCGAAGATGCGCGGCTCCCCGACGGCCTTGTAGACGTCGAGCATCGTTACCGCCTCGAGCGGCTTGATGAGGGTCCAGCCTCCGGCATGTCCCTTGTCCGATCGTACTAGGCCGGCGTCACGAAGGCCGGCCATCGTCCGCCGTACTACGACGGGATTGGTGTGCAGCATCTCCGCGGCCGCGGCCGACGTGACCGGACCTTCCGCTCGATCCATATGGATCAGCAGGTGGAGCATTCTCGATAATCGGCCGTCCAGTTGCATCGTGTCCCCTCAAGCGCAGCATATCATGTCACATCAAGAGTTGCGCAACCCGCCCCGGTCTCATACGTAACATTTGAGATTACGTGGTAATCGATCGATAAGGATAAGGAAATGCAGGATGTCATCGTCATCGGCGGAAGCTTCGCCGGACACTCCGCCGCGATCCAGCTTGCGCGCGCGCGGCAGGACGTGGTGCTGATCGACGCTGGTGCACCGCGCAATCGGTTCGCCGACGCCGCCCATGGCTTTCTCGGGCAGGATGGCAACGCACCGCACGCGATCATGCGCGAAGCGACGCGCCAGTTGCTCAAATACCCGACGGCGCAGGTGCTGAGCGCAGAGGTTCAGCATGCGGTTCGCGTGGACGATCATTTCGTCCTGACTCTCTCCAGTGGGCTTGAGCGCCAGGCGAAGCGCCTGGTTCTGGCCACCGGCGTCACCGACATACTGCCCGATATCCCCGGCATGGCGGAGCGTTGGGGAGAGACGGTCCTGCATTGCCCGTATTGCCATGGGTACGAAGTCCGCGATCATTCGCTCGGGATCATCGCGAACCACCCGATGTCGGCCCATCAGGCCGCGCTGATCCCCGATTGGGGGCCGGCAATCTATTTTACGCAGGGCATTTACGATCCGGAACCGGAGCAAGCCGCGTTGCTCGCGAAGCGTGGCGTCGCGATCGAGCGAACGCCGGTGATCGCGTTGCTGGGGGAGACGCCGGGTCTTAGAGCGGTGGAACTCTCGGACGGTCGGACGATCGACGTCGCGGCCGTTTTTACCGCCCCCCGCACGCACCAGACGAGTGCCATTGCCGAAGATTTGGGCTGTGCGCTGGAGGAGGGGCCAACGGGACTCTTTGTAAAGGTCGATGTCTGGGGGCTGACATCAGTATCCGGCGTCTATGCAGCCGGAGACGCGACTAGCCCGATGCACAATGCCACGGTCGCATCGGCATCGGGCGTGCTCGCGGGGATCGGAGCGCACCAGTCGCTGGTGCGCTCGTGAGATTGGCGGGGGCAAACGGAGATTTTCAGTCAATCGCCGAGCCGCCTTTCGATGCCTCCGCGCGGCGAACCACGGTCACTTGGTCTATCCGGTAGCCGATGCCATGGCTTTTACCAGATCGCTTGCCGTGCCGTCCCGTTCGGCGAAGCGAAACGGCTTCACCTCATCGACGATGATCTCCTCCGCGGATGGATAGGAGATCAGCTGCGCCATCACATCATTCGCGAATTTGTCCAGCGGAACACTATAGGGCGAATCCTTTAGCCCTTCCATCAAGTCGGTCGCGACTTGCGGCGGGATGATCTCGATCACCTGCAGGGCGTTGCCCAGGAGCGCGCGCAGCGAGAGCGTATAGGAATGCAGTGCCGCTTTGCTCGCCGAATAGGTGGGCGCAGCGGGATACGGCACGAAGCCAGTGCCCGAGGAAACGGTGACGATGGCCGCGGCGGGGCGGCCCTTCAGATGATCGACGAGCGCGTCGATCATGCGAATGGGACCCAGCAGATTCGTTTCGACCATCTTCTCCCCGCGCGAAAGATCGCGCGCGGTCGTCGGATCTTCCGCACCCGAAATCCCAGCGCAATTGACCAGCACGTTGAGGTCCGGATGCTCGGCGACCAACCCTTGGGCAACGGCGGCGATCGCATCGGGGTCCGCGACGTCGAGTTCGTAGAACGTCATACCCGGGCGACCCGCGACGGTCTCCTCGAGCGCGCCGCGGCGGCGGCCCGCGACGATCACCGTATTGCCCAGATCATGCCAGCGATGCGCCAGCGCGCGGCCGATGCCGGAACTCCCGCCGGTGATGAAAATCGTGTTTCCTGCGCGCTTCATGTCGCCTCCATGTATGTGAGACAGCACATAGGCGCGCGCCAACGACAGCGCGCACCTGATCCTGCCGCTTCTTTGCCTATTTCTGTCAAACCTTTGATCGGACGTGGCTGGCATGACATAGGCCCGATGATGGACGAGACGATCGCAGTTTTGGCTTCTACGGTTGCGCGCAAAGGGAAAGAAGGCCTGACGCCGACCGCGATGCCGAATGTGGGGCTGTACAAGGTCAGCCAGTGCATCGGTCTTCTCCCGGAAACCTACCGACCGGTGGTTAGCCTTATCTTGCAAGGCGAAAAGCAGTTGCTGGTCGGCAACGAGGTTCTGACGTATCGCGCGGGCCATACCTTTACCGCCGCGCTCGACCTTCCGGTCTTGGGAAAAATCATCCAAGCGAGCGCCGAGCGGCCGTATCTGGCGATACGTCTTGTCCTGGATCCTGACATCGTATCAGATGTGACGCTCGATATGCCTAATGGTGCTAGCGATGCTGATGGAAAAGGGTTCGGAGTCCATCCGGCGGACCGCGACCTGCTCGACGCCTGGAGCCGGATGCTGCGGCTGATCGACCGGCCCGACGAGGTGCGGATCATGGCGCCGCTGCTCGAGCGAGAGATCGTATATCGCCTACTGCGAGGCCCGCAAGGCGCGGTTCTGCGGCAGGTCGGCGCGGCCGATCCGAAGATCTTGCCGATCAGGACGGCGATGGCTGTGATTGGTGAGAGCTATACCAGCCCGTTCAAGGTGGAGGAGATTGCGCAGTCGGTTGGCATGAGCTGTTCCGCCTTTCACCGGCGGTTCAAGGCTGCCACCGGCATGGCGCCGCTGCAATATCAAAAGACCCTTCGGCTTTACGAAGCGCGGCGCTTGCTTCTGACCGAACCGACCAACGCGAGCTCGGCCGCATTTTCGGTCGGGTATCAAAGCGTTTCGCAATTCAGTCGCGAATACAGTCGGATGTTCGGTACGCCGCCCATGCGAGAAATCCGGGCTGTCCGATTGGATTGAGTGGAGGGGGCGGGTGCCGGTGATACTGCGAGGTATGACGTAGCCGACACATCAGCCCTTCGCGCGATAGGCCTCCGGGATCACGAACGCCTCCTCAGCCCGCGCGTAGCCGCAGTCCTTACGTCATGGCGCCAGTCGGCTACAAGGATGCTGGCGCGACGCTGTCAAAGCTTAACGCCGGCCGCCGCCAGCGCACCGTCGATGCGCTCGTCGATCTCGCGCTTCGTCGCCGCCCAACTCGGAACCTTGGTAAGCAGGCGCTGCTGCCAGGCGACCAGATTTGGGAAATCGTTGAGCGGGATCTTGGTCCGCTCGTTCTGCGAGAACGGCCCGGCGATGTCGAAGTCGGCCAGTGTGAGCCGGTCACCCACGATGTAGTCGTGCTTGGCGAGATGGGCGTCGAGCACCGCGGCGGCCGCGCGGATCTTGTCGGCGGCCAGCTTGACGATGGTCTCGTCCGCGAACTGGCCCATGAACTTCTTGCCGAGCACCTCGTCGAAGGTGAGCGTCGCAAAGATGCACCACTGCTCACCCGACCAGAACATCCATTGCAGGATCTGGAACCGTTCCTTGGTGGTGCGGCCCGCCAGATCGCTGCCCGCCTTCTCGGCGAGGTAGAGATTGATGGCCGCGGACTCGTAGAGGACGAAGTCGCCGTCCACCATCACGGGGGATAGACCATGTGGGTTCAGCTTCAGAAACTCGGGCGTGTAACTCTCGCCCTTGAAGAGATCGATGTTCACGATTTCTATGTCGATGCCCATCGCGGCCGCGGCTGCGGTCACGCGGCGGCGGCTGCCCGAACCGGGGTCGCCGTAGATCTTAATAGCCATTTCAGGGACGCTTTCTCTTCGTTGGGTTCGGAATGGGTACCGTGAGCCAGAAAATAGGCCTTCAGCGAAATGCAGTGTATCCACTCAAACCAAACAACATTTATCCGAGATTCGAATGAGTGATCGCTGGCAGGAGATGACCGTTTTCGTCCGCGTCGCGGACAGCGGCAGCCTCTCGCGCGCCGCGCGCGAACTGAAGGTGTCGCAGCCCTCTGTATCGCGGATCATCGGCACGCTGGAGGCGCGGCTGGGCGCGACCCTGTTGCTGCGCACCACCCGCAGTCTTTCACTGACCGACGCCGGTGCCCTTTATTTGGAGCGCGCAAGACGCCTTCTTGCCGAGATGGAAGAGGCCGAGCAGGCGACGCGAGGCTTGGACTCACTCCACGGCGTCATCCGGCTCGCGATGCCGCTTATGTATGGCACGCGCGCGATAATCCCAGCGCTGGCGCCGTTCCTGGCCCGCCATCCCGATCTGAAAGTCGAGCTGGCCATGAGTGACGCGCGCCAAAACCTCATCACGGACGGCGTCGACCTCGCCATTCGCATCAACGTAGGACCTTTGGACGACTCCACCTTCGGCGCGCGTAAACTCGCGCTGGTCGAGCGAGTGGTGATCGCGGCGCCCGCTTACCTCGCCGCCCATGGCACGCCCGCTACGCCGGGGGACCTGACCAGTCACGACTGTATCCTTCAGCATGGCTCGTTCGGGACCGAGAGTTGGCGTTTCCGGCACAACACGGTTGTCACTTCGGTTAATGTGCATGCGAGGCTTTGGATCAACTCGGCCCCTGGTGTATTGGCGGCCACGGTTGCGGGCCTCGGCGTGGCCCTCGGCACCCGCGTCATGGCGGGCGAGGAGCTGCGCTCCGGCCAGCTCAAACAGCTGCTCGAAGGGTACCAGCTCGACCCGGCTGAGGTATTCGCCATCTTCCCGGCCGGCCCGAGACCTTCCGCTAAGGTACGAGCGATTGTGGATCACTTGGCAGCATCGCTCGGCGCAGCTTGAGCAGCAGCAAGACCCAATTGCGGTCATTCCCGTCCCCTCTCCGGCTTCTCAACTTCAAACACTCATTCATCGACGCGCTGACCGTTTGTCTGTGACCGATAACCCGTCATCAACGTCGTAATCTGAGAAAAAACGGACTGCAGCTTTCGGACGTTGTGCCAGTGACGACAAAGCCAGTCGCAGCCTGGAACGGCGACAGGCTTGGTTATCGTGATTGAGTGGTAGCAAGGACTTACTCTCCCCATCCACGCACATCTTGGCCGCCGAAGATCATCCTCCGGATGGCGGGCGATACCAGCGCGGCGCTGAAGCTCGGTGCGGGGGCGCTCATCTCATTCAGGCGCTCCATTATTGCCATCGTCCACCTTAAGCGACGCAGCAGCCAGATAGCCCTTCAGCTGCTCGACCGAGCGGGCACCGACCAGCGTCGATGACACCCTCGACTTCGCCATCGTCCATCTGTCCCTTACCAGCCGGTACATCAGGTCTGACAGAGCCCGCGGATATATTCTAGCGCCGGTACGTCGCACTTATGCGCCTGCTCGGCGAACCGCGTTAGCGTCGAACCAGTAGTCTTTAGAAAATCCGTGACCCGCAGTGTCGTCTCGCGATAATCCAGCTCGAATCCTTCGAGCAAGATCAACGCTATGCCGACCTCGACCATCTGCGCCGCCTCCGGCGCGGCGGCGGTGTATGTCCGCTCAACGTGACTGAGGTATTGGACCATAATACCGTACCGGACCTTCGGCGCGACCGAGCGCTTCACCGCGCACCAATCGTCGTCTGACAGTGTGTCGAGCAACGTGAACAGGGCGTCGATGCGCTTGCCCCATTCGTGTGGGCTAGCTCCGATCATCTCGATCAGGGCAACGCTCTGATGTCTGTCGGCCAACTTAACCTCCCGGCGGGATCATGTAGTTGCCCTTGAGCGTGTACCCAGCCTTGGCGAGCAGCTGCATTTCGCGCAAGAAGACCGTGGTGGGATATTGTCCGCGTCCAATGAAATTACCGTTGACGTCGAAGTCTGCCGGTGCGCGGAAGTTTTCGATCGAAGCGTTCGTGCCTAGGTAGAAAGGCAGCTTGGCATCGATCCCGCCCTGGATCCAGGCATCGTTGGCCTCAACGATCCAGCCGGTCGGCAGATTGAGACGGCGCATTCCAAGCGTGAGGTCGCCGGTTTCGGTATCGATCTGTCGAAGAACTGCAATGCCAAGGCAGCCAAACGTGATCCGACGTCAGCACTTGGTTTTATCAGCAGCGTACATCTGGACCGTGCTAGCATGGCCGCCTGGTTCGCGCGATCCAAATATTCTGGTTCGCACGGCAAGAATCAAATGCTTTCACCTAAACTTTTCAAGTTTCTACGAAACGTGTCCGACGCAATTTGCTCATGATCGATCACGCGCTCTAAAAGATCCGTACTCTGCAAGGCAACATGGAACGAATAATGAAACCAATCTTCAGATGAATCTACTATAAAGTCTTTCTTATCGGAATTTGTTATCATACAGGTCCCGGCATCTATCGCCAATAAACCATTATATTCCTCGTAAGGAACATAGAGATAATATTCCTTCCCGCCTACACTATAGACCGCAAATATTGTTCGCTCTCCGTCATATGGTGTGCATACTTTCATCTAACCGATCTCACTTCTGCAATTGCGGCGTAACAACCTTGATATCGACCACGATACCCCTGGCAGCGTTATACTGATAGTGGATTGTGACAGATTTATTTGTTGTCTTGCTCCTGGTCGTCGCCTGCATTTTTTGCCAGCCCCCCGACCTTGGGAAGCGTTTATCGCGGTTTAAATTAAGATCTAACCCTAGTTCAGGACTGGACTCGACTTGCTTAAACAGGATGTACTCGGCTAAGTCTCGCGGAACAACGGATTGATCTGCTTTTGCGGTGGATATTGGAGCGGCCTGTCCAGCCTCTGCGTCAGCTCTGGCAGCAAGAGTATTGCCCTCCCGTATCGCTTTTGCTCTGGCAGCAATAGCTGCCTTCTCAGCGGCGGCAGTAGCCCTTCTAGCCGCCAACGCGGCTTCCACCGCTGCCGCGCTGCCTTTCGTTAATTTAGCGCCAACCGTAGCGATTTTTGTAGCCGCTTTTGCAGCGCTGTAAGCGCCTGTCGTAGCACCGGCCAAGGTGATCGCTACCGATCCAATGACCTGTCCCGCAGCAACGGAGTTTTCCAACCCGCCATATTCCGTCGCGCGGTTGAACACAGCGAGCTTGGCGTCGATGTCGGCAAGGACGGCCGCGCCGAGCTGCCTGCGCACTTGGGGGTCGGTTGCCAAGGCCTTGACCGCGTCATAGGCAGCCCGCGGGTTCTTGATCAGCTCGATCAATCCTTGAACGTCCGCCACGACTTGCTCGCCCGCACCCAAGGGAATGCCCGCGATGATTGCGCCATCCTGGGCAAAGCTGATCGCGCTATATCGTGCATAGACTGCTACCTGGCAGCCCACGTTACCCTTGCACTCGGCAAGTTCGCGGGCCTGAGCCAGCAACTGACGACGGCCAAGATAGTTGTTGTCCGTCTCCGCCTGCGCACTTGCAACCGCGCCCGCCAAGGCCGAACCCTCAACGTCGGCGGCATCGCCAATCGCAGCAACAATCGTTTGCATTAACGCCGTGCGAGCTTCTGCGTCCTGGCTCGACACAGGTTCACCAGCGGGGTTCGTCCGCGTCAGCAGCGCGTTGATAATCGATTATGGGACGCACTCGCTACGGCGCACGAAAGCATCGATCATCTACAAGGCGACTGGCAACTTCCGTGCCGTTCAGATCCTTCTCGGCCATGCCAAGATCGACAGCACGGTGCGCTACTTGGGCGTTGACGTGGAGGACGCTTTGGAATTGGCCGAACGCACCGAGGTCTAAGCGGACGCAGTTGCGGACGTTCAGACCGCCCTTCCCGCACCCTACTTCGGCCGTTCGTTCAGGTCGTCGCGCGGCGGCGTTCGGCTGGCCAGATCGGCCGCCCGGATGTCTCAAACGGGAAGGGAAGCGGTCGGGCTCCTTTTGGGGCGGCAGGTAACGATAGCGGGCGTTGCGCCGCTCTTCCGTCTTCGAAGGGGTAGCTCATTCGGGAAATTACTGAGCATGACGGAATGTCCAAGTGACACCTCCCGCCGCCCGCGGTAGGCGGCTCCCGTGCAACTAGGTCGGTATCTTCTGGCGCAACGCCACCTGACCGTGTTGATCTGCGCGGCGACGCTGCTGCTGAAACTGCTGGTTCCGACCGGCTACATGATCGATGCCGATCATGGCCGCTTCGCCATCACCATCTGTGCGGGCACCGCACCCGCGGCGGCGGCAATGGACATGCCAGGAATGCACGGCGACATGCCCGATCACGGCAAGTCGAAGGACCACGGCAAGGCTGAGATGCCCTGTGCGTTCTCCGGGCTGTCCGCAGCCGTTCTGAGTCCGGTCGATCCGATCCAGCTTGCTGCGCTGATCGCCTTCGTCCTGGCCATCGGTCTGACGGCGACCGTTCCGCCAGCCCCCTCCCGGCCGGCGTTCCTGCGGCCACCCTTGCGCGGTCCTCCGGCCTACCTCTGACCTGTCATTCTGTGCCGCTGCACGCGGCGCTTTCATGAATTGCGGCCTGGTGCATGTCATGCACCGGGCCGGTCGAAGGTAATCCCATGATCCGAACGTATTTGCTGGCCAGCGTTGCTGCGCCGTGCCTGCTGCTGGCCGTCCCGGCCAGCGCACAGACCCGCGACACTGCTGACGAGCGAACCGATGCGACGATCATCGTCACCGGCCAGCGCGATCCGCTCAAGCTGAACGATCAGGCCCAAGCCGGCAGCCGTCTCGGCCTGACGATCCGCGAGACGCCGGCGAGCATCGAGGTGCTGACGCAGGACGATCTACAGGTGCGCGGGCTGCGCACCGCGCGCGAGACTTTCAACGACGTGGTGGGCGCCGTCGCCGGCAACGTTCCCGGCAACCCGGCGGTCGTCTCGATGCGCGGCTTCGCCGGCAATACCGTGTCGATCCTTCAGGACGGGGTACGGGTGTCCGCTTCGACCGTCGTGCAGCGTGACAGCAACAACTGGCACTACGACCGGATCGAAGTGCTGAAGGGACCGGCGTCCGTCCTCTATGGCGAAGGCGCATTGGCCGGTGTCATCAACAAGGTGACGCGCAAACCGGTCCTGGGCGAACGCCATCTCGACACGCTCCTGTCGGTCGGGAGCTTCGACACGGTGTTCGCGGCCGGCGGGGTCAACCTGCCGGTGTCGTCGACGATCGCGGTGCGCGCCGACGCCAGCTACCAGCGCTCGGACAGCCTCTACGACGTCGACAACAACGACACCTTCTCGGCCGGTCTGACCGCGAGCGCGCTATGGAAGCCGAGCGACCGCCTGTCGCTGCTGGTCGCGGTCGATCATTTCGAGGACCGCTACGACGCGACCTATCAGGGACTGCCGCTGATCCCCGGCCAATACGCCCTGCGTCCGACCGATGCAGTGACGAGCGCCAACGGCCTGGTCGCCGATCGCGCGCTGCGACGCCGCAACTACAATCCGCAGGGGGCCTATTCCGGTGCCGACGAGACGACGGTGCGCTCGCGGCTCGACTGGTCGATCGGCAGCGGGTGGACCTTCGCGCTCGACCTGACCGGCTATACCGCGAAGCGCGATTTCCTGCTGGCGGACAGCCAGGCCTTCGTCGCGCCGACCACGGGGTTTCCGAACGGCAGCTTCCGCCAGACTTATCAGGATTTCCGCCACGATCACCAGTTCTGGAACGCGCGCGGGGTCGTCGGCAACGACAGCGTCATCGCGGGCCTGCGCAACCGTTTCACCTTGGGCGTCGAGCATAACGACACGGATTTCGTCAGCCTGCGCCAGACCGCCCCGACCTCGGCCTTGCCGGCTGTCGATGTACGCAACCCTGCGATCGTACCCCTACCCACGGGGACGGCGATCTTCACCGCCGGCAACGTCACCTTCGATTCCAAGCTCAAACAGACCTCGGTGTTTGCGGAAGACGCGCTGAACCTGACCCCCAAGTGGCTGCTGGTCGGCGGGGTACGCTGGGATCACATGGACCTGGACCGGACGACGATCCAGAATGTGGGCGGCGCGGTCGATCGCAACAGCCCGACCTTCAACCCCATATCGTGGCGGGCGGGCACGACATGGGACGTGACGTCCGGTTTGACGCTCTATGCGCAATATACGACCGCGGTATCGCCGGTGTCCTCGATCCTGCTGGCCTCGATCGCGAACAGCCGGTTCCGACTGACCACGGGCCGCGCCTACGAGGCCGGGTTCAAGGCGAGCGGCTGGGGCGGGCGGGCAAGCGTCACGGGTGCCGCCTACCGGATCGAACAGCGCGATATCCTGACCCGCGATCCGACCAACCCGGCCTTGGCCGTACAGGGCGGACGGCAATCCTCGCAGGGTGTCGAGTTGTCCGGCGTCCTCTCCCCGGTAAAGCTACTGCGCCTCTCGGGCGGCGTCTCCTATACCGACGCGCAATATGACGAACTGTCGGAGCTGGTGAGCGGGGTGCGGATCGATCGGAGCGGCAACCGCCCGATCAACATACCCTCTACGACGGTCAACGCCTCGGCGCTCTACACCATTGCGGACAAGGTGACGCTGGGCGGCTTCCTCCGCCGCGCGAGCGCCTTCTACACCGACACCGCCAACACCATCCGCGTCGCTGGCCATACCGTGCTGGATGCAAGCCTGTCGTTCCCGGTCGCACCACGGGCGATCGTGACGCTGCGCGGGCGGAACCTGACGGACGCCTTTTATGGCGAGTATTCCGGCTACCCCACCACCAACGTCTATATCGGCGCAGCGCGGTCGTTCGAGGTCGCGTTGGCGACGCGGTTCTGATCATGGCCGGGCATCGCCGATCGGCAGCGTCACGCGCGCGTATCCTCTTGCGCCGCGTCCATCTCTGGCTGGGGTTGAGCGTCGGGCTGCTGTTCGTGGTGCTGGGCCTCACCGGGTCGGCGCTGGTCTTCTACACCGGCATCGACACGGCGCTTCATCCTGCGATCCAGGCCGGGCGCAACGATCCCGCGCCCGACCTGAACGCGCGCGTTTGGGATCGCGCGCTGGCGACCGGGCGGGGGCGCTGGCACGACACGGGCGGCAAGTGGACGCTTGAAGTAACGGGCGAAGGCGGTGGGATCCCGGCGCGCTATTATCCGGCGCCCGGCCACCACGGCGACCGGATGATGGTCTGGTTCTCGGGCGATGGCACGCGCATCGTTCGTGCCGAACCGTGGGGCGGCTACCTCATGAGCTGGCTCTATCAGCTCCACATGCAGCTGCTTGCCGGCGCGTTCGGCAGTCAGGTCGTCGGCTGGTCGGGTGTAGCGATGCTGGTGCTGCTAGCCAGCGGCATGCTGGCCTGGTGGCCGCGCGGGAGTTGGCGCAAGGCCCTCGCCTTCAAGCGCGACGCAGCGTCGATCCGGCGTTTGCGCGACCTGCACAAACTGTCCGGCCTGTGGAGCATGACGCTGCTCTTCGTGCTGGTCACGACCGGTGTGCTGCTGGCGTTGCCTGCGGTCACACAGGCCCTGCTGGCGCCCGCGGCGATACCTGCCCCGAAGTCGCGTGCCCCGAAATCGCGCGACGGGGGAGCCGCGCAGATCTCGATCGTCCAGGCGCTCCACGCAGCGCACCGGGCGCTGCCGGACGGTCACGTCGTGTTCGTCGATGTGCCGAGCGCGCATGACGCGGCAATCCGGGTACGGCTTCAGGTGCCCGGCGATCCCCATCGGCGCTTCCCCGGCAGCTTTGTCTTCATCGACCAGTTTTCGGGCCGGGTACTGGCGACGCATGATGTTCGGCGTGCCGGGACCGGAACCGCCGTAGCGAGCTGGGTACGCACGCTACACGACGGCACGATCGGCGGTATAACCACGAGGGTCCTCGCGGTCCTGCTCGGGCTCGTTCCGTCGGTGCTTTTCGTAACCGGCATTCTCCACTGGCTCCGCCGGCGGGCAGCCCGACATACGTGAAAGAATGGCTGCCTTCAGCGACAGGCATTGCGCTTCGACGTTTGCAATTGGGCGAAACCGGGCCGCCTTACGGTTTCCGGCCAGACCCAACTTCGGACGTTCGTACACCTCCATGCTGCCACGCCGAACGCTCGGGAAATCAACAGCTTTCGCACACCTCACTGCGTGACCTCAGGCACCTTCGACATGGGCTTACCTTGAGCAGACCAGTAAATTTTGACCCGTTTCCGCCTGTCGCATACCGCTACCTAGATGAAGATTCTCAATCGGTAGCTAATCCGAGATCCTCGCTGGGATTTGGTCGCACGAAGGATACCGCTGTGAGGTGTTCCACGGGATGCCGCACAATCCGATGATCACCGTGGGTGCGATCATGTGCGCATCGCTGATTGCCCCCGACCTGTCGGCCGCGGATTGTTTCGACACCGTCCTGCAGGCTTGGGCGAAGCTGGCCGGGCAAGCGTCCGTAGGCTTCGACAACGCCGTCCTTCTGTCCGAACGCAACACCGCAGATCGCAATTTGGCACTCGCCTATCTCATGCGCAAAAACGGGCTTTCCCTGACGACACCGATCTGAAGGCGACGCTCGACCAGCATTTCCAGTGCTGCTAGATCACCGTAGACGCACCGGGCATGGCAACGGGAGTGCCGGGTGCCCAGGCAAGCCGTTTCAACGAGGTCAGGCAGCGGATCGGGCGGTTGCCGAAATGTCTGTCGCAGGCACCCGGCGATCTGCCGAATTCTCAGCCGGGCCCCGTTATGATCGGCACGGGCCCGGTTCCTGCGGCGTCATGAAAATGTCCAGTCGGGCGCCGCCAACTCGAATCCAGCGAATTCGAAGGCCGGCGTAACGACACAGCTGACCAACGCCCAGCCTTGGTCGGCGCGAGCGCATTGCCACGCGAAGGCGGGGACGATCGCTTGCGGCATCTGATCGAGAAGCACGTTTCCACCCAGCATCATTTCATCATGATCGACGGTCAATCGCAGCGGCGATCCCGCGTGCCAGAACCATGTTTCGACCGCATCGACGCGATGCCAATGCGACCGTTCACCCTTATCCAGCAGGAACAGGATCGCCGACGAGGCATCTCGCCCACCGTGTGTGGAGGGCTGTCGATAGGTTTCCCGATACCAGCCACCTTCCGGATGGGGCGAGAGCGCCAGGGTCTCGATGATTTCGGCGGCTTCGGTTGAGGGCATTCGACCGGCATAGCAGACCTCGGCAATAGTATCGCTACCGGCGGACGATGTCGCGCGGAGGCGCGCCGGACCGGTGTTGGCCGCTCGATCAAGGTGGACGACGGGCGCATAGAGTCCCTCGACCGCGATCGGATCGACCACCTGCTAAAGCCCTGCGGCGGTGACGACGTCATCGATGATCTTGTCGTCCGCCGGAACCTGTTGATCAAGCATCAGCATCGCAAGACCGTGCGCCAGAGCCCACGCCTTTAGCATGACGACTTCGGCGTTTCCGCCATTTCCTGCAGCAAGCGTCGCCGCATTGTCGCGCAGCATGGCGATCGCGTCGTCGTCGCGCTCGGCGGCGGTACGGGCGCCCGGATTGGCGAAGATCATGCGAAACAAGGCGGGGTTTGCCAAGGCGAACCGGACATAGGCCGTACCGCTGGCGCTGAACCCGGCGGTCCCGCCACCTGCTGCTTCGGATGCCGAGCGTTGGGCCGCGGCCAGCCGCGCCAGCCCCTCGGCAGCGAGTGCCTCCAGGAGCGCCGTCTTGTCCGGGAAATGGCGATACACCGACGTGGCACTGACCCCCACCGCCCGAGCGACTTCGCGCAACCCAAGACCATCGCCGGACCGTTCGGCGAGAAGACGCAGACCCGCCTCGACCAGTGCCGCGCGCAGATCCCCATGATGATAGCTCCCGCTTCGTTCTTGCATGTTGACAGTGTTACCTTTGACGCCCATGTTTACATCGTCAACACTTACCCGAGGATATGATAATGACAAGCGCCATTGCGACGATATCCGGTACTCCCCCATGCGAGGCGGGTAGCCCGCGCTCCAGCACGAAGAGCATGGACGTCCACCCGTTCCTAACGGGCATTCACGCCCCGATGACGGACGAGATCACGATCGAACGGTTGACGGTCATGGGCCGGATTCCCGTCGCCCTCGACGGGCGCTATCTGCGGATCGGGCCGAACCCGGCCAAGCCCGATCCGGCCGGCTATCACTGGTTTATCGGCGACGGGATGGTGCACGGCATCGCGCTGCAGGGCGGCGAAGCGCTTTGGTATCGCAATCGCTGGGTCCGCTCCGAAGCGGTGGCGGCGGTCATCGACCAGCCCGCGGCGTCTGGCCAACGCGACGGCGCGCTCTCCACTGTCAATACCAACGTGGTCTCGATTGCTGGGCGCACGTTCGCGGTGGTGGAGGCGGGCAGCTACCCGGTCGAACTCTCCGATATGCTCGATGGACAACAGTATAGCGCGTTCGGCGGCACGCTGGAAAACGGGTTTAGCGGCCATCCCCATTTCGATCCGCAACTGCGCGAGCATCACGCCATCACCTATGACGCGACCGACCCGACGACCGTCCGGCATGTTGTGGTCTCCGACGATGGCAGTGTCGTTCGTCAGGAGCCCGTCGCGGTGCAGCACGGGCCCTCGATCCACGATTGCGCCATTACCGCACGCTATGCGGTGATCCTCGACCTGCCGGTCACCTTCTCGCAGGAGACGATGATGGCGGGGCATCGCTTTCCCTATCGCTGGAACACAGCGCACCAAGCGCGGATCGGATTGCTTCCCCGCCTGGGCCGCGGCGACGAAACGATCTGGATCCCCCTCGCGCCATGCTTCATCTTCCACGTGGCCAACGCCTACGACCTTCCCGACGGACGCATCGTGATGGACGCGATCGTCTACGACACGATGTTCGCACGACACATCAAGGGGCCCGACGGCTCCGGGCGCGGTCTCGAACGCTGGACGATCGATCCCGAGGCCCGGACCGTCGAGCGTCTGACCCTCGATGCGACGCCGCAGGAGTTTCCCCGGATGGATGACCGGCGCGCAGGACAACCCTATCGCTACGCCTACACGATCGGCCTGCCCGACACGGTGCCGGGATGGGTCGGCGAAACCTACCTGCTCAAGCACGATCTCGATACGGGCAAGCGGAGCGTCCACGATTTCGGCCGGAACCGCTATCCCGGCGAGTTCGTGTTCGTTCCGGCCAGCCCGACCGCGGCCGAGGACGAAGGGTGGCTGATCGGGCTGGTCGTCGACATGACCGAGGAAACGACCGACCTCGTGCTGCTCGACGCGCGCGACTTTGCCGGCGTGCCGGTTGCCAGCATCCGCATTCCACACCGCATACCACCGGGCTTCCACGGAAACTGGTTCCCCGCCTGACGAAAGCGGGTCGGGGCATGCCGCCAGCCGGATCGTGCGACGCGAGTCCGCGGCCGGCGGCGGGCGCTCCGGGTCGGCGTCGATACGTCCGACACGCTGCGACAAAGGCCAGCCGGTCAATCCGACGGCAAAATACCATGGCTGGCGACGCGATTTCCACGGGTGATCCCCCGCAGGCTTCAACGACGCTACGCCAATGGATCCAATCAATACCGACCGTATCGCGCGTCCTCGCCATCAGGTGCCGGGACTGCGGACCAAGACAGGATACCTCATGATCTTACCACCCAGTGCAACTATTGCCGAAAAGATGCTGGCAACTGCCGCCGCAGCATTCTGCACCACGATCTGCGTCATTGTCACCGTGACAACGCTTGCCGAGCGCTCGGCGGGTAATGGCTTCTAGGGCTCGCCGGCCCTTCCTAACATCAGACGTAGAACGTTCCGCCGGCAAGCAGCCAATTCGCTGCTGGCCCACCCCGTAAATTCATCAATCTAGCTGGAACCACATCATGGCCCATGCACCGTTCTCCTTTATCGCGACGAGCTCTTCAACGACCGCTTTCGGAACACCCGAAAACACACGCCCATCGTCAGTCGGCGTGCCGCTGTGGCTATGATCGCCCCGGTCGCCCGCGACCTCAAAGAAGACACCAGCGCGCGCAAACTCTACGAGGACCTGACCGATGGCGGCGCCGATCGGTCGCGGGATGCAATCGAGCAGATGCTGCGCACGAACGGCCTGGCGATCGACGATCCGCGTCTGCGGTATTTGAGCGCGCTGATGCAGGGATATGCCCAGACGATCGAGATCCCGTTCGAGGCGATTGCCCCGGCGTTGTCGGGCACCAATCAGACGCTGCTCAGCCGCGCCCTTACGGGCAATCTGGTGATCCCGGACTTCACCGCGTTCTGCGCCGAACTCGAACGCCTGTTTGTCGCCGTGCGGGAGTGTCGGGAAGGCGACGTCGCCAGCTATATCCCGCAACTTGCCAGGGCGGATGCCGATGGCTTCGCGATGGCAGTCTGCACGGTCGACGGTCAGCGCTTCGCGATCGGTGATACAGACGCGCGCTTCGGCGTGCAGTCGACCTGCAAGCCGATCAATTATGCGATCGCGCTCGATCGTCTCGGCATCGACGCGGTCCACCGCCATGTCGGTCGCGAACCGTCGGGACATTCGTTCAACGAGATCACGCTCAACGCCGCGCGGCTGCCGCACAATCCGATGATCAATGCAGGCGCGATCATGTGCGCATCGCTGATCGCGCCCGGCCTGTCGGCGGCCGATCGCTTCGACAGCGTCTTTCAGACCTGGAGGGCGCTGGCGGGAGCCGGTGCCGTCGGCTTCGACAACGCCGTATTCCTGTCCGAGCGCGACACTGCCGATCGCAATTTTGCACTCGCCTATTTCATGCGCGAGAACGGCGCATTCCCCGATGGCACCGATCTGAAGGCCACGCTGGAGCTGTATTTCCAATGCTGCTCGATCACGATCGACGCGCCCGGCCTGGCGACCGTCGCCGCGACCTTCGCGAATGGCGGAGTGTGCCCGCTGACCAGCGAGCGGGTCTTTAGCAATGACACGACCAAGAACTGCCTGTCGTTGATGGCGTCCTGCGGACTGTACGACTTTTCCGGCGAATTCGCCTTTACGGTCGGGCTCCCGGCAAAATCTGGGGTTTCGGGCGCGCTGTTCCTCACGATACCGGGCGTCTGCGGGATCGCCTTATGGAGTCCACGGCTCGACGCGTTGGGCAATTCGGTCCGCGGGGTCGAATTCGCGCGTCGCCTGACCAAGACCTTTACCTTCGACAGCTTCGCCGATGGCCCCGATGCCGGGGCACAGACGAACCCGCGGAGACGTTCCGCCGAGACGATCGTCGATCAGGCGACCTATTTCTGCGCCGCCGCGGCGAAAGGGGATCTCACCGAATTGCGGCGGCTGATGGCACGATCGATCGACGTCAATCTGGCGGATTACGATGGCCGGACGGCCCTCCATCTCGCCGCCAGCGAAGGTCGCGCCGACGTCTTGCGCTATCTGCTGTCACGCGGTGCCGACCGGGACCTGAGCGATCGCTGGGGAAACACGGCGCTCTTCGACGCGCAGCGCAACGAGGATGCCGAGAGCATTGCGCTGCTGCAGACGTGCACGACATCTGCGGTTAGCGCGAGCAAAGCTCGAAGGGGCACCAAGGTGTTGAGTTTGGAGGGCTGAGCCATTCACCCCAGGATCATGCCGGTGCCGCGCTTTGACTGCGGCACCGGCAAAACCCTGTTCCTAACAGCGGCCCAAAGCGTCCTCGACCGGTCGCGAACGCTCCTCGTCGGCGGGCAGCCCATCGTGCGCATGCACCCCAGAGCGCGCGCCTACCCGTGTTGCCGTCATTAACATCGCGAGACGTTCGCCGATCACGACGCACGGTGCCATCGTGTTGCCCGTGGTGACCCGCGGCATGATCGAGGCGTCGGCGATCCTAAGATTCGCAATTCCATAGACCCGCAACTCGGCATCGACGACCGACATCGCATCGCGCCCCATCTTCGCGGTCCCTGCCTGGTGCCAGACCGTCGCCGCCGACTCCCGCACAAATGCCTCGAGCGCCGCCCCGGTGAGGTTGCCCGGTGCCACCTCGCCCCGGTTGAAGGGCGCCATCGCGGCACCGTTGGCGATCTCGCGACATAGCGTCACGCCCCGCACAAGCGCCGCAACATCGTCCGGGTCGGCAAGCGCCTGCGCCTCGATGCGGATGGGCTGCAACGGATCGCAACCGGTCAGCGTAATCGTGCCGCGGCTCTTCGGGCGGACGAGCCCGGGGAGCAGTTTCCAGGATTCGGCCAAGGGAGCGCCTGGGTCCTGCACGCCGCCCGGCAGTTCGACCAGGATCGCCTGGATGTCGGGGGTGTCCAGCTGCGCATCGCTCTTCCAGAAGAAGGTCGCCTCGCATTGGTTGTTGCGCGGCACCAGAGGTTCGGGGCTCGCCCAGCCGCATCCCGCTGCCATGACATGGTCCTGAAAGTTCTGCCCCACGCCGGGCAGATGCTCCGCCAGCGCAATGCCATGCCGTCTCAACTGCGCCGCATCGCCGACCCCCGACTGCAGCAGCAGTTTGGGCGTATTGATCGCGCCAAGCGAAAGGATCGTCTCGCAGCGTGCGCGGACCTGGATTCGCTGGTTGTCGAGCAGCACCTCCACCCCGCGTGCCTGACACCGCTCGATCAGGATCCGCGTCACCAGTGCGTGGGTCAGCACGGTCAGGTTCGGCTGCGCCATGACGGGATAGACGTACCGCCGGAAGATCGATGACCGCGTCCCGCCGCGGATTGCGACGTTGCAAAGCGCGGCACCACCGCTGCCCTCCATCATCGCCCCGTTGGGATCGGCAAAGGTGGGAATACCGACATCGGCCGCACCGTGCAGCATCGCGGTGGCAAGCGGATGCGGATCCTTGGCGGTCTCGACCGGAAACAATCCGCCACGTCCACGACGAAGCGGGTCGGGCGCGCCCTGCCAATCCTCGATCCGGCGATACATGCCGAGAACGGATTGATAGCCCCAACCGGCATCCCCCGTTTCCTGCGCGAAATGGTCCCAATCGGTCTGGTGCCCCCGCGACCACATCATCGCATTGATCGACGATCCGCCGCCGAGCCCCTTGCCCATCGACAATGGCATGGCGCGCCCGTTGAGATGCGGGGACGGCTCCGCGACAAATCCCCAATCGCGCGCACCGCCAAGATTGGCCTGCCAGAGCAGCGGATCGGAAACACTTGCCGCGACGTCGTCGCCGCCCGCTTCGAGCAAAAGCACCGTCACGGCCGGGTTCTCGGCCAGCCGCCGCGCGACGACCGAGCCCGACGATCCTGCGCCGCACACGATGTAATCGAATTCGCGAAGGCCGGCCGCGCGCCGCTCCGCCTGGTTCGCGACGACTCCGGCGGCGAAGGCTGGAGACAGGGTTTCGTCATGCGTCATGGCGGCGACCCTGCAATGACGTCGCCGCGGCGGCGGCGTGACCCAAGAGAAAAATTGTCACATCGGCATCCTTTGATCGGCTCGCCCGGATGGACGGCTCTGGTTGCCTGTGTCCGCCCGACGCGGCGAAACGACCGTGGTCGAAACCGTGGTTTTTTTGACCGATTGGGTCGAAACGAGCACTGAGTGCGGCGCGTGGGCGCCATTCGGTACAAATAAGCCGGAATAGACAAAGCATGGCGGCAATCGGCAAACCCGGTTCCTCGCGACGCCTAAGAAGACGGTCATCGAAAAGGAACAAACGATGGCTGATCACGGATTTTTCTCCACGACGGCAGCGGCGCCGCACTATCTCTTCTTTGGCGTCGGCATGCGTATCCTGCTGTCGCCCGCACAGACCAGCGGACAATTTGCGCTGGTCGAGGGCATCATGCCGGCGCATGGCGACGGTGGGCTGCATGTCCATCACCGCGATGACAAGTCCATGACCATCCTCGAGGGGACACTCGAGGTGACCATCGGCGAGGAGACGGGTCTTCTGGGCGAAGGCGACAGCTACTTCGCGCCGCGCGGCGTGCCGCATCGGCTCCGCAATCCCGGTCCGGGCGCGATGCGTTCGCTGCTGATCGCGACCCCGGGCGAATTTGCCGCCTTCATCGCCGAAGCGGCGGTGTCGCTCAACGGCACGCCGTCGCCCGATGCGGAAATTCGTCCGTCCATCGACGATATGGAGCGGATCGATCGGCTGACGCAGAAATACGGCATCGAGATGCTGTCGCCGCCAGCCGGCTGACACGGCCCCACATACGCCACTCACCCAGCGCCAATGACTGGACGTTCGATCGTCATGTGCATCCCGACGCACGCGTGGCGCGATCCGAATAAGGAAAGCCTTTGACCCAGCACCCACGCACGACGGCATCGTCGTCGCTCCCCGGTCTCGAAGCGTTTGACAACGCTAGCGCGGACGCCAGATCCACCGCCTACGCAATGCCGCTCGCCGCGATCGATATGTCGGAAACGGATCTGTATCTGAACGACACCCAGGCGCCCTATTTCAAACGATTGAGAGACGAGGCACCGGTCCATTATTGTCCGAATGGCCGGTTCGGGGCGTTCTGGTCGATCACGCGCTATGCCGACATCAGGGCGGTGGAAGCCAACCCTGCCGTCTTTTCGTCGGACGCGCTGTTCGGCGGGATCACGATCAGGGATCAGCCGCCGGGGTTCACCACGCCGATGTTCATCGCGATGGACCCGCCGGGACACGCCGTCCAGCGCGGGGCCGTCGCGCCGATGTTCGCGCGCAAGAACCTCGACCTTCTCGAAGTCCGCCTGCGCGAATGTGTCACGCGCATCCTCGACGCGCTGCCGATCGGCGAGACTTTCGACTGGGTCGACCAAGTGTCGCGCGAGGTCGCGATCCAGATGCTGGCGATCATGCTCGACATTCCGTTCGCCGATCGGTCGAAGCTGTCGGCGTGGTCCGACATGGCGGTTGCAGTCGACGAGCAGGCTGGCGGTCCTTCGCCGGCGGAGCGGCAGGCGGTATTGCTGCAGTGCCTCGGCTATTTCACGGACCTCTGGAAGACCCGGATCGCGCTGCCGCCGCGACACGATCTGATTTCGATGCTGGCGCATAATCCCGCGACGCAGGGGATGTCGCCGATGACCTATCTCGGCAACCTGATGCTCCTGATTGTTGGTGGCAACGACACGACGCGCAACTCGATCACCGGCGGACTACTGTTCCTGAACGACAATCCTGCACAATATCGAAAACTTCGGCACGATCCCGGCCTGATCGGCACGATGGTGCCCGAAATCATCCGCTATCAGACTCCGCTCGCGCACATGCGCCGTACCGCGCGCAGCGATATCATGTTTGGCGGCGAGCAGATCCGCAAGGGTGACCGCGTCATCCTGTGGTACGTCTCGGGCAACCGCGACGAACGCGCGATCGAACAGCCGGATTCGTTCCTCATCGATCGGGTCAAACCGAACCAGCATCTGGCCTATGGCTCGGGAATCCATGTCTGCATGGGAAGCCGCTTGGCCGAGATGCAGCTCCGCATCCTGTGGGAAGAGATTCTCGCCCGTTGGCCGCTGATCGAGGTGGTGGGCGCGCCGGCGCGGGTGCCGTCGAGCTTCATCCGGGGCTATCAGAGCCTGCCGGTTCGCATACCGGCGCGGTCATGACTCGCGCCGCGGATATCACCGAGCGTCCCGGATCAGCCGTTCGCCCGCCGGAACGTCCCCGGCGTCGTCCCGGTGGCATGGGCGAACACCCGGCTGAAATGCTGTTGGGTCTGGAACCCGGTCAGCTGCGCGACATCGAGCAGAGACGTGTCGGCCCCGCGCAGCAGATCCTTCGCGCGGAGCAGGCGCCGACGCATGAGATAGCGATGCGGCGTTTCGTTGAAAGTAACGGCGAAGCTACGGGCAAAATGGGAAATGCTGAGCTGGCAGGTCACCGCAAGATCGCGGATCGTGATGGTTTCCGACAGCCTGTCGTCGATATACTCCACCACCCGCCGGGCCTGGAACGGCGCAAGCCCCCCTTTGGCTACGGCGGCGGGGGCCGCCTCGCTCGCATGGTGCGTCAGCAAGAATGCAACGATCGATCGTTCGATGGCTTCGGCAAAAGCCTGACCCGTAGGATACCCGGCACGATGCTCGGTGCGAAGCGTCTCGAACAGGGCGGTCAGGCGGGTGTCGACGATACCGGAGGATGCTACCAATGCGGTGTCGACCCGCCCCAGCACCGTCTGCGCCATGTCACCCAGCAGATCATCCTGGAGTTCGAGCGTCACCATCGTGGTGTTCTCGATCAACTCGATCGTTTCCGGTTCGTGCCGCAAAGCGATGACGACGGTGCCCTGGGGCACGTCATAACGCTGGTTCGGGTGATCGTCGCTGCCATGAACCACCCGGCTCGCGTCGGGGAAATAGACGAGCGTCTGCTTGGCGAATTGCCGCCGCGAAACCATGCCGCGTGCTCCGGTATCCTCGCGCAACGCAAGTGGCCGGGTCATTCTGTGCTGCAACGGAGTGCGGGCACGGACGCGGGGTTCGCGCATCGGTACATCGATTTATCGGCTAGAATGCTCATGTTGGGCACCGTTGTGACCTTCTTCAATGTGAACATTGTAAACATAGGATGAGGATCGCATCATGACAAGCCGTGTCGCAGCTCGAGAGACGAACCCACCGTTTGCCACCCGGCAGATGCGGGGCCATGGCGCCGCTGCCTTTCGTACCGTCGCGCCCCCCAAACCGAGCGTAACCGGCAAGCCCGCCACCTTTCCGACCGCCCCCCGCTTGGCGATCACCCTCCTCGGTCCGCTTACCGTCGTGTCCGCTGCCACGACGGCGAAACTGCCGCCCTCGCGCAAGACCAGGGCGTTGCTCGCCTATCTGATTGTCGAGGATCGGCCGCACCGCCGCGAGCATCTGTGCGATCTCTTATGGGATGATGGTCCGGACGATCCCCGGGGCGCGTTGCGCTGGTCGCTGAGCAAATTGCGCGCGGTGATCGACGTCGATCGGCCCTCACTCGTCGCGGACCGCGAGACGGTCGCCCTGCGACAGGATGAACTCGAAACCGATCTGCAGCGGGCATCGCGCGCGCTGGATGCGGACACCGCTGCCGCCGCTGACATGGTCGAGGCGCTCGTCGCGCTGCGCGAGCCGTTTCTGGCAGGGCTCGATCTCCCGAGACTAGACCGCTTCACCATCTGGCTGGCCGCGCAGCGGGAGGCGGCCGATCGTCTCCGGCGCCTGCTTCTCGCGCGGTATGTGAAGACGGCGCCACTGGTACCGGAAGACCGGCTGCCATGGGCGCGCGAATGGTTCGACGTCGATTGCTTCAACGGCGCCGCCGCCGAGGAACTTCATGCCACCCTGTCGCAACTGGGCCGCAGCGCCGACGCGGCGATGGTGGGGCAACGTTTTGCGGCGACGATGGTCGCAGCCGGCCTCGCCGCTCCGGCGATCGCGAGCCCGCCACCGAGCGATGCCGCATTGACCCAAGAGGCGACGCCGACATTGCTGCAGCGGCAGAAGATCCGGTTCTGCGAGGCGGCTGACGGGGTTCGCCTCGCCTATGGCTGCGTCGGACAGGGGCCGCCCCTTGTGAAGGCGGCCAACTGGCTCAACCATCTCGAGCTCGATTGGGATGCGCCGATCTGGGCACCGATGTTCCGCGAGCTGGCGCGCGATAACACGTTCGTGCGCTATGACGAGCGTGGCAACGGCATGTCGGACGGGGCAGCATCCGACATCAGCTTCGAGGCGTTCGTCCAGGATCTGGAAACAGTCGTCGACGCTGCCGGGATCGACCGTTTCCCGTTGCTCGGCCTGTCCCAGGGCTGTGCGGTCGCGATTGCCTATGCCGTGCGCCATCCCGACCGCGTGAGCCACCTGATCCTGTGGGGAGGCTATGCCGCGGGCTGGCGGATCGATGCCACGCCGGACGAAACGGCGGAGCGCGAAGCGATCATAACGCTGGTCCGGCAAGGCTGGGGTCGCACCGACGCGGGTTATCGCCAGATGGTCACCGCGACCTTCATGCCGAGTGCCACGCCCGAAGAACTCGAATGGTTCAACGCATTCCAGTGTCAGACGGTCACCCCCGAGAATGCCGCGCGCTATCTCGAGGTCTTCGCCGATATCGATGTTCGCAACATTCTCGGCGATGTGCGGGCCCCGACGCTCGTCATGCACGCCCGTGGCGATAGACGAATCCCGCTCTGCCAGGGCGGCGAACTCGCCGCGCGAATCCCGGGCGCAGAATTCGTGACGCTCGACAGCGACAATCATCTGTTGCTGGGGCGCGAGCCCGCGTCGGACGCTTTCGTCGCGCATGTGCGCCAATTTCTGGCAAAGTAAGGTTCGTGAGCGCCGGCGCCGACGACCCAGTTCCTGACGTTCGCGGGGTAGTCTCCGCTTCCCAACTTCGGCCCTTCGTTCATCTCGAGGCGAGCCTCATGCTGCACGCATTGCCCTCTGCCTGACGGCAAGCCGAATTTTTCAAAAAGGATGTTGTTTCGAGAATCTCAGGTTTCGCTGGCATAGGTGCTAGTAGCGAACCATCGGTGCATTGCGCATGACAAGGGAAAGGACGGCAATGCGCTACGTCTATAGAGAGGAAAATGTCGATTATGTCGCCGATCTGACATTTGACGCTCTCAGCTATGAGGAGATCCACGACAAGAAGCTGTCGCGTCCTCCCAGCAGGGTGCGCCTCGGCTTGCGACAGAGACGCGCTGATTTTGCCAAGATCATCGAACTTGGTGACGTGTCCGTACCCGGTGCGCCGTGGTTCAACGCACGGATTATGGTGCTGATGGATGAAACCCTGTTCGTAGGCGTCGATGACGGTCTGCTACTGATAGATGCCGCAACGGCCAACATTCTGAAGCGCATCCGAACTGGCAATACGGAAGTATCGGAGATCGTACCTGATTTTGATCGCCGCCGGGTCTATGTCGTCAATGAGCCGTACGGATTTGTTGCGGAGGACAACGCTTCAAATGTCGCAGCGTACGAACATAACGGCAGGCTTGCCTGGCGCGCACCGATGGTAATTGAAGAGTGGTCGGACGCGAAAGGCTACTCTCAGATCATAGCGTTAGATCAGGCGGTGCTCGAAGTGACGACATGGACCGGGCGTTGCCACGTGGATGCCAAGGACGGTCGCGTGGTCAACTGCTGGTTCACGAAGGGAATGTAGGAGCTTCTCAGCGTTCCCAAAAAACGAACCCTTTTGCAACCGACGTGCTGCTCGGGAAGCATCAGAGTTCTGCATCGAGGAAGGCCGCAGATTGGGCCGCCTTGAGGCCGTTGCGAAATCCGTGAGTTTTGCATCAGATGGGTGCGGAAAGTCATAGGAAACGGGTCTGAGCCATTATAGCCTGCCCTATGAAACATGCCGAACTACGGTCCATCGTTCACAACGTCGCCGATTCCCTCGGTAGCGGCATCGGTCTCATGATCGGCCATTACGAGATGGACGTTTATGGAGATGCCGAGCGCTCTCACGAGCGCGCGATCACGGTCGATTTTCTACACGGCGTTGTCATCGAAGGTGAACCGTCTACCTCGCTGGTGGAGTCGGTAGCGCTCTATAAGACCGCATTCGCTGACCTCTGTTCGAAAGCCGGTGGATCAATCGCTAACGTGGTAGAAGCAAAGGCCCGCTTTTGGTCCGACGCGTTGAACTGCCACTTCACAGTGACGATCACTGACCGCGACGGTCACCGCTCCGCAACAGACTATGCGGGAATACCTGGCCAACGGGTGAAGATCCTAGATCCCCTTGGGCGCTTGCGGCCTCGGCCAAGCGCCCAGGCCTGATGCAAAACTTTTGATTTTGCATCAGGATGGCCGGAATGGAGAGGAAAGCGGACGGACTGCTTACGGAAAATCGATCGCGATAGCCGAGATGGTACGTCGCATTTTCCGAAATGATTGCGCGATAGACGTCCTGTTGGTCGGCACCGAATTACGAAGTTTGGAACGAGACTGGACCTGCTGCCTGAGACTGACGAATTAATGCTAACAAACGGATTGGGACACCGATGGCAGACACGCAGCATTTCGAAGCAACCGTTGGCGACATTGGTCGAAAGCTTTGGTCGATCTTCCCCGCGGATGCTGTGGAGATGCGGTTCGAGGCGCAATTTCATGAGTGGATGCAGACCGCGGGAGTCAGTCAGTGGACCCGTCGCGACGGTGTTCAAGGGCAGTATGCCGGCTTTGGTAGCAGGCCCGAAAAGGTGGAGGAGTCAGTCAAGGTCGATCTCGCGAGAATGAGAACGCTGGACATCTTCCTGCCAAGGCCTTGGAATCACGTTACGGTGACGTTGACCGAAACTGCTAAAATCAACTTCGATTATGCGTATGTCGACGAGATTGATCAGTGGCCTCGCCTCCATCTGATTGGAATCAGCGCTCTCGAACAAGCAGAAGCTACCCGCGACTACGGCATACCTGCTGCCGATTGGCAACATGTCGCCAGCGAGGTGCTCAAGATTAGGAGGGCGGAATATGAGGCCGCGCGGGCTCTGGGCGATGCAGTTATACAGCACGCCGTGGAGCAGAATATCAAAGACCTTCAAAGCCGGATCGAAGCTGCTGCAATCTAGCACGCGCCGAGGCCGATAGGGCAGTGAGATCACATCGGCGCTGCATTCCAAGTTTTTAACCCATAGTGACAGGAAAGATCGCGCCTAACGAATGGCCGTTATCGGGAGTCCAGATCACGAGCTTCAACGTCCGCGTTTGGGCGAGCGGCCCCCTGCCCTACGGCTGCCGGCCAGACCCAATTCCAGACGTCCAAATTGCCGTACCTGCTTCCCAAAAGCAGCCGCTCGTTCATCTCGCCTCGAAGCGCCTTTCGGCGACCTTCGCGCGTTCGACGCTAGGCTTTCAATCGGGGAAGCAAGATTTACCCCCATCGGCAGGATCGACACATGGCAGAACCCTTCTTCATAGCGGTACTCGACGACCGCCTCGCTGCCATCCGCGCAAAGGTCGAGGCGTTCGACTGGAGCCTTATGCCGGACGCGGGGGGCTGGCAGTCAGGCGTCGGCCTCGCCGATCTCAAGCGGCTCGTAGACTATTGGCTGGCGGACTACGACTGGCGCGCGCAGGAGCGGCGGCTCAATATGCTGCCGCAGTTTACGGCCGACGTGCAGGGGCAGAGCCTCCACTTCATTCATGCGCGGGGCGATGGCTCACGTCCCCCGCTGCTGCTGCTGCACGGCTGGCCGGGGTCGTTCCTCGAATTCGAGGCGCTGATCGCGCCGCTCGTCGCCGACGGTCACGACGTCGTCGTCCCCTCGCTGCCCGGCTACGCGTTTTCGGGCCGCCCCGTGTCTCCGATCGGACCGAAGCAGACCGCAGAGCTCATGCACGGCCTGATGGTCGAGCTGTTCGGCACGCGACGCTATCTCGTGCAGGGCGGCGACTGGGGTGCCGCGATCGGTGGCTGGATGGCGCACGCGCATCCCGATGCGATCGCCGGACTCCATGTGAACATGGTGCTGCTCCAGGCCAAGGACGCGGTGCCTAAAAAGCCCGATGAGGTCGCCTGGGCCGCGAAACGCGCCAAGCTTGCCAAGGAAGAAACTGGCTATTCGCAGGAACAGGGCACGCGCCCGCAGACGCTAGGCGTGGCGATGTCGGACAGCCCGGTCGGCGTCGCGGCGTGGATCCTGGAGAAGTTCGGCGCATGGACCGACGTGCCACGCGACGCACACGGCCGCCCCGACCTGTGGCAGGCGTTCGACGAGGACCTGCTCCTTACCAACATCATGCTGTATCTGGTCGAGGGATCGTTCGTGACGTCGACCTGGATGTACCGTGGCCGCGTGCTGGAGGATTCGGGCACTTTTCCCGCGGGAACGCGGATCACCGTACCGACCGGAGTCGCGGTGTTCCCCGACCCGGTCTTCCCGCCGCCGCCGCGCTCGCAGGCGCAAAAGACCTATGACATCGTCCAGTGGACCGAGATGCCCGCGGGCGGCCACTTTGCCGCGCTCGAGCAACCCGAATTGCTGCTCGCCGACATGCGCCGTTTCTTCGCGTCCAGATCGGTTTCCGACGACGCCCCGAAACGCTCGATCGCACTTCGCTCGGCTGGGATCATCGCTGCGGCGCTGGCAGCGGCTGCGGTCTACACCCGCGCGACGACCAAGCGGATCGAGCAGGACGTGCCCGCCGACGGCCGTTTCATCGACGTCACAGGTGCACGGATCCACTATGTCGATCGCGGAGCGGGACCGCCGATCGTCCTGATCCACGGGCTGGGCGCGCAACTGCGCAACTTCTCCTACGGCGTCGCCGATGCGCTGGCCGACACGTATCGCGTCATTCTGGTCGACCGGCCCGGCTCGGGCTATTCGGTACCGACCGGCGAACAGCCCGGTATCCTCGGCCAGTCGGCGATCATCGCAGGCCTCATCGACACGCTCGCGCTCGATCGTCCGCCGCTGCTCGTCGGTCATTCGCTGGGCGGTGCGGTCGCCCTCGGCGTGGCCGCGCACCATCCTGGGACGGTCGCCGGCCTCGCGCTGCTGGCACCGATGACGCAGCCGCCTGGATCGATGCCCGCCTCGGTGGCAAACGCGATCGAAAGCAACCCTGGCGGGCGCGCGCTCTTTGCCAATCTGCTCGGCACGCCGATCAGCCGTGCGGCGTATGGCCTGCGCTGGGGCAAGATCTTCGCGCCCGATGCTGTTCCGGCCGATTTCGCCACGCGCGGCGGCGGTGGGCTCGGCGATCGCCCGGTTGCGGTCAACGCCGCGCTGGTCGAACTGGCCAGCGCAGACGTCGACCTTGCCGCAATCGTCAGCCGTTATGCCGACCTGACGATCCCGGTCGCGTTGCTCTATGGCCGTGACGACCAAGTGATCGCCCCCTCGATCGACGGCGACCGGGCAGTAGCCGCAATTCCAGGCGCGACGCTGGAGATGACCGACGGAGGGCATATGCTCCCGGTCGCGCACCCGCAGGCCAGCGCTGCGTCCGTCCGCCGATGCGCCGAACACGTCTTGCAGTAGCGCCAAGGGGGGTCAGGGGACTCGGCGCCCGCTGACCCACTCAGAGATATAACGACGCGTACCTGTCTTGCGCGTCAGTGACCGGCGACTTGTCCACCGTCGACGTGGAGTATTTCGCCGGTCACGAAACTGGCATCCTCGAGGTACAGCACCGCGCCGACCACGTCCGCGACCGTGCCCATCCGACCGAGCGGGTGAAACGCTCCGAGCCCGGCGCGCGTTTCGGGAGGGTGCATCGGCGTTTCGGTGATGCCGGGCGACACCGCGTTGACGCGTACGCCGCAGGCCGCATATTCGATCGCCAGGCTGCGCGTCGCCGCAGCGAGCCCGCCCTTCGTCAACGACGCGAGCACCGACGGGAATTCGACATTGGCGTGCTCCGCCAACGTCGTGACGATCTGAAGGATATGGCCACTGCCCTGCTCGACCATCAGCGGCAGCACTGCCTGCGTCATGTGGAAGAAGCCATCGAGGTTCGTCTGCGTGATCTGGCGGTACTGCTCGGCCGTGTAACCAGTAAAACGCTCACCGATGAAGACGCCGGCATTGTTGACGAGCGTATCGACACGCCCGAACCGCTCGCGCGCGGCCATCACGGTGCGCCTCGCGGTTTCGGGATCCGCGACGTCGCCCGCAACGGTGACCCAATCGTCAGCCTGCGAAGGTGCGATCGATCGCGACACGCCGACGACACGCCAGCCGCGCGCGCGATACGCATCTGCAATCCCCTCACCCAAGCCTTGCGAGGCACCGGTGACGATAGCGACCTTGAGCGCGTCAGACATCGACGGCGCCGATCTGCGCGCGGAGGGTAACGGGGGTCGTCATTGCCGAATGGACTCCGAAAAGGACCGAAAGCGGGTTGCTGCGCTCTCGCGATGTCAGGACAGCGGGGGTTGGCCGTTGGACGCGGTCAGTCCGCCGTCGACCGGCAGGTTGACGCCCGTCACGAAGCGCGCGTCGTCGCTCGCCAGGAACGCGATTGCACCGGCGATGTCGGCGGGCTCGGCACCACGCCCGATCGGGATTCGCTCCTCGAACTTGGCGATCAGGTCGGGCTGTTCCCTCATTCCCGCGGTCAGCGCGATATAGGTCAGCGACGGGTTGACCGCGTTGACGCGAACGCCGTTCCTCGCCTCGTCCATCGCCAGCGCTCGCGTGAAGTTGCTGACCGCACCCTTGGCCGCGCAGTAGAAGCTGTGGTTCCAGTCGCCGCCGAGCCCCGACACCGACGACACGTTGATGATGCAGCCCTTCGACGCGCGCAGATGCGCGATCGCCGCGCGGCTCATGTGGACGACGCCGTACAGGTCCGTCTCGATCACCTTGGTGAATTCGGAAAAGTCGCCCTCGTCCAGCTTGCCCAGATGGTCGACGCCGGCGTCGTTGACGAGCACGTCGATCCGACCGAACCGGTCGATCGCCGCCTCGACCAGCGCCTCGCACGCGGCGCGGTCGGTGACGTCGGTTTCCCGCGTCTCGACGGTGCCGCCCAGTTCGCCCGCCAACCGGTCGAGCGCGCCCTTGTCGATGTCGCCCAGCACCAGCGTCGCGCCTTCCTCGGCGAAACGGCGAGCAGCACCTTCACCAATGCCCGAGGCGGCACCGGTAATCACGACCACCTTGCCGGCAAAGCGCGCCATCATGCGTTCTCCGCCTGCGCCTCGTGCCTGCCCTCGCAGAACTCCTCGACGAGCTTTGCACAGAACGCAGGCAAGTCATCCGGGGTGCGGCTGGTGACGAGGCCCTGGTCGACGACCACCTCCTGATCGACCCAGGTCCCGCCGGCATTACGGATGTCGGTGGCGAGCGTCGGGTACGAGGTGAGCTTACGACCGCGTACCTGATCGGCCTCGATCAACGTCCATGGCGCATGGCAGATCGCGGCGACCGGCTTACCGGCGGCGAAGAAATCGCGGACGAACGCCACGACCTTGTCCGACGACCGCAGCGTGTCCGCGCCGACGCACCCGCCCGGAATTACCAAGCCATCGAAGTCGGCCGCCGACACGTCCTCGATCGCCTTGTCGATGGCGAACGTCTTGCCGGGATCAAGGTCGTTGTTGAACGTCTCCGCGTCGCCGGTTTTGAGGCTGATGACGGTCACAGCACCGCCCGCCTGTTCGACGGCGGCCTTGGGCTGCGCGAACTCGGGCTCCTCCGTGCCGCGTGGTGAAATCAGAATTGCGATTGTCTTGCCTTGGAGCTTCATTATCGTCCTTTCGAAATCTGAATAAGCGTGTGCGGTATCAGGCCGGAATATCGGCGATGGCCGCGGTGTTCGCGGCGGCGATGCCGGTCTCGCGGTGGCGGAAATCGCTGAGCGCGCGGTACACCTGCATGCGTGCGCGCATCACGCCGCCGAGCGGGCGGTGCGCTTCGAGCGCGTGCGCCGGCCGGAACGTCATCACCTCGTCGAAATAGCGGACGCGATCCGGGCCATAGGCGGCCTGCCGCGGCAGACGGATCGTCGCGATCGTGCGGTATTCGCTGACCCGCGTCGGCCAGTCGACCGACGTATCTTCGATCGGCTGCGTCTCGGCATCGGCCCAGAGTTGCGCGCGCAGTTCGAACACCGCGTCGTTGCCGTCGAAATACGCGGTCGCGGCGTGACGGAAGCCATCCTCATCCTCATGCGGATCGAGCCGCCAATCATCGAGCGCACGCTGCTCAGGCGCGACCGGAAACACGCCGAGTTTCGCGACATGATCGCCGTAGCGGATGGGGCACTGGCTGAAATAGCTCTCGACGAGCGGGTGGCTGAACGGATGGCCGTAAAAGTCCAGCGTCGGCCTCGGTTCGGCACCGACCGCGTTCAAGACCCTGTTGATGTTGCGCGCGATCGATGCGGCCGCGCTTTTGACACCTTCGGGCATCGGCACGGTCATGCCGATCTTCTTCGCCTGCGCTAGAAACCCGGCGGCGGTGCCGGCCGGGAACGTCGTGCCGCTCGCCAGTACGAAGTCCTGCGTCGGCGCGTCGTGACCAGACAGCTTGGCGCCTTCGACCCCGAAGACCTTGATAGCCATTCCGCGGTGCGTCGAGACCCGGTCTCCGAGCTTCTCGCCCGGCCCCTGTGCAAAGCGGACCGCGACGTCGAACGTCCCTGGGTTCGCGAACAGCCCCTGCGCCAGTTCGGGCGGCAAATCCGCGGCGACGACCAACTTGCCGATGACGCAAGCCGTGCTCTTGGCATGACTGGCGCGCACCGCATGGCCGTCGCGCTTCTCGACCGTCTCGCTCTCCTGCGTCATCCCCTTGATGATACCGTCGATGCTCTCCTGCTCGCCGGGCTCAGGCGTCTCGATGTCGTCACGATAGGGTAGATAGGGCATGGGAAGCTCCTGTTGGATCAGGATGTTAACACCCGAATGCCCCTCGACGTTTCGGTACGGTTCCGTGCAGACCCGGTCAGTCGAGCGCAGGCAGCGACCGCGGCTCGTGCATCGGGCAGCCGTTCAACTCGCTCCGCAGATCCTGGATGACGGGATACACGGCGCGGCGTGCGCGCATGACCGACCCGAGCGGGCGATGCGCTTCGACGCCGTGCCACGGGCGGAATGCAGTCTGTTCGTTGAGCACGGCGACGCGCTCCTTGGACCAGCTCTTCTGCGGCTTCACCGTGATGGTCGCGACCGGGATGTAGGGATTGCCCTGCTCCGGCCACGGCGTCGCGGCGTCCTCGATCGGGTTCTCCTCGAGGTCACGGCAGAGTTGCGCGCGCAGCGTCCAGGCACCACCCTCGTCCGCGAAGATCGCCATCAGTTCTTCGCGGATCGAGTCGGGGCTCTTGCTCTCGTCGAGCTTCTGGTCGGTCAGCGCGCGAAAGTTGGGCGATTCCGGCACAATGTCGAACTTGGCGATATAGTCGCCGAAGCGGAGCGCCGCCTGCGTGCCATAGCGGTCGCCGATCGGATTGGTATCCGGATAGCCACCGAAGCCCTTCAGCAAAGCACTCTCGCCGCCGACCGCTTCGAGCGCCTGCTCGATCGGGCGCAAGACCTTCGACAGCGCCGCCTTCGCCCATTCCACGCGGTTGGTCGTCGCAGCGAGCAGCTTGGTGTTGCGCAGGAACCCGACCGGCGTCGGGTTCGAGAAGGCGACCCCCGAAGCCATCAGGAAATCTTGCGTCACTTCATCCTCGGCGCCCGGCAGCCGCTCGCCGTCGACGCCGATAATCTTGATCGAGAAGCCGCGTGGCAGGGACACGCTGTCGCGGATCGGATCCCCGGGGATCGCCGACATCCGGATGATGACCGGGTAGCGACGCCCGCGCTCGAAAATGCCCTGCGCCTGTTCGTCGGCGAGGTCGTCGTGCACCACCATCTCGCCTTCGAGCAGGGCATGACTCTTGGCATGGACGCCACGCTGCGCGTGGCCGAGGTCCTCGTGCGTCTTTTCGACAATGTAGCTGAACGTCTTGTTGAGACCGTCGATCGTCTCCTGCTCGTCGGGACCGATCGTCTCGACGTCGGGGCTGTAGCGGATCGGGTTCTTCAACATGGGAAATCCTTGTGGTTCAGCGCAGTAACGCGCGGTTCGCGCTTTGGGGGCGTCGGTATTCCGGAACGGTCAGGCGTTGGCCGCTGCCTTCGCGCCGGCCGCGGTCGCGACGCCGAAGACGAGGTGGACCATCGTGTGCGTCCCGATCGTCGCCGCGTCCGCCTGCCATTCGGGCTTCTTGAGCCCCAGCAGCGGCCCGGTGATCCAGTGCATCGCCGCATAGAACGCAAGACCGAACACGATCCCCGACGGCAGCACGCCCGCATTCTCGTCGACGGTCGCTGCATAGACCGCGCCGGCTGCCGCGGAGAGCAGGAGGTGGCTGCCCTGCACGACGACCTGTTCGGTCGCATCCGGGAGGTCGCTTAACGGTACGGAGCGGGCGCCGAGTTGCCGCGCACCGGCCCGTTCGAGATCGGTGAGCTCGGACGGCGTGCCGCTCTTCTTCTCGCCCGCCATCATCATCGCGGTGATGCCGAGGCCTGCCACCAACCCACCGGCGATCGCGCCGGCCATCCGCTTGCCGTTCATGCGCGCTCTCCCTCTTCCTTTGGATCGTCGGGCAAGCCCTCCTCGCGGCCCGGGACCGACATGTCGTAGGCGTTGAGCAGCAGCGACACGAGGCAATAGCCGCCGACCAGATAAACGAGTTCCGCCGTCCCCTCCTCGCCGAACGCGCGCACGGCACGGTTATAGGTCGAGGCTGGCAGCTGACGCCCGGCCGCCAACGTGACCGCGACGTCATAGGCGGAAGCCTCCTCTTCGGTCAGGTCGGCGGGACGCTGGCCGGCGGCAATTGTCGCGACCTTCTCGGCCGACAGACCCGCCGCCTCGCCGACCCGCTCGTGCGCGTAGAGTTCGTAGCGCGAGTTGAAGACGGCGCCGGTGGCCAGGATCGCGACCTCGTGCGCCTCCTTGGGCAGCGTCGCGTTGTCGATCAGCGCCTTGGTATACGTCCAGGCAGCGCGACCGAACGCGGGAAAGCGCAGCATCGGTGCGAATGGCCCGACCAGCGCGCCATCCGCCCGATGCGAGACGAAGCCCTTGAGATGCCCGGTGATGTAAGCGTCCATCTCGTCGTGGAGCGGACGCAGATCCGCGGGCATGTCCGCAGGCGGATAAGGTGGGGTACGCATCGCTTGCTCTCCCTTGTCAGGCCGCGCCGGCCAGATGCCGGTCACGCATTGATCGACGGGGCGGCACCAGCCACCCCGTCGAACCGATCAGCGGCGGGGCGCCCCTGCGAGCGCTGCCTTCAGGCGCGCGACCGCCAGTTCGTTGGCGTCCTTGGCACCACGCACGACCTTCGCCATGCCGAAGAACTCATGCGTCACGCCTGGATACGTCTTCTGCTCGACCTTCACGCCCGCGGTGCGCATCGCCGCGGCCAGGGTCTCGCCGTCCGAGCGCAGCGGATCGATCTGCGCATTGATGATCGTCGTCGGCGGCAGGCCGCGCAGGTTGGCGGCGACCAGGTTCAGCCGCGGGTCCTGCGCATCGGCGGCGCTGGTCTGGTAATAATAGCCGAACCATTTCAGCATCGCTGCATTCAACGGCTTGGCGTTCGCCGAGTCCTTGCGCGACGGCAGCGTCATGCTGCTGTTGGCGATCGGATAGACCGAGACGATGTAGCGTGGCAGCGTCAGGCGATTGTCGCGGGCGTAGATCGCCGTCGCGACCGCAAGGTTGCCACCCGCGCTCTCGCCCGCCACCGCAATCTTCGCAGGATCGCCGCCCCAGCTCGCCGCATTCTGCAAAGTCCAACGATACGCCGCTGCGGCGTCGTCATGCTGCGCGGGGAACTTGAACTCGGGCGCGTGACGGTACTCGACCGACACGACGATCGCGTTCAGCGCCTTGGCCATCGCACGCGGGGCCGAATCATACGTGTTCACGTCCGCGATCACCCAGCCGCCGCCATGATAATAGACGACGACCGGCATAGGCTTGCCATTCGCGGGCGCTGCCGCGGGCTTGTAGATGCGCGCGAACTGTTGGGCGTCCGAGCCATAGGGCACGTCCTGCGTCGTTACCGAGGCGTCGGGCGCGGTCGACAGGCCCTGCTGCGCCATCACCGCCTTGGCACCGTCGGCGGCCGAAGGCTGCATCCGCGCCTGCGCCGGGGTTAGCGTCTCGATCGGCTTGCCGCCGAGACCCGCCAGCGCGTCGAGTACCTTCTGCATGTCGGGCGCGGCCTTGGGCGGCTGCGTCGCGCTTGCCGGCGGGGCTGCGGGCGGCGGTGCGCTAGGCGAGCGGGCCGATTGCGCGAGAACGCCTGCCGATGCGGTCAGCAGCGCCGCCGCGAAAAGGCTGCGCGCGACCGGGCGCTTCGAGATGGAAACCATGTGATCCTCCTGTTTGATCGCTCATGAACAAAGCAGGATGGCCAACGTTGCTGTACGGAACCGTGCAAAGTCCGCCGGTTAGAAGGAGAATTGGGTGTCGACGATCGTTTCCATCACCGGCGCAACGCCTCGCGCAGCGGTCGATCGCGATGACGCCCCTGTCGAAAGAATGGTCGGCAATCGGCTGCTAGCCAGCCTCTCCCCGGAAGATTTCGGCGTGCTGGCGCCGCATCTCGAGCCGGTATCGTTCGCTGTCGGCGACTTCATCACGCGAGCCGGCGATCCGATCGAAAGCATCTGCTTTCTGGAACAGGGTATTGCCGGAGTGCTGGATTCGCTCGACGACGACCGCCGCTATGCGGTCGGTCTGGTCGGCGCCGAGGGGTTCATCGGCTGGCCGCTGGTGATGGGCGACGATCGCTCGCCCTACGACGTCACGATGCGCGCCGAGCGCGGCCAGGCGCTGCGCATTCCCGCCCACGCATTGCTTGCAGCGATCGACCTAAGCCCTGCCTTGCACCTGACACTGCTGAGATTCGCGCACGTGTTCATGCTGCAGATGGGCCGGACCGTCGTGTCATCGCTGGCGCATTCGATCGAACGCCGCATGGCCCGGTGGATCCTTCTCTATCACGACCGCGTCCAGGCCGACGAGATCTGCATGACGCACGAAGAGTTCCGGCTGATGCTCGGCGTTCGCCGTAGCAGCGTTACGGACGCACTCCACCGGCTGGAGGAAGAGCATGCGATCCGGGCCGTCCGGGCCAAGGTTCTGGTCCACGATCGGACAAAGCTTATGGCGCTGGCGGGCGATACATATGGCCAACCAGAACAGGACTATGTCCGTCTCCTACAGATGGACCGGAACCGATAAGGCCTCGCGCCAGGTGACCCGATTCCAGCCGTTCACGCGGGCTTTCTCGCTTCCCAAAACTTGCCGCTCATTCATGTGAGTGGGTAGACCGCTTTGACGAACTCTTACAGCCGCTCCGAACGGCTCAAACTGGGGACATTGCTGCCTGACAGCTTCCAGAATCGGAACGGTCGAAAGCCGTCGGTGCGTAGTGTCACAACCGTTCGGTTATGACACCGATCAATAATCATCGCCGGACTTGAGAGGGCCACGCGATCTGGAGGCGTCGTTCTAGCTAGCTGACGCGGAGCGCTTCAATCACAGCGCGCAGTCCGGCTGACATGCCTGTCCGAGCGGGATAGTAGAGATAGAGCCAATCTTCCGGCACAATCCATTCATCGAGACATCGGATCAGGCGCCCGGCCTTCACATAGGGCCGTGCGCGATCTTCCCAGACGTAGGCAAGCGCAACGTCCGCAAGCGCAGCTTCGATCATCAGCTCGTGGTCATGCAGCGCCAGTGGACCGGTCGGCTCAAACTCGACGTCCTCCCCTTCGCGACTGAAGAACCACGGATAGCGAGCAGTGCTTGGGTACATGTTCTGAATGCAGACATGGCTTTTCAGGTCAGCAGGCGTGCGCGGGACGGGGTGCCGCGCGAAATAGCCAGGCGAGCCCACCACCACCAGGCTCATGCGCGGCTTGATGCGCACGGCAGTCATGCCCTCACGCAGACTCTCGCCTAGCCGGATGCCCGCGTCGAAGCCTTCCTCGACGATGTCGACCAGGCGGTCGGTGGCGACGATCTCCAGCTGCAGGTTCGCGTTGCGCTCGATCAGCTTGCCAATCACCGGCCCGAGCACAAATGGCGCAATCGAGTTCGGCGCGTTGATCCGCACCTTGCCGAATGGCGTGTCGCGATACTGATTGAGCGCATCCAGCGCCAAGCCGATGTCGCCGAACGCGGGCGAGAGTTGCGCCAGCAACATGGCCCCTGCGTCGGTCAGCGACACGCTGCGGGTCGTGCGGTTGAGCAGGCGGATGCCGACACGCGCCTCTAGGTTCGACACTGCGTGGCTGATCGCGGAGGCGGTGACGCCGCGCTCCTCTGCCGCTTTGCGGAAGCTGCGATGGCGGGCGACCGCGTCGAAGGCGGCGAGTTCGGACAGATCGGTCGTGCGCATTGCTGATCCTCGCTCAGCATTGTCCGGAAGACTAGCCATCTAATCGCATCAGTCCAGAAGGCGCACAACGCTCCTGCCACCGACGCTGCCGGATCGAAGGAGCTACATGATGACCATTTTCGAGACCATCACCGCAGACCAGGCGCAGGGCCTGCTTGCCGCAGGCCAAGCCCACGCCGCTGCGATCGGCGTGCCTGCCGTCGTCGCCGTGCTGGACGCCGGCGCGCACCTGAAGGCCTTCGTCCGCATGGACGGCGTGGTGCTCGGCTCGATTGATGTTGCTGCGGCCAAGGCGCGCACGGCCACGATGTTCGGCACCAGCAGCGCCGCTGTGTGGGACTACTGCCAGCCTGGCGCGCCGGCTCCGAACCTCCAGGCCAGCAATGGCGGGCTGATGCCCTTTCCGGGCGGCCTGCCGCTGATCAATGCAGACGGCGTGCTCATTGGCGCCATCGGCGTCTCAGGCGGTGCGCCGTCGCAGGACTTGGCCATCGCCGAAGCCGCAGTAGCCGCGCTGAACGGCTGAGAACCCTCACTCGCAAATACTACCGCAAGCGCCAGGAGAACGATCATGACGAAGACTATCCTCATTACCGGCGCAGGCTCCGGCTTCGCCAAGGCTGCTGCCATTGGTATGGCGAAGGCGGGCCATACCATCATCGCCACCGCCCAGATCAGCCCCCAGGTGGCGGCGCTACGCAACAAGGTCGCCGAACTCGGACTCGACAATTTCCGCGTCGAGAAGCTCGACCTCAACGACCCTTACGACATGGCGTTCATCCAGACGCTGGATGCCGACGTGCTCTGGAACAACGCCGGCTATGGTGAGAGCGGACCTGTGAGCGAGATTCCGCTCGATCTCTTCCGCAGGAACTACGAAGTCAATGTCTTCAAGCCGTTGGAGCTGACGCAAGCGTTCATCCGCCGCTGGGTGGCGGAGGGCCGCCAAGGCAAGATCGTCTTCACGTCTTCCATGGGCGGCCTGTTCACGCCCGCCGGCTGGGGCACCTACGTCTCGACCAAGCACGCGCTGGAATCAATGGCCGAGGCGATCGCGCAGGAAGTCGCGCCATTCGGGATCAAGGTCCAGACGATCAACCCCGGTGCTTATCTCACCGGCTACAACGAGACGATGGCGGACACCGCCTTCCGCTGGCTCGACGACGCCAGGAACTTCACCAAGCGCGACGAACTCCGGGCCACTTTCGATGCGCTGCTCGCCAGCCCGCAGGGACACCTCGACCCGCAGGAGATGATCGACCGCATGATCGATATCGTTCCCGCCGACACCGGCAAGGTCCGCAACGTCTGCCCGCAGTTCGTCGAGGACATGCTGAAGGACGCTCAGGCCGCTGCCTGGACCGCCCAGATTTAACCCACTGGCGAGGGGCGGCGATCCATGCTGCCGCTCGCCCGATCAGGAGAACGACCGTGACCAGCACCTTCTGGAAACCCTTCGCCGTGCGCGCGAGCCTAGCGTTCGCCGCCGCCAGCGTTGGCATCCTCGCGGTGGCACCCGGCGCTCATGCGCAGACGCCGGCGGGCAACAAGACGATCGTACAGCGCAGCTTCGATGCATGGACGGCCGGCACCGGCAGCCCTTTCGACCTGCTTGCCGACGAGGCGAGCTGGACCATCGAGCGCAACTCGGTCGTGTCGAAGACCTATCCGACCAAAGAGGCTTTCATGCGCGAGGTCATCCGCCCGTTCAACGCGCGCATGTCGGCCGGCATCAAGCCGACGATCAAGAGCATCACGGCCGATGGTGACCGCGTCGTCATCCACTTCGACGCCGCCGGCACCGCACGCGATGGCAAGCCTTACGTCAACACCTACGCCTGGTTCTTCCAAATGCGGGGTGGCCGCGTGACCCGCGCCTTCGCCTTCTTCGACGCAATCGCTTTCAACGACCTCTGGGCTCGCGTCGCGCCTGCCGAGTGAACGCGCCCGCACTCCCTGCAACGCAGGCACCTGAACCCCGCCACCCGGAAAAGGACATCTGACATGAAAACCTGGTTTATCACCGGCGCATCGCGCGGCTTCGGCGCGCTCATCACCGCACGCGTGCTGGCCAAAGGCGATGCCGTCATCGCCACGGCCCGCAGCCCACAGGCGATTTCTGACCGTTTCGGCGAGCACCCGAACCTGCTTGCGCTGCCGCTCGACGTCACCAGCGACGAACAAGCAGTTGCCGCAGCGGAGGCTGGGATCGCTCGGTTCGGTGGCATCGATGTGCTGCTCAACAATGCCGGTTTCGGCATGGTTGGGGCCGTGGAGGAGGCGACCGCGCCAGAGATCGAACGTCTCTTCCGCACCAATGTGTTCGGCTTGCTCGCCGTCACTCGCGCCGTCCTGCCCCACATGCGCGCCGTGAGATCGGGACGTATCCTCAACATCTCGTCCATCGGCGGCTATCGGGGCGCAGCCGGCTTCGGCATCTACAGTGCGACCAAGTTCGCGGTGGAAGGCGTATCGGAAGCGCTGCACGCGGAACTCGCGCCGCTCGGCATCCATGTCACCGTAATCGAGCCCGGCTATTTCCGGACAGACTTTCTCGATGCGTCATCGCTGGTCGTCAGCCCAAATCGCATCCCCGACTATGACCAGACCGCTGGCCGTGTTCGCAACCGCGCCGTGGACTTGAACCATGGCCAACCCGGTGATCCGACGAAGCTGGCGAAGGTGCTGGTTGATTTCGTGGAGTCGCCCAACCCACCCGTTCGCTTGCCTCTGGGTAGCGACACGATGGCGGCGATCCAAGGGAAACACGCCTCTGACTCAGCAATCCTGAAAGAATGGGGCAGCACGTCCACTTCTACCGATTTCTGAAGCTGCTTGCCGCTGCTTGTTCGGTGTTACAACCGTCCGGTTCTGACACCGGCAACAGCAAGGATCGTAGTGAGCAAACTCCTGCGTTCGCGTCACCAAGCATTTTAAGGCGTCGCGATATGAGGCGGGGCGTGCAGTGACCTTATACTAAGGCAATTACCTTAATATCCTTGCTTTATCACCCATTCCTTGATACTCAGGGATGTGCCTTACCATTCAGCTCCCCTTGATCTCGCCTTTTACGCGCTCAGTGACCCGACGCGGCGCGCGGTAGTGTCGCGGCTTGCCGAAGGCGAAGTACCGGTCAGTGCTTTGGCGGAGCCCTTCGACATGGCGCTGCCCTCGTTCGCCCAGCATCTCAAGGTGCTGGAGGAATGCGGGCTGATTACCAGCGAAAAGCGCGGGCGCAGCCGCTGGTGCAGGCTGGTGCAGGCGCGTTTCTCCGAGGCAGCGGATTGGATGGACGCGGAACGCTGGCGCGCCACAGAGCGGCTAGATCGGCTGGAACTCTATTTGGACAATAAAGAGGATGAAGGACATGGCGGCCCCGTTTGAGACTTGGTCGCTTGACCGTGAAATCGTGCTGGCGAAGGTGCTGAATCATCCTCGTGACAAGGTTTTTGCCGCGTGGCTGGACCCCAAGGCCTTGGCCGAATGGTACGGCCCGGCCGGCCTCAGCATCGAGAATCACGAGGCTGACATCCGAGTTGGCGGCGTCTGGCGGTTCGACATGGTGGGCATGTTCGAGGGCCGGGAGCAGCGCTTCGCGAACCTCATGCGCTTTTCTGGAAATTGTCCCGAACGAACGGATCGTGGTGGACTATGGGACGCCCGATCACAACGATCCCGACCGTTTCCGCATGACGGTGACCTTTGATGAACAGGCGGACGGTAAAACGGTGCTGACGATGCGCCAGCTCCATCCGAGCCGTGAGCGGCGTCAGGCCGTGATCGACTTCGGCGCGGTGGAATACGGAATGCAGACGCTGGAAGGCCTTACGACCTATCTGGAAGGCTGAACACTCAACGCGAGACCCGCCCTGTTGTCGTCGGTGTCATAACCGGTCGGTTGTGACACTGCAGACGCGACCATGGTTTTCCAGAGGTTTGCGTGTATTAGAATGCTGGTTCAGAATGTCAGCTCCCAAGACCGGCAACTTTCTCCGCTACGTCTGCCCTTGGGTTGCAAGCAGCCCCACGGCTTCCGGCAGCGAGGACCCAGTTCCTGACGTTCAGCCGCAATTTCGCGCCTACGAACTTCAGACATCCGTTCATGTCGACGCTGCGCGTCGATGAGCGGCTTTCGGCAATCGGCTACTTTTACTGGGAAAGCAAAGCCACCAGCGGCCCCGGTGAACGCGGAACACAAGCTAGCGATGAACACTAGTCGACCTCCGACGTCAGGGAGCGACTCTAGAGAGAATGCTTTGCTTGAGACCTGCAGCGCGAAATTCCTCCTTTGGGAGCAGATGGCGATACTAGCTTTGCTTTAACCATCCAACCAAGCGGTTGTGATCTCGCCTTTATGCCCCTCCGGTGCCAGCACGGCGCGCAAGGCTTCCAGCAGAGGTGGTAGCGCCTGTATGAAGGCGTAGGGCGGGTTGACAATATAAAGGCCTGCGCCATTATAGATGCCGTGCTGATCGTCATCGTACAGCCAATGCTCCACACTCAGCAATTTCGGGATGCTGATTCGGCGTAACTGCTCGTTCCACCGCCGATGCGCGGCGCGGTCTTTCAGCGGATACCAGATCATCGTCACGCCGTGCGCCCATTTACGGTAAGCAGCCGCAAGGGTGGCTGTGATACGCGCGCGGTCATCGGGTTGCTCATACGGCGGATCGACCACCACCACGCCGCGCGCGGTTCGGGGCGGCAGCGTCGCCAGCCAAAGCTCGTAGGCGTCGCGCTCATGCACGGCAGCGGATGTGTCGCGCATCACACCGCGCAGAGTATAGGCGTCCCGGGGATGCTTTTCGTTCAGGATTAGAAAATCCTGCGGGCGCAGTAGCTGCGCCAGGATTCGCGGCGAGCCGGGGTAGAACCGTAGCTCGGCTCCGGCATTCACCGCCTGCACGACGGCGCGGTAGTCGTTCAGCACGGAGTTCGGGTCGGCATAGGCCCGCAGCACGCCCTGCGTGGACTCGCCGGTGCGTTGTGCATCCTCGCCGTCGAGGTCGTACAGCCCGCAGCCGGCATGGGTGTCGATCAGGGTCAGCGCACCCGGTTTTTGCTGCAGGGCCCGGACGAGGGCGATAAGTAGGCTGTGTTTTACGACGTCGGCACTATTGCCGGCATGGAAGGAATGGCGATAATTCATTTCAATTCGAAATCCTGACGATCTACCTTATACGTGCCCCTTGGCGCGGTTGCCGAGCGCGAGGCGACCGAAGTCACCGAGCCCGTGCTGGTATAAAGTCGGGCGGAAACCTTCAACGGACTTCTGCGCGAGGCTTGGAGCCCGCGTTAGCGGTCGCGATCAGGAACGGAGGCGCGAGGCTCCGGGAACGGCGCTGCCCCACAGTCGGTCACTCTGGGGGCTGTGCGCGCTTTCCGACTCCAGACGGTCGTTCATGGCGTTAGCCTCGACTTCCCACTGATGCGACTATCTCAGAAATGATCGACTTGTTGCCGAGCCGCCCCGAAAAGCGGAGTTTGAACGCCTCCAGATGATCCACAAATTCGGAGGATTGTTAAGGACGTACGGCGCGCAATGAGAATCGCCCGAGTCATAACGGCACGCGAGCGGCGAGGAAGTCGACGAACACGCGGACGCGCGCCGGCATGTTGATGCCGCCGACGAAGACCGCGTGGATGAGTTCGACGTCGCCTGGGTTGAACTCCTCGAAGATCGGGACCAGCCGGCCGGCGGCGATGTCGTCGGCGACGCTGAACGCGCCGACGCGCGCGATCCCGACCCCGGCCAGCGCGAGTTGACCGAGCGTCTCGCCGTTGTTCGCCTCGATGTTGCCCTTAACCGACAGAGCTAGGTCGCGGCCGTCGCGCCGGAACGGCCATACCGGCTCGATCCGGCGAAAGTTGAAGTTGAGGCAGTTGTGGTCGCGCAGGTCTTCGGGCGTGACCGGCATGCCGCAGCGCGCGAGATAGGCGGGCGAGGCGACGATCACGCGACCGCTTTCGCCGAGCTTGCGCGCGGTGAGCAGGCTGTCGGCCAACGGTCCGAACCGGATCGCGACGTCCGCCTGACCCGCAGCGACGTCGACGATCGCATCGCTCAGCGCGAAATCGAGCAGTATCTGCGGATAGAGGCCGACGAATTCGCCGAGCAGCGGGACGACGCACAAACGGCCGTGCGAGAGCGCTGCGCTGACCCGCAACCGGCCGCGGGGCGCGCCCTGGTCGGCGATCTGCTGTTCGGCGTCATCGAGATCGGCGAGTATCCGACGCGCGCTCTGGAAATAGGCCTGCCCCTCCGCGGTCGGCGTGAGCGCGCGGGTCGAGCGCAGAAGCAGCCGGACACCAAGCCGCGCCTCGATCCGGTCGATCGACCGCGCGACTGCCGATGGGGTCAGCCCCAGCACGCGACCCGCGGCTGAAAAGCTGCCCTCTCGCATCACCGCCGCGAAAATCCCTAAAGCGCGGGCGCGGTCGGCGCCCGGCACTATCTTTGCGTCCACCTCAAAAATCCTTCGCCGCGACACAGGCTAATATGTGAGCGCCGCGCCGTCCATCTATGCGTCGACATCATGGGGATATCGTTATGGACTATCGGCAATTGGGATCATCGGGGCTGCGGGTGCCCGTGCTCAGCTTCGGCACGGGCACGTTCGGCGGCACCGGTCCGCTGTTCGGCGCGTGGGGGCGTAGCGACGCGACCGAGGCGCGACGGCTGGTCGACGTGTGCTTGGAGGCGGGCGTGACGCTGTTCGACACCGCCGACGTCTATTCGAACGGCGCGTCGGAAACAGTGCTGGGCGCGGCGATCAAGGGGCGGCGTGAACAGGTGTTGATCTCGACCAAGACCGGCCTGCCGATGGGCGACGGACCCCAGGACTGGGGCGCATCGCGCGCACGCCTGATCCGCGCGGTCGCGGAGTCGCTGCGGCGGCTCGGCACGGATCATATCGACCTGCTCCAGCTCCACGCGTTCGACGCGTCGACCCCGACCGAGGAACTGATGGGAACGCTCGACGCACTGATCGCCGCGGGCAAGGTGCGCTATGCCGGCGTGTCCAACTATCCCGGCTGGCAGGTGGCGAAGGCGCAGGGAATCGCCGACCGGCACGGCTGGCCGCGGCTCGTCGCGCACCAGGTCTATTATTCGCTGATCGGCCGCGCCTATGAGGCGGACCTGATGCCGATGGGCGCCGACCACAGCGTCGGGGCGATGGTCTGGAGCCCGCTTGGCTGGGGTCGGCTGACCGGCAGGATCGGGCGCGACCGGCCGATCCCGGACGGCAGCCGGCTGCACGATACGGAGCAGTTCGCGCCGCCGGTCGAGACCGAGCATCTCTACCGCGTGATCGACGCGCTGGAGGCGGTGGCGACCGAGACTGGCAAGACCGTGCCGCAGGTCGCGATCAACTGGCTGTTGCGCCGGCCGACGATCGCGTCGGTGATCATCGGCGCGCGCAACGAGGCGCAGTTGCGCGACAATCTCGGCGCCATCGGCTGGGCCTTGTCGGAGGCGCAGATGGCCGCGCTCGATGCGGCGAGCGACGTGCTGCCGCCCTACCCGCATACGCCGTACCGCCAGCAGGAGGGATTCGCCCGTCTGAATCCGGCGCTGGTCTGAGGAGCACCACGATGAAGTTCAATCCCGGCCTGCTGGCCCTGTCCGTCGGTGCGTTCGGCATCGGCGTGACCGAATTCGCGCCGATGGGGCTGTTGCCCGTGATCGCGCATGATCTCGGTGTGTCGATTCCGACCGCCGGGTTGCTGATCAGTGCCTATGCGCTGGGCGTGGTGATCGGTGCGCCGCTAATGACGCTGACGACCGGGCGCGTGCCGCGGCGGACGTTGCTGATCGCGCTCGCGGGGATCTTCACCGCCGGCAATCTGCTGGCGGCGGTGTCGACCGGATACAGCATGCTGATGGTCGCGCGGATCCTGACCTCGTTCAACCACGGCGCGTTCTTCGGCGTCGGTTCGATCGTCGC